>NZ_CDRJSZ010000008.1:0-266180 GCF_976954375.1 Niallia sp. Marseille-Q9988 | reverse complement strand
ATAAACATACTCTCCAATAAATAAAAAAAAAGTCATACATTTTTAGTATAAAAACCGTTTAATATAACCTGAGTTTACGTGGTTATACTTAGACAAATTAGAACTAACATACTCAGACAAAATCCTATTGATATTTAAGTCAAAATCCAATGGTGTCATACGTTTGGGTCTAGTCACTCGATGAATGTATGAATTTAAAAAGTAAAATAAGTCGTGGACCGCTTGCTGGACCTGTTGTCACAGCGGCCGTTATCCTTCCGGAAGGTTTTTACTTACCTGGTATCGACGATTCAAAGAAATTGTCAGAGAAAAAAAGAGAATTATTTTATGAGGTCATTAAAAATGAGGCAATTTCGATAGGGGTGGGAGTAATCTCACCTACAGAAATAGATCGAATTAATATTTATCAAGCAACAAAAAAGGGAATGTTAGAAGCGATTAATGAGCTTTCCCAAACGCCAGATTACTTACTTATTGATGCAATGAAATTAACCACTCCATACCCTAGCCAGTCCCTTATTAAAGGGGATAGTAAAAGTGTTTCAATTGCTGCGGCAAGCATTATTGCAAAAGTAACGAGAGATCGCATGATGAAAGAGTTACATGAAGATTATCCAGATTATCATTTTGCAAGCAATATGGGCTATGGCACAAAAGAACATCTCGAAGCTCTTAATGAATGTGGTATTACGATTCACCATCGCAAGAGTTTTTCCCCTGTAAAAGAGATGGTGGAGAATATAAAATAGCTAATGGAATGGTTGTATTTCTGTGAAGGAAGAGAGGAGGAATAAGATGAATATTAACCATATTGTCCAAAATTTATTTCAAGAAAATCTTTTAAGTAGTAAAGCCCTCGAATTAAGAGATGGGCAACTAGTATATGGAAAATTGTCTAAATTATTTCCTCAACAAATGGCAGAGGTACAAATAGGATCGCAAAAAATGCTTGCCAACCTAACCATTCCATTGACGGTTGATCAAAGTTATTGGTTTCAAGTTTCCATAACGGATGATAAGCCAGTTTTAAAAGTATTAACCCAAGCAAATGAAGCACCAGCAGAAAAAGGAAATATGACTGGATTGCTTCATCAGCTAAATCTTCCTAATTCAAAGGAAAATCGAATGTTACTTCAGTATATACTTTCTAATAACCTACCAATTACGAAAGAAGCGATTGGAAACGTAAGAGAATGGCTACCGAGTTCTTTTGGAAAACAAGAGCTTTCGATTATTGGCCAAATGCTTGAAAGAGAGCTGCCTCTAACAAAAGAAGTATTTTCTAGTCTTTCATCCTTACAATCAGATAAAGGATTTAGTGTCATGATAGAGGAGTTGCAACACCAGCTTTCAGCACATAAAGTGAAGGAACCAATCTTAACCAATTTGCTTTCCAGTTTAACAGAGGGAGAAAATTTTTCCAAAGATAGTATGGTAGATACGATAAAAACTATCATTCATAAAATGGGCTATTCGTATGAAGCTGGATTATTAAAACGAACTCCGATGGGAGACGAACAAGCCTTTCATCAGGAAATGCTAAAGCCCATGCTACTAGAGTTAATGGGAAAAGACGTTCCAATCGCTGTGAAAGAGACAACAGGGCAATTGATTGATAAAGTGACAGGCTATCAGCTTATGAGTCAGCAAACTGGTCCTATTATGCAGCTAGTTACAGAAATTCCCCTTCGTTTTTTCAACAAGCAGGTGGATGTAACGATGCAGTATAATGGCAGAAAAACGGCAGATGGCAAAGTGGATAGCAATTATTGTCGCATCCTTTTTTACTTAGAGCTTGCCCATATGAAGGATACGGTTATTGATTTAAATATCCAAAACCGAATCATGAATATGAGTATCCTTAATGATCAAGCAACTGAAATAATGCCAATAATAAAACATACAGAAGAGTCTTTAAAAGAAAGGCTTAGGGAGCTTGATTATAAACTGATGACAGTTCATGTGCGACCTTTGACAAAAGAAGACAAGCCTATGTGGAGCCCTCAGCAAGCAATGCGACTAAATGGTTACAAAGGAGTGGATCTTAAAATATGAATAAGCCTAAGTCTTTAAAACGAAAAGAAGCGATAGCGTTAACCTATGAGCAGCATAAATATTCAGCACCTGCAGTTATTGCAAAAGGGAAAGGCTTAGTGGCTGAACAAATACTTGAACGGGCGAAAAAAGAGAATATCCCGATTCAGGAAGATGCTTCGCTTGTAGAACTTTTAAGTAAATTAAATATAAATGAACAAATTCCAGAAGATTTATATATGGCAGTTGCTGAAGTGTTTGCATATATTTATTCATTAGAGAAGGAAACGGCGAAAAAAGACGCTCCAAAAGGCAAAAAATGAAGAAAAAATATTTTTAAATGTAAAATATTTAAAGATAAAAGCCTTTTTTATAGACAAAGAAAGGTTTTTTCATTTAAAATGAAAGCGTGACCATATTTTTGTTTTTTCTAAATAGACAAATAAATCGTAAATCGCTTTAAGAAAAGCCTATTACTACAGTGAAAACGATTATTATGTCAAAAGGAGAAAACAAAAAAGAATGAAATAAATTTCATTCATTCGTTATAAGATGTATACATGCAGTTGTCTCCAATTTTACAAAAAAGGGAAATCAAAGGGGTGTGGAAGCTTGAATATTCATGAATATCAGGGGAAAGAGATTTTAGAATTAAACGGCGTCTCAGTACCAAAAGGAAAAGTAGCTTTTACAGTAGAAGAGGCAGTGCGAGCTGCAGAAACATTAAACAGTGATGTATGGGTAGTGAAAGCGCAAATCCATGCAGGTGGTCGAGGGAAAGCTGGTGGAGTAAAGGTAGCGAAAAGTTTGGAAGAAGTACAGACATATGCATCAGATATTTTGGGCAGCACATTAGTTACCCATCAAACAGGACCAGAAGGGAAATTAGTAAAACGATTATTAATTGAAGAAGGCTGCAGGATCAAGAAGGAATATTACATAGGATTTGTCGTGGACCGTGCGACATCTCGAATCGTATTAATGGCATCTGAAGAGGGTGGTACAGAAATTGAGGAAATCGCAGAGAAGTACCCAGAGAAAATTGTCAAAGAAGTTATTGATCCAGTAACTGGTCTTACTCCGTTTCAAGCGCGTCGGGTTGCATTTGCAATTAATATCCCAAGCAAGCAAGTAAATAAAGCAGTTGCATTTATGACTGGTTTATATAAAGTATTTGTAGACAAAGACTGCTCGATTGCAGAAATTAATCCACTTGTGCTTACAGAGGATGGAAATATTATGGCATTGGATGCAAAGTTAAATTTTGATTCAAATGCCCTTTATAGACATAAAGATATTGTAGCGTATAGAGATTTAGATGAAGAAAACGAGAAAGAATTAGAAGCGTCTAAATATGATCTAAGCTATATTGCCTTAAATGGAAATATTGGCTGTATGGTAAATGGTGCTGGACTTGCTATGGCAACGATGGATATTGTTAAGCATTATGGCGGAGAACCGGCAAACTTTTTAGATGTTGGGGGCGGAGCAACAGCAGAAAAAGTAACAGAAGCGTTTAAAATCATTTTGTCTGATTCAAAAGTAAAGGGAATTTTTGTTAATATTTTTGGTGGCATTATGAAATGTGATGTTATCGCAACAGGAATTGTGGAAGCTGCAAAGCAGGTCAGCCTTCATGTGCCGCTTGTTGTTCGCCTAGAAGGAACAAACGTAGACTTAGGCAAAAAGATTCTTCGGGAATCAGGTGTGGATATTGTAGCAGCAGAATCGATGGCTGATGGTGCTGAGAAAATTGTAACCTTAGTAGAACAAGGAGGGAATTAAGCATGAGTGTTTTTATTAATAAAGATACAAAGGTCCTTGTCCAAGGAATAACTGGTGCAACAGCACTTTTCCATACAACACAAATGATTGAATATGGTACAAAGATCGTTGGGGGCGTAACTCCAGGAAAAGGCGGTACAACGGTAGAAGGAGTACCTGTTTTTAATACCGTGAAAGATGCTGTAGAAGTTACGGAAGCAAATGCATCGGTTATTTATGTACCAGCTCCATTTGCGGCAGATGCGATATTAGAAGCGGTTGATGCAGAACTTGATTTAGTAATTTGTATTACAGAGCATATTCCTGTTCTTGATATGGTGAAAGTAAAACGCTATATGGAAGGGAAAAAGACTAGATTAATAGGTCCGAACTGTCCTGGGGTAATTACACCTGAAGAATGTAAGATTGGGATTATGCCAGGATATATCCATAAGAAGGGCCATGTAGGGGTTGTTTCTCGTTCAGGTACCTTAACATATGAAGCTGTTCATCAGCTTTCCCAGGCTGGTATTGGCCAATCTACTGCAGTAGGAATTGGCGGAGATCCAGTAAATGGAACAGATTTTATTGATACACTAAAGGCATTTAATGAAGATGAAGATACGTATGCAGTAATTATGATTGGAGAAATCGGTGGTACTGCAGAAGAAGAAGCGGCAAGATGGGTAAAAGCAAATATGACGAAGCCGGTAGTAGGATTCATCGGCGGGCGCACTGCACCACCAGGTAAGCGAATGGGGCATGCTGGTGCAATCATCTCAGGTGGAAAAGGAACGGCGGACGAAAAAATTAGCGTTCTATCAGAATGTGGCATAAAAGTAGCGCCAACTCCATCTGATATGGGAGCTACATTGATAGAGGTATTAAAAGAGCAGTCTTTATACGAAAAATGTAAAACACATGAAGTAGTTACAAAATAAAAAAGAAATCTAGTCTTATTTTGCAAATAAGGCTAGGTTTTTTCGTGATATTTTTTTAAGATTAGTTAGGAAGATATGTAATCTGCGGATTTACAAATGCAAACAGTGAAAATGAATACTAGGCATAATTCAAAAAACTATTTATAATGAAGGAAGATAATTCCTTATTTATGAAGTGTTTTTCGTCTTCCTTTTGTATGTTAGCTAATTTTTTGTGAAAAAGTAGACAAGTGAAAGGAAGAAAAGATGGAAATTGTAAACAAAACATTAATTAAGCTACATCACTGTCGAGGAATTAGTTGGAAAATAATAGGGAGTCTTCTGAAAGAAGATCCTACTCTTCAGTTGCATAAAATCCCTTCCTTTTTATCCTCGTTACCTCCTAATGTTGAAAAGGAAATAGTGGAAACAATCCATTCGAATTATGTGGAAGAGCTAATGAACCAGTATCGTTACAATCATATCCACACTATTCCTTTTTTTGATCCATTATATCCACCCCTTCTAAAAGAAATCTACCAGCCGCCTTGGGTTCTTTATGCAAAAGGAGATCTTTCCTTGCTTCAATCGAAAAAAAAGCTAGCGATTGTTGGTTCCCGTTTAGCTACTACCTACAGTACGAAAGTGATGCAACAGCTTCTAAAAGAACTAGTAGAGGAGAAAATCACCATAGTAAGTGGTCTAGCCCACGGGGTAGATTCTATAGCCCATAAGCTTACTATTGATCATGGGGGTAAAACAATTGGCGTTATTGCGGGAGGCCTTTTTCATATTTATCCAAAAGAAAACCGCGAGCTAGCCGGAGAAATGATGAAAGATCATCTCGTGCTATCTGAATATCCCCCATTAACAAAACCACTTAAATGGCAATTTCCAATGAGAAATCGCATTATTAGCGGCTTAAGTAACGGAACCCTCGTGGTAGAAGCGAAGCAGAAAAGTGGCTCCTTAATCACCGCTAATTTTGCCGTCAATGAAGGGCGAGACGTATTTGCTATACCAGGAAATATCTTTAGTCCCTATTCAGTTGGCCCGAATGAATTGATCCAACAAGGCGCAAAGCCCGTACTCGTAGCGAATGATATAATAGAAGAATGGAAGCATTTAGAATAAGTAAAAGCCTCTAATTTATTTATATAAAAATAGTTTTTAATCTCTATTTATCAATTGAAAAATAATCATTATCACAATAGGCAAATGAAAATAGTTTTCAATGCGAAAGGAAAGTGTTACGCTATAAACATAAAATTATTTAAGGAATTATCTTTTTTTATTTAAATTTTAATTGTTTTATCGGTTAATACTTGTACATTCGAGCAGACTGTGTGAAGTGGACACAAGCTGCGGAATTAGAAAGCAACCCTATTAGAAGCAGAAATAATCTTTCCATAAATTAGGAATTATTCATGAAACTTTAAAAAAAACTATTGCTATTTTTAGAAATTTGTTATACATTTTGCAACGTATAGATATTTAACCCGAAAAATTTACATAAATAAAGAGAGTGAAAACGTTTACTAGTTATCGGAATGTTTGACAAATCAAAACATAGTATACAATAATAGTGAATATTTAAATCCCTCTTAAGGAGGACAGTGGATGTCAGATTTTTTAGTAATCGTTGAGTCACCAGCAAAAGCAAAGACAATAGAACGATATTTAGGAAAAAAATTTAAAGTGAAAGCATCAATGGGACATATTAGAGATTTACCTAAAAGTCAAATGGGTGTTGATATAGAAAAACAATTTGAGCCAAAGTACATAACAATCCGCGGAAAAGGTCCTATTTTAAAGGATCTAAAAACAGCAGCAAAAAAAGCGAAGAAAATTTATTTAGCAGCTGACCCGGATCGCGAAGGGGAAGCAATTGCATGGCATTTAGCTAATAGCTTAAATGTGGACATTGAATCAGATTGTCGTGTTGTTTTCAATGAAATCACAAAAGACGCTATTAAAGAGTCATTTAAGCACCCAAGAGCGATTAATATGGACTTAGTGGATTCACAGCAGGCAAGAAGGGTTTTAGACAGATTAGTTGGATATAATATTAGTCCGCTATTATGGAAAAAAGTAAAAAAAGGACTGAGTGCAGGAAGAGTACAATCAGTTGCTGTACGTCTCATCATTGAAAGAGAGCGAGAAATCAAAGCATTTGTACCAGAAGAATACTGGTCTATTGAAGGTAGCTTTATTAAAGGGAAAAATAACTTTGAAGCATCCTTTTATGGAATAAATGGAGAGAAAATCGAACTTCATTCAGAAGAAGATGTTAAGAAAATAACTAGTCAACTAAAAGATAATAAATTTACAGTAGATAAAGTCAGTAAAAAAGAACGAAAGAGAAATCCCGCTGTTCCATTTACTACATCATCTCTCCAACAGGAAGCTGCCCGTAAATTAAATTTCCGTGCGAAGAAAACAATGATGTTAGCACAGCAATTATATGAAGGAATAGATCTTGGTAAAGAAGGAACAGTTGGTTTAATTACGTATATGAGAACCGACTCAACTAGAATTTCCGAGGTTGCCCAAGGAGAAGCATTTGAATTTATAAACAGTAATTATGGGAAAGAATATACAAGAGACGAGAAGAAAAAAGAGAAAAAGAATGCAAAGGTACAAGATGCCCATGAAGCAGTTCGTCCAACTAGCATTGGTCGAGAGCCAAATAAGGTAAAGGAATTTTTATCCCGAGATCAATTTCGGTTATATAAGTTGATTTGGGAAAGATTTATTGCTAGCCAAATGGCATCAGCTATAATGGATACAATGAGTGTCGATCTATCAAACGGCGACGTAAAATTCCGTGCAAACGGCTCAAAAATTAAGTTCCCTGGCTTTATGAAAGTTTATGTGGAAGGCACAGATGATAACGTTGATGAAAAAGACCGCCAGCTTCCTGATTTAAAGGAAGGGGACACGGTATTAAATAAAGATATTGAAACAAAGCAGCATTTCACCCAGCCACCTCCACGTTATACAGAAGCGAGACTAGTAAGAACGCTAGAAGAATTAGGTATAGGAAGACCATCAACATTTGCTCCAACCCTTGATACTATTCAAAAGCGGGGTTATGTAGCACTTGATAATAAACGATTTATTCCAACTGAATTAGGAGAAATCGTCTTAGAATTAATCTTGGAATTTTTCCCAGAAATATTAAACATTGAATTTACTGCCAATATGGAACAAGATTTAGATAATATTGAGGCAGGTAAAGTCGATTGGGTAAAAGTAATTGATGAATTCTATCAAACGTTTGAGAAAAGATTAGAAGTAGCTGAACAAGAAATGCAGACGATAGAAATAAAAGATGAACCAGCAGGAGAGGATTGCGAAGAATGCGGACATCCGATGGTTTATAAAATGGGCCGATATGGAAAGTTCATGGCTTGCAGCAATTTCCCGGATTGCAGAAATACGAAAGCGATCGTGAAGGATATTGGAGTAAAATGTCCGAAGTGCCATGAAGGGAATATAATTGAAAGAAAAAGTAAGAAGCGCAGAATCTTTTATGGTTGCGATCGTTTTCCGGAATGTGATTTTATTTCATGGGATAAGCCACTTCAAAGACCTTGTCCGAAATGCGAAAACATGTTAGTAGAGAAGAAGTTGAAAAAAGGGGTTCAAGTACAGTGCGTAAACTGTGATTATAAAGAAGAGCCACAAAGCTAACGAGGTTTCGTATAAAGATAATCGATCTACTTCGAAAATAACATTAAAGTAATGGTTCCGAGGGTGAGTGATGTGCTCACTCTCTTGTCAATTACTAACATATTATCTTTTGTGTATTTTCCTAAATATAATATATATGGAAGAAAAAGTAGTGGAAATTCGATTATATAAAAAAATATTTATTCTCTTGAAGTAGAAACTTTTCATTCTTTCATTCGTATAGTAAAATGCTATGAGTAATGACTTCATAAAAGTTGCGATTGTCTTTCGTGTTTTCCATGATTATTTAAATGTCTTGCTTTTAAATAGAAGGATGGTTCCTATATTTTAAGATTAGCTTTACAAATCGAAGGGAAAAGGAAGAAATAAACATGAAATGAAAGGATTGTCACAAACAATTCGGAACTTTGTGAAAAATGTGTAAATTTATTGCTTGTAGATAAAAAGTATGATAATATGATGAAGCCATTGTGAGGTGAGGGTATGAAACAGGAATTAAACAATCATGTTCAGGCATTTATTACCTATTTACAGATTGAAAAAAATTACTCACCATATACAATAGAATTTTATATGCAAGATATTGACCAATTTTTTCGCTTTATGAAGGATCAAGTAATAGACAAGTTAGATGACGTAAATCCTTCTGATGTAAGAATATACTTAACAGAGCTTTTTTCACAGCAATTAGCAAGAAAGACGATTGCGCGGAAAATATCTAGTTTGAGAAGTTTTTATCGATTTTTGCTAAGGGAGAAGGAAGTAGGCAATAATCCGTTTTCTGCCGTATCGATTCCTAAGCTGGAAAAGAGATTACCTGATTTTTTCTATGAGGAAGAATTGCAGCAACTCTTTTTATCATGTGATACAAACACACCCCTTGGGCTAAGAAATAAAGCATTGCTTGAATTATTGTATGCGACAGGCATTCGTGTTGGAGAATGTACAAAAATTCAATTAAGCGATATTGATTTTAGTGTTTCTACCGTATTGGTTAGGGGAAAAGGACAAAAGGAGCGCTATGTTCCATTTGGTAGCTTTGCTCATCAAGCTCTTGAAGCGTACATAAAAACTGGTAGGAATAAACTGATGAAAGATAATTCATCTCATTCTTATTTGTTTGTTAATTATCGCGGAGGAATTTTAACAGATAACGGAGTTCGTGATATCTTAAATAAAATGATGGATACTTCATCCTCACAGGGAAAAATTCATCCCCATAAATTGAGACATTCATTTGCAACTCATTTGTTGGCAAATGGTGCAGATATGAGAACGGTTCAAGAATTATTAGGTCATGCATTTTTAACATCAACTCAAATATATACTCATGTAACAAATGAGTATTTAAAAAAGACATATATGTCTTATCATCCTAGGGCATAGTCATTTGGATAAGGAGGAAGTAACATGTCTGAAATGCCACAATTTCATGCAACAACTATTTTTGCGGTAAAACATAAAGGGAAGTCAGCAATGTCCGGTGATGGTCAGGTTACACTAGGGAATGCTGTTGTGATGAAACACACTGCCCGGAAGGTAAGAAAGCTTTTTAACGGGAAAGTAATTGCAGGATTTGCGGGATCAGTTGCGGATGCCTTTACCCTTTTCGAACTATTTGAAGGGAAATTAGATGAGTTTAATGGGAACTTACAGCGTGCATCGGTGGAGCTTGCGAAGCTATGGCGCAGTGATAAAGTTCTTAGAAAACTGGAAGCGATGCTGATCGTTATGAATGAAACAGACCTATTATTAGTATCTGGAACAGGCGAAGTAATTGAACCAGATGATGGTATACTTGCAATTGGTTCTGGCGGAAACTATGCACTTGCTGCAGGTAGAGCGCTCAAAACTTATTCTGGAGATAATCTTTCTGCATACGACATTGCGAAGGCTGCTCTAAAGATTGCTGGTGAAATTTGTGTGTATACAAATAATAATATCATCGTGGAAGAATTATAGGGGAGGATTTTTAATATGCAAAAAAGTGCTAGTTTAACACCTCGTCAAATAGTAGAGCGCCTTGATCAATATATTGTTGGACAAAAGGATGCCAAAAAAGCAGTTGCTGTTGCTTTAAGAAACCGTTTTCGCAGAAGCTTGCTGGATGAAAAGCTTAGAGATGAAATCAATCCAAAAAATATTTTAATGATGGGGCCAACTGGTGTCGGCAAAACAGAAATAGCAAGAAGGATTGCTAAGATTGTTAACGCGCCATTTGTTAAAGTAGAAGCAACTAAGTTTACGGAAGTAGGTTATGTCGGACGTGATGTAGAATCAATGGTTCGTGATCTTGTTGAAACATCTGTACGCTTAGTGAAAGAAGAAAAGATGTTTCAAGTTAGAGAGAGAGCAGAAGTTGCTGCAAATAATCGACTTGTTGAATTATTGGTTCCTTCTGCTGCAAAGAAAACCTCGAACTACAAGAATCCTTTGGAAATGCTTTTTGGCGGTGGAGCTACAGATACAGACGAAGAAGAGTCAACTGTGGAAGAAACTAGTAAGTCAGAAAAAAGAAAGATAGTAAAAGAAAAGCTTGCCTTAGGCGAACTAGAAGACGAAGTAGTAACGGTAGAAGTAGAAGAACAACAGCCTTCTATGTTTGATATGCTTCAAGGTTCTGGCATAGAGCAAATGGGAATGAATATGCAGGATGCCTTAAGTAGTTTTATGCCGAAGAAAAAGAAAAAGCGCAAATTAACGGTTAGAGAAGCAAGAAGCGTTTTAACAAACGAAGAAGCGCAAAAACTAATCGATATGGACGAGGTTACACAGGATGCTCTCGTTCGTGCAGAACAAATGGGTATAATCTTTATCGATGAAATCGATAAGATTGCTAGCAAGTCAAATGGCAGTTCTTCAGCGGATGTTTCAAGAGAAGGTGTGCAGCGAGACATTTTACCTGTAGTGGAAGGATCGACAGTCGTAACAAAATACGGTTCGGTTAAAACGGATCATGTCTTATTTATTGCTGCAGGTGCTTTCCATATGTCTAAGCCATCTGATTTAATCCCAGAATTACAAGGAAGATTTCCGATTCGTGTTGAGCTTACGAAACTAACAGTAGATGATTTCTATCGTATACTTGTGGAGCCAGACAATGCATTGATTAAGCAATATCAAGCATTATTGCAAACAGAAGGTATAGAAATTGAATTTTCTGACGAAGCTATTCGTAAGATAGCTGAAGTAGCTTATGAAGTAAATCAAAATACAGATAATATCGGTGCGCGTAGACTTCATACAATTCTAGAAAAACTATTAGAAGACTTGTCTTTCGAAGCACCAGAAATAACAATGGAAAAAATAACGATTACTCCGAAGTATGTGGAGGAGAAGTTAGGAGCCATCTCAAGAAATAAAGATTTAAGTCAATTTATACTATAATTTTGTAGAACTAAAATATACTCCTGAAAAGGTAACGGTATAAGTAGACATAGATTATTTCAAGTGTTGGTTTGAGTTAACAGGAGGAATATGAAATGGATTTATTAACGAAAACAAGAAAAATAAACGCAATGCTGCAAAGAGCTGCAGGTAAGCCAGTAAACTTTAAGGAAATGTCTGAAACGTTAAGTGACGTTATCGAAGCAAATATTTTCGTTGTGAGCAGAAGAGGGAAATTACTAGGGTTTGCAGTTAATCAGCAAATTGAAAATGATCGCATGAAAAAGATGCTTGAAGATCGCCAATTCCCAGAGGAATATACAAATAGCTTGTTTAACATTCAAACAACTTCAAGTAATTTAGAAATCGAAAGTGAGTATACTGCTTTCCCAGTTGAGAATAAAGAATTATTTGCGAAAGGTCTTACTACCATTGTACCTATTATCGGTGGTGGCGAAAGACTTGGAACATTAATTCTTGCAAGATTACAAGAACAATTCCATGATGATGATTTAATTCTTGCAGAATATGGTGCTACAGTAGTTGGAATGGAAATTCTTCGTGAAAAAGCAGAAGAAATCGAAGAAGAAGCAAGAAGCAAAGCTGTTGTTCAAATGGCGATCAGCTCTTTATCTTATAGTGAATTAGAAGCAATCGAGCATATTTTTGAAGAGTTAAATGGTAACGAAGGTTTATTAGTAGCTTCTAAAATTGCAGACCGTGTTGGTATTACAAGATCTGTGATTGTAAATGCATTGCGTAAATTAGAAAGTGCTGGCGTTATTGAGTCGCGTTCTTTAGGAATGAAAGGTACTTATATTAAAGTGCTAAATGACAAGTTCTTATTAGAGCTTGAGAAATTAAAAACAAATAAATAAAAAGTATCTATTGAATATTCATTAATAAAACAGATGACGATAAAAAACCTTTTCAAATCATTGGAAAGGTTTTTTTGCGTTATATGAGCAGGAAGAAAGATTAACATGTTGGTTCGATTATACTATTAGCTATCGTTCGACAAAAACTGCGGATTTTCCAATTATTTTTCATTTACATTACAGAGTAGCAACATGTATATTTGTCTACGTAGCCAATTAATCATATCGATTAGTAACTAATAACCATGAAAATAGTAACGGTAAAGGTTCGAAAAACACCAACTCATACCCGTTTTTAGGAATAATTATGTCAATTATGAACTAAAATAGGTAAAAAGCATCATTAAAATTATCCTCTTTTCCATAGACATATTATTGCAAATTCATTAAAATTAAATCTATCATGTAAAAAAAACGTCACAAAAAAACAAAATTCAACAATTTTCTCAAAATTCGTTTCTCGAGGTGTAAAAAATTGAATCTTTTTTCTAATACAATAACAACCTTAGAAAATGCAATAAATTATTCTAATCAAAAACAAAAGGTTATAGCACAAAATATAGCAAATGTAGATACACCAAACTATAAAGCGAAGACAGTGACTTTTAAAGATTCGTTATCTAGTGCTATGAATGCAAATGTCACAAATAGTAAGCATATGTCTTTTTCCGCTAACAATGCTTCAACAACAGTCGTTTCCAAAAGTGGAGTTACTTATAATAACAGCGGTAATAGTGTAGATATGGATAAAGAAATGACAGACCTTGCGACAAACCAAATATATTACAATGCGTTAATTGATCGAATTAGTGGGAAATTTAGTTCGCTTGAAAATGTAATTAGAGGAGGGAAGTAAACATGACTATTTTTAATAGTATAAACACTACTGCCTCTGCTTTAACTGCTCAACGGTTAAGAATGGATGTTATATCTTCCAATATGGCAAATGTAGATACAACAAGAGGTAAATTAGTAGATGGAGAGTGGGAGCCATACAAACGAAAACAAGTTGTTTTTCAAGAGCAAGAAGGTTCGTTTGCTTCCCATTTGAATGCTGCAAGAGGAACAAGCTCAGATACAGGTTCAGGAGTTAAGGTATCTAAAATTGTAGAGGACGAAACACCATTTGAGATGGTTTATGATCCGGAAAATCCAGATGCAGATGAAAATGGGTATGTAAGTATGCCGAATGTAGATCCTTTGCGGGAAATGGTTGATTTAATGAGTGCCTCTAGGTCATATGAAGCCAATGTCACTGTTTTAAATGCTTCTAAGAGTATGTTAATGAAAACATTAGAAATTGGTAAATAAAAACGAATAGGAGTAATGAAATGGAACCTTTAAATTTTTCTGCAGTATCTTCTGCATTTCCATTAACAAATACAGCAACTACTAATAAAACATCTGTTGCAAATACACAAAAAAACTTTGCGTCCTTTTTAAAAGAATCCATTAACAGTGTGAACCAGGCACAAAATGAATCAGATGCGCTAACAAATAAGCTAGCAAGAGGAGAAAACGTCGATTTATCTCAAGTAATGATCGCATCTCAAAAGGCTAGCATCACGATGCAAGCTACAATGGAAATACGTAATAAAGCAGTAGAAGCTTATCAGGAAATAATGCGAATGTCAGTGTAATAGTAAGAATGTTTTCAATAAACGAAGTTGGAGGATAAGAGGTAACTCCCTTCCTCTCCGTAAAAAGCAAGTGTCCATGCGATTAATGGGCTTCGTTGAAAAAGAAACACTCATGAGAAAACTGATGACATAAAAAGATGGGCGGTTATTACCTAAACAAAATTACGGTAGCCGGGGGAAGAGAATGAAAGAGAATCTAAATAAAATATTTAATCCTTTAAAAGAGTATTGGCAAAGTCGTTCGAAAAAGCAAAAGACTGTGATAACAAGTAGTGGACTTTTGCTTCTTCTAGTTGTTATATTTTCAGTTTATTTTTTTACGAGAGTAACACTAGTGCCACTTTACAGTAATTTAACACCTTCAGAAACAGGAGCAATCAAAGAGAGTCTTGATAGTAGAGGTATAACTTCTGAAATTTCTAATGGGGGTACGGTTATTAGTGTTCCAGAAGAAGTAGTAGATACATTGAAAGTTGAACTTGCAGCAGAAGGAATACCGCAGTCAGGTAGCATAGACTACTCCTTTTTTAGCGAAAACGCAAGCTTTGGAATGACAGATAATGAATTTAATGTATTAAAATTAGATGCCCTCCAGACAGAAATCGCAAACCTAATAAAAGGTGTGGATGGGATTAATGACGCGAATGTTGTTATCACTTTACCAGAAGAAAGTGTATTCGTTTCTGATCAAGGAGGAGAAGCTACAGCCTCTATCGTGTTAAATACAAAACCAGGCTATAACTTCTCAGAAAATCAAATAAAAGGGTTATATACACTCGTGTCCAAAAGTGTACCAAACCTTCCTACAGATAATATCGTCATTACTAACCAAACCTTTGAGTATTTTGACTTAAATTCTTCGAATAATTCTGCCACAGATACTTTTACCGCGCAAAATAATGTGAAAAAACAAATTGAACGTGATATTCAAAGACAAGTACAAACCATGCTAGGGACGTTAATGGGGCAAGATAAGGTCGTTGTATCTGTTACTGCTGATATTGACTTTACCCAAGAAAACAGAGAAGAAAACCTAGTAACGCCTGTTGATGAAGAAAATATGGCAGGGATTGAAATAAGCGCTCAAAATATTACGGAAACATATACAGGTGAAAATGCTGCTAATGGCGGAGTTGTCCAGGCAGAAGACGAGACAGATACAACAACTTATAATTCAGAAACAGGATCCGGTAATGGGGACTATGAAAAAGTTGAACAAACCGTAAATAGTGAAGTAAATCGTATAAAAAAACAAATTGTTGAAAGTCCATATAAAATTCGTGATTTAGGTATACAAGTCATGGTAGAACCACCTGATGCTAATGATACTACTTCCTTACCACAGGAAAGCATTGATGATATTTCCAATATTTTAGGGACGATTGTTCGTACATCTATTGATAAAACGTCAACTGGTGGAGAACTTACAGATGAAGATATCCAAAGCAAGATTGCTGTGTCCGTTCAGCCGTTCAATGGAAAAATACAAGCAACAGAAGTAGTACAAACATCGATTCCTTGGTGGATTTATGCTGTTGGAGGAGCATTGCTTGCGATTATTATTCTATTAATCTTCTTATTTATGAATGCAAGAAAGAAAAAGAAACAAGAAGATGTGGAAGAAATTATTCAACCAGTTACTCCTGTTAAGGATATCAATGAAGAACAAGAAAATGAGGGGTCAATCAGAAGAAAGCAGCTTGAAAAAATGGCAAAAGAAAAACCAGAGGAATTTGCAAAATTACTACGTACATGGATAACAGAAGATTAAGGAGTGTTGTTAAATGGCAAGAAAAGAATCAAATGAATTATCCGGCAAGCAAAAGGCAGCCATTCTCCTTATATCATTAGGTCCTGATGTTGCAGCTTCGGTTTATAAACATTTAAGTGAGGATGAAATTGAACGATTATCACTTGAGATATCAGGAGTTAGAAAAGTGGAGAATACTTCTAAAGAAACGGTGTTAGAAGAATTTCATAATATTGCACTTGCTCAAGATTATATTTCTCAAGGCGGTATTGGATATGCAAAAACGGTGTTGGAGAAGGCTCTTGGAGAAGAACAAGCGTCTATCATCTTAAACAGATTAACTTCTTCTCTCCAAGTAAGACCTTTTGATTTTGCGAGAAAAGCCGATCCGAGCCAAATATTAAATTTTATTCAAAATGAACATCCACAGACAATTGCTCTTATCTTATCGTATTTGGATCCAACGCAAGCAGGGCAAATTCTATCTGAACTGCCACAGGAAGTACAAGCAGATATTGCCAGAAGAATTGCGGTAATGGATAGTACTTCACCAGAAATAATTAATGAAGTGGAACAAGTTTTAGAAAGAAAGCTATCTAGCACTGTTACACAAGACTATACACAAACGGGTGGCATTGAAGCTGTCGTTGAAGTGCTAAATGGAGTAGACAGAGCAACAGAACGGACGATTTTAGACGCGCTTGAAATTCAAGATCCAGAATTAGCAGAAGAAATTAAGAAGAGAATGTTTGTCTTTGAGGATATTGTTACATTGGATAACAGAGCAATCCAAAGAATTATTCGTGATTGTGAAAATGAAGATCTTATGCTTGCTCTTAAAGTTTCTGGAGATGAAGTGAAAGAGATTGTCTATAGCAATATGTCGACAAGAATGGCTGAATCCTTTAAAGAAGAAATGGAATTTATGGGGCCAGTTCGCTTAAAGGATGTAGAAGAAGCACAATCAAGAATTGTTGCAGTTATTAGACGACTTGAGGATGCTGGAGAAATTGTAGTTGCCCGCGGCGGAGGAGATGATATCATTGTCTAGGTTAATTAAGTCAAGATATTCCAATCCTGATGCTAAGAAAGAGAAACTAATTTCAATTAAGTATATAGATACCTTCGATTCTGACTTTGAACAATCAAGGGAAGTAACACAAACGGAATATAACAACATAATAGCTACTGCACAGAAAGAAGCAGAAGAAATAAAGAGACTCGCCTTAGCTGAAGCTGAACAAATAAGTCTTCAGCTTTCAGAAGAAAGGCAAAATTGGGAATTAGAAAAAGCACAATTAATAGAAAACGCGAAGCAAGACGGCTATCAGGCAGGATTTGAGACAGGTAAAAACGCTGGATACAAGGAAGCATATAGTTATATCCAACAAGCGAAGGATACTGTAATAGCATCCAAGACAGATTATGAAAAGTATCTACAATCTGCTGAAAGCACTATTTTAGAGCTAGCTATTGAAGTGGCAGGGAAAATAATGAACAACAAGATAAAGGAAGACGAGCAACATTTCATTCCTCTTGTCCAGCATGCCTTAAAAGAAGTAAGAAAACAAAGAGAAATACAATTACATGTTAACCCTATCCATTACGAAATGGTAGTAGCAGAAAAAGAGGAGCTGCTCCAATTATTTCCGATAAAGCCTAGTCTATTTATTTTTCCGGATGAATCAATGGAGGAAAATGGCTGTATCATTGAAACAGCAACTGGTCGTTTGGATGCTAGTGTAGATACACAATTACTCATGATTAAAGAAACACTACTTGAAATATTGGAGAGTGAGGAAGGATGAAAGCACAGGCTTTATTAAGCACCATTTCGTCCATTGACTCTTATAAGCAATATGGTCGTGTGAAAAAAGTAGTCGGATTAATGATAGAGTCACAAGGTCCAGAAAGCTCGATTGGGGATGTTTGCAATATTCATATTGGCACAAAGCATAAACGGATCATTAAAGCAGAAGTGGTCGGATTTAATGATGAAAATATTATTTTGATGCCATACACAACAGTTAATGATATTTCACCAGGGTGCCTAGTTGAAGCTTCTTCTGAGCCATTAGAAATAAAGGTTGGACCAGGATTAATCGGAATGGCTGTTGATGCATTAGGAGTGCCTTTAGATGGTTCGTTGCTGCCAAAAGGGTTAAAGTCTGTTCCAATTGATCAGGAGCCCCCTAACCCAATGACAAGACCACCTATATCTCAATCGATGGAAGTGGGTGTTCGATTAATTGATGGGCTACTAACGGTCGGAACTGGCCAAAGACTTGGGATTTTTGCAGGTAGTGGTGTCGGAAAAAGTACGTTATTGGGAATGATTGCACGAAATACAAAAGCAGATTTGAATGTTATTGCTTTAATTGGAGAACGTGGAAGAGAAGTACGTGAATTTATTGAACGTGATTTAGGACCAGAAGGTTTAAAAAGGTCGATTGTTGTCGTTGCGACATCTGATCAGCCAGCACTAATGAGAATAAAGGGTGCTTATACAGCTACAGCCATTGCAGAGTATTTTCGAGATAAGGGGTTAAACGTCATGCTGATGATGGATTCTGTTACACGGGTAGCAATGGCACAACGGGAAGTCGGTCTAGCTATTGGAGAACCACCAACTACGAAAGGGTATACCCCTTCTGTATTTGCGATACTGCCTAAGCTTTTAGAACGAACAGGGACAAATGAATATGGTAGTATAACAGCCTTTTATACCGTATTAGTTGATGGGGATGATATGAATGAACCAATCGCAGATACGGTGCGTGGAATCTTGGATGGGCATTATGTCTTAGATCGGGCGCTTGCGAATAAAGGACAATATCCAGCCGTCAATGTCCTGAAGAGTGTTAGTCGGGTAATGAATCATATAGTGCCCAAAGAACATGTGAAAGCTGCAGAGCGATTGCGGGAGCTTCTTAGTACCTATATGAATTCCGAAGATTTAATCAATATAGGTGCTTATAAGAAAGGTTCTTCTAAAGAAATCGATACGGCAATTCGATTGTATCCAAGTATTCTATCTTATATAAAGCAGGCTACAGATGAGAAGGTTTCAATTGAGGAAAGCCTCCATTCCTTATTAACTTTAATTGGAACTGAGGGATAAAAGATGAGTTATCAATTTAAATTTGAAAAAATCTTAACTATTCGAGAAAGAGAAAAAGAAGAAGCTAGCTCGGCTTATAATCAATCAGTAACTAGATTTGAAGAGGCTGCTGAAAAACTGTATGAGCTATTAAAAAGAAAAGAAGAGCTAGAAGCATATCAAGCTGACAAAATGGCGACAGGTTTATCTGTTCAAGAAATTAGACATCACCAGCAATTTGTGGGCAATTTAACAAAAACTATCGAACATGCACAAAAAATGGTGCAAAATGCACGAAATTCGATGGTTTATTTTCAAGAAAAAATGCTAGAAAAAAATATCGAAGTCAAAAAATTTGTGAAGATAAAAGAAAAAGATCATTCCAATTATTTAGCGTTAGAAAAAGCAGAAGAGGCAAAACAAATGGACGATATTTCGCTTCAACAATATATGCAACATGAAAAGGTGGGTGGTTAAATGGAAAACTCATGGGAAGAAAAAAAGAAGCCATTTAATTTTTTCCAGCGTTTTCTTATGGTTGCTATCATTCCAAGCCTGTTTGCAGTCATTGTCCTTGTGTTATTGCTCATGTATTCGGGAGCAGATATTGCAGAAAAGGGAAAAGAGTTACTAAATACGATTCCTTTTCTAAATGAAGAAAAAAAGTCGACGGATAAATTGCTAGAAAATAATAAAAATACGATTGTCTCCTTACAAACAAAGCTGGAAGAACGGGAAGAGCAAATAAAATCGTTAGAGTCCCAGTTAGAAAACAGTGAAAATAGAATTCAATCTGTCAATTCGGAAAAAGAAAAATTACAGAGTGAGCTAACTTCTCTTCAGTCTGCTCAAGAAGAAACAAAAAAGGCAGTTGCTGAAATTGTGAAGACATATGATACAATGTCGCCTAAAAATGCTGCGGCCATCTTGTCAGAAATGAGTGAAAGCGAAGCATTGAAAATTTTGGCAGAGCTTAAACCAGCAAAACTTGCGTCGATATTAGAGAAAATGGAACCATCCATTGCTTCAAAATATACGGAGCTTTTAGCCGCTAATACAACGGTAAATCCTTAAGTAAAAGGTTTTCGACTTGAAAGGGGGTGAAAAATTGCAGCTAGGAATGATTAATTCATTGAGAAAAATGGAATTAGCAAGTGGTAGTCAAGGAATACCAAGCGAAAAAATAGATGGACAGTTTATGTTAATGTTAAATGCCCTAAAAACAAGACCTCCACAAAATGAGTCCAGTCAAAAGGACGGACAAGCAAAAGAGGGCATAAATCAGCTATTAGACATACTATCTAGTTCAGCGGATGTAAGCCTTATGTCAAATAGGGAAGATAAATTGGAGGCAGAAGCAGTAAGCTTTTCGACAGAAGATGATCAGCTTTCATTAAATCTGAAACATTTAGTTACCACTTATCATTCTTTTTCGGATAGGGAAGAAACGCTTGATTTAGATGTATCGAATCTGGATTCCATTTTAACAAATACATTTGCTAATCTAGAAAGCAAAATCACTCAGGTTTTAAAGAACGAAACGAATACGAAGATTGCCCCAGATATGTTTAATCAAACAGAATTACCGGTTTTACTTTCGGATTTAAAACAGCTTGAGCATACAGCGAATAATCTGCCTGATATTTCGGTTAATGAAAAAATTTCGGAAACGGTACAAGATTTACAGGGGTTAATCGTTTCTATAACCAAATTCATCGAATCAAATGAATCAACGAAAAAAAATGTGGAAAAGGATACTAATCTTAAAGCAGGATATTCATTTACCAATGAAAATAATTTTATCGTTGGATATAATAAGCTGTCTTCCACAAAAATCACCGTGCAAAAAGCAGATAAAGAGCAAGCAATAGAAGTGAAACAAGAAGATACGGATGCTATTTTGAGTGAAGCTGATCCAAGTAGTTTTATGTTTTCAAATCCTGAGAAGCTTGAAGTGGAGATAGAAGCTCCAACATCAGAAATATTAC
This sequence comes from Niallia sp. Marseille-Q9988, assembly GCF_976954375.1. Taxonomy (NCBI): domain Bacteria; kingdom Bacillati; phylum Bacillota; class Bacilli; order Caryophanales; family Bacillaceae; genus Niallia; species Niallia sp. Marseille-Q9988. The sequence continues at coordinate 245,023 of NZ_CDRJSZ010000008.1, read as the reverse complement.
AATCATCTGTGAAGAAACTTGAACATAAGTCTGAGACAAATGTTTCTGAGAATTCAATTGGGAAAAATGAAGATATTAGGAATTTTAGCCCTACTGAACAGCCAAGTGGTCGTATGAATAAACAAATGGTTGATCAAGCGAATATTAACCCTCGAGTGAAGAATACAGATACAAATCATGCGCATGAAGGAAATCATCTAGTTCAAATGAATGGAAAACAAGATTATGCAGAAGGATATCAAGAGGGATTAATCCTACCAACTGATCAAAATAATCAAAATAGCGTATCCAAAGTAAATAATGCAGTAGAATCTCTAGTTAAGGAAACAACGATAGCAGCTGAGAGCACTGGTGAAATGATTTCGAAAGCTCCAACTCCTAATACAGTGATAGATAGGACGAAAGATAATCCTTTGTGGATCGCAATTAATCCAAATAATGGATTAGAAAATCAAAAAGAAAACAGCCAATCTATAAAAAATAGTTTGCTTGATTCCAATTCAGAAGAAACAGCAACATCCTTTAACGAAGCAGAATTAATGGCTAGTAAGGAAAATGGGGAAAACGTAAAAAGATTTTCGACTATGGATTCAAAGCTGTTAGCAATACAAAATCGTGTATTGTTAGAAACTAGAAATGCGGTTGGAAAAGAAGCAAATACAACGAAGCAAAAGATCGATACTTTGCAATCAACCCAATCGAATCTTTTTCAAGGAGATAATCGCCTTACAGAAGCAACAACGGAGCTTAAATCGATTATTTCTTCTATTCTATCCAAGCTAGATAAACAACCAGAAGGAAAGAGTGCAACAGTTGTTCAAAAAGTCATGAATCCGATAATGGTAAGCTCCTTACGAAAAACAGGAGACATAATCTTACCATATGTAGGAATGAAGGAAGCAGTTGAAGTAAGTCAGGAAGATGCAAACACGAATGTGCTTCCATCTATGCAAAATTCCTATATAAAACAACATCCGTTTGTATTGTTAACAGACACAGGGAAAATGGCACAGCCAAAAGATGTCGAGGAACAGTTTACTAAACTATTAGCAAATAGTACGTTTACAAAAGTCGGCGATATGCAAAAGCTCTCCATTCGTCTTGCGCCAGATCATTTAGGATCAATTCGAATCGAAATTACGCAAAATGAGGGCAATATGATAGCTAGAATTATTACCACAAATGCTGAGGCAAAAGAAGCTTTAGATAAACAGCTTACTAGCTTAAAGCATGGATTTACTGCACAAAATTTGCAAGTGGATAAACTGGACATCGTTGTCTCTACTCCACCACAGGAGAAACTGCAAAAAGAGCAACAGCAGCAACAAGAACAGCAACAATCTCAATCACAAAGAGAGAAGAAAGATGCTGATGAAGAGGAGAAAAATCGAAAATCTTCTTTTTTTGATGAACTATTAAATATGGAAATATAGAGGAGCAAGTAAAAGATGGCAAATACAATTAATGATTCTTCTCTTTATTTATCAGACTATCAGAAATCAAATAATTCTACTGGCAGTTCGTCTTTAGGAAAAGATGATTTCTTGAAAATTTTGATTACTCAATTGCAAAACCAAGACCCAACTAGTCCGATGGATGATAAAGAGTTTATCGCACAGATGGCTCAATTCTCAAGCTTAGAACAAATGCAAAATTTGAATACATCTATGACAAACTTAATTTCCCTGCAAACACAGTCCAATTTAATTTCTTATGGACAATTTATGGGGCAAGATGTGAATTGGAGCAAGGTAGAAACCGATGACGAAGGGAACAGTACGACAACTTCTGGAGTAGGAAAAGTAAGCTCCATTGCTTATACAGAAGATAGCGTCGTATTTACACTAGAAGATGGAACACAAGTTACTCCAGCAAATATATCGAGCATGAGTTCAAGCTCTTCAGAAAACAATCTAGTACTAGCAAGCCAGTTAATTGGAAAAACGGTTTCTTATTCCAATGAAAATAAGGAAGAAGTGAGTAGCAAAGTTCAGTCTGTATCTTTAAAAAATGGACAAATACTACTAACATTAGATGATGAGGCGGGGAGCCAAATTACCTCAGGACAAATTACAAAAATTGAATAGGAAGTGATTAGATGGATAAGCCTATTTATCCCTCCATAAAATCACAAGCTGCTATTAAAAATGGTATTGAGGCGATTAAATCCAAGTCAACTGTGCATAAAGCACAAAATCTCACATCGTTTTCGACTCATTTCCATCAGTCCATTTCATCCTTAAATACGCTGAATATTAGTAAACATGCAAACGAGAGACTTCAGCAACGGGGGATTGAAATAGATGATGCCAAATGGAAGGCGATAGAAGAAAAAGTTACCCAAGCAAAGAAAATGGGAATAAAAGAATCACTCGTACTTTTAAATAATGCCGCATTAATCGTAAGCGCAAAAAACAATACGGTAATTACAGCAATGGATCGTGACGAAGCGACAGATCAAATTTTCACTAATATAAATGGAACAATCATTATGAATTAAAAAAAGGCTGGACCAAAAATGGAGGCCAAAAGCTGCTGAGTGATAGAGGCAGTTCATTCGAAGGGAGATAATTATACATGTTACGTTCATTATATTCAGGAATCAGTGGAATGAAAAACTTTCAAACAAAATTAGATGTTACTGGTAATAATATCGCAAACGTAAATACGTATGGATTTAAAAAAGGTCGTGTGACGTTTAGTGATTTAATAAGTCAAACAACAGCATCTGCAACTGCACCGTCAGCAACAACAGGGGGGATTAATGCAAAACAGGTTGGGCTAGGTGCACAAATTGCTTCTGTCGATACATTGCATACTCAAGGTAGCATGCAGACAACGGGTAGAATATTAGACTTAGCTATTTCAGGAGATGGTTATTTTGTATTAAGATCACCAGGCTCTACTACAGATTACTATACAAGAGCTGGTAATTTCTACTTGGATGGAGATCGTAATATTGTGGCGACAAATGGTATGGTGTTACAAGTAGAAAATGGAATTACCGATGTTACAGTTACTACAGATGAAGATGGTAATACAGATACAACAGTAGAGAGAGCTGGGGAAAATACTACATCGGGAACAAAAATTCCTGAAACTGCACAAAGTTATAGTATATCTGCAGATGGAAAAATCAGTTATGTTGATGAAAATGGTGAGACTCAAGAAGCTGGACAAATTGTCATGGCGAAAGTAGCAAACCCAGAAGGTTTAACGAAATCTGGAGCAAATTTATATCAAGCTTCTAATAACTCAGGTGATTTAGCTACTGGTGGACTTGTAACATCTGGTGTTGCTGGAACAGGTTCCATTAACAGTGGATTCCTTGAAATGTCGAACGTTGACCTATCAGAAGAATTCACAGATATGATTGTTTCTCAAAGAGGATTTCAAGCAAACACTAAAATTATTACAACTTCTGATGAAATTCTTCAAGAACTAGTTAACTTAAAACGATAATTTTAATTGGAGGGGAAGAGGCTTTCCGTTAGGTTAGCCTCGCATATAAAAAATGATACATTTAACTCGACTAAACGGGAAAAAGTTTTTATTAAATGCTTTATTTATTGAAACAGTCGAATCCTTTCCTGATACAACTATTACTTTAACAAATGGAAATAAATTTGTTGTTAAAGAAAGGGAAGAGGAAGTTTTAGAGAAAATGAATCATTTTTTTCAAAAGGTGAACCTCTTCGGATTACCACATGTGGGAGAGAAGGACGATGAAGAATAATAAAGTTATTATTACAATGCTTGTTTTATTACTAGTCATAACACTAGCCGGAGCTGGAGCATTCATTTATATTTGGAAATTCACTGGCGATGAGAAGGACAAAGAACCTTCGATTGAAGAAATCTTGGAATCCTCTGTTGAAATGGAAGAAATTACGACGAACTTAGCATCCGATAATTTCATTAGAATATCCTTTACGATTCAGACAGATAGTAAGAAGGCGAAGGAAGAACTAGAAAAACGGGACTTCCAAGTGAAAAATATTATTATTCAAGAGCTATCTGAGAAAACTACAGAAGACTTAAAAGGAAAAAAAGGACAAATTCAATTAGAGAACGATCTCAAGGATAAGATTAACGAACTGATGCAAGAAGGCAAGGTAGTCCAAGTTTATATTGTAAACTCTCTACTCCAATAAAATAAAAGAGAAAAAGATGGAGGTGAGTAATTTTGTCAGCTGATATTTTATCCCAAAATGAAATAGATGCCCTTCTTTCTGCACTATCCTCTGGTGAGATGGATGCAGATGAATTGAAGAAAGAGCAGCAGGAAAAAAAGGTTAAGGTCTATGATTTTAAAAGAGCATTAAGATTCTCGAAGGATCAGATTCGAAGTTTAACAAGGATCCATGAAAATTATGCTAGATTATTAACTACCTTTTTCTCTGCACAATTAAGAACATATGTGCAAATTACAGTTACATCAGCAGATCAAATTCCATATGAAGAGTTCATTCGCTCGATTCCTAAAATGACCATTTTAAATGTGTTCGATGTTCCACCACTAGAGGGAAGAATCCTGATGGAAGTGAATCCTAATATAGCCTATGCTATGATGGATCGAATGATGGGTGGGAGAGGCAGCAGTATCAATAAAGTCGAAAATTTGACAGAAATTGAAACAAAAATAATGTCAAATACTTTTGAAAGTGCCTTTGATCACTTTAGGGAGGCAATGGAAGATCTTATAGAAATTGAACCTAGCCTTGCAGAGTTTGAAGTAAATCCACAGTTTTTACAAATGGTTTCTCCAAATGAAACAGTAGTAGTTATTTCGTTAAGTACTACGATTGGTGAAACGAGTGGAATGATTAATATATGTATTCCCCATGTGGTGCTTGAGCCTATCATGCCAAAGCTATCCGGACATTATTGGATGCAGGCAGAGAAAAAGGAAAGATTGCCTGAATTTACATCTCGTCTTGAAGAGAATATTCAGCAGTCGATTGTGCCATTAGTAGCTGAATTAGGTACATCTGATATTTCTATCCAAGATTTTTTAATGTTGGATATTGGTGATGTAATTGAAATGAATCAAACGATACAACAACCCTTAATTATTAAAGTTGGAGATATCCCTAAATTTATTGGACAACCAGGAAAAGTAAATAAAAAAATGGCCGTTCAGATTTTAGGAACTTTAGAGGAGGGGAAGGAAGATGGTGAGTAAGGATATGCTATCACAAGATGAAATTGATGCTCTCTTAAGGGGAGATACTGTAACAAACGAAAGTTCAGAGATGGATGTAGAAAAGTACTTATCTGATATAGAAAAAGATACGTTGGGGGAAATTGGAAATATATCCTTCGGTAGCTCGGCAACAGCTTTATCTACATTATTAAACCAAAAAGTCGATATTACAACACCAAGTGTTAGTGTAATCTCAAAAAATATGTTATCAGACGAATTTCCGCAGCCCTATGTGGGGATTAGAGTCAATTATACAGAAGGATTTACTGGTATGAATTTACTTGTTATTGAACAAGCGGATGCTGCTGTTATTGCTGACTTAATGCTTGGTGGAGATGGGCTTAATGCTAGTAAGGATATGTTAGATGAAATCCAGTTAAGTGCTGTTCAAGAAGCAATGAACCAAATGATGGGTTCTGCAGCTACATCCATGTCCACCATTTTTAGCAAAAAAGTCGATATATCGCCTCCTAGTATTGATATTTTAGATATAAATCATGGAGAAGGAACGGATACGATTCCGGATGAAGATATTTTTGCGAAAATTTCCTTCCGCATCAGGATAGGAAATTTAATAGATTCTAAAATCATGCAATTATTACAGCTTTCTTTTGCGAAAGATTTAGTAGAAGGATTATTAAATCCAGATATTAAAGAAGAAGGCGTTTCAAATATTCCCAAAGTCGATTATAATTCAGTATATGAGCCAAAAGAACCGATGCAAGAGTCACGTGTACAAAGTAATAATCAGCAAGTATCTAACGAAATGCCTAATAATAATAATCAGGTCAATTATGCCAATACAAATGCTAATCAGAACAACGTGAATCATCAGCAACAATATTTTGGCTCAGGTTCTAATACACAAGGTCCGCCACCCAATGTGCAGCCTGCAGGGTTTTCTAGCTTTGAAATGCAACCACAAATGACGACAGAAACAAAAAATCTAGATATGTTGTTAGATATACCTTTACAAGTAACGGTTGAGCTTGGAAGAACAAAAAGATCCGTTAGAGAAATATTAGAGCTGTCCTCAGGTTCCATTATTGAGTTAGACAAGTTAGCCGGAGAACCAGTGGATATTCTTGTAAATAATCGTTTGGTAGCACAAGGGGAAGTAGTGGTAATTGATGAGAATTTCGGTGTTCGTGTAACCGATATTGTTAGTCAAAAGGATCGATTAAAGAATTTAAAATAATTTTGGGGGTATTGAGGAAAATGGCACAAAAAATACTAATTGTTGATGACGCAGCATTTATGCGAATGATGATCAAGGATATTCTATCAAAGAATGGATATGAAATTGTTGGAGAAGCTGCAGATGGTATGCAAGCAATTGAAAAATTTAAGGAAACACAACCAGATTTAGTAACAATGGACATTACCATGCCAGAAATGGATGGGATTACAGCTTTAAAAGAAATTAAAAAGCTAAACCCAAATGCGAAAGTTATTATGTGTTCAGCAATGGGACAACAAGCGATGGTTATTGATGCAATACAGGCGGGTGCGAAGGATTTTATTGTTAAGCCATTTCAAGCAGATCGTGTATTAGAAGCAATCAGTAAAACATTAGGCTAAAAATGAAAATAGAGGGTGCCGAATGTGAATAAAGTATATTTATTAATTCGTTGTTCACTACTCATCATTGTTCTGCTAGGCTTTGGAACGAAAGCCTATGCAGAACAAATTGATAAAAGTGTATATGATATTTTACATAATGAAAAATCAGAAGAGAACAAAAAGCAAGAAGATGCAAATAAAGATACAACAGAAGAAAGTACGAATGCTGAAGATCAAACATCGGATCAGTCTGAATTACTGCTAGATGAATCAGATAGAGAGGAATCAGGTTCCATTGGTGTTACCATTTGGGATTTTATTAAGATGATCTTTGCAACCATATTTGTCATTTTTTTAATGTATTTTATTCTGCGATTTATCAATAAAAGAAATCATGGTTATAAGAACGCGCAAATTATTGAAAATATTGGTGGTACTGGCTTAGGTTCCAATCGATCCATTCAATTAATAAAAGTAGGGAATCGATTACTAATAGTAGGTGTTGGAGATAGTATTCAATTAATTAAAGAGATTGATGATGAACAAGAGTATAAAGAAATTTTAGAAGAATATAATCGGAAATTAGATCAGCTAGTACAACCAAGCGATATTGTGACAAAGGTGAAGAAGATAGTAGCTTCCGGTCATTCTACATCGAAGCCAAAAGAGTCTTTTACTATGCGTTTGTCAAAAGAACTAGAGCGAATATCGAGAGAACGTAAGGAAAAGATGGATGTACTGGAGAAGAAAAAGAAAGGAACGTCTGAAAAAAATGAATGAGTTTATGCAGTTGTTTAGTAACAATGATCCAGGAAATGTTTCAACTTCTGTTCAATTGTTATTATTATTAACCGTCCTTTCTTTAGCACCTAGTATCATCATTTTACTAACTAGTTTTACGAGAATAGTGATTGTTCTTTCCTTTGTCAGAACGGCGCTTGCAACACAGCAAATGCCTCCTAATCAAGTAATTGTTGGGTTAGCTTTGTTTTTAACATTTTTTATTATGGCTCCAACTTTTCAGGAAGTAAACGATAAAGCACTGACCCCTTTATTTAATGAAGAAATTACATTAGAGGAAGCATATGATAACGCAGCATTACCCTTTAAAGAATTTATGAGTAAGCACACGCGTCAGAAAGACTTAGCGCTGTTTTTAAACTATTCGAATGCAGAAGCTCCTGAATCAATTGAAGATATTCCTTTAACTACAATGGTTCCTGCTTTTGCAATTAGTGAATTAAAAACAGCCTTTCAAATAGGATTTATGATTTTTATCCCATTTTTAGTCATTGATATGGTTGTTGCAAGTATTCTGATGTCTATGGGGATGATGATGTTACCACCTGTTATGATTTCCTTGCCGTTTAAAATTCTACTTTTCATTATGGTAGATGGTTGGTATCTAGTTGTAAAATCACTGTTAGAAAGTTTTTAAGAAGGTGAAAAAATGTCACAGGAAATGGTTATTTCCATTGCTGAGAAAGGTATACTTACCGTTTTAATTGTCAGTGGTCCATTGTTAATTATTGCTTTAGCAGTTGGACTAATAATCAGTATTTTTCAAGCTACAACACAAATTCAAGAACAGACTTTGGCCTTTGTACCAAAAATCGTAGCTGTTCTTGTTGGGCTTGTTTTCTTTGGATCATGGATGTTAAGTCACATGCTTTCCTATACGAAAGATATATTTTCGAATCTAACAAGGTTTATTGGTTAGAAAGATGATGGATGAACTTTTATCAAATTTTCCAGCATTTTTACTTATCGTCGTTCGGGTTACTTCGTTCTTTTTAATGTTGCCTATATTTTCTTATCGGACGATTCCTACATCTTTTAAAGTAGGTTTAGGCTTTTTTTTATCTTTAATTATGTTTTGGGGAATGGATGTGCCAACACTAGCAATTGATTCAACCTACTACTTTCTTATTATGAAAGAAGCCATGGTAGGGATACTAATTGGATTTGTTGCCTATATGTTGTTTGCTGCCATTCAAATCGCAGGTGGTTTTATAGATTTTCAAATGGGATTTGCTATTGCAAATGTCATAGATCCCCAAACAGGTACGCAAAGTCCACTTACTGGTCAATATTTAACCATTATTGCTATGTTCTTTTTGTTAGCATCTAATGGTCACCATTTGTTATTAGATGGAATTTTTTATAGCTATCAATATATACCGCTAGACCAGGCTTGGATTCATTTTGGTGATGGGAATTTGGCAGAATTTCTCCTTAAAACATTCAGTTTAATGTTTGTAATTGCCTTTCAAATGTCCATTCCTATTGTCGGGAGCATCTTTCTTGTTGATGTGGGATTAGGAATTGTCGCAAGAACCGTTCCACAATTAAATATCTTTGTTGTTGGGGTTCCCATTAAACTAATTGCAGGCTTAGTCATTCTCTTTATTGTTATAGGGGTACTCATGTCTTCCGTCTCTCATTTATTCTCGTCCATTTTAACAACAATGAGGGGAATAATGAACATATTAGGAGGTGGTGGATAAATGAAACTCCTACGAGTGAATCTACAGTACTTTGCAGGAGAAAAAACAGAAAAAGCTACTCCTAAGAAAAGACAAGATACTAGAAAAAAAGGACAAGTTGCAAAAAGTCAGGACGTTAATACAGCACTTGTTCTTTTAGTTGTATTTGGTGTATTAAGCTTCACAGGTGGATATCTTTTAGATGGATTAATGTCCATTCTCACTTTTACTTTTAGTGATTTTACGAACATTAACACTTCTGTAAATTCTATGCAGGCCTTGTTTTTAGATATTGTGAAGGAAGCTGCACTTCTATTAAGCCCTATTTTAATTGCAGCCCTTGTTGGGGGCATCGTAGCTAATTATATGCAAGTTGGTGTTTTGTTCTCGCCCGAAGCAATTAAATTGAAATTAGAAAAAATAAATCCTCTGTCAGGATTTAAGAGAATGTTTTCCCTTCGCTCTATTGTTGAGCTCTTAAAGTCTTTGCTTAAAATTACGGTAATCGGCATCGTTGTTTTTTCTGTTCTATGGGGAAAAATGGATGAAATCCTTATTCTTTCCCATAAATCAATCGGTTCTATTGCAGTGACAATTGCTAAATTGACCGTGCAAATGGGACTTTATGCGTCCGTTGCACTGTTAGTCATATCGCTAATGGACTATATGTATCAACGATATGACTATGAAAAAAATATTCGGATGTCAAAGCAAGACATTAAAGATGAATATAAAAACATGGAGGGGGACCCATTATTAAAGTCAAAAATAAAACAAAAGCAAAGAGAAATGGCGATGCACCGAATGATGCAGGATGTGCCTTCTGCAGATGTAGTCATTACTAATCCCACTCATTATGCAATTTGTTTAAAATATGATGAGGAAAAGTATGATGCACCCTATGTTGTTGCCAAGGGAGTAGATTTTATTGCACAAAAAATAAAGCTAGTGGCAAAAGAAAATAATGTTGTGATGGTAGAAAATCGTCCATTAGCACGAGCTATGTATAATCAAGTAGAGATAGGAGATTTAGTGCCTGAAGAATTTTATAAAGCAGTTGCGGAAATTCTTGCTATTGTCTACCAGACGAGAGATAAATAATGCGAGAATTATTAGTAAATGAATTATTGTAAATAATAAGGAATCAAATGTGCGTTTTTAAGGAGCGGAAGAAATGGCAAGGAAAGACTTAATCGTAGTGATAGGAGTAATTCTCATTATTGCAATGTTAATTATTCCATTTCCAACGTGGTTATTAAGTGTTCTTATCTTACTTAATATTACATTGGCGCTACTCATCCTATTATTAACTATGAATATGAGTGAAGCTCTCGAATTCTCTATTTTCCCTTCGCTTTTGCTATTAACAACCCTTTTTCGACTAGGGCTTAATGTATCCACTACTAGATCCATTTTATCTACAGGGGATGCAGGTGGGGTAGTACATACCTTTGGAACCTTTGTTATTGGCGGAAATATTGTTGTTGGGTTAGTGGTCTTTTTAATTCTGGTTATCATTCAATTTGTAGTTATTACGAAAGGTTCAGAGCGTGTATCAGAAGTCGCAGCTCGTTTTACATTAGATGCTATGCCAGGGAAGCAAATGAGTATTGATGCTGATTTAAATGCTGGAATTATTTCCGAGCAAGAAGCAAGACAGCGTCGAGAAAAAGTAAGTAGAGAAGCAGATTTTTACGGTTCTATGGATGGTGCCAGTAAATTCGTTAAAGGGGATGCCATTGCTGGTATTATTATTGTTTTTATCAACCTGATTTTTGGAATTGTAATTGGAATGACCCAGCTTGGAATGGCAACCGCAGATGCTGCCCAGCACTTTTCTTTACTTTCAGTAGGGGACGGAATTGTCAGCCAAATACCTGCATTATTAATTTCTACTGCAACAGGTATTGTGGTAACAAGAGCTGCTTCTGAAGGTAACCTAGGTTCTGATATTACATCACAGCTAATGGCTTATCCGAAAATGCTGTATGTTGCTGGCGGAACCATTTTTCTCTTAGGATTATTTACACCGATAGATGACTTTTTAACCATTCCTATTGCAGGACTTCTTATCTTTGGTGCCTATTACTTGTCGATAAAGCCAAAGCCTGATTTGGAGCAGATGCAAGAGATGGAGGAAGAAATACAGACAGATGAGTTGAAGAGTCCAGAAAGTGTCGTTAGTTTATTAAATGTGGATCCAATTGAATTTGAGTTTGGATATGGACTGATTCCGCTTGCAGATGCTAATCAAGGTGGAGACCTGTTAGATCGAGTTGTTATGATTAGGAGACAACTAGCAATAGAATTAGGACTGGTAATACCTGTTGTCCGTATAAGAGATAATATTCAATTACAGCCAAATGAATATCGGTTAAAAATAAAAGGGAATGAGAGAGCGCGCGGAGAGCTATTGTTGGATCATTATTTAGCAATGAGTCCAGGGATGGATGATGATGCTATAGAAGGTATTGATACTATTGAGCCATCCTTTGGGCTACCAGCTAAATGGATTACAGAAAGCACAAAGGAACAAGCAGAAATATTTGGATATACAGTAGTAGATCCGCCATCTGTCGTATCGACCCATATTACGGAGGTTATTAAGGCAAATGCTTATGAATTATTAGGCAGACAAGAGACAAAACAATTAGTGGATCATGTGAAGGAAAGCTACCCAATCTTAATTGAAGAAGTGACACCTAGTCCGTTATCTATAGGAGAAATCCAAAAGGTTCTCGCAAAATTGTTAAAAGAAAATGTTTCTATCCGCAATTTGCCAGTGATTTTTGAAACATTAGCAGACTTTGGGAAGATGACATCTGATACAGATTTACTTGTTGAGTATGTAAGACAATCATTAGCTCGTCAAATAACCAATCAATATTCAAATCAAAATGATTCCCTAAAAGTTGTAACTTTATCAGGAAAAGTGGAAAAACTAATAGTGGATAATATACAACAAACAGAACATGGAAACTTTTTGGCACTTGATCCAAGTGTTTCTCAGTCCATTTTAGAAAGCATCGCAGGACAAATTGAGCAACTGTCTGTCATGGAACAGCTACCGATTCTTTTATGCTCACCAGCTGTTCGTATGTATGTAAGACAATTGACAGAACGCTATTTTCCACAAGTTCCAGTATTATCGTACAATGAATTAGAAGCAAATGTGGAAGTTCAAAGTGTGGGAGTTGTGAATATCGAATGAAAATACAAAAATATATAGCACGTGATATGCCGGAAGCTATGAAAAGAATTCGAGCTGAATTAGGAAATGATGCCGTTATTCTTCATTCTAAAGTGATTTATACAGGAGGCTTCTTAGGCCTTTTTAAAAAAAGAAACATAGAAGTCCTTGCAGCAATTGATCCAAGTGTTTCGGATGTGCCCGTTCCTCAATATAAACAAATGAAGAAGAACGAGGTGCGGCATCCAATATTAATAAAAGAACAACCACCTAACACAAAATCTTTTGATCAACCTAGTATAGATCAGTCAGTGAATGGGAAAGGGAGTGCTGATTATCCGGATATCGTAAAGCAACTTGATGAAATTAATCAACATGTACAAGCATTTGGAGACTTAAGTAGCAATGTCTCCTTCTCCATCCCTACTCCTATAAAAAAAGTAGTGCACCAATTAGCAAAACATGAAATAGAAAAATCCATTAAAGACAGATTGGTTAAAGAACTTGTGGCTAAATGGTATGCAGCAGGGGAAAATGTACAAGAACCTGATGTTTTTAAATGGGCACAACAGCTTCTATTAACGGAAATTTCCTCCTATTCCTTTGGAGAAATCTCTTTATCCAAAAAATATATTAATGTAATTGGTCCTACCGGTGTAGGAAAGACAACAACTTTAGCAAAAATAGCAGCAAATATAATTTTAAAGCAACAAAAAACGGTAGGCTTTATTACGACAGATACATACAGGATTGGAGCGATTGAACAGCTTAAAACATATGCAACTATTTTGGATGTTCCCCTTGAGGTTTGCTATTCGATGGAAGATTTTGAAAACGCAACAAGGAAATTAGAAAATTGCGATATTATTTTAATTGATACAGCAGGAAGAAATTTTCGAAATAAAAAATATGTTGAAGATTTGATGCAAGTTGTCGATTATAAAAGAGAAATGGAAACATTGCTTGTTCTATCGTTGACGGCAAAGCAGAAAGACTTAGAAGAGATATATCAACAATTTTCAGCAATTGAAATCGACTCATTTATTTTTACAAAATTAGACGAAACGTCTTCTTATGGAGCAATGATCAATTTAATCGTTTCATGCAAAAAGGGTGTTGCCTATATTACGACAGGGCAGAATGTTCCTGACGATATTATCCAAGCAACGCCAATAGAGCTGGTAAATAAAATAATTGAGGTAGATTAAGGATGACAGATCAGGCTTCAATCTTAAGAAAAAAAATCGAGCAATTGAATACAAATCGTAAAAATCAGTCCAATCACAAAACATTAGCCATTATAAGTGGAAAAGGTGGGGTTGGGAAATCAAATTTTTCTCTTAATTTTGCCCTCACGTTACAAAAACGGGGCTACCGTACATTGTTAATTGACATGGATATAGGAATGGGCAATATTGATATTTTAATGGGAACCCAATCTCGTTTTACAATCGTTGATTTTTTTAGAAATAATATCGGCTTTGAGAATATTATTACAAAGGGGTTCGAGGGACTAGATTATATTGCAGGTGGTTCTGGACTTAGTGATTTTGTTAATATCGAGGAGGAGAAGCTTGAAAGTTTCTTTCAGCATTTTCATATGTTGTTAAGCCAATATGATTATATCCTCCTTGATATGGGAGCAGGAATCAGTACGGATTCCTTAAAATTCATATTATCTGTTGATGATTGTATTGTCATCACTACGCCGGAACCGACATCGATAACAGATGCTTATGCAGCGATGAAATTCATTCATACGAGGAACAATACACTTCCATTGTATCTTGTCGTTAATCGTACGATAACGAAAAAAGATGGAGTGGAGACACTCCAAAAGCTTCGTCAAGTAGTGAAACAATTTTTACATCGAGATCTTATTAACCTAGGCTATATTCCAGATGATACAAATGTTGCACAGGCTGTCAGAAAACAAATTCCTTTCGTCTTTTTTAATGAAAAATCAGAAGCATCTAAAGCTTTGCGTGAAATTGCCGATAGATATGGTAAACAACAGTTTACAGAATCTCATCTAGTTAATAGACACTCTTTTGTGTCAAAATTAAAAAGGTTTTTGTTTGAAAGGTAGTTGGGGATTAAAGTGGAGAAAATAAAGGTTCTCGTTATTGACGATTCTGCATTTATGCGGAAGCTAATTACTGATTTTCTTTCTGAAGACACGAGAATAACCGTTATTGGCACCGCTAGAAATGGCGAGGATGGCATTAAAAAAGTCAAGGAATTAGCTCCTGATGTGGTAACTCTTGATGTTGAGATGCCAGTATTAGATGGACTAAGTGCTTTAAAGAGAATGATGGCAGAGCATCCTGTACCAGTTCTAATGCTTTCAAGTATAACGAAGGCGGGAGCGGAAAGTACCATTCAGGCAATGCAGGCAGGTGCAATTGATTTTATTACAAAGCCATCTGGTTCTATTTCTCTAGATTTATATAAAGTAAAGCAGGAATTAATAGAAAAAATAATTTTGGCAAGCAATGTAAAGCGAAAAACATTAATAAATCTCTCTAATGAAGGAAAAAAGACTATTCCTTCACAATCTTCTTATAGTAAAATGGAACCAAGCGAAGAAAAAGAGAAAGTAGTACAAAAGATAGGTTTTTCAGATAAATGGATGAAACCTATGAAAAAAGTAGTGGTTATTGGAACATCGACAGGTGGTCCAAGAGCGTTGCAAAAAGTTTTAACTAGTTTACCAAGTGATATAGAAGCACCGATTTTAGTCGTTCAGCATATGCCAGCAGGATTTACCCGTTCGCTTGCAAATCGCCTTAATACGTTATCGGCGATTACAGTAAAGGAGGCCGAACATGGCGAAATTATCCGTAATGGTGTTGCCTATATCGCGCCAGGTGGTTTGCATTTAAAGGTAAAGACAGCTGGAGGTCATACAGCCATTGTGTTGGACGAAGCAGCACCTCTAAACGGTCATCGGCCATCAGTAGATGTAATGTTTGAGTCTGTTAGCGAATTGAAAGCCTATGCAAAAATTGCAGTTATTATGACTGGTATGGGTTCTGATGGTACAGAGGGTTTAAAGAAATTAGCAAGACAAGGCTATCTAAAGGCTATCGCTGAGTCGCAAGAAACATGTATAGTTTTTGGAATGCCTAAAACAGCTATTGCCACGAATTATATAGATGATATTCAAAAGGTAGATCAAATTGCGGAAACTATTATGAAATATGTATAACGTCAAGGGATGTGAAGCAAGGTGGAAATGAGTCAGTATTTAGAAGTTTTTATTGAAGAGAGTAAAGAACATTTACAAGCATGTAATGAACATCTATTAGAATTGGAAAAGGATCCTGAGAATTTACAAATAGTAAATGAGATTTTCCGTGCAGCCCATACTTTAAAAGGGATGTCGGCGACAATGGGGTATGAGGACTTAGCAAGCTTAACCCATCAAATGGAAAATGTGCTTGATGCAATCAGAAATAAGAAGATTGTTTTTTCTCCAGAAATATTGGATGTCATTTTCTTAGCTGTCGATGATCTTGATGCGATGGTAGAATCAATTGCTAGTGGTGGAGACGGAAAGAGAAATGTAGAGGAAGTTGTTGAAAAGCTTGTTCAAATCGAAAAAGGTGAACCGATAAATCAACTTAAGAAAGCGGAGGTTGAGGTTGCCGCTACTACTATAGAAAAAGCTCCAGCAAGAGAAAATCATTATGATCAATTTGAAACGACCGTATTACAACAATCAGCAGATCAAGGTTTTTTTACTTATGAAATTAATATTACATTGAAAAGCGACTGTTTATTAAAAGCTGCAAGAGTATATATGATTTTTGAAGCTTTAGAATCATTAGGAGAAGTTGTTAAATCGGTGCCAGCTGTAGATGAGCTAGAGGAAGAAAAGTTTGATTATGACTTTATGGTAACTCTTATATCAAAAGAAGCAGCTAATAAAATAGAAACATCTATCATGAAAGTTTCAGAAGTAGAAAAGGTAGAAGTAAGAGAGTTTTTTGCAACTAGTATATCAGGTAAGCAAGCAGACCAATCTACAACTGAAATGAATGTGGTGGAGGAAGGGCAGGAAGAAAAGAAAAATACTCCTGTTGCAGAAAATGATGCTCCTGCAGAAAATAAGCAGCCAGAGAAACAAACGGCGACTAAAATTTCGAATAAGACCATTCGTGTTAATATTGAGCGTTTAGATATTTTGATGAATCTTTTTGAGGAGCTTGTTATAGACAGAGGAAGATTAGAGCAAATATCTTCTAATCTCAAAGATCAAGAGCTGCATGAAACCGTGGAGAGAATGTCAAGAGTAACAGGAGACCTGCAAAATATTATTTTGAATATGCGAATGGTTCCTGTTGAAACCGTGTTTAATCGTTTTCCAAGAATGGTAAGACAGCTTGCTCGTGATTTAAATAAGAAAATTGACTTGCAAATCATTGGTGCTGAAACAGAACTCGATCGTACGGTTATTGACGAAATTGGCGATCCGTTAGTTCATTTAATCCGCAATGCGCTTGATCATGGAGTGGAAACACCAGAGGTTAGAAGAGCAAATAATAAACATGAAGAAGGGACAGTCGTTCTTCGTGCATATCATAGCGGGAACCATGTTTTTATTGAGCTCGAAGATGATGGAGCAGGGATAAATAAAGAGAAAGTTCTTTCTAAAGCTATTAATAAAGGCATTGTTTCAAAAGAAATAGCTAAGACATTAACGGATTCGCAAATTGCTGAACTTATTTTTGCATCTGGGTTTTCTACCGCAGACCAAATCTCAGATATTTCGGGACGTGGCGTAGGACTTGATGTTGTAAAAAATACAATAGAATCTTTAGGTGGTTCCATCACAATCGAATCAGAAGAAGGAAAAGGATCGCTATTCTCTATTCAATTACCATTAACCCTATCGATTATTTCTGTAATGCTAGTAGAAATTCAAGCTGAAAAGTATGCCATTCCATTGTCATCGATTATTGAGACAGCCATTGTTTATAAAAAGGATGTAATGCATGCCCATAATCAGACAGTCATTGATTTCCGAGGTAAAGTGGTTCCATTATTATTCTTAAAAGATATTTTTGATGTTCCATCAACAAAAGCGGAAAGTGAATATTATTCAGTTGTTATCGTAAGAAAAGGAGAAAAACTCGCAGGTCTTGTTGTGGATGGATTTATCGGACAGCAAGAAGTTGTATTAAAGTCATTAGGTGCTTACCTTTCAAGTGCATATGCAATATCTGGGGCAACCATTTTGGGTGATGGACAAGTAGCACTAATAATGGATTGTAATGCATTAATTAAATAATTCTCTTATAAAAGATGTATGTCTATGTAGCAAACATAATACCCATTAATATGGCAAACACATCAAATGGTGGAAATGTTAATGCATGCTATAAAATGACATAAAGCATCACTTAGGTGATGATAAAGACTCTTTGGCTTTAGTATGTAGATAAGGTTAATTGGAGAGGGATGAAAAAGATGAGTGATGCAGTTTCAACAGACGAAAAATTAATAATATTTGAATTGAAAGGAAAGGAATATGCTATTTCTGTCAATGAAGTCATGTCCATTGAAAAGAATATGCATATTACTAGAATTCCAAATATCGCTCCTTTTGTTAAAGGTGTGATTAATTTAAGAGGAGTAGTAACGCCGATTATTGATTTACGGCTTCGGTTTAATTTGGAAGAAATTCCTTACACAGAAAGTACAAGAATCATCATTATTATGTTAGAAGATATGGAAGTAGGCATTATTGTTGATTCAGCCAATGATGTTGTAGATGTAGATACTGCTTTATATGAGCCAGCTCCAGAAACCATTAATGGGGATGAGGTTGATTATATTAAAGGGGTAGTCAAGCTTGATAAACGTTTACTAATTCTTGTAGATTTAGAAAAAGTGTTTGACCGCACTATTTTAAGAAATTATTCTACTACTAAAAGTGATGAATAAGCATGGGTTATATAAATGATATTGATTCAATGAAGCTTGATGTATTAAGAGAAATTGGTAATATTGGGGCAGGACACGCTGCAACCTCTTTGTCAAAGCTCCTTAATAAAAAGATTGATATGAAGGTGCCTGATGTTCAAATTGTAACATTTGATGAAATGATGGAAATGGCTGGAGGGGCAGATAATATTGTTGCAGGAGTTTTCTTAAGAATAGAGGGCGATGTTCCTGGAAGTATGTTCTTTATTCTTCCTATCGAGCAGGCAACTAAATTTGTCCAGGATATGATTGGAGATACTTCTGTTAACTTTGCACTGCCATATGATGAGTTATCTATTTCAGCATTACAGGAATTGGGAAATATTTTATCTGGTTCCTATTTATCTTCCTTATCCGATTTCACGCAGCTATCCTTATATCCATCTGTTCCAGCGCTTGCCATTGACATGGTTGGCGCGATTGTTACATATGGATTAGTCGAACATTCACAAGTAAGCGATTATGCAATTGTCATCAATACAGAATTGAATGGAGAAGATATTAAGCTTTCTGATACTGTAAATGGACATTTCTTTTTATTGCCTGATCCAGACTCTTTTAGCACATTATTTCAGTCATTAGGAGTGAAAGATGGTGACTGAACAGACTACAGTGATAAAAGTTGGAATTGCTGATATGAATGTGGTACATCCTCCTAACACGATTCGAACCTCAGGACTCGGATCCTGTGTAGGAATTGTATTATATAGTCCAATGAAATCTATTGCTGGATTAGCACATATCATGCTGCCAGAAGCGTCTATTTCAAAATCTGGAACTATAAATAAGGCTAAATTTGCAGATACAGCGATTATTGAATTAGTGGAACGTTTAGAAGGGTTAGGGGTAAAAAGACATTCCTTATTAGCCAAAATTGCTGGCGGAGCGCAAATGTTTCAGTTTAATGGAACAAGCGATGTTATGAGAATAGGTCCTAGAAATGTAGAAGCAGTGAAAAATACATTGGAAGCATTAAGGATTAAAATAGTTAGTGAAGATGTAGGGGGGAATAGCGGAAGAACAATTGAATTTTCCCCAGCTACCCATCAATTAACGATTCGTACGGTGAACAAAGGAATACATATTATCTAAGTTGGACGAAAGTAGTTTGTTTAATGAACCGAATAGGAGTGAAGAATAAGACTGTCTCTCGTTAAAAAGAATTCCTATTCTATAGGTTATTCTTTGTTAAGAGCTAGTCTTTTTTTGCTGCTTTTTTATTGAATAAATACTATAGCAGTTTAACTGGAATGCTCCCATCGAGATTCTGTGAACATATTGTGGCCGAAAAGAAAACTTCTTATTTTTGAAGCAAATTTATAATAAGTCTTTATACCTATTTTTTGTAGCGGTATTAGAAAGGATAGATAAAAAATCATGTCTTCTGCTAAAATCAATAGTGAAATATATACATAAAAAGGGACGAAGTATCTTAATTATAATTCTTATTTTTTTGCTGAATGGATAGGAATGTAAAGGATAAAAATAAAAAGCACGAAAATGAAAAAATGGGACGACCTATTCTCTGTTCCTACTCCTAAACATAAGTAAGACTCTCACTTCTTGCTTTTTATAATTCAAAAGATAACAGGGAGACGAACCGTCCTTACATGTCCGAGGATTCAGCTGACCATTAGTGGGAGAAGGGGAAAGCCTGCTGATGAGTGTTCATTTTAGTGAATGGCTTTATAAATGTAGTTTTCTTGTAGAAAAAGGAAAGGAAAGAATGAAAGTCTCTTTCTCCTTTACGATTATAGACAGAAAAGATTTAGTGCGAATGTTAATGTTCACTGTTTTTTAGAGGAGGGTATTTAATGGCCAATGAGTCAACAACAGAAGAAAAGCAAGCATGGGAATTGTGGATTAGTTCGAGAGATCAAGAAGCAGGCAACCAGTTAATAAAGAAGTATATGCCTTTAGTTAGTTTTCATGTGCAAAGAATATCCATAGGATTACCGAAAAGTGTGTCGCGAGACGAATTAACGAGCCTCGGGATGATGGGTTTATATGATGCTTTACAACGATTTGATCCAAATAGAGACTTAAAGTTTGATACATATGCATCTTTTCGGATTAGAGGAAGTATTATTGATGGCCTTCGGAAGGAAGACTGGTTATCAAGGGGGACAAGGGAAAAGTCAAAGAAGATTGAAGCCGCAATTGAAAAACTGGAACAAAAATTAATGAGAAATATCACTGCACAGGAAGTTGCTGATGAATTAGGCACAAGTGTTGAAGAAGTGTATAGTACGATGAATGAACACTTTTTTGCCAACGTGCTATCTATTGATGAGCAGCTAAATGAGGGGGAGGAGAAAGAGGCACAAAGTTTTTCAATCCGAGATGATAAAACCATTATTCCAGAAGAAAAAGTTATCAAGGATGAATTAGTGCAAGAAATGGCAGAAAAAATTCAGGAGCTAAATGAGAAAGAACAGCTTGTTATTAGTTTGTTTTATAAAGAGGAATTAACGTTAACGGAAATTGGACAAGTAATGAATTTATCCACTTCAAGAATATCGCAGATACATTCAAAAGCTATCTTTAAATTAAGGCATTCTTTAGAAAAAGTAATCTAATGAAATGGGTGAAGGCATATGAGTTTGAAGGCAATAGAAATGCAAGTTGCTCTACCAAGAACTTATGATGCAGGAAAGCTTCAAGAACAACAAGATCAGAAACATCAGCAAATGTATTCTTTCGCTGCCAAAGAAGCTGGAAAAGAAGAGGAAAGAAAAAGAATAACGGTCATAAAGGGAGAAGGAAAGGGAAAAGTCAATTCTAATAAAAAGGGAGATAAACACCTTCACGAACAAACAAGGAGTGAAGAAAAGAAGGAGTTTAACGAAATAGAGAATACCACGATACACCCATATAAGGGACAAAGTATCGACTTTAGTGGATAGAGGGATAAAATGGTTAACTTTTTACTTTTTTTAAGCATTACATTAAATTTAATCGCTATACTTAGTATTGTCATTTTATATCTTAGACAAAATCGGTTTGTCGACATAGAAAAAGAACAGAAAAAGAATATAGAGGAAATGGAAGAAATAATTTCTACCTTTATATCGGAAATTAAAGAGGATAATGAACAGTTTATCGAAAAGCTTTATTCATTCCAACCTAAAGTAATACAACAGGAGAAGCGAGAGGAAAAAGAGATGGATGATGCGACAAACGTTGACTTTAAGCCGAAAGAGTTGAAAGGGAATAAAGCCATGTTAAATGTATATAAAAATACCTCTCCTTCTCCGTCTGAACGAGAAAATAATAAAGAAGATAGACTAGAGAAGGAAGATATGGAAGAGCTGTTGAACTTAATCCTTCCGCCAGAGAAAGAAAAGAAGGAAAAGTCTATTGCTGAATTAGCCTCTGAGATGCAAGCAGAAGGAAAAAGCATTGAGGAAATAGCGAAAACATTAAATAAAGGGAAGACAGAAATGGAGCTACTCCTTAAATTTAGACAAAATTCGTAAATATACTTGATTGTATGTAGTACATATGCTATATTAACAAATGGTGTTAATACACACGCTTTTGGATTTAATCATTGGTGCTGTATTATTTACAGTTTTGATTAAAAATGAAAAAAGCGGAGGAAATCAAAACCATTAGGAGGAAAAAACATGTCAGTTATTTCAATGAAACAATTACTTGAAGCTGGTGTACATTTCGGTCACCAAACTCGCCGTTGGAACCCAAAAATGAAAAAATATATTTTCACAGAGCGTAACGGCATTTACATCATCGACCTTCAAAAAACAGTTAAAAAGGTTGAAGAAGCTTATAACTATGTGAAAGAATTAGCTGGAAACGGCGGTACAGTTCTTTTCGTTGGTACGAAAAAGCAAGCACAAGATTCAGTTAAAGAGGAAGCTATCCGTTCTGGTCAATACTATGTAAACCAACGCTGGTTAGGTGGAACTTTAACTAACTTTGAAACGATTCAAAAGCGTATTGCTCGTCTTAAAGATATCGAAAGAATGTCTGAAGATGGCACTTTTGAAGTACTTCCTAAAAAAGAAGTAGTTCAATTAAACAAAGAGCTTGAGCGTTTAGAAAAATTCCTAGGCGGAATTAAAGATATGAAGAAGATTCCTGACTGCTTATTCATCGTAGATCCACGTAAAGAACGTATTGCAGTTGCAGAAGCTCATAAATTAAATATTCCAATCGTTGGTATTGTTGATACTAACTGTGATCCAGACGAAATTGATGTTGTTATTCCTGCGAATGATGATGCAATCCGTGCTGTTAAATTATTAACTGCAAAAATGGCAGATGCAATTCTTGAAGCTAAACAAGGCGAAGAAGTAACTTCTGCTTAATAGAACCGCATGACTTGTTACGAATGAGTTTAGGATCAATTTGATTGAACTTAATGGATAATAAGTATTTGTTTAGGGACTTGTGGAAAAGGTGATAAAGAGCATCCCTCTTATCACCTTTTTTTCAAGCATCCTGCTTAAAAGTGAAATAAAATGGTAAAAAAAATAATACATAAACCTTAAGGAGGCAAATTACTATGGCTGTTACAGCTCAAATGGTAAAAGAACTACGTGAAAAAACTGGTGCTGGAATGATGGATTGTAAAAAAGCACTTACTGAAACGAATGGAGATTTAGATAAAGCGATTGACTTCTTACGTGAAAAAGGTATTGCAAGTGCTGCTAAGAAAGCAGACCGTGTAGCTGCTGAAGGTTCAACTTATATCGCTGTAGAAGGTAATGAAGCAGTTATTCTTGAAGTAAACTCTGAAACTGATTTCGTTGCGAAAAACGAAGGTTTTCAAAACTTAGTAAACGAACTTGCTACACATTTATTAGCAACTAAACCTGCAACTGTAGAAGAAGCACATGCTTCAAACATTACGGAAGGTACAACAGTTGAATCACATATCAATGCAGCAATCGCTAAAATCGGTGAAAAATTATCTCTACGTCGTTTTGAAATCAAAACAAAAACAGATAATGATTCATTTGGTGCTTATCTTCACATGGGCGGACGCATTGGTGTTCTAACTGTATTAGAAGGAACTACTGATGATTCTGCTGCTAAAGATGTTGCGATGCACATTGCTGCATTAAATCCTAAATATGTATCTCGTGACCAAGTTTCTCAAGAAGAAGTGGCACATGAGAAAGAAGTATTAACACAACAAGCGCTTAACGAAGGAAAACCAGCTAAAATCGTTGAGAAAATGGTTGAAGGCCGCTTAAGCAAATATTTTGAAGATGTATGTGCACTTGATCAAACATTTGTTAAAAACCCTGACCAAAAGGTTCGTCAATTTGTAGAATCTAAAGGTGCTACTTTACGTGAATTCGTTCGTTACGAAGTGGGAGAAGGAATCGAAAAACGTGAAGATAACTTCGCTGAAGAAGTTATGAACCAAGTAAATAAGAAATAATAATAAATAAATGATTGATTAATTCATGTTATCATAGGGGGCACCACGGTGTTCCCTATTTTTCAAGATATTTCAAATATAGCGGAGGTTTCCATGAGTAGTAATCCAAAATATAAACGTGTTGTTCTGAAATTAAGTGGTGAAGCATTAGCTGGTGAAGCTGGATTTGGTATCAATCCAAGTGTAATCAAAAACGTAGCACAGCAAGTGAAGGAAGTTGCAGATCTTGGTGTAGAAGCGGCTGTAGTTGTTGGCGGTGGAAATATTTGGCGCGGTAAAATCGGGGAAGAAATGGGAATGGACCGAGCGAACGCTGATTATATGGGAATGCTTGCTACTGTTATGAATTCATTGGCACTTCAAGATAGTTTAGAGCAAATGGGCATTGAAACACGTGTACAATCTTCAATTGAAATGAGACAGGTAGCGGAGCCTTATATTAGAAGACGTGCCATTCGACATCTTGAGAAGAAACGTGTTGTGATTTTTGCTGCAGGAACTGGAAACCCTTATTTCTCAACAGATACAACAGCTGCCCTAAGAGCTGCTGAAATAGAGGCAGACGTTATTTTAATGGCAAAAAATAATGTGGACGGTGTATATTCAGCAGATCCGAAAGTAGATAAAACTGCAACGAAATTTGAAGAACTTACTTATTTTGATGTGATTAAAGACGGTCTTGCAGTAATGGATTCAACTGCTTCATCATTATGTATGGATAATGACATTCCGTTAATCGTGTTCTCTATCATGGAAGACGGCAATATTAAGAGAGCGGTAATGGGTGAGACAATTGGAACAATCGTGAGGGGGAAAAATAATGCCTAAACAAGTTATTGCAAATACAAAGGAAAAAATGAATAAAGCGATTCAAAGCTATTCACGTGAGCTTGCAAGTATTCGTGCAGGTAGAGCTAATGCTTCCTTATTAGATCGAATTACAGTAGATTATTATGGTGCACCAACACCAATCAATCAAATTGCTGGTATTAGTGTTCCAGAAGCTAGGTTGCTTGTAATTCAACCGTATGATAAAACGATTCTTGGAGATATTGAAAAAGCAATTCTTAAATCTGATATTGGATTAAATCCTTCAAACGATGGAAGTGTTATCCGTCTTTCTATTCCAATGCTTACAGAAGAGCGTCGTAAGGAATTAGTAAAGAACGTGAAAAAAGAGTCCGAAGAAGCGAAAATTGCTATTCGTAATATCCGCCGAGACGGTAATGATGATCTAAAGAAATTAGAAAAAAACGGCGAAATCACAGAAGATGCACTACGCGGCTTTAATGAAGATATCCAAAAATTAACGGATGAATTCATTAGTAAAGTTGATGCGTTAACAAAAGAAAAAGAAAAAGAAATTTTAGAAGTATAACACTGCAAGGTACTAAGGTGTATTCTAATGAGAATTCTTTAGTTGATTCTTACAGCAATGGACACTAAACTTCTGCGGGAAGAGAGGGAAGTGGAAAAATCCCTGCAAGCTATAAGCCAAGGAGGCGCTCCTCCCATTTCTCTCCAAAAAAGCAAGTGTGTCTGGAGCGGAAATCAACGAGATTTGTTTATATGTTGATGAAACCCTCTACTATATAGGGGGTTTTTTTCTTCATCAAATTCATGTCTTTCTTTTCTAAAATTACTTTTTGTCTATTTAAGAGTAAGTTGTTTAAAGCAGATAAGAGAGGGAATAACTTCCTCCAGCTAGCAAGAATAGTGTTAAGTGATTACGTATAAATAAATCAATTTGAAAAGGATCAAAATTGTCCAAAATATTAATTTTTGTCCAAAAATAGCCAAAACTAGCTAGTTTTTTAATTCTTAGTTGCTTAAGCTGACTATTTTCCTATAATATAGAAAGGGAACTTATTGTGTTATCTTACTAGGGGATATGATAGGTTTATGGACACGAAGAATTTAATAGAAAAGTCGATCCTTGTATTATGCAATATCGTTATTATGATGATTATCTTAAAGCTAGTTGTTTAGTAGAGAATATAAACAGATACAGTTTAAATCATATACTGTATACATATAATCACTGTTAATAGTAAGATACGAAAGGGATCTATTTTGGAGGAGCTATTTTATGTTTAACAAAATAAGGTTATGGAAAAAGAAACCAATTTCTTCTAATTTCCAAGACCGCATATCTGCATTAAAAATGCGAAATATTCCAGAGCATGTTGCGATTATCATGGATGGTAATGGGCGATGGGCGAAAAAAAGAAAATTGCCGAGAATTGCTGGACATCATGAAGGAATGAAATGCGTTAAGCGGATTACAACCATCGCAAATGATCTTGGAATTAAAGTGTTAACTCTATATGCCTTTTCTACAGAAAATTGGAAAAGGCCAAAATCGGAAGTGGATTATATACTGTCCCTTCCAGAACAATTTCTTGGTACATTTTTGCCGGAATTAATAGAGAAAAATGTTCGTGTAACAGCGATTGGCTATACAGAGGGATTGCCTGAGTCTACACTTAATGCCTTAAATCGTGCTGTGGAACAAACAAAGCATAATACTGGTCTTCAATTAAACTTTGCCTTGAATTATGGTTCTCGAGCCGAAATCATAGACGCTGTTAAAGGTGTTGTAAAAGATAGTCAATCGGGGAAAATAGAGATAGACAACTTATCAGAAGAAATGTTTGCCTCTTATTTAATGACAGAAGAGATAATAGAGCCTGATTTATTAATTCGTACAAGTGGGGAAATAAGAATAAGTAATTTTATGCTATGGCAAATAGCTTATTCGGAACTTTATTTTACAGAAGTCTTATGGCCAGATTTTAGTGGCCAACATTTAATAGAAGCAATCGAAGAATTTCAAAACAGACAACGCCGTTTTGGCGGTGTCTGAAGAGAGTTGGTTTAGAGATGAAGCAAAGAATAATTACAGCAATTATTGCAATAGCCGTATTTTTGCCGTTCGTTTTAATCGGAAAGCTACCACTGGTACTTTTCACTTTTCTACTAGTCGGAATCGGCATATTTGAAATGTTTCGGATGAGAAAAATACCGTTTCTTTCTATTCCGGGAATTATTTCTTTAGTTACTGTATGGTTGATGGTACTACCTAACCATTATTTAAATATCACAAAAGTTGAAATAGGATTAATCGCTGTTTTATTGTATTTAACGTATATGGTTTTTTCTAAAAATAAATTTACATTTGATGATGTCGCATTTTCGATATTGGCTGTTATTTACATAGGAACTGGATTTCATTTCTTTATTGAAATTAGAGAAACACAATTAGCGTATCTTATTTATTCGTTATTTATTATTTGGGCAACAGACTCTGGGGCTTACTTTATAGGCAGAGCTATTGGAAAGCGAAAATTATGGCCAGAAATCAGTCCAAATAAAACAGTCGAAGGATTTGTTGGAGGGATTATCAGTGCTTTAGTGGTAGGGGTTCTATTTAGTGTGTTTGGCTACATAGAATGGTCTATAGGCTTTGCTTTTACTACCATTATCTTATCCATTTTTGGACAAATTGGGGATTTAACAGAATCAGCTTTAAAGCGCCATTATGATGTGAAGGATTCTGGTAGATTATTACCAGGACACGGTGGGATTCTGGATAGGTTTGATAGCCTTATCTTTGTCTGGCCACTGCTTTATTTTATCTTTGAACGATTTCTTGATTTAATTTAAAATAAAAGGTAGGAAATAATGGGTGTAGGAGTGAGGTAGTGAAGTATATTAGTTTGCTTGGGGCGACTGGATCGATTGGAACACAAACGTTGGATGTTATTAAAAATCATCCTGATATGTTTCAATTAGTTGCCTTTTCATCAGGAAGAAATTTAGAACTTACAAAAAAGATTATCGAAGAATTCAGACCATCACTTGTTTCCGTTTCAGAAAAAAGCGATTATGAGCAATTAAAACAAATTTTTCCGACCATTCATTTAAGCTATGGAATGGAAGGTCTAACGGAAGTAGCTGTCTTTGATAAAGCAGATATACTAGTTAATGCAGTAATTGGTAGTGTTGGGCTACATCCAACCTTACAAGCAATCGAAGCAAAAAAGGTTATAGCGATCGCAAATAAGGAGACATTAGTAACAGCAGGGCATATTGTGATGGAAGCTGCTGCAAAATATAATGTACCTATTTTACCAGTTGATAGTGAGCATTCGGCTATTTTTCAATGTTTACAAGGGGAAAATCAAAAGAATATTGAGCGCCTAATCATTACAGCCTCGGGTGGGAGCTTCCGAGATTTAAGCAGAACAGATTTAGAACAAGTGACAGTAGAAGATGCTTTGAATCATCCGAACTGGTCAATGGGTGCAAAAATTACGATAGATTCTGCAACAATGATGAATAAAGGATTGGAAGTAATTGAAGCACACTGGTTATTTGGGCTTCCGTATGAGAAAATAGATGTATTATTACATAAAGAAAGTATCATCCATTCGATGGTAGAATTTCATGATAGTAGTGTGATTGCTCAATTAGGGACACCAGATATGCGAATACCAATCCAATACGCCCTTTCCTATCCAGAGCGCCTTTCTGTTGCGAATGGGAAACGATTAGATTTGGCTACAATAGGAAAATTGCATTTTCAAGAAATGGATATGGAGAGATTTAAATGTCTTCATTTTGCTTATGAGGCAGGAAAAGCAGGCGGCACATTGCCAACCGTTTTAAATGCAGCAAATGAAGTGGCGGTTCAAAAGTTCTTAAATAACGAAATTAGCTTTCTGCAAATTGAAGACTTAATCGAAAAAGCACTAAATAGTCATCAGAATATACTAAACCCTAGTCTTGAAGTGATCCAAGAGGTTGACTTAGAAACAAGAAAAAGAGTAAGCACACTTCTATAAAAAGGTGGTTAAATTTTGTATACAGTTATAGCTTTTATCATCATTTTTGGTGCGTTAGTATTTTTTCACGAATTAGGGCATTTCGTTTTAGCTAAGCGTGCAGGTATTTTATGCCGTGAATTTGCAATTGGAATGGGACCTAAAGTTCTTTCCTTAAAAAAAGGAGAAACCGTATATACGATTCGTCTTCTACCAATTGGTGGCTATGTCCGTATGGCAGGGGAAGATCCAGAAATGGTCGATATTAAACCTGGCCATCGAATCGGTTTAATCCTAAATGAAAAGGAAGAAGTAACCAAAATCATTATTAATAATAAAGAGAAGTATCCAAATGCACGTGTTATTAATGTTGAGGATGCTGATTTAGAACATAAGCTCTTCATTAAAGGCTATGTTGAGGATGACTTGGAGGAAAAACTGCTTGTTTTTCCTATTAAAAAAGACGCGGTCTTCGTTGAGAATGGTGTTGAAACACAGATTGCGCCATATGACCGTCAGTTTGCAAGTAAGTCATTAGGACAACGAACGCTTGCTATTTTTGCAGGTCCTGCCATGAACTTTGTACTAGCTTTCCTTATTTTTATCGTTATCGCTCTATTACAAGGGATTCCTTCGAATGAAGCTAAGCTTGGTAAGCTAACAGATGATGGGGTAGCAATTAGTGCTGGGTTACACGAAGGTGATAATGTAATAAGTATTGATGGCCAGTCGGTTGGATCATGGAAAGAAGTTGTTTCTATCATTCAAAAGAGTCCAGGGGAAAATTTAGAATTTCTTATTGATCGTAATGGACAAGAAATGACGATTGATGTTACACCGAAGGAAACAGAAGTAGATGGGAAAACAATTGGGCTTGTTGGTGTATACAGCCCAATGGAAAAATCCCCATTAAAATCTATTCAATATGGAGCAACACAAACCTATACATGGACGAAAGATATTATTGGAGCAGTTGGAAAACTAGTAACAGGCCAATTTTCGATTGATGCATTAGGTGGTCCTGTAGCTATTTATCAATCAACAGATACTGTTGCTCAATCAGGCGTCTATTCCTTAATGAATTGGGCGGCTGTCTTAAGCATTAACTTAGGAATTATGAATCTACTTCCATTACCTGCATTGGATGGTGGACGCCTATTATTCTTTGCAATCGAAGCAGTTCGCGGTAAACCAATTGACCGACAAAAAGAAGGGTTGGTCCATTTTATTGGATTTGCTTTACTCATGCTGTTGATGATCGTTGTCACTTGGAATGATATCCAACGATTTTTTATACAGTAGGATACTTTTCATTCCCCTTTTATAAGGGGAATGTTGTTTTGTGGAGAAAAAATCAATCTAATCTATAGCTTTCTTCACAATAATAACAAACACATAAAAATATTAGAGGTGCAAACATAGATGAAGCAAAGTAAAATGTTAATACCAACATTAAGAGAAGTACCAGCAGATGCTGATATTAAAAGCCATCAGTTATTATTAAGAGCAGGATATATTAGACAAAATGCAAGTGGTATCTATTCCTATTTGCCACTAGCAAATAAAGTAATAAAGAAAATTGAACAAATTATTCGCGAAGAAATGGATGCTGCAGGAGGAGTAGAACTTTTGATGCCTGCCTTGCAACAAGCCGAATTATGGCAGGAATCAGGCAGATGGTTTACTTATGGACCAGAATTGATGCGTCTTAAAGACCGCAATAGTCGTGAATTTGCATTAGGTGCAACCCATGAAGAAGTCATCACAAGCTTAGTTCGTGACGAAGTAAAATCGTATAAACGTCTGCCGCTTACCCTTTATCAAATCCAAACGAAATTCAGAGATGAGAAAAGACCACGTTTTGGAATCTTGCGCGGCAGAGAGTTTATTATGAAGGATGCATACAGCTTCCATTCTTCCCATGAAAGCTTAGGGGAAGTTTATGATGCGATTTTCAAAGCATATTGCAATATTTTCGAGCGTTGCGGCTTAAATTATCGTGCAGTTATCGCAGACAGTGGTGCAATGGGCGGGAAGGATACCCATGAATTCATGGTATTATCTGATGTAGGAGAAGATACTATTGCGTATTCTACGGAATCTAATTATGCTGCAAATATTGAAATGGCTCCTGTTATTAATTCCTACGAAAAAATGAACGAGCCTGCAAAAGAACTAGAAAAAGTAGAAACGAAAGAGCAGAAATCAATTGAAGAAGTTTCTTCTTTCTTAAATGTAGCAGCAGAAAAATGCATTAAATCTCTTTTATTTAAAGTAGATGAAAAGTTTGTTCTAGTATTAGTTCGTGGAGACCATGAAGTAAATGATATAAAAGTGAAAAACTTATTAGAAGCAAATAGTGTAGAATTAGCAGATCATGCAGATACGGAAGCTGTTTTAGGAAGCAAGATTGGTTCATTAGGTCCAATTAATGTAAAAGATGTAGAAGTAATTGCCGATCATGCTGTGAAAGCAATTGTTAATGGTGTTTGTGGGGCAAATGAAGAGCATTTCCACTATGTGAATGTGAATCCTGAACGTGATTTTGCGGTTGATCAATATGCAGACATCCGTTTCATTCAAGAAGGGGACCTTTCACCAGACGGAAAAGGCACAATTACTTTTGCAAAAGGGATTGAAGTAGGACATGTCTTTAAGCTTGGTACTCGATATAGCGAAGCAATGGGTGCAACATATTTAGATGAAAATGGCAGAAGCCAGGCGCTTATTATGGGCTGCTATGGAATTGGTGTATCTAGAACGATGGCAGCAATTGTAGAGCAATTTAATGATGACAGAGGAATTGTATGGCCAAATACTATAGCTCCATTCGATGTTCATTTAATCACTGTCAATACAAAAGACGAAGCACAAAATGAATTAACAGATAAATTATATGCATCATTAAAAGCAAATCGTTTTGATGTATTAGTCGATGACCGCGCTGAGCGTGCTGGTGTGAAATTTGCTGACTCTGATTTAATTGGTTTACCAATTCGAATAACAGTTGGGAAAAAAGCATCTGAAGGAATCGTAGAAGTGAAAGTGAGAAGTACAGGAGAAATGCTAGAAGTTCATGAAAGCGAGCTTGCAGCTACCATTCTTCGCTTAACACAAGTAGAAGGATAATTGAAAAAAGATAAAAAGAAAAAGATTTAGCCAATTGCTAAATCTTTTTCTTTTTGTGTATTCGATTGTATGCTAAACTGCATTAAGTAAAAGAACAGATTTTCTGTGCTATAATTATTTTTATAGAATTTAGTAAGATTGGAAGGAGCGACATAAATGAGTGATATACAGGGGAAAGTAGATCGTTTCCAGATTTTGTTGCAGCAATTGCAATTCACAGACGATCAATATATTTCCCATTTTCGCAACGCCAGCATTGAAAAAATTGTTG
The DNA here is from genome assembly GCF_976954375.1 of Niallia sp. Marseille-Q9988. NCBI lineage: Bacteria > Bacillati > Bacillota > Bacilli > Caryophanales > Bacillaceae > Niallia > Niallia sp. Marseille-Q9988. The sequence goes on along the minus strand of NZ_CDRJSZ010000008.1, from coordinate 212,948 downwards.
TCGAAAAGCGATCCAAGAAATGGCATTTTCATTTTTTGTTTGACGATATCATTCCATTTCAAGTCTATCAATTATTTACTGCAAAGTTAAGAAGTAGCTTTTCTCATATTGCTACTATTACGTATGATATTCGAGTAAGAAATGGAATCGTCACAGATGTATTAATTCGTGACTATTGGTCTGCATGTATAGAGGAAATGCAAGGAATCTCTCCACCGCTTTTAAAATTATTAAATGAGCAAGTGCCTCAATTTAATGGAAATAAGCTAACCATTCAAGTGAGAAATGAAATGGAAGGTTTAGCGATTAAACGAAAATATGCTAACTTGATTACCGATGCCTATCAATATTTTGGTTTTCCTGCAATGAGTTTAGATACAGAAATTGTACAGGAAAAATCGAATTCAGAGTATGAACAATTTTTACTAGCGAAGCAAAAAGAGGACGAGGAAAGAGGAAAGCAAGCATTATTAGACATTCAGAAGATGGAAGCTGAAAAAGAAGCCGGCGATTCTCCAATACCTAGTGGTCCATTAACAATTGGATTAACGATTAAGGATGATAGTGACTATCGCCGTATGGAAGAGATAGTGGATGAAGAAAGACGTGTGACGGTCCAAGGCTATGTCTTTTTTGCTGAAACAAAAGAGCTTCGTAGTGGACGGACACTTCTAACCTTTAAAATTACAGATTACACAAGTTCTATTCTCGTAAAAATGTTCTCTCGTGATAAAGAAGATGCAGCACTTTTCCAATTAGTCAAAAAGGGTATGTGGCTCAGAGCACGTGGAAGTATTCAAAATGATACCTTCGTTCGTGATTTAGTGATGATTGGAAATGATTTAAATGAAATAAAGGCTGTTGAACGGAAAGATACAGCAAAAGAGGATGAAAAGAGAGTAGAATTGCATCTTCATACTCCAATGAGTCAAATGGATGCAGTTTCATCTGTTGCTACACTTGTTGGGCAAGCGAAAAAATGGGGGCACAAAGCGATAGCTATCACAGACCACGCTGTTGCGCAATCATTCCCAGAAGCGTTTGGAGCTGGAAAGAAAAACGATGTCAAAATTCTTTACGGAGTAGAGATGAATCTAGTGGACGATGGTGTACCGATTGCCTATAATCCAAAGGATATCGTGCTAGATGATGCCACGTATGTGGTATTTGACGTTGAGACAACAGGACTTTCAGCCGTATATAACACGATTATTGAGCTTGCAGCAGTGAAGATTCATAATGGGGAAATCATTGATCGATTTGAGTCATTTGCAAATCCGCATCATCGCCTTTCTGCGACAACGATAAATTTAACCGGTATTACTGATGATATGGTAGAAAGTGCACCTGAAATTGATATTGTCTTACGTAAGTTTGCAGAGTGGACAGGCGATAGTATTTTGGTTGCCCATAATGCTTCGTTTGACGTTGGGTTTTTAAATGTCGGTTACCAGAAAGCGGGATTGCCAAAATCGACAAATGCGGTCATTGATACATTGGAATTAGGTAGATTCTTATATCCGGAAATGAAAAATCACCGGTTGAATACATTAGCGAAGAAATTTGATATTGAATTAACCCAGCATCACCGCGCGATATATGATGCAGAGGCGACGGGGTATCTTGCGTTGAAAATGCTGAAGGATGCTTCTGAAAAGGGAATTCTTAATCATAATCAATTAAATGATAATATGGGGCAGGGAAATGCATACCAAAGAGCTCGTCCTTATCACTGTACCGTCCTTGCACAAACCGAGGTTGGCTTAAAAAATCTATTTAAGCTCGTATCAATTGCCCATATTAATTACTTCTATCGTGTTCCCCGTATTCCGAGATCTGTGTTGGAAAAATATAGAGAAGGTTTGCTAGTAGGCTCAGCCTGCGATAAAGGGGAAGTCTTTGAAGCGATGATGCAAAAGGCTCCTGAAGAAGTAGAAGATATTGCCCCATTTTATGATTATTTAGAGGTAATGCCAAAAGAGGTTTATGCTCATTTAATCGAAATGGAGCTAGTGCAAGATGAAAAAGCATTAGAAGAAATAATCGGTAATATCGTAAAGCTAGGCGATAAATTAGACATACCTGTTGTCGCAACGGGAAATGTTCATTATCAAAATCCAAATGATAAGATTTATCGAGAAATTTTGGTTGGATCACAAGGTGGAGCGAATCCACTGAATCGCCATAAGCTTCCAGATGTACATTTTAGAACAACGAATGAAATGTTAGACTGTTTCACCTTCCTCGGCAAAGAAAAGGCAAAGGAAATAGTCGTCACAAATACAAATAAAATCGCTGATATGATTGATGTCATTAAACCAATCAAGGATGATCTTTATACACCAAAAATTGAAGGCTCTGAAGAAGAAATGCGGGAAATGAGCTATGGAATGGCAAGACGGATTTATGGGGATGAACTTCCTGAAATCGTAGAAGCCCGTTTGGAAAAAGAACTGAAGAGTATTATTGGTCATGGATTTGCCGTTATTTATTTGATTTCTCATAAACTCGTGAAAAAATCATTAGATGATGGATATTTAGTAGGTTCCCGTGGATCTGTTGGTTCTTCTTTTGTCGCCACGATGACAGAAATAACCGAGGTAAACCCACTTCCTCCTCATTATATTTGCGCAGAATGTAAATATTCGGAGTTCTTTAATGATGGTTCTGTTGGTTCTGGATTTGACTTGCCGGATAAAAATTGTCCTAACTGTGGGGCGCGGTTGAAGAAAGATGGTCATGATATTCCGTTTGAAACGTTCCTTGGATTTAAAGGGGATAAGGTACCTGATATTGATTTGAGTGCGCCACGTTATCAATTGAAAAGATTGGTCACTAGCTTTTGCTAGGAGAACTGTTAACTCAAAGTGTGGAATGATAGGGTAACGCCTTGAAACACACTCACTGAATCTGCGGCAAGCGAAGGAAATAATGTAAATAGTTAAACTCGTTTGAAGCCCGCTAAAGTCGGCTGAAGTTTACCCTAACACATAATGGTGAGGCAAGACCCTAATAGAGTTGTAAACGATAGGCCGGGTGTCTACAAAACTTCTATGGTTAGTATGGATAGAGTTATCTGGACGAATCCTCGACTGACTCTTCGTGAATGTCACTAAGTAGAAATGCTTAGGGGTCCTAATAGGACTTTCTAGTGTGGATGAGTAAACGTTAGGTTATGAAAATCCATATAGCTTTATAGGAGCTATCAAGCTAGACGGAGTTTAGAGGAAACCTACGGAAGTATGTATAGATAGAGTTAACGGAACGTGGGAAGCTTCGGAGACTTGAGGTGATTACACACCGATTGAAAGTCGTTCTTCAAAAAGCTCAGCTTGAGTATAATGAAGATTTGTCGAAGTGGCAGTAAAGCCGTAGTACCGATTGTAGGAACTGCTGATGACGACCAAATATACTGAATAGGTCCGAGGGAAAAACAGTTCTGAGGGAAGGGCTTGAGTAGTCTTTTACGATACAAATCCTACACAAGTCAGTATTCTTGTATGACTAAATAGAAACGAAAGCCTTTCTTGGAGGTGATTAGTTGGCTGACTTAATGGTTCAAAAGCTAAGAAATAACGAATATTTCAATGTTCAAGACACATTTGACCATTTGTATGCTGAAAGTAAAAATGGAAGGTATTTTAATAAGCTGTACGATTTAATCATCTCAGAAGAAAATATTCTTCTCGCTTTCCAAAACTTGAAAAGGAACACTGGAAACAGAACAACTGGTCAAACTATTATCATGTCAATACACTAGACGCCAAAGCATTAAAGAAACTCAATGCACTACGCAAGGTAGTAGGATTCCGAGCGGTAGTGATCTAATTATCGTAAATATAAAGACGATAGAGCGCCGTATGACACCGAAAGGGTCACGTACGGTGTGGGGCAGGGGAAAAGCTAGAGATGACATCAAAGGCTTACCTATTGCCATATTTTTCCGGTGAATATCAGCCAATCGCCCATAACTATACAAAAGTACTGTTTGGTGATGAGTATGTATACCGTGCAGGAACAATAGGTACTGTAGCTGATAAAACAGCATATGGTTATGTTAAGGCATATCAAAACGATAATAATTTGCAAATTCGCGGTGCGGAAATTGACCGATTAGCATCTGGCTGTACGGGTGTTAAGCGAACAACTGGACAGCATCCAGGGGGAATCATTGTTATTCCGGATTATATGGATGTTTATGACTTTACGCCGATTCAATTTCCAGCAGATGATCGAAATTCCGAATGGAAAACAACCCATTTTGATTTCCATTCTATCCATGATAATGTACTGAAGCTTGATATTCTAGGACATGATGATCCGACTGTTATCAGAATGCTTCAAGATTTAAGTGGGATTGACCCTAAGACAATTCCGACAGATGATCCAGAAGTAATGAAAATATTCAGTGGTACGGAGTCACTTGGGGTAACCCCAGAACAAATTTATTGTAAAACAGGTACATTTGGTATCCCTGAGTTTGGAACAAAATTTGTTCGACAAATGCTAGAAGATACAAAGCCGACAACGTTTTCTGAGTTAGTACAGATATCTGGTCTATCTCACGGTACAGATGTTTGGCTAGGCAATGCCCAAGAACTTATTCATAATAATATTTGTAACTTAAGTGAAGTAATAGGATGTCGTGATGACATTATGGTTTATCTAATCTATCAAGGACTGGATCCAAGTTTCGCTTTCAAAATCATGGAAAGTGTGCGTAAAGGGAAAGGTCTATCAGATGAGATGGAAGAAGAAATGAGAAAGAACGAAGTACCAGAATGGTATATTGATTCTTGCAAAAAGATAAAATATATGTTCCCGAAGGCGCATGCCGCTGCTTACGTATTAATGGCAGTAAGGATTGCTTATTTCAAAGTGCATCATGCATTGCTTTATTACGCTGCATATTTCACTGTTCGTGCCGATGATTTTGATGTTGATGCAATGGTGAAAGGCTCCCATAGTATTAAAGCAGTAATAGATGATATAAGTGCAAAAGGGTTAGACGCATCAACGAAAGAGAAGAACTTATTAACTGTAATGGAGCTAGCCTTTGAAATGGTAGAAAGGGGCTATTCCTTTAAAAAGGTTGATTTATATAAATCTAGTGCTACTGAATTTATTATTGAAGGTAATTCTCTTATTCCACCATTCAATAGTATCCCAGGATTGGGAACAAATGCTGCAATAAATATTGTGGAAGCTAGAAAAAATGGGGAGTTTTTATCAAAAGAGGATTTACAGCAACGGGGAAAAGTTTCTAAAACCATTATGCAATATCTTGACAATCACGGTTGCTTGGCAGATATGCCAGACCAAAATCAGCTTTCCTTATTCTAATAGATTTTTTAGAAGTCGGAAGAAACGTTGTAATAACGGACTTTCATTTGCATAAATGAAGCGGTTATGGTATAGTTTAATTGGAAATACTAAGGATAACTTTCGCGAATGGAGAGTGGGGCAACCCACTCTTTCCTGTTTGTATTAGGGTTTTTTCCTAAAATCAGAAGTGAATGGTATCACACTAATTTGAGAATTGAGCAACAAGTGTACATATTTTAGTTTACTAAGTTGACTCTAAAAACATAATAAGGTTCCTTGCTTAAGGAGGGAAAAATTTTGAGCAAAGTAACACAAATAGTGGAAGAAATGGCACATCCCATTTTAGATGAACTACATTTAGAATTAGTAGATGTTGAATATGTAAAAGAGGGACCAAACTGGTTTTTACGTGTTTACATTGACAAAGAAACTGGCGTGGATATTGATGAATGTGCAGTTGTTAGTGAAAAACTAAGTGAAAAGCTAGATGAAGTCGATCCGATTTCAGAGAACTACTTTTTAGAGGTTTCTTCACCTGGAGCAGAACGACCATTAAAAAAAGACAAAGATTTCGAAAAGGCAATCGGGAAAAATGTTTATATTAAAACATATGAACCAATTGAAAACGAAAAAACCTTTGAAGGAATCTTAACAGCTTTTGATGGAAAAATGGTGACAGTCGAAGTCAAAATAAAGACAAGAAAGAAAACGATTGAGATCCCATACGAAAAAGTTGCTAAAGCAAGGCTTGCAGTTACTTTTTCATAATTTATAAAGGACCTTAATTAAGAAGCTTTAAGAAAAAGCTTCGCTAACTTACGGTCATTTCATTATTGATAATAGAGAATAAAGGGGGATACACGCTCATGAGCAGTGAATTAGTTGATGCTCTAGTGTTACTTGAAAAAGAAAAAGGAATATCACGAGAAGTGATCATGGATGCAATGGAAGCGGCATTGATCTCTGCTTATCGCCGCAATTTTAACCAGGCACAAAATGTGCGAATTGATTTGAATTTAGGTGCCGGTTCTATGCGTGTATTTGCTAGAAAAGAAGTAGTAGATGAGGTATTTGATCCACGTCTGGAAATTTCTTTGGAAGATGCACAAAAAATTAATCCGAACTATGAAGTAGAAGATATTGTGGAATTAGAAGTTACACCAAAAGATTTTGGTCGTATTGCAGCGCAAACTGCAAAACAAGTAGTTACACAAAGAGTTCGTGAGGCAGAAAGAGGAATTATCTATTCCGAATTTATCGATCGCGAAGAAGACATCATGACAGGGATTGTTCAACGTCAAGATAGCAAATTTATTTATGTAAGCTTAGGAAAAATTGAAGCAATCTTGCCTACAAATGAACAAATGCCAAATGAGCATTATAAACCACATGATAGAATCAAAGTGTTCTTAACAAAAGTGGAAAAGACAACAAAAGGTCCACAAATCTTTGTTTCTAGAACACATCCAGGTTTACTAAAAAGATTATTTGAGATGGAAGTGCCAGAAATTTATGATGGCACAGTAGAAATCAAATCGGTTGCTCGTGAAGCTGGAGATCGTTCCAAAATTTCCGTTCATTCAGAAAATGAAGAAGTAGATCCAGTAGGTTCATGTGTAGGTCCTAAAGGAACTCGTGTGCAGACGATTGTAAATGAGTTAAAAGGGGAAAAGATTGATATTGTTAAGTGGTCTAGTGACCCAACAGTATTTGTCGCAAATGCATTAAGCCCTTCAAAAGTATTAGAAGTAATTGTGAATGAAGAAGACAAAGCAACTACTGTGATTGTTCCAGATTATCAATTGTCATTGGCAATTGGTAAGAGAGGCCAAAATGCACGCTTAGCAGCGAAGCTTACTGGCTGGAAAATTGATATCAAATCTGAATCGGAAGCAAGAGAAGTTGGAATTTATCCAACAGAAAATTCATTAATTAAATTTGATGATGAAGTAGAAGAAGAGGATGATTTTCGTTTAAGCACGGAAGATTTCGAGTGATAGAGGTGAATGTGTGTGAACAAACCAAGAAAAGTACCAATGCGTAAATGTGTTGCTACCGGTGAAATGAGGCCGAAAAAAGAATTAGTTCGCATCGTTCGTTCCAAAGAAGGGGATGTATCCGTCGATTTAACAGGGAAAAAATCCGGTCGTGGAGCATATCTTTCATTGGATAGAGAAGCAGTACTATTAGCCAAGAAGAAGAATATTCTTTCTAATCAGCTAGAAGTTACAGTAGATGATTCTGTCTATGAGGAGCTGTTAGAACTAATAGATAAGGAGCAAAGACAATCCAAATGAACGATAACAAGTGGATGTCATTACTTGGCTTAGCAAATCGAGCACGGAAAATAACCTCAGGTGAGGAATTGACCGTAAAAGAAATTAGAAGCGGTAATGCAAAGCTAATATTATTGTCGGAAGATGCGTCACAAAACACGACAAAGAAAATCACGGATAAGTGCCGTTCCTATAAAGTACCAGTGAAGCTTGTTTCAAATAGGGAAATCCTCGGGAAAGCAATAGGGAAAGAGCAAAGAGTGGTTGTCGCTGTTTTGGATAATGGATTTGCAAAAAAACTTTTAACGCTGCTCGATTAATTCTAGCGGGGGTGAAATGATGAGTAAAGTGCGAGTATACGAATACGCAAAACAATATAACATTTCAAGCAAGGATGTTATTGCTAAATTAAAAGAGATGAACGTAGAAGTCTCAAACCATATGACAACATTGGAAGAGGAAGCAATAAAAAAACTAGATCGTGTATATAATAAAAAGAACGAAGAAAATAAGCCAAAAACACCGGCTCAAAAAGCGGTTGCTAAAAATATCGCAGACGAGTATGAAAAAGAAAGCGATGAAATGGCTGAAAAGGGGAAAGTAAATCAATCTGTGAAAAATACTAAAGATAATAAACCAGGGTTTAATAAACCAAAAAACAATAACAACAATAATAACAAAAATAGAAATAACAATCGCAAAGGGAAGCAAAATGCTGCTCCAGTTGCTCCACCTGCTCCGAAAAAAGAAAAAGAATTACCAGAGAAAATTACATTCAGTGAGTCTTTAACTGTTGCTGAATTAGCAAAAAAATTACATCGTGAACCATCTGAAATCATCAAAAAATTATTCCTACTTGGTGTAATGGCAACGATCAACCAAGAATTAGATAAAGATGCGATCGAGTTAATCTGTACAGATTACGGGGTAGAAGTTGAAGAAGAAATTAAAATAGATACAACGGACCTAGAAGTATACTTTGCAGATGATGAAAATGCAGAATTAATAGAGCGCCCATCTGTTGTTACAATCATGGGACACGTTGACCACGGGAAAACAACATTACTTGACAGTATCCGTAATACAAAGGTAACAGCAGGAGAAGCTGGTGGTATTACCCAGCATATCGGTGCATACCAAATTGAGGAAAATGGCAAGAAAATTACGTTTCTTGATACACCAGGACACGCAGCCTTTACTACAATGCGTGCACGTGGTGCGAAAATTACAGATATCACCATTCTTGTTGTAGCTGCTGACGATGGTGTTATGCCACAGACAATCGAAGCAATCAACCATGCGAAGGCTGCTGAGGTTCCTATTATTGTGGCAGTCAATAAAATGGATAAACCAACTGCAAATCCTGATCGAGTAATGCAGGAATTAACAGAACATGGATTAGTACCAGAAGCTTGGGGTGGGGAAACTATCTTTGTTCCACTTTCCGCATTAACTGGTGAAGGTATTGATTCTTTACTGGAAATGATTTTATTAGTAAGTGAAGTAGAAGAATATAAAGCTAATCCAAATCGTAATGCAGTTGGAACTGTTATTGAAGCAGAGCTAGATAAAGGGAAAGGTTCTGTCGCAACTTTACTAGTTCAAAATGGTACATTGCGCGTAGGAGATCCAATTGTAGTTGGAAATACATTTGGTCGCGTTCGTGCAATGGTTAACGATTTAGGTAGACGTGTGAAATCAGCAGGACCATCAACACCTGTTGAAATTACTGGTTTAAACGAGGTTCCACAAGCTGGTGATCGATTTGTTGTCTTCAATGATGAGAAAACAGCAAGACAAGTCGGAGAAGCTCGTTCTACACAAGCAATTCAAGCTCAAAGATCAGAAAAAACAAGAATCAGTCTTGATAATCTGTTTGAACATATGAAACAAGGGGAAATGAAAGATATTAATATCGTTCTTAAAGCCGATGTTCAAGGTTCAGCAGAAGCATTAGCTGCCGCTCTTTATAAAATTGAAGTAGAAGGCGTAAATGTTAAAATTATTCATACTGGTGTAGGTGCCATTAATGAATCAGATATTACACTTGCAGCTGCATCTAATGCAATTGTTATCGGATTTAACGTTCGACCTGATGTTAATGCGAAAAGAGCTGCAGATGCTGAAGAAGTAGATGTACGTTTACACCGTATTATCTATAAAGTAATTGAAGAAATCGAAGCGGCAATGAAAGGGATGCTTGACCCTGAATTCCAAGAAAAAATTATTGGTCAGGCTGAAATTCGTCAAACTTTCAAGGTTTCTAAAATCGGTACGATTGCAGGTTCCTATGTAACAGACGGAAAAATTACAAGAGATAGCGGCATTCGCTTAATCCGTGACGGTGTTGTAATTTTTGAAGGCGAAATCGATGCATTAAAACGTTTTAAGGACGATGCAAAAGAAGTAGCTCAGGGTTACGAGTGTGGGATTACAATCAAAAACTTTAACGATGTTAAAGAAGGCGATATTATCGAAGCATATGTTATGGAAGAAATTGAGCGTAAATGATAATTGGTTTAATGACAGTGGAATGCATTATTTATGATGCCCACTCATTAAAAGAAAAGCGGGCGGTCCTACAAAGGATTATGACCCGCTTAAAGCAAAAATACAATATCTCTATTTCAGAGGTAGACTTTCAAGATACTTGGCAAAGAACAAAGATTGCTATCGTTACAGTTGCTTCTGCACGTGTCTCCGTTGAAGGTGTGTTGCAGCAAGCACAGCAGTTTATCGATTCTTTCCCAGAAATAGAGAGAACGGTAACAGATATAGAATGGCTTTAATAAAATGAGGTGAATTGCGCGATGAGTCTAAGACCAAATCGTGTTGGTGAACAAATGAAGAAGGAATTGGGCGAGATTATTACTCGTAAGATAAAAGATCCTCGCATCGGCTTTGTAACCGTTACAGATGTTAACGTTACAGGTGACCTTCAACAAGCAACTGTGTATATTTCCGTACTTGGCGATGAGGAACAACGTGAAAATACACTAAAAGGATTAGCAAAAGCGAAAGGTTTTATCCGTTCAGAGATTGGACAACGCATTCGTTTACGCAAAACTCCTGAGATTACTTTTGAATTTGATGAGTCGATAGATTACGGAAATAGAATTGATACATTATTGCATCAAATCGCAAAAGAAAATCCGTCTAGCAACGACGAAAGATAAGATGTAAAAATAAGTATGCTCCTATCGGACTTTTTCCATGATGGTTATGGATATGGACGATAGGAGTTTTTTTATAGAGGCTTAAATAAAGTTAACTTTCGAACAAAGCGCGTTGATTTCCGTTACAGGAACTTGCTTTCCGCGGGGAGGGATGAGAGCCTCCTCGGCTTTGCCTGCGGGTCTCTTATTTCCCTCATCTCCCGCAGGAGTCAAGTTCCCTCAATCAACTCAGAATTTTAAATGACATTACAAGTAAAGAGCAAGATCTATTTTCGCATTAATTATTTAAATTTATAAATGAATAAAGGATGAGGTATATGGAAGGGATTTTACCGTTATGGAAGCCGAAGGGGCTTACTTCGCATGATTGTGTTTTTCGTTTGCGAAAGATATTACATATGAAGAGGATTGGTCATACTGGCACACTCGATCCAGATGTAACAGGGGTATTGCCGATTTGTTTAGGAAGAGCGACGAAAGTAGCGGAATATATAACAGATGCTGGCAAAGAATACGTAGGAGAAGTAACGATAGGCTACTCTACTACTACAGAAGACCGTTCTGGAGAAAAGGTAGAGGAAAAGGAAGTAACAGAAACGATTACGAGAGAAAGAATCGAGGCAATATTACAAGAATTAACAGGGACAATTACGCAAACACCGCCAATGTATTCTGCCGTAAAAGTAAATGGAAAAAGGCTTTATGAATATGCAAGACAAGGATTAGTGATTGAACGACCTTCAAGACAAGTGACTATTTATTCTTTAGAATTAATAGAAGAATGGAAAGAATTAAAGGGTGATATCGTATCCTTTCGATTTAAAGTAAGCTGCAGTAAAGGAACATATATCAGAACGCTCGCTGTGATGATTGGAGAAAAATTAGGGTATCCTGCCCATATGTCAGACTTAAGTCGAACACGTTCTGCAACATTTACGGAAAAAGAATGTGTGACCTTTGAAGAGCTTGAAGAATATGTAGAAAAAGGGATTGTTGATAAGCTTATTTATCCGATTGAAGACGCGCTTTTACATTTGCCGAAATATGAAATAAATGATACATTAGCAATGAAGGTACGAAACGGAACGGTATTAGAAACTCCTGCTCATTTAGTAGAAGAACAGGAGCCAATTGTCATTCAAACAACAACAGGTGAAGCGTTAGCTATCTATGTTCAGCATCCAACAAAAAATGGTTTAATAAAACCGTCAAAAATATTGAAAATTTTGGAATAGTGAATAATGCGTCGTACACCTTGAAACAGTGTGACAAAAGGGATAAAGAAATTAGAGCTAGAAAAGGTGAGTAGCGTAGTGAAAATAGTTAGAATTAATCATTCAGAACGAAATAAAGAGCAAGATTATCCGCCAATTTCCATTGCGTTAGGTTCTTTTGATGGTGTACATCTTGGTCACCAAAAAGTAATCGGAGAAGCAAAAAATATAGCAGATCAAAATGGATGGAGCAGTGCTGTTATGACGTTCGATCCCCATCCTTCTATCGTGCTAGGTGGAAAAACGAAAAAAGTAGAGTATTTAACCTCTTTTGAATCCAAAGTGGAAGAATTAGCAAAATTAGGAATTGATTATTTATTCATTGTTGATTTCACTATTGAATTTGCTAGTTTGCCACCGCAAGAATTCGTAGATACGTATTTAATTGACTTAAATGTGAAGCATGTTGTAGCAGGTTTTGATTATACTTATGGCAAGAAAGCTCAAGGAACGGCTGGAACACTTTCGGAACATTCACGAGGTAAATATGAAACAACCATTATTGGAAAAGAAACCATTGGGGGAGAGAAAGTAAGTTCCACATTGATTCGTTCCCTTATTAATAATGGAGATATGGAAAAAGTTCCTTCCCTATTAGGCAGATATTATACGATAAAAGGCACTGTCATTCATGGCGATAAGCGGGGAAGAACAATCGGTTTTCCTACAGCAAACGTAAAGCAAGCAAGTGATGTTATTTTGCCACCACTTGGTGTATATGCGGTCCGATTATTAGTAAATGGAAAGTGGTATGAAGGGGTATGTAATTTAGGCACAAAACCAACCTTCACTCCAGAAGAGAAAACAGCCAGCATTGAAGTCCATATTTTCGATTTCCATCAAGACATCTATGGACATTCCGTAACAGTAGAATGGCATAAACGAATCAGAAGTGAACAAAAATTCAATGGAATCGATGAACTAGTAGCCCAAATAGAAAAAGACAAGCAAACGGCATTACAATATTTTTATGATAACGCACAATAAGAAAAAAATGAAAGTAATACGGAATATTCTAAATAGATTTGGAAATACTGGTTAAATATATTCCAACAGGTAAATAGAAAGAAACAAGTAATAGTAAGGAAACTTTTATTTGTTTCTATTAGAATCGATGTTTGGCCAGACTCTCTTTTGTGTTCTTTGCTTATTTTAAAAAATAAAAGGTTATGTCTTGATTTTTCACAAGAAAACAGGTATTCTTAAATACGTACTAAAAACAACCTTTGCTTGGCAAATCGAATCACCAACGTTTTGCTCGGTAAATGGGGATTAGTGTAATAGAAATAGGAGGTGAAACAGGATGGCAATCACTCAAGAACGTAAAAACGAACTTATCAATGAGTACAAAACGCATGAGAACGATACTGGATCTCCAGAAGTTCAAATCGCTGTCCTTACTGAGTCAATCAATAACTTAAATGAACATTTACGTACACATAAAAAGGATCATCACTCACGTCGTGGTCTTTTGAAAATGGTAGGTAGACGTCGTAATCTTTTAACTTACCTACGTAATAAAGACGTTCAACGTTACCGTGTTTTAATTAACAAACTTGGTCTACGTAGATAGTTAAAAAAGCGGGATATTTTTCCCGCTTTTTTATTGTAAATAAATGCGAATCTAACATATGGTTTCTATAGATTACATAAATTAATTTCGTTTTTTAGTTACATAAAATGTGTATACTAGTAGAAGAGAAAATTTAAAGGTAGTATTCTTTATTTTATAAAATAGTAGGTTTTAGGTAGTATTTAACCGGAAACCTCCATGAAGTGAATGAGTAGAGAGGGGTTTATGAATGGGACAAGATAAGCATGTCTATTCCATTGACTGGGCTGGAAGAAAGCTTACAGTCGAAATTGGACAATTAGCAAAACAAGCAAATGGCGCAGTACTTGTACGATATGGTGATACTGCTGTATTAAGCACAGCGACTGCTTCAAAAGAACCGAAAAACTTAGACTTCTTTCCATTAACAGTAAACTATGAAGAACGCCTATATGCAGTTGGTAAAATCCCAGGTGGCTTTATAAAAAGAGAAGGACGTCCAAGCGAAAGAGCGATTCTTGCAAGCCGTTTAATCGACAGACCGATTCGACCATTATTTGCTGATGGCTTCCGTAATGAAGTGCAAGTAGTCAGCATGGTTATGAGTGTGGATCAAGATTGTACATCTGAAATGGCAGCAATGTTTGGGTCATCACTCGCATTATCTGTTTCTGACATACCATTTGGCGGTCCAATCGCTGGTGTATATGTTGGAAGAATCGATGGCGAATTTGTAATCAATCCTACAGTAGAACAAGCAGAGAAAAGTGATATTAATCTTGCTGTTGCAGGTACAAAGGATGCAATCAACATGGTTGAGGCTGGTGCAGATGAAGTGCCAGAAGAAGTAATGCTTGAAGCAATTATGTTTGGTCATGATGAAATTAAACGTCTAATTGCTTTCCAAGAAAAAATTGCTGAAGAGATTGGCAAAGAGAAAACGGAAGTTGTTCTATACGAATTGGATAAAGACATCGAAGCAGATGTGCGCGCATTATGTGAAAACGAAATGCTAGAAGCCATTCGAGTACAAGAAAAGCATGCTCGTGAAGCAGCTATTAAAGTGGTAAAAGATTCTGTTATTGCAAAGTATGAAGCAGAAGAAACAGAAGAAGAAGAATTAAAGCAAGTGAAAGCAATTTTAGATAAATTAGTGAAAAATGAAGTTCGCCGTTTAATTACGGAAGATAAAGTTCGCCCAGACGGACGTGGATTAGAAGAAATCCGCCCACTATCTTCAGAAGTTCATTTATTACCAAGAACACATGGTTCTGGTCTGTTCACTCGTGGACAAACGCAAGCATTAAGCATTTGTACATTAGGTGCTCTAGGAGACGTACAAATCTTGGACGGTCTTGGAGTAGAAGAAGAAAAACGGTTTATGCATCACTATAATTTCCCTAACTTCAGTGTTGGTGAAACAGGACCAATGCGTGGACCTGGACGAAGAGAAATCGGCCATGGCGCACTAGGGGAAAGAGCCTTAGAACCGATCATTCCTTCTGAAAAAGACTTCCCATATACTATTCGACTTGTATCAGAAGTATTAGAATCCAATGGTTCTACTTCACAAGCTAGTATTTGTGCAAGTACGCTTGCTATGATGGATGCTGGGGTGCCAATTAAAGCACCAGTTGCAGGTATTGCAATGGGTCTGATTAAATCTAGTGAACACTACAGTATTTTAACAGACATACAAGGAATGGAAGATCATTTAGGAGATATGGACTTTAAAGTTGCTGGTACTTCTAAAGGGGTTACAGCACTTCAAATGGATATTAAAATTGATGGACTATCTCGTGAAATTTTAGAAGAGGCATTACAGCAAGCAAAAATTGGTCGTATGCAAATTTTAGAATCCATGATGGCAACAATCAATACTCCTAGAGAATCTTTATCTTCTTATGCGCCAAAAATCTTAATGATGTCTATTAACCCAGACAAAATTCGCGATGTAATTGGACCAAGTGGTAAACAAATCAATAAAATCATTGAAGAAACTGGAGTTAAAATTGATATCGAGCAAGATGGTACAGTATTCATTTCTTCTATTGATGATGAAATGAATAACAAAGCAAAACAAATTATTGAAGATATTGTTCGTGAAGTAGTTGTCGGACAAATGTATCTTGGCAAAGTAAAACGAATCGAGAAATTCGGTGCATTCGTTGAAATCTTTAACGGAAAAGACGGCCTTGTTCATATTTCTGAGCTTGCTGAAGAAAGAATTGGCAAAGTAGAAGACGTCGTAGCAATTGGTGATGAAATCCTTGTGAAAGTAACAGAAATTGATAAACAAGGAAGAGTTAACTTATCACGCAAAGCGGTTTTAAAAGAACAAAAAGAACAAGCTGAGAATGCTAAAAACTAACTAAATAACAAAAAGAAAAAGATGACTTTGATAAAAGCTGTTAATGGTTTAACAGATATTTTATCAAGTCATCTTTTTTGTGGAATGAAATGATTCATCTTGAACCAAAATAAAAAATAAGGATAAGCAATGTCCATATTTCTGCGTTCTACCTTGTCCTTGATTATCATATTGTAATAACTAGGGGGGGAAGGTGATGAAGAAAATAGTTTCACTAGTAGGGATTGTTGTTGTCTCTTGGTTTTTAGTTAATAATCCTTTAGCAGATACATATGTTAGCACCTTGCAAGAAAAATCAGTAACCGTAACAGCAAATGGTTCCTTATACACAACTATTAGTGAAAAAGCAAAAGAGTTTGAAAAAGCACCAATAGATGCAAAGTTAGATCCAGTATGGAAAGCAATTCCTGGATTAAACGGGCTAAAGGTCGATATAGATGCATCATATAAAAATATGAAAAAAGAGAAGAAATTCAATGAACAAAAATTAGTTTTCCAACAAGTGAAACCAGAAATTACTTTAGCTGATTTGCCGCCTGCTCCTATTTATAAAGGAAATCCAGACAAAGAGACAGTTAGTTTTATTATAAATGTAGCATGGGGCAATGAATTTTTGCCTGATATTCTAGCTACCTTGAAAAAACATCATGTGAAGGCTAGTTTTTTCTTAGAGGGTAGATGGGTTCAAAAAAACCCAGATCTTGCAAAAATGATTGCAGAAGCTGGGCATGAAATCGGAAATCATTCCTATACACATCCTGATATGAGTAAAATTAGTAGCAGCAAAATTCATGAGGAAATAGTTAAAACAAATGATGTGATAGAAGCAACAACAGGAGAGCAAGTCACGTTGTTAGCACCACCAAGCGGATATTTTAATAATGAAGTAGTAAAGATTGCAGATCAGCAGAAGTTGAAAACAGTAATATGGTCTGTAGATACAATCGATTGGCAAAAACCAAGCCCAGATACATTGCTTAATCGAGTTCTTGCAAAAATCCATAATGGGGCACTTATCCTCATGCACCCTACAGAAGTAACGACAAATAGTCTCGAGCGATTAATTATTGAAATTGAGAATAAAGGGTATAAAATTGATACGGTTAGTGACATGCTTAGTGAGGAGCGGGAAAGCTATAATACAAAAAAATAGTAGTTCCATCCATCTTATAGTATTCTATAAGATGAAATGTATTTTAAATGCTGTTGCTTTATTTTTATGAAGGCTTGAATTAATGGATGTGTAAGGAATAGTTTCTTCGGGAATGAAGGAAATGGGAGCGGCGCCAGTAAAGCGGAAATCAACAGGGAGCATACGAAAAGTAAAAATAACATACTTATCTTCTCTTCATACGGGAATGAAACGTTATTCATCTTTTAAACCTTCCTATGTTATGATTATAATCAAACAATGTTTTGGAAAAAATAAGAGGAATAAGATATACTAGCAGTCGCAGCTATATTTAACAACTTGGTAGAAGAACAGGAGGAACATAATTGATCAAAAGATATACTTGCCAAAATGGAGTAAGAATAGTATTGGAAAACATTCCAACCGTTCGCTCTGTAGCTATTGGCGTATGGATAGGAACAGGATCACGGAAAGAGGATGAAAAAAATAATGGTGTATCCCATTTTTTAGAGCATATGTTTTTTAAAGGAACAAAAACACGTAGTGCAAGAGAAATAGCAGAATCATTTGACAGTATTGGTGGTCAAGTAAATGCTTTTACTTCAAAGGAATATACTTGCTATTATGCAAAGGTGTTGGATACACATGCTGATATGGCATTAGAAGTGTTAGCAGACATGTATTTTAACTCAACTTTTGATGAAGAAGAGTTAAAGAAAGAGAAAAATGTTGTATATGAAGAGATTAAGATGTATGATGATACACCAGATGATATTGTCCATGATTTATTAAGTCAGGCAATCTATGATAAACATCCATTAGGCTATCCAATTTTAGGTACAGAAGAGACGCTTGCTACCTTTAATGGAGATACGTTAAGAGAATATATGTTTAATCATTATACACCAGATAATACAGTTATTTCGATTGCTGGAAATATTACAGATACATTTATTTCCCAGGTAGAGAAGTATTTTGGAACATATGAAGCGGGTAAATCAGAAATAGAAATTGTGAAACCTTCTTTCCATGCCAATAATTTTTCTCGAAAAAAGGAAACAGAGCAAGCCCATCTATGCCTAGGCTTTAATGGATTACAAGTGGGCGATGAGAAAATGTATACACTTGTTTCCTTAAACAATATTCTCGGTGGTAGTATGAGCAGTAGACTGTTCCAAGATGTTCGTGAGCAAAAAGGCTTAGCTTACTCGGTTTTCTCTTATCATTCTGCATACCAAGATAGCGGGATTGTAACAATATATGGCGGTACAGGAGCAAAACAGCTAGATGAACTATTTGATACGATTCAAAGTACGCTTGCTACCTTGAAAAAAGAAGGAATTACTGAAAAGGAGCTTCTAAATAGTAAGGAGCAATTGAAAGGTAGCTTAATGCTAAGTTTAGAGAGTACAAATAGCCGAATGAGCAGAAATGGCAAAAACGAATTATTATTAGGTAAACATCGTTCCTTGGATGATATTATTGCTGATATAGACCGAGTTACGAAAGCGGATGTCGATCAAATGGCAAAAGATATTTTCACTGACACATTCTCTGTGTCTTTAATCAGCCCAGACGGACAACTGCCAAAACCACTTCAATAAATGGCACTACATATATAAAATAAAAACTAGGAAACAGAATTTATTTCTGTATTCCTAGTTTTTTTGTGCCCCTACCTTTGAACTAGTAGATTGCTTTCTACAACGAAATGATGGCATTGTTTCGTTTTGTCCTCCATTCTATCCGCTTTTACAACTTCCCGTGGGTAACTTATTTTATGAAGGTAATGAAGAACAGAAAGATAAAGGGATGCATAAATCGAATTAGATGAGAAATTTTGAAGTAAAAAAGGCTTTTAAGTAGCGGACGCTCGAGCTAGTTCGATTAGAAACTAGGACAGGAAGGTTACGAAGCTTTCCCTTCTTAGTTAGTTGTTCTAAATAAAGAAGAAATCCTTCTTATTGAGGAATTCCTCGAAACTACTCACCTAATAATATGTAATCACATAAGATGTTGAAGTAGCGAGCTATGAAAATAGGATCTTTAAAAAAAAGAAGGTGAAATATTCATGCTGAAAGGGATGAAAATCGCGGTTATCGGCGGTGATGCAAGGCAGCTAGAAATTGTTCGCAAGTTAACCGAACAAGAGGCAATCCTTTCATTAATTGGGTTCGAGCAGTTAGACCATGCATTCACCGGAGCTACAAAAGAAAAAATCGATAACGTAGATTTTTCGAAAATAGATGCTATTATCTTACCCGTTAAAGGTACCGATTTAAATGGGCAAGTTGATACAATCTTTTCGAACGAAAAGGTTTTTTTAACAAAAGAAATACTAGAAAAAACCCCAGAGCATTGCACCGTATATTCAGGAATAACGAATGAATATTTAAATTTGCTAATTAAAGAAACAAACCGAAAACTCGTTCAATTATTTGATCGAGATGATGTAGCAATATTAAATTCCATTCCAACAGTAGAAGGTACGATTATGATGGCAATCCAACATACAGATACAACGATTCATGGTTCTAAAGTAATCGTGCTAGGGCTAGGACGTGTAGGAATGAGTGTTGCTCGAACTTTCCACGCATTAGGTGCGAAAGTAAAGGTTGCAGCTAATCAAAGTGAACATATTGCACGCATTATAGAAATGGGATTAAGCCCTGTACATTTAGATGATTTACAAATCGCGGTGGAAGAGATCGATATATGTATCAATACGATTCCCCATCTTGTCGTAACTTCTGATGTCATTGAAAAAATGCCTCTACACACTTTGGTGCTCGATTTGGCATCTAAACCAGGTGGAACGGATTTTCAATATGCAGAAAAAAGAGGGGTTAAGGCATTACTTGCACCAAGTTTACCAGGAATTGTAGCCCCGAAAACAGCAGGGAATATACTCGCAGATGTCTTAGCTCAATTACTTGCTGATCAACCGCAACAAGGAAAGGAGAAATAAGCATGAGTAGTTTACAAGGAAAAAGAATAGGATTTGGAATTTCAGGATCCCACTGCACATATGCAGAAGTAGTACCACAGGTAGAAAAATTAGTATCACTTGGCGCAGAAGTAGTACCAGTTGTCACAGGAAATGTTAAAAATACAGATACTCGTTTCGGCAAGGGGAAGGATTGGGTTAGCAAAGTAGAAGAAATAACTGGGCAGCCAATAATCGATAGCATCGTAGCAGCAGAGCCTCTTGGACCGAAAGCACCACTCGATTGTATGGTAATCGCTCCATTAACAGGAAATAGCATGAGCAAATTTGCTAATGCTATGACAGACAATGCAGTACTAATGGCAGCTAAAGCTACATTAAGAAATCAAAAACCAGTTGTGTTAGGAATATCAACAAATGATGCATTAGGATTAAACGGCATGAATCTTATGCGCTTGATGGCAACAAAGAATATTTTCTTTATCCCATTTGGTCAGGATGATCCAGAAAAAAAACCAAATTCCATGGTAGCAAGAATGTCTATGCTTGCAGAAACAATTGAAGCAGCATTAGAATATAAACAGATTCAGCCAGTAATTGTAGAGAAATATTTAGATTAACGAGTGTTTTTTTATAATCACCGATAAAACAAGGCGCTTTTTGTAATCCAATTGGAGCTCTTTAGCGCCAATCGGTGTTTTTTGAAAGAATCTGATAAAAGTTTCTTTTATTGCTGCTTGAATATGTTAAAATAGATAATATTATTTAAGGCGGTGCATGACGCTAGCCTATGATTATTAGAGAAAGCCTTTGGAAGGAGAACCATTAATGGATCAATTAAAAGGATATAACGTAGCAGTAGTTGGAGCAACAGGGGCTGTTGGTCAGCAAATGATCAAAACATTAGAAAGCAGAGATTTTCCTATTTCAACATTAACACTTTTGTCTTCAAAACGTTCAGCAGGGACAAAAGTTCTTTATAAAGATAAGGAAATAGTTGTACAAGAAGCAACTCCAGAAAGCTTTAAAGGAATCGATATTGCGCTATTCAGTGCAGGTGGCGGGGTTTCAAAGGAGCTAGCACCACATGCGGTAAGACATGGAGCAATTGTTGTTGATAATACAAGTGCATTCCGTATGGACAAAGATGTACCATTGGTAGTACCAGAAGTAAATGAAGAAGATCTTCGCAACCATAACGGAATTATTGCAAATCCGAACTGTTCTACTATTCAAATGGTCGTAGCTCTACAACCATTGAAAGAAAAATATGGATTATCTAAAGTATTAGTGTCGACATATCAAGCTGTGTCTGGATCAGGAGCAGCAGCAGTAGAGGAATTAAATAGCCAAACGCAAGCGATTCTTAACAACGAAGCATTTGAGCCAAAAATTCTTCCAGTTAAAAGTGATAAGAAACATTATCAAATTGCTTTTAATGCGGTTCCGCAAATTGATGTGTTCACTGAAAATGGATTTACTTATGAAGAAATGAAAATGATTAACGAAACAAAGAAAATCATGCATGCAGAGGACTTAAAAGTTGCGGCAACATGTGTACGTATACCAGTTGCAACAGGTCATTCTGAATCTATTTATTTTGAATTAGACAATGACCAAGTAACAGCTTCAGAAATAAAAGAGTTATTACAAGTTTCTCCTGGCATTGTGCTACAGGATGATCCGAATAATCAAATCTATCCAATGCCTGCAGATTGTGTAGGGAGCAATGATGTTTTTGTCGGACGTATTCGTCAAGATTTAGACGTGAAGAACGGATTTCATATGTGGGTAGTATCAGATAACTTATTAAAGGGTGCCGCATGGAACTCTGTTCAAATCGCGGAAAGCCTAATTAAATTAGGACTTGTATAAGTAAATTAAGAAAGGCAAGACTTAAAAAGGATTAGAATGCAGGAAAATGCCTGTAAGTAGAGTTCTAATTTTTCTACATACAGGAAGTACAAGTTTGGACACAGCAATATACGCATCGTTTCCAAAATCTTGTCTTTCTTAACAAATGAGTATTTTTAGAAGAAAGAGATCCTTTTTTTAACGAATACTACAATTAAATGGCTCAAAGCTTAACTAGAGTCAAACAACAAGGGATCCTCCTAGTAATATGATGTCTGAGGTGAATCTAATCTATAGAGTTAAGGATTTTGAGAATCCTCCAATTGTTCTAGAAAAAGGCACCCTTATATTTACACTCATTTAGAAAGTGTTCAGAGGTGTTTACTGTGAAAATAATGGTTCAAAAATTTGGTGGAACATCCGTAAGAGATGAAAAAAGCCGAATTCAAGCAAAAGATCATATTAAAGATGCATTAAGTGAAGGGTATAAAGTGGTTGTAGTTGTTTCAGCAATGGGCCGTAAAGGAGAACCATATGCAACGGACACACTATTATCATTAGTTGGCGGAGCAGAAACAAGTATCAGCAGAAGAGAAAATGATTTGCTAATGTCATGCGGCGAAATTATTTCAAGTGTTGTGTTCACACAGCTATTGCTAGAAAATCAGATTTCAGCTACAGCTTTGACAGGTGCTCAAGCTGGATTTAAAACGAATAATGATTTTACGAATGCAAGAATAATGGAAATGGACTGCAGCCGTATTCTACAAGAATTGGAAAACCATGATGTAGTCGTGGTAGCTGGCTTTCAAGGAGCAGCACTAAATGGAGATACGACAACATTAGGAAGAGGCGGAAGTGATACTTCAGCAGCCGCTTTAGGATCTGCCCTAAACGCAGAATATATTGATATATTCACAGACGTAGAAGGAATTATGACAGCTGATCCAAGAATTGCTGAAAATGCTCGACCATTATCAGTGGTCACGTATTCAGAGGTATGTAATATGGCATACCAAGGGGCAAAAGTAATACATCCGCGAGCAGTGGAAATTGCGATGCAGGCAAAGGTGCCAATTCGAATTCGTTCTACGTATTCAAAAGGTACTGGTACCCTCGTTACATCTAGTAATGCAGAGAACAGAGGTAGCGACATTAAAGAAAGACCTGTTACTGGTATTGCGCATGTAGCGAATGTAACACAGATTAAAGTATTTGCAAAAAAAGATCAGTATGATTTGCAGGCACAAGTATTTAAAGCAATGGCAAATGAAGAAATAAGTGTCGACTTTATCAACATATCACCAAACAGTGTTGTCTATACCGTAACAAATGAAATGACCAATAAAGCAATAGCTGTTCTTGAAAATATGGGCTACGAACCTGTTATGGAAAGAGAGTGTGCGAAAGTTTCAGTAGTTGGTGCTGGAATGGCCGGTGTACCAGGTGTTACATTTAAAATTGTGACGGCACTATCAAATAAAGGAATTCGAATCCTACAATCAGCTGATAGCCATGCAACGATATGGGTCCTTGTGAAGCAGGATGATTTAGTAAACGCGGTGAATGTACTACATGATGCGTTTGAGCTAGAAAAAGAATAGAATAGATATAGATACGACAAGATCGAGATGAGAATAGGAGTGGAACGATGGGTTTATTTGGTAGGGTGTCAACGGCCATGATTACACCATTTGATGCCAAGGGACATATAGATTTTCCAAAAACAACACAGTTGATTAATCATTTAATTGAAAACGGAACGGATTCTTTAGTAGTAGCTGGTACAACTGGAGAATCACCCACATTATCCAAACAAGAGAAGATTGCGTTATTTAAACATGTGGTAAAGGTAGTGGAAAAGAGAGTTCCAATTGTTGCAGGAACAGGTAGTTATAACACATATGAGTCCATCGAATTGACGAAACAAGCTGAACTTGCAGGTGTGGACGCTGTTATGGTAGTTGGACCATACTATAACAAGCCAAACCAAGAGGGATTGTTTCAGCATATTAAAGCAGTTGCAGAATCTACAAAACTACCCGTTATGATATATAATATTCCAGGTCGTTCTGTTGTTAATATTGAACCAGATACTATTATTCGATTGTCTGAAATTGAAAATATAGTAGCAGTAAAAGAAGCTAGCGGAAATTTAAATAACATCACGAAAATTATTGCGTCAACCCCAGATGATTTTTACGTTTACAGTGGCGATGACGGTTTAACATTACCGTTATTATCTGTAGGGGGAACAGGAATAATCTCTGTTGCGTCCCATATTATCGGCAAAGAAATGAAAGAAATGGTGAATTCTTTCTTAGCTGGGAATATAGAGGAAGCTTCAAAAATGCATCAGAAATTACTTCCGCTTATGTTAGCCTTATTTAAAGCACCTAACCCTGTGCCTGTAAAAACGGCGCTTCAATTAAAAGGATTTGATGTTGGTTCTGTTCGATTACCATTAGTTCCTTTAACAGAGGAAGAACGCAAAGAACTAGCAGAGTTTTTATAAGGTGTTAGTCTTTATCCGCAATTAGGATTAACATGATAAAACAGCTTGTTTTGCAAGGTTAAAAGAATGTTACTAGTCAGAAGAGTTCAGCTATCTCTTATTACTAAGAATGTACCAATGCTAAAATTGGTTCGTTCCACCGTGAGATAACTAGCTCTTCTGACTTTTTTGTTTGATTCCATAATAAGAAGAACTTGTTTCTAATTCAGTAATTGATTATGATTGGATACATAGTAAATGTTCGATTTATGGAAAAATCTTAATTGCAAGTAAATGGAAGAAGTACGGAGGAGAAAGTATGACGAATAATAAGTTACAGAAAAATTTATTGCCAAGACATATCAGTTTAATGGCAATGGGAGGAGCTATTGGTACTGGAATATTTAAAGGAAGCGGCGAAACCGTATCGATTGCTGGCCCAGGCGTTATCTTTACATACATATTTGCAGGGCTATTATTACTCGTAGTAATGGGAAGCATTGCGGAAATGGCGATTATTTATCCAAATACAAATATGAAAGGCTTTATCGGAAAAGCTTTTGGCGATCGAATGGCATTCATCATTGGCTGGATGTATTGCATTTTATGGCTTGCTGTATGCGTGATTGAGGTTGTTGTAGCCGGAAGCTTTTTACAATTTTGGTTACCAGACGTACCACTTTGGATATTAAGCATTATTTGTTCCATTATTTTAATCGCTGTAAATACAATGAATGTGAAAAATTATGGTGAATTTGAGTTTTGGTTTGCAGGAATTAAAATTGGGATGATTATTCTCTTTATTATTCTAGGAGCAGCTGTTTTATTCGGTATTATTCCATCTGGCGAAACCAATTATTTGCAAAATTACACAGAAAACGGTGGGTTTTTCCCAAATGGCTGGATGCCTGTCTTTTCAGCATTATTAATTGTTATGTTTTCCTATGGTGGCTCTGAACTTATTGGGGTTACCGTAACAGAAGCAAAAGATGCAGAGAAAATACTACCGAAAGTAATTAAAAGCTTTATCTTACGAATCATATTATTTTACACACTACCAATATTAATTATTTGTGGTCTTATTCCTTGGAATAAGCTAAATGATGCTTCTAGTCCATTTGTACAAGTGCTGACTATTTCAGGATTATCTGGCGCAGCTCATATTATGAACTTTGTCTTGATTATTGCGGTGTTATCTGCGGCAAATTCGGGTATATATGGTTGTACAAGAATGATGTATTCTCTTGCGTTAGAAGGACAAGGACCAAAGGCGTTCAGCAAGGTAAATAAAAATGGAGTTCCTTTATATAGTTTAATGCTTACAGCTATTATTTTAATTGCTGGCTCCATGATTGCGTTAGTAAAGCAAGAGGAAGTATTCGCTTTGCTTATGGCATTCCCAGGTTTTGTCGTTTCGATTGTTTGGATTACTATTTGTTTAGCCCAAGTAAAGCTTCGAAAATCTTATCCTTTTGAACCAAGCTTTAAAATTTGGGGATATCCGTACATACCTATAATTACGGTTATTTGTTTAGCTATTATTAGTATCAGTTTCTTGTTTGATGAAGCAAATCGAATTAGCATCATGGCATGTTTAGCCTGTTTCTTTGTTGTAATCGTTATTTCTATTTTTAAATTTAAGTCAAATAAGCGTTAAAAAATGATTATTACTATGGAAAAGCCGATAAAATAAGGAAAAATCCAATAATGGAAATGCTTTATTTTCTGAAAAAAACATTTTTAAAAAAGAAGATTTCATAAAATTGGTTGTAAACATTTTTAAACATCAAGTATAATAAGCATAACTGATCAATGGTCGGCTTAACTCAACATAGGAGGAAACAAAAATTTATGAAGAATGAAAAAATAAAGCTCGTTGCACTCGGTGGAGTGGGCGAGAACGGAAAAAATATGTTTGTAGTCGAAGTAGATGAAGACATATTTGTAATTGATGCTGGATTAATGTATCCACAAAATGAAATGCTGGGGATTGATATCGTTATTCCGGATATATCGTATTTAAAGCAAAACAAAGACAGAGTAAAAGGGATTTTCTTAACCCATGCACATGAAGACCATATAGGAGGTTTATCTTATATATTAAGAGATTTGGACGTGCCCGTTTTTACGACGTTTTTAACAGCTGAACTAACAAAGGAAAAGATGAAAGAGCAGGATTTCAAAGGACAAGCACAATTTGAAATTATTACCTCTAAATCAGTTCTTACGTTTGCTTCATCAAAAGTGTCCTTCTTTAAGACGAATCATAGTATCCCAGATAGTATTGGTATCGTTATTCATACATCAGAAGGTGCAATCGTACATACAGGAGATTTCAAATTTGACCAGACAGCAAGTGATTTATATAAGCCCGAGTATGGTGAGATGGCAAAAATTGGAGAAGAAGGCGTTTTAGCATTATTATCTGATAGTACAAATGCAGATAAACCAGGCTATTCAACTACAGACTTTGTCGTAACGCAAAGCTTAATTGACGCCTTTTTACAAACTAACGGCCGAGTCATTGCAGCGTGTTTTGCAACAGACTTAAATCGAATTCAGCATATCATTGACGCTGCAGAGAAAACGAATCGCAAAGTTGCCATTATCGGAAAAAATTTACAAAGAGTATTGCAGATTGCGATAAAGAACCAGTATTTAGTAGTAGATGAGGAAACAATCGTTACCTATAATGAGCTTCAAGCGTATGCACAGGATCAAATGGTCATTATCACAACTGGAACAAAAGGGGAGCCAATTGAAGCCCTACAAAAAATGGTGAGAAAAAATCATAAGCAAGTGAGCATTATGCAAGGGGATACCGTGTTATTTGCAGCATCTTCTTTCTTAGGCAGTGAAGTGTTTGTCGGAAAAACAATTGATAAACTATATAGAGCTGGTGCAACACTTCTTGCAGGCTATAAAACATTTAATAGCTCCAATCATGGCAGCCAAGAAGAATTAAAATTCATGATTAATATGATGAAGCCGAAATTTTTCTTGCCAATTCATGGTGAATATCGTTTATTAAAAGCCCATGAAAAAATTGCGGTCGAATGTGGGGTTGCTCCTCAAAATATTTATCTTCCTGAACAAGGAGAGGTTCTTGAATACAAAGAAGATACACTTCGAGTGGGTGGAAAGATTTCAGCAGGCAATGTATTAATTGATGGCAGTGGTGTTGGCGATGTCGGCAATATTGTCCTAAGAGATCGTAAGCTATTGTCGCAGGATGGTATCTTAACAGTTGTCGTAACCTTAAATAAGATAGAGAGAAAGATTTCTGCTGGTCCAGAAATTATTACAAGAGGATTTGTATATGTTCGCGAATCAGAGAAATTACTTGAAGAAGCGTCTGACCGAGTAAGAGATATTGTAGAAAAAAGCATCAGCAAGGACAGTTTTGACTGGACTGGTATAAAGCAAGATATAAGAGATACATTAAACCAATTCCTATATGAAAAAACAAGACGCAGACCAATGATTCTGCCGATTATAATGGAAGTAAAACCAGTTAGAAAATAAAAGTTACAGCCTCCTTTGGTTAGGGGGCTGTTTTTTTGTAATGGAGGAATGGCTTAGTAAACAGAGGAAGAGTTGAACACTTTAATGTGGAGAGAGGAAAGAAAAAGAGGTGTTCAAAAGGCGATGAAAACCATTATGTGGTGAGAGGTGAGATAAAATGGTGTTCATCAAGAAAATCTAACCACATAATATCGAGACATCCAGAAAAAGGCAGTGCTCATAATAGCTAAAACCCCTCCACTATTCCAAGCCCTCCCTAATAAAAATACATCCATAGCAATGCTCCCCGTCTATTGATTCAAATAACCCCTTTTATAATGCTGTTCCTTCCATCATTACTATAAACCCGATTTGTCTTTTGATTTCAACCGCATGAAATAGTGTCTCTCGCTTCATACTAATATTATTATGGTTTTAGGAAGGGAGAACATCATGGTTTCAGTAAATAATAATCAGCCTGAAGAACAGCCGAAAGAGGATAAACCAACAGGTGGTTTAATGGAAAAAATCCAACAGTTGGGTCAAACCAATGTCCCACAGCTTTCTCAGGATTCCAAAATACATTGTTTAACGATTGTTGGTCAAATTGAAGGACACTTACAATTACCACCTCAAAATAAAACGACGAAATATGAGCATTTAATTCCGCAAATTGTTGCAATTGAACAGAACCCGAAAATCGAAGGGGTACTGGTTATTTTAAATACAGTTGGAGGAGATGTAGAAGCTGGGTTAGCTATTTCCGAAATGCTTGCATCTCTTTCTAAACCAACTGTTTCTCTTGTCTTAGGTGGAGGACATTCTATCGGTGTACCAATCGCTGTATCCTGTGATTATTCTTATATTGCAGAAACTGCAACGATGACCATACATCCAATACGATTAACAGGGCTCGTTATTGGAGTGCCTCAAACATTTGAGTACTTAGATAAAATGCAAGAAAGAGTCGTTAATTTTGTTACAAAACATTCCAAAATAACCGAAGAAGATTTCAAAGATCTTATGTTTGCAAAAGGTAATTTAACAAGAGATATTGGAACAAATGTAATTGGGATAGATGCTGTTACTTCGGGGCTTATAGATGATGTTGGTGGGGTAGGAAATGCAATGAAAAAGCTCAATGAGTTAATTGATGCAAATAAAGAACAGACAGAAGGGATTATTCAATGATTATGTATACAATGATGCCAGAAGAATTGATTTTTCCAATGAGTCAAGACATATATGAAAAGCAACAAGTTATAAATTATAATGGAATACCTATATTAGTAGCAAAAAATGAAGCAAATGAATTAGAAGTGGTGAGAGTGCTTAGCACTGACCCTAGTCATTTTCTCCATATAGGCATGCAGCCCGGAACAAAAATTCCAAACATATAATCTGTTTTTTCTAAACTATGGTATAATATAGTAATCAATAAAGAAGCAGCCTAAAGGCTGCTTCTTTATTACAAATGATTATATTAGGTGATATAAAATGGCGAAAAGGAAGAGAAGAAAAAAAAGACAAAAACAAGCGCTAAAATTAACAATACAATATGAACTTGCAGCACTTGTCATTATGGCGTTGAGTTTTATCTCCATTCTACAGCTTGGTGCAGTTGGTGCAACAATGGTATCCTTTTTCCGTTTCTTCTTCGGAGAGTGGTATATGCTTTGTCTGATTGGACTAATCGTATACGGTGGTTATTTAATGTGGAAACGAGAAAAACCATATATGTTTCATACTAAATTGAATGGCATCTATTTAATTGTTGCAGCTATTTTGTTATTAAGCCATGTGACATTATTTAAACTGTTGGCCAGTCAAGGAGCTTTTACGAATCCAAGTGTAATTTATAACACATGGGAATTATTTTGGATGGAAGTAGATAAACAAGCTACGAATATTGATCTTGGTGGTGGAATGATAGGAGCCGTTTTATTTGCCCTATTCCATTATTTATTTGATACAGTAGGTACACAAATCATCAGCTTTATTGTGATTGTGATTGGCTTTATCTTATTGACAGGCAAAACTTTAAGTGGTGCCTTTAAAAAGGTATTATCAGGTATTTGGAATTTTATTCAGGATCAATGGTCGGCGTTTGTGCAGGATTTGAAAGATTGGAAAGAATCCATGCAAAAAAATAAGGAAAAACGCCAAGCGGATAAACAAGCAAAGAAAGAAAGCAATCAGCAGGAGGAAAATACGAGTCCGCAGATTATCGTGAATACTCCGCAAGAAGAAGAGCCCTACATACAAGAGCCAATTATCAACACATTTGCAGAGAGAGCATATCAAGATGAAATCATTCAGGAAGAGCCTGTTTCAAAGACGGAAGAACCGCTGGATGAAGAGGATGTTGTTGTTCCAATAACATTTACAGAACTAGAAAATAAAGATTATAAGCTTCCTCCATTAAAACTATTGAAGCTACCAAGAAAGGCAGATCAGAGTGGGGAATATGAACAAATCCATGCAAATGCTGCTAAACTAGAAAGAACCTTTCATAGTTTTGGTGTAAAAGCAAGAGTGACAGAGGTTCATTTAGGTCCCGCTGTAACAAAGTATGAAGTTCATCCAAGTGAAGGGGTAAAAGTAAGTAAAATTGTCAATTTAAGTGATGATTTAGCATTAGCATTAGCAGCAAAGGATATTCGGATTGAAGCGCCGATTCCTGGGAAATCAGCAATCGGGATAGAAGTGCCAAATTCAGAAGTTGCTGTCGTTTCCCTTAGAGAAGTGTTGGAATCTAGTAAAAATGATAAGCCAGATTCCAAGCTGTTGATTGCATTTGGACGGGATATAACAGGTGAAGCAGTATGTGCAGAATTAAATAAGATGCCTCATTTACTTGTTGCCGGAGCAACGGGAAGCGGAAAATCAGTCTGCATTAATGGAATCATTACAAGCATTTTAATGAGAGCAAAGCCTCATGAAGTAAAATTGATGATGATTGACCCAAAAATGGTGGAATTGAATGTGTATAATGGGGTGCCTCATTTGCTTGCACCTGTTGTGACAAATCCGAAAAAAGCATCGCAAGCATTGATGAAGGTAGTAAGTGAGATGGAAAGAAGATATGATTTATTCTCCCATACGGGCACAAGAAATATTGAAGGCTATAATGAATATATAAAACGCATTAATGCAGAAGAACAGGAAAAGCAGCCACTTCTTCCATTTATTGTTGTGATTGTGGACGAGCTTGCTGACTTAATGATGGTAGCATCGTCTGATGTAGAAGATGCCATTACGAGACTTGCTCAGATGGCTCGTGCAGCGGGTATCCATCTTATTATTGCAACACAACGTCCTTCTGTTGATGTCATCACAGGTGTTATCAAAGCGAATATACCATCTCGAATTGCGTTCGCCGTATCCTCTCAAACAGACTCACGCACGATTTTAGATATGGGTGGAGCAGAAAAGCTATTAGGAAGGGGAGATATGTTATTTTTCCCTTATGGGGCTAGTAAACCGGTTAGGGTGCAAGGTGCTTTCCTATCAGATGAGGAAGTAGAGGAAGTAGTTGACTTTGTAATTGGACAGCAGAAAGCACAATATCAAGAAGAAATGATTCCTGATGAAATTGTCGAAGTTACAGGGGCAGTTGAAGATGAATTGTATAATGATGCGGTGGAATTAATCGTTGAAATGCAAACAGCTTCTGTCAGTATGCTACAAAGAAGATTCCGTATCGGCTATACAAGAGCGGCAAGATTAATTGATGAGATGGAAGCTCGCGGAGTAGTAGGACCATATGAAGGTAGTAAACCGAGAAACGTCCTTATCCCAAAGGGGTCGGAAGAAATGAACATCCAGTAAAGAACAAGCTAAATTAGTATGGATTAAATAAAATCCTAGCAGTTTTAGTATGAAAATTTTTGTTTAAATTAGATAGAAAATAATCATATTTAAGAAGAGAACCTGAAATAGTATAGCCTATTTCAGGTTCTCTTTTTATCGTATATTCGGAACAATCCTTCGAGTGGCGGAAGAAAAAGAGGAGAAATGCCTGGAATTTTTACAGGAATATACAAATGAAACCGATTGATTTCCGAACAATCCCTCATTTCTGTTTTTTTTCGACGAAATTCTTAAAAGTCTATTTATTTATTAGTCAAAAAGTGTTATAGTATTTTCGATTAGTAGGAATGATTGAACATCAGAGGTCTGATGTCTTAGAAATGTTTGGAGGAACATCATATGCTAATTAAATCGGATACGAGACATTTATATTTGCAAGTGGTTGATCGTCTAAAGAAAGATATTCAGAAGGGAATATTCAAAGAAAAAGAAAAATTCCCCTCAGAATTCGAGCTTGCAAAGACTCTAGGTGTAAGTCGTGCCACTTTAAGAGAGGCATTACGTACATTAGAAGAAGAAAATGTGATTGTCAGAAGACATGGCGTTGGCACTTTTGTTAACAGTAAACCATTGTTTAATTCTGGCATCGAACAATTGAATAGTGTCACGAATATGATTAAGCAGGCAGGAATGAATCCAGGCACCATATTTCTAAGTTCAAACACGATGTTTGCCACTGAAGAAGATACGACACGCTTCTCTACTGTGCAAGAGGAAGAACTACTCGTTATTGAAAGAGTTCGAACAGCTAATGGCGAACCGGTTGTTTATTGTATTGATAAATTGCCACAGAAAATCTTACCTGAACGTTTTTCATACGATCAAGAATCGATCTTTCAATTCTTGGAATCGGATAGTCAAAGACATATTACATACGCTGTTGCACAAATCGAACCAATTGGATATCACGAGAAAATATCTCCCATTCTGCAATGTGAGCCCGAAACTGCTCTGCTTGTTCTAAAGCAGATGCACTATGATGAGAAGGATGAACCGATTCTTTATTCAGTAAATTACTTTCGATCAGATAAGTTTAGCTTTCAAGTATTAAGAAAACGAATTTATTCGTAAAGGCTGGACAAACTAATCACAAACGTTCTTTAAATTACAAAAAATCTAGGGGGTACAAGCTTTGAAGAAGCGTAAATTTGGCTTAGCACTATCTTTAGTATTAGCTGCTGGTACTGTATTAAGTGCTTGTGGAAGTAATGACAAAGGTAACGACAATGCAGCAGAGGATGATAAAGAGAAAGACTCATTTCAAGTTGCAATGGTAACAGATGTCGGTGGAGTTGATGATAAATCATTCAACCAATCTGCTTGGGAAGGTTTACAAGCGTTTGGTGAAGACAATGGTCTTTCAAAAGGTAATGGTATTGATTACCTACAATCACAGTCAGATGCAGATTATGCTACTAATTTAAATAGCTTAACTCGCCAAGGTAATGATTTAGTATTTGGTATTGGATTTATGATGGAAGGTGCAATTTCAGAAATTGCTCAACAACAAACAGATGCTCATTTTGCAATCGTTGACGCTGTAGTAGATCAACCAAATGTAGCAAGTATTACATTTAAAGAGCAAGAAGCTGCTTTCTTAGCTGGTGTAGCAGCTGCCCATGCAACAGAGTCGAAGAAAATCGGTTTTATCGGTGGGGTTGAAGGAGAAGTTATCGGTCGCTTCGAAGCTGGATTTGTTGATGGAGTTAAAGCAGTAGACCCTGATATTGAAGTAGATGTACAATATGCTGGTGCTTTTGATAAACCTGAAATTGGTAAAACAATTGCAAGTAAAATGTACTCTTCTGGTGCAGATGTAGTATTCCATGCTTCAGGTGGTACTGGTGCTGGATTATTCTCTGAAGCACGTGATTTAAAAGAAAAAGATCCTGAAAAATACATCTGGGCAATCGGAGTTGACTCTGATCAATCAGCTGAAGGTGCTGTTGGGGATCATAACATTGTGTTAACTTCAGCATTAAAAGGTGTTTCAACTGCAGTACAAGATATCTCTACAAAAGCAAAAGAAGGTAATTTCCCTGGTGGCGAAACTACTGTTTACGGCTTAAAAGAAGATGGTGTTGGACTTGCAGCAATCAATGAAGAAGTAGAAAACAAAGCAGAAATCGATGCAGCTGTTGAAGAATGGACTGCAAAAATTAAAAACGGTGAGTACACTGTTCCTGATACTGTTGAGTAAATAGCATATGCTAATTTTCCAGGAATAAGTGGTTTGCATTGCAAACACTTATTCCTTTTTTACGACAAAAAATAGAATTTTAACTAAAGAGTAGAAGTATTATTCTAGTCTTTATTAAAAATTTTATAGGATGAAATTATCGTGGTATAAAATTACATAATTTCTTTGTGGATGGTTTTAGAACATTATTTCTTTGACATCATACGTATTTTTTAGCTTTATAATTTGTAAGGCAAGTAAGAAGGAGTGGATTAGATGGAATATGTAATCGAGATGTTAAATATTCGAAAAGAATTCCCTGGTATTGTTGCAAACAACAATATCACCCTTCAAGTTAAAAAAGGTGAGATTCACGCGCTTTTAGGGGAAAATGGTGCAGGAAAATCTACGCTTATGAACGTACTTTTTGGGTTATATCAACCAGAAAAAGGCGAAATTCGTGCGCGTGGGAAAGTCGTTAATATTTCAAATCCGAATATTGCTAATGATTTAGGAATTGGAATGGTCCATCAGCATTTTATGTTGATTGATACCTTTACAGTAACGGAAAACATTATTTTAGGAAAAGAAACAGTTAGCAAAGGAAAAATCGATCTAAAAAAAGCAGAAAAAGAAGTGCAGGAAATCTCTGAGCGATATGGCCTAGCGGTAGATCCGAAAGCAAAAGTTGCCAATATTTCTGTAGGGATGCAACAAAGAGTAGAGATTTTAAAAACTTTATATCGCGGTGCAGAAATTTTAATTTTTGATGAACCGACAGCTGTTTTAACACCACAGGAAATTACAGAATTAATTGGCATTTTCCGCAAGTTAATTGAAGAAGGAAAGTCCATTATCTTAATTACTCATAAATTAAAAGAAATTATGGAAGTTTGTGACCGAGTGACCGTTATCAGAAAAGGGGAAGGTATCGGCACATATAATGTTAAAGATACAAACCCAAATGAGCTTGCAAATTTAATGGTTGGTCGTGAAGTTTCCTTTAAAACAGAAAAGAAAGCCCCAAATCCGAAAGATACGGTATTAAAAATTTCTGATTTAACGGTGAAAGACAATCGTGGTGTTCATGTAGTGAATTCTCTCAACCTAGATGTAAAAGCAGGGGAGATTGTCGGAATTGCTGGAGTAGACGGAAATGGTCAGTCTGAATTGATTGAGGCAATTACTGGTTTAATGAAAAAAAATAATGGCAGCATCACCCTTAACGGTAAGGATATTAGTGTCCTAACACCACGTAAAATAACGGAAAGTGGCATTGGCCATATCCCGCAAGATAGACATAAACATGGTTTAGTACTTGATTTTTCGATTGGCCAAAATATGGCATTGCAAACGTATTATAAAAGACCATTTTCTAATTATGGCTTCTTGAATCAAACAGAAATGGAGAAAAAAGCAAGTGAATTAATTGAAGAATTTGATGTGAGAACACCAAGTATTCACACACCTGCAAGAGCTCTTTCTGGCGGAAATCAGCAAAAAGCGATAATTGGTAGAGAAGTAGATCGTGATCCTGATTTGCTTATAGCAGCTCAGCCAACGAGAGGACTGGATGTTGGTGCGATTGAATTTATCCATAAACGTTTAATTGAACAACGAGATAAAGGAAAGGCAGTCTTGTTAATTTCTTTCGAATTAGATGAAATTTTAAATGTGAGTGATCGAATCGCAGTTATTTTCGACGGGGAAATCATTGCAACTGTGGATCCAAAAACAACAACAGAACAAGAATTAGGGCTATTAATGGCAGGATCGAAAGCTAAAAAAGTGGGTGTGGAGAAATAATGTCTAATACAATAAAGAAAATTAGCATTCCAATTATTTCCGTATTATTAGGGGTTATTGTTGGTACAATTATAATGCTTGCAACAGGATACAATCCTGTTGAAGCATATACTGCGCTATGGAATGGTGCATTTGGCGAAATCTATTTCACTGGAGAAGTTGTTCGTCAAATTACACCATTGATTCTTGCAGGTCTTGCAGTTGCCTTCGCTTTTCGTACCGGACTATTTAATATTGGGGTAGAAGGACAATTAATCGTTGGCTGGCTTGCTGCAGTTTGGGTAGGTATTGCTTTTGATTTACCAAAAATCATTCACTTGCCACTTGCTGTATTAGCGGCTGCTGTTGCTGGAGCGCTTTGGGCATTTGTGCCAGGCTTCTTAAAGGCAAGATTTAGAGTTCATGAAGTTATCGTAAGTATTATGATGAACTATGTTGCGTTACATGTATCCAATTATTTAATTCGAAATGTCCTAACAGATAAGGCAGACCGTACAGAAACGATTCCACCATCTGCTAGCTTGCGCTCTGATTTTTTAGCTAGCATTACGGACTATTCTCGCCTTCACTGGGGAATTTTAATCGCCATCGGCTGTGTGATTCTAATGTGGGTTATTTTAGAAAAGACGGTAAAAGGATATGAGTTAAAATCGGTTGGTTTTAACCAAAATGCATCTCAGTATGCTGGAATGAACGTAAATCGCAACATTATTCTATCCATGGTTATCTCTGGTGCTTTTGCAGGTCTTGCAGGAGCGATGGAAGGTTTAGGAACCTTTGAATATGTAAGTAATAAAGGTGGATTTACAGGTGTAGGATTTGATGGAATTGCCGTTGCCTTGCTTGGAGCAAATGGCCCTGTGGGAATCTTGCTAGCTGCTTGCTTATTCGGTTTCTTAAAAGTAGGAGCATTAAATATGCCACTTGAAGCGGGTGTTCCAAATGAGATGGTGGATATCATCATTGCTTTAATTGTATTCTTTGTTGCTTCAAACTACATGATTCGCTTATTCCTGGACAGATTAAGTAAAAATAAAAGTAAAAAGGGGGAGAAGTAAATGGGATTAATGGATGTTTTATTAATTGTCATACCCTCTTCGCTATTGTTTGCTGCTCCACTAATATTTACTGCACTCGGCGGTAACTTTTCCGAACGAGCTGGAGTTGTAAATATTGGATTAGAAGGTTTAATGGTTATGGGGGCTTTCTCTTCCATTGTGTTTAACTTAACTTTTGCAGATAGTCTTGGTGATTGGACACCTTGGATTTCATTGCTTGTTGCAATGGTTGTTGGTGCGATTTTCTCTGTGCTACATGCCGTGGCAAGTATCACATTCCGTGCCGATCAAACCGTTTCTGGTGTAGCGATTAACTTGCTTGCTGCTGGACTTGCAATGTTTTTAGTGAAATTAATTTATGATGGAAAAGGACAAACAGGTACCATTCGTTATAGCTTTAAAAAAATTGATATTCCGATATTAAAGGATATCCCTGTGATAGGTGATTTATTTTTCTCTAACACGTATTGGACTTCTTACTTAGCAATTATAGTTGCAATTATTGCATGGTATGTGATGTATAAAACGCCGTTTGGTTTGCGTTTACGTTCTGTTGGGGAACATCCTATGGCAGCAGATACGATGGGAATTAACGTAATAAAAATGCGCTATATCGCAGTTATTCTGTCAGGTGCTTTTGGCGGAGTTGGCGGTGGGGTATTTGCCCAGTCTATTACGAATGATTTTACACACGCTACAATTAGTGGACAAGGGTTCATGGCACTTGCTGCCCTTATTTTCGGAAAATGGAATCCACTGGGTGCAATGGGTGCAGCGATTTTCTTTGGCTTTGCTCAGAGCTTAAGTATTGTTGGAAGCAGCTTACCATTCTTAGAAAGCATTCCAAGTGTATATCTATTAATTGCACCATACGTATTAACGATTATTGCGTTAACTGGCTTTATTGGTCGCGCAGATGCACCGAAAGCTTCTGGTGTACCTTATATTAAAGGTAGTAGATAATATGAATTTTTAGAAAATGAGAAGAGGCTGGGACATAGGTACTCCAGCCCAAGTTATAGCCAAACAATTACACGAAACTTTCGTATAATTGTTTGGCTTTTTTTGAAAATAATGTTCCATAAAGTTTGTTGCTATTACGCGCAGCTAAAATACACTATTTCTGATATGACCGCTCGCTTTGCATGGGGAGAGCGCCGAGTCTCTTCACAGTTCACTGAGCGAATGAAAACTACTTTTGATAATTATTCGCTCTTACAGACCTTCTATTTAGTTATTTTCCATCCTAGTTCCTATTCTCGGAAAAAATCCTTCCTAACCGATGATTTCTTATTCCTCATGTGTATTAATCGCTTTCGTCTTTATTTCTTTATCCAATAATTCACTTGGAATATGTTTTGGAATGACATTCGCTGGAACTTCCCCGTTCATATCTAAATAATAATGACGAATAGGTTTAAGGGTGCTATCATTTAGTTCATAAACCAATGGAATGCTTGTTGGGATGTTCAAAGAGGCTATTCCATCTGATGAAACATTGTCTAAATACTGAATAATAGCCCGAATAGTATTGCCATGTGCAGCGATGATAACTTTTTTGTTTCTCTTTAACATTGAGGCGATTTCTTGATCCCAATAGGTTAAAACTCGTTTTTCCGTATCGGCAAGATTTTCTGTTAACGGAAATTCTCCTTCTTTTAGCTGCCCATAGCGAGGATCATTGATTGTGTATCGAGGATCTTCTTTACTGAGAGCAGGTGGCCGAACATCCATGGACCTTCTCCACTGCTGCACTTGCTCTTCCCCAAATTTCTCCGCTGTCTCTGCTTTATTAAGCCCTTGTAAAGCGCCATAATGGCGTTCATTTAACTTCCATGTTTTATGGACGGGAATCCACATACTGTCCATTTCATCAAGGATAATCCAGAGGGTGCGGATAGCCCTTTTTAAATAGGAAGTAAAGGCAGTATCAAAGTAAAAGCCATTCCTTTTTAAAATCATCCCCGCTTCTCTTGCTTCTGTTAATCCCGTTTCAGATAGCTCGACATCAGTCCAGCCGGTAAAACGGTTTTCTACATTCCAAACACTTTCCCCGTGGCGAATCAAAACTAATTTTGGCATCACATTTATCTCCTTTTCATCTTTTTCGCTTCCTTTATTTTTTTCCTATTTTTGAATAAATAATCTTTTGAACTTTTTCATTGAATAAATCAAATGGGTGTATTTTTATTTTTGGTTGAAATAGATGTAATTCTAATGATATGTTGAAAATACAAATTGCATAAACATTATTAGCAAGGAAAACAAATAAAATGGTTGGTTTTACCAATGGAGAAGGATAGGGCATTATTATTAGGTTTGAAAAAGATTCTAGAGGGAATGATACGTACCTTGGTATGAACTATGAAAGTGCTGCGAGCTCTGTAAGCATAATCTAAACAGCTTTTAGTAGATGAGCAGAACACCACTTTTTTATTTTTATCCGACTAAAAAAAATCAGGTCGTTTAGGTCATTTTTTGTTGGAGTCGTTTCATGCGTCTTTTTGGTGTCAGAAGAGAAAGTATTTTTATGTGGAGTTTAAACTATACGACAAAGGAGGAAATGAAATAAGAGAAATAGAATCATAAGTGGAAGGAAAATTAACGAATCCTTCCTTTATAAGAATAACCTTATAAATAGAGTAAATACTAGTAAGTAGTGTATGATTAGTGCAAGTATACGTAGGAGGTATGTTATGAGTGTAGCATCGGAAAAAATAACGAAGTATGGTGGCTTTCAATTACATACAGTAAAGACAGAAAAATTTAAAACAAACAATATTGTGGTGAAATGGCGAACCCCCATAACAAAAGAAAATGTAACACACCGGGCACTTCTTCCATATGTGATGCAAAATAGCACCGAGAAATATCCCACAACAGCAAAGCTTCGTTCCTATATAGAAGAGTTATATGGAGCGACCTTTTTTATCGATCTTGCTAAAAAAGGCGAATATCACATTGTTTCGTTTTCATTAGAAATTGTGAATGAAAAATTTTTATCAGATCCGACTCCTTTATTAAAAAAAGGATTGGAATTTTTAGCGGAGGTTATTTTTCATCCGAATGTCACAGACAATGGTTTTGATCAAAATGTTATAGAAAATGAGAAGCGTGCTTTAAAGCAAAGAATTCAATCAATCTATGATGATAAAATGCGTTATTCCAATCAACGTGTGATTGATGTAATGTGTGAAAACGAACCGTATGCACAAAGCGTATATGGAGAAAAAGAAGAGGTGGATAGCATCACACCACAATCCCTTTATTCCTATTATCAAAAGGCACTCGCAGAGGATCAAATAGATCTGTATATGGTGGGGGATCTAAATGAAGAAGAGGTTGCTTCCTATATAGAAGAGTTATTTCCGTTTAAGGAAAGAACCGCAAAGTCCATTGACCGCAGAACCCCTCATGAAACAAGAGAAGTGAAGGAGGTACGCGAGGTTCAGGATATTAAACAAGGGAAATTAAATATGGGATTCCGTACTCAGATTGTCTATGGGGACCCTGAATATTTTGCGCTGCAAGTACTAAATGGCATATATGGCGGCTTCTCTCATTCAAAATTGTTTATTAATGTCAGGGAAAAAGAAAGCCTCGCTTATTATGCAGCAAGTCGCCTCGAAAGCCATAAAGGTCTATTGCTAGTTATGTCAGGGATTGATAATCAAAACTACGAGAAAGCAGTGAAAATTATTAAAGAACAAATGGATCTCATGAAAAAAGGAGAGTTTTCTGATCAGGAAATCATGCAGACAAAAGCAGTGATTCATAATCAAATGCTGGAAACATTAGATACCTCCCGTGGGATGATTGAGTTGTTCTATCACAATAGTGTAAGTGACAAATATATCGAAATGGGCGAATGGCTGCAGCAGATGAGTAAAGTTTCTAAAGAAGAGATTATCGAAGCTGCCAAGAAAATCGAATTGGATACTGTTTATTTCTTAACCGGATCGGAGGGGAATGCATAATGGAAAAAATAGAATTTGCTCAATTGCAAGAAGAGTTATATTATGAAAAATTAGCGAATGGTCTAAAAGTGTATATTTTACCAAAAAAAGGCTTTAATAAAACATTTTGTACGTTTACAACAAACTATGGTTCGGTAGATAATACCTTTGTTCCCCTTGATGGTTCTGATTTCACACAAGTCCCTGATGGAATTGCTCATTTCTTGGAGCATAAGCTTTTTGAAAAAGAAGATGGAGATGTTTTTCAAGATTTCAGCAAGCAGGGAGCAAGTGCGAATGCATTTACTTCTTTTACAAGAACGGCCTATTTATTCTCAAGCACATCCAATGTTGCCAATAATTTAGAAACATTGATAAACTTTGTGCAAGAGCCTTATTTTACGGAAAAAACAGTGGAAAAGGAAAAAGGAATAATCGGTCAGGAAATAACCATGTATGATGATAATCCAGATTGGCGCCTATATTTTGGTTTAATTGAAAATATGTATGTCAATCATCCAGTGAAAATTGATATTGCCGGAACAATTGAATCGATTTCTCATATTACAAAAGACATGCTTTATGAGTGCTACCATACATTCTATCACCCAAGCAATATGTTGCTTTTCATTGTGGGGCCAGTTGATCCAGAAGAATATATGACGCAAATAAAAGAAAATCAAGGGAAAAAAGAATATACGAATCATAGCGAAATCCAACGTAAATTTGAAGAAGAACCGAAGCATGTAAATAAGGAAAAACAAGTATTAAAAATGAACGTTCATACATCTAAATGTCTTGTTGGAATTAAAGGGATTGACGTGGAGCAGTCAGGTAAAGAAATGATGAAACAAGAGTGGAGCATCAATTTATTACTTGATTTCCTATTCAGCGAAAGCTCAGAGAACTATCAAAATCTTTTCCAAGAAGGTTTAATTGATGATACTTTCTCCTATGATTATACACAGGAACATGGCTTTGGATTTGCGATGATTGGTGGAGATACAAGTGATCCTGATCGTTTAGAGGCTGCAATCAAAGAAATCCTTATGAAGGCGAAAACAGGTGATTTTGCAAGCGAGACATTAGAAAGAACAAAGAAAAAGAAAATTGGTGCATTCTTGCGTGCAATTAATTCACCAGAATATATTGCGAACCAATTTACCCGCTATGCATTTAATGAGATGAATTTATTTGACGTAGTGCCTACTGTGGAGGAAATCACAGTAGAAGATATTAAAAACGCGGCGACTAAATTATTGGAGGAAGACAGAATCACGACATGCCAAGTAGTGCCGAAATAATAGGAATGCAGACACAAAGGATGGCTTACTTTGTGTCTGTTGCTGTTTAGATAAATAAGGATGTATATGGAGTGGAAAAAAGAATGGGGAAATGGATTTTAGTTACGGGCGCATCTGGTGGAATAGGACAAGCAATAGCGAAACAGTTGGCTGAAGAAGGGTATTCCCTTTATTTACATTTTCATCAAAATAAACCTGCAATGGATAAGTTACTTGCAGCGTTATCAGGATATGGGGGAGAATATGTTCCCATTCAAGCAGATTTAAAACAACCAGACGCTTATAAGAAAATGGTCGGAAATATTTTTACAATCGATGGCATTGTTCATGCGAGCGGCATTAGTACATACGGGTTATTTACAGATTTACAGGATAAAGAAATGATGGATTTATGGAGTGTCCACGTTCATTCGATGATGTGTATAACAAGAGAGCTATTACCGAAAATGCTTTCAAAGCAAAGTGGAAATATTATCGTAATAACAAGTATATGGGGGCAGGTAGGGGCTGCAATGGAAGTGGCTTATTCCGCTGTAAAAGGAGCACAAATAAGCTTTGTGAAGGCGTTAAGCAAGGAGCTTGCCTACAATGGTATTCGGGTAAATGCAGTTGCGCCTGGCGCCATTGAAACAAATATGCTTCAGTCATTTTCGTCAGAGGAAATGCAAATAATCGAAGAAGAAATCCCAATGGGAAGAGTAGGAAGGCCGAAAGAGGTGGCAGAAAGCATATCATTCTTATTATCAGAGAAATCCTCCTATATGACAGGACAAGTTCTTTCCCTAAATGGAGGATGGCATATGTAATACTTTTTCCAATTGCTTTTCATGCATATTATTTCAGGAACTATCCAAAATAATGATGTAATGCACACTTAAGCAATGAAAGGAGTATTTCATATGTCCATCTTAGAAAATTGGGATCAATGGAAAGACTTTTTAGCAGATCGTCTTCATCATGCTGAAAATGAAGGAATGAACCAAGCAGTAATAGGAGATCTTGCTTTTCAAATAGGAGATTACCTATCCAATCAAGTTCAACCCAAAAACGAACAAGAAAAAATTCTATCTGATCTATGGTCAGTTGCAGATGAACAAGAACAACATGCAATCGCTAATATGATGGTAAAACTAGTTCATAATAACGGAACAAAATAATGTTTGTAAAAGCTCGATAAATAGAGGAATATTTATCGAGCTTTTTCTGTTGGGGATAGGAGGTAGATGGTGTTTGCTGAATTAGTGACCGTCTCTGAAGCCCGAGAGCAAGGAAAGTAGGGTGGAAGGTAACAGAGAGAGCGTCTCTAAGCCTGAAAGCAAGAAAAAGTAGCACACAAGGCAACAGAGAAATCCAGTCTAAACCACCAATAAAAATACAACCATTCCCCAAAGCAAAAGCACCTATAAAGGGCAACCATCATCACAACCGTGCAAGAAGAAAGTATCGCCACTAAACCTCAAATAAAGCACCATTTTTCTAGAAAACAGCTTTTCTGCAAAAAGTCTATCTTTTTTTCTATTTTTATCCCTTTTTTCTTGATTATTTATACTATTCCTATATGATAGAAATTAAAAGACTAGAAATTTTCACTTGATATTTGTAGGAGGATTTTTTTGGAACAGAAGGAATGGTATTTAGAATACGAAATTCAAAAAAACCGACCTGGTCTATTAGGGGATATCTCCTCTTTACTAGGGATGCTTTCTATCAATATTATTACGATTAATGGGGTAGACGATGGACGACGCGGCTTATTAATGTTAGCGAAAAATAAGGAACAAATAAAAAGGTTAGAATCTATTCTCTATACTATGGACACAATAAAAGTAATCAAGCTTAGAGAACCTTCTTTAAGAGATAAACTTGCGGTGAGACATGGTCGGTATATTCAAAGAGATGCGGATGATAAAAAGACATTTCGATTTGTTCGCTATGAGCTTGGATTGTTAGTAGATTTTATGGCTGAATTATTTAAAACAGAAGGTCATAAACTAATCGGCATTAGAGGAATGCCACGTGTAGGCAAAACCGAATCTATTGTTGCGGCCAGCGTTTGTGCAAATAAAAGATGGCTTTTAGTAAGCTCCACCTTGTTAAAGCAGACAATCCGCCATTCCTTAATGCAAGGAGAATATAATGAAAACAATTTATTTATCATTGATGGAATTGTATCTTCTAAGCAAATCAATGAGCGACATTGGGCCGTAATTCGAGAAGTGATGCGCCTGCCCTGTATCAAAGTGGTAGAACATCCCGATGCCTTTGTACATAATACAGAATACACTTTAGACGATTTTGATTATATTATTGAACTAAGACATGAGCAGGGTGAGGAGATTCTTTATGACGTTCATAAAAAGAATGCTCTTGCCATAGAAAGTGAATTCGAGGGTTTTGATTTTTAGTAAGTTGGAAGGTGTTATCTTGAGTGAATTAGGAAATCGATTAAAGGAAGCTAGAGAAGCAAAAGGACTAACATTAGAGCAATTACAGGAGATTACAAAAATCCAAGTCCGTTATTTAGTTGGCATTGAAGAAGGTAATTATAGTATGATGCCAGGTAAATTTTATACACGGGCATTTATCAAACAATACGCTGAAGCGGTCGATTTGGTGCCAGAAGAATTATTTGAAGAATATA
This sequence comes from Niallia sp. Marseille-Q9988, assembly GCF_976954375.1. NCBI lineage: Bacteria > Bacillati > Bacillota > Bacilli > Caryophanales > Bacillaceae > Niallia > Niallia sp. Marseille-Q9988. The sequence continues at coordinate 168,226 of NZ_CDRJSZ010000008.1, read as the reverse complement.
AAGAGGAAGTACCGACAACGGCAAATGATGAGTTACCGCAAAATTTATCGAGAGTGAACTCAAGGAGATCGTTAGACGGAGCAAGTTCCAAGGTACTTGATATCCTGCCAACTATACTTATAGCTATATTGGTTTTAGCTGTCGCCTTTTTGTTCTGGTATTTTGTGTATGCAAAAGATTCCGATCCAGAAAAACAGTCTAGTAATGATACGGAACAAAATTCTGTTTATATGAAATCAGATGCATTAAATGAAAAAGAACAAGAAAAAGCAACAGAAGAGAATGCAAATAAAGATGAAGAGAAAGTAGTAGAGGAAGAAGAGAAAAAGGTAGAAGAGGAAGAAAAACCAAAACAAGAGATTACTAAAAAAGAAACAGAGGGAAGAACCACTACTTATGAGGTAGAAAATGCGGAAAAGTTTGTTGTGAAGCTTGTTTCCACTGGAAAAGTTTGGGTCGATATCCAAAATGGGAAGAACTATTCGTTTTTCCAAGGTATTCTTGAAAAAGATGGATCTGATACCAAAGAAGTAGATCTATCAAAAGAGACTGAAGCTAATATCATTATCGGAAATAGTCAGGTAGATGTTTTTGTCAATGATGAGAAATTAGAGTTAGGTGATTCTTCCTCTAGACAAGATCTTGTCATTAAATACGTAAAAGAAGAATAGTCATCCATTCGATGACTATTTTTTCGCTATTCTAACGTATTTAGGTTATAATACTAATGGTTTTAATTTATTTTTATGGAAGTGGCGATGATCGTCATGGTAATGGAGGATGTAAGATGAATTTACCAAATAAGATTACGGTAGCAAGAATTTTATTAATCCCTGTCTTTCTAGTAATTATGCTAGTAGATTTTTCTTGGGGAGAGCTAACACTTTTAGGAGTTACCTTACCGAGGACACATTTTATCGGTGCCTTGATTTTTATTATTGCATCCACAACGGATTGGATTGATGGACACTTTGCAAGAAAATATAATCTAGTAACTGACTTAGGGAAGTTCCTAGATCCTTTAGCAGATAAATTATTAGTTTCTTCTGCACTAATTGTTTTAGTAGGGTTAGATATGGCGCCTGCGTGGATTACTATTGTTATCATCAGTAGAGAATTTGCGGTAACTGGCTTGCGATTAGTACTTGCTGGTGGCGGCGAAGTTGTCGCAGCAAATATGCTAGGAAAAATTAAAACATGGGCGCAAATTGTTGCGATATCAGCACTTTTACTACATAACATGATTTTCGAGCTTGTTTCACTGCCATTTGATATCCTTGCACTATGGGTTGCCTTGATTTTTACAATCTGGTCTGGCTGGGATTATTTTGCAAAAAACAAACAAGCTTTTGTTTCATCCAAATAAAATAGAGGAATAAAAATGAGGACATCGATTTTACAAGCGAATATTGCTTTATTAATGATGTCCTTTCTTTATGAGCGACAAAAAGGGGGAGCACAAGAGATGAATGCAGAAATTATCGCGGTTGGCTCAGAATTATTGCTTGGACAAATTGCCAATACAAATGCCCAATTTATTTCCAAGCATTTAGCCGACTTAGGAGTAAATGTTTATTATCATACCGTTGTGGGAGATAATGCTGCTCGTTTAAAGGAGGCGATTAAAATTGCAGAAAGTAGAGCGCAATTGCTTATTTTTTCAGGAGGACTTGGGCCGACAAAGGACGACTTGACAAAAGAAACGATTGCAAATCATCTAGGAAAAGAGCTAGTCTTTGATAAAGCTGCACTTCAATCAATTGAAGACTATTTTATAAAGACAAAACGGACAATGACCGAAAATAATAAAAAACAAGCGTTAGTTCTAGATGGATGTGAGGTTCTTCCAAATGACCATGGAATGGCTCCTGGTATGTTTCTGAAAAAAGACAATCATTTTTATATGCTATTACCTGGACCACCAAAAGAAATCCAGCCAATGTTTGTAAAATATGGATTTCCAGCGGTACAAGAGCAAATGACAAGTAAAGATGTCATCATTTCGCGTGTGCTTCGCTTTTTTGGTATTGGGGAGTCTTTATTAGAAACAAAAATTGAAGATTTAATTGATGCACAGACAAACCCGACGATTGCACCACTTGCAGGCGATGGGGAAGTGACATTGCGTATTACATGTAAGCATGATTCAGTGGAAGAAGCAGATAAATTAATTGCAAAGACAGAAGAGGAAATATTCTCTCGAGTAGGCGAATTCTTCTATGGGTATGATGACACAACGTTAATGAACGAACTCGCACACGTATTATTGAAGAAAAACTTGACTCTTGCTGCTGCAGAAAGCTTAACTGGTGGCTTATTTCAACAAGAGGTTACGAGCATTCCTGGTGCCGGAAACATTTTCCAAGGAGGAGTTGTCTGTTATACAAATGAGGTGAAGAATCAAATCCTTCATGTAAAAGAGGCAACCATACAAGAACATGGCGTTGTTAGTGAACAATGTGCAAAAGAGCTAGCGGAAAATGTTGCAAGCTTATTAAATGCTGATATTGGCATAAGCTTTACAGGTGTTGCTGGTCCAGATGAACTCGAGGGAAATCCAGTTGGTACCGTTTTTATCGGGATAGCCAAAAAAGGGGAGCCGACAAAAGTGGAAGCTCTAGTGCTAAGTGGTACTAGAGCTGGTAACCGAATTAGAAGTGTAAAATATGGTCAATATTTTTTATTGAAAATGTTGCAGCAATAGACTAAATAGACGGAAGTAAGGGTTTCTTGCTTGCGTCTTACTAGAATAGTGCTTCTCCCACTAGAAATAAAAAAACGAATGAATGTTCGATTTTTTGCTGTACAAATGAAAAGAAAAAAGGTATATTAAGTATATAATCTTTTAAACAACGAATGAATCATGTTAGTTAGATTCATTTTTTATATAAGGAGGAGAACGTATTTGAGTGATCGTCAAGCTGCATTAGAAATGGCGTTAAAACAAATAGAGAAACAATTCGGTAAAGGTAGTATTATGAAGCTGGGAGAACAAGCTGATAGAGTCATTTCTACTAGTCCAAGTGGATCATTAGCTTTAGATGCAGCCCTAGGTGTTGGTGGATATCCAAGAGGTCGTATTGTTGAGATATATGGTCCTGAAAGTTCAGGTAAAACAACAGTAGCGCTACATGCTATTGCTGAGGTTCAGGCAAATGGCGGACAAGCAGCATTTATTGATGCAGAGCATGCATTAGATCCAGTATATGCACAAAAGCTTGGCGTTAATATCGATGAATTATTACTTTCTCAACCAGATACTGGGGAGCAAGCGCTAGAAATTGCAGAGGCTTTAGTTCGAAGTGGTGCAGTTGATATATTAGTAATTGACTCTGTAGCTGCACTTGTACCAAAAGCAGAGATTGAAGGAGAAATGGGAGATTCACATGTTGGACTTCAAGCACGCTTAATGTCACAAGCCCTTCGTAAATTATCTGGAGCAATTAATAAGTCAAAAACAATTGCTATTTTTATCAACCAAATTCGTGAAAAAGTCGGAGTTATGTTCGGAAACCCTGAAACAACTCCTGGCGGACGTGCTTTGAAATTCTATTCATCTGTTCGTCTAGAAGTTCGTCGTGCTGAAACGTTAAAACAAGGGACAGACATGGTAGGAAACAAAACAAAAATCAAAGTGGTTAAAAATAAAGTAGCACCACCTTTCAAAGTGGCAGAAGTAGATATCATGTATGGAGAAGGTATCTCTAAAGAAGGCGAGATTATTGATCTTGGATCAGATCTTGATATTGTTCAAAAGAGTGGCGCTTGGTATTCCTATAATGATGAAAGATTAGGACAAGGCCGTGAAAATGCAAAACAATTCTTGAAAGAAAACAAAGAAATGCGTCTAGAAATTCAAAAGAAAATACGTGATCATTACGGGCTAGATAAAGAATTAACACTAAAACCTGAAAATGACGACCAAGAACAATTTGAATTAATCGATTAATTGTTTACCAAAAGATGGTATAGTGGCATATCCACTTTACCATCTTTTTTTGATTGATTATGAATAAAGTGACGATTAGACTAGCTAATAGAATCTATCGTTTATTCGATGATATTTTATTATAGTTTCAGGCTGCGGGCGATAGCAACAAACTTTACGAAAACAGCCTAATTTTAATGAGATTTCTAGAGAAAAACATACAGAATAAAAGACTCAATTAGGTTTAACAACCCTATTTTCTGACCATAATACGGATGATAGGTTAGAATATGATAATCTATTATGTTTAATAGGGAGAAATTTCATACATATATAGGAATAATAGAGCAATTGTTAGAGAAAAAGGCTAACAAGATAGCCAATGAGAAATAGGTTAATCCTACTAGTTCAAAGTCTTGACAATAAATTGGTACAACTATACAATTGAATTGTATATTTTACATTTTTATAAGTATGAAAACCTAGAAAACGATAAAATGACTAGGGAAAATTTCGATTGAAAAAAGGAACATTAAGCCAATACTTTTAAAATCGTAACAAACACAATTTGATAGCAAGAGGAGGTGAAAATGATGGATCCACTATTAAAGATCATCTCCATTTTGCTTATTCTAATCGTTATTGCCGTTGTTGGCTTTGTTGTATATTTTATTCGAAAGTCCAATGCTAATGCAAAAATTAGCAATGCAACAATGACTGCTGAACAAATTATTGAAAATGCAAAGCGTGAAGCAGACGCATTGAAAAAAGAAGCTTTGTTAGAAGCAAAGGATGAGATTCACAAGCTTCGTAGTGAAGCAGAACTAGAAGTTCGTGATCGAAGAAATGAACTACAAAAACAAGAAAATCGTTTATTGCAAAAAGAGGAAAATCTTGATCGCAAGGGAGAAGCGTTAGACAAACGTGAATCAGTTTTAGAAAAGAGGGACGATTCTCTTAATAAAAGACAACAGCATATGGAAGAGATGGAAAGCAAAGTGGACGAGATGGTTCGCAAGCAGCAAACAGAACTAGAGCGCATTTCTGGCTTGACTCGAGAAGAGGCAAAGTCCATCATTTTAGACCGTACAGAGCAAGAAGTTGCTCATGATATTGCGGTAATGATCAAAGAAAGTGATACTAGAGCAAAAGAAGAAGCAGATAAAAAGGCTAAAGAAATTCTGTCACTTGCAATCCAACGTTGTGCGGCCGATCATGTTGCAGAGACTACAGTTTCCGTTGTAAACCTTCCAAATGATGAAATGAAAGGGCGAATTATCGGTCGTGAAGGTCGAAATATTCGAACACTTGAAACATTAACAGGAATTGATTTAATTATTGATGATACACCAGAAGCAGTTATTCTCTCTGGTTTTGATCCAATAAGACGTGAAACTGCAAGACTTGCGTTAGATAAGCTCGTTCAGGATGGGCGTATCCATCCAGCTCGTATTGAAGAAATGGTTGATAAAGCGCGCCGGGAAGTGGATGAACATATACGTGAAATCGGGGAACAAACTACGTTTGAAGTCGGAGTTCATGGATTACATCCAGATTTAATTAAGATTCTTGGACGTTTAAAATTCCGTACAAGCTATGGACAAAATGTCTTAAAGCATAGTATGGAAGTGGCTCAATTATCAGGAATTTTAGCTGCTGAACTTGGGGAAGATCAAACCCTTGCCCGCAGAGCTGGACTACTACATGACATTGGGAAAGCTATTGACCATGAAGTAGAAGGAAGCCATGTGGAAATTGGTGTCGAGCTTGCTACCAAGTATAAAGAGCATCCTGTTGTAATCAATAGTATCGCATCCCATCATGGTGATACAGAACCAACTTCAATTATCGCTGTACTAGTAGCAGCAGCTGACGCACTTTCAGCTGCAAGGCCAGGAGCACGAAGAGAAACATTAGAAAATTATATTCGCCGACTTGAGAAATTAGAAGAGATTTCTGAATCTTATGATGGAGTAGAGAAATCATTCGCAATCCAAGCAGGACGTGAGATTCGAATCATGGTGAAACCAGATCTTGTGGATGATTTAGAGTCACATCGATTAGCTCGCGATATTCGTAAGAAAATCGAGGAGGAATTAGATTATCCAGGTCATATAAAAGTAACGGTCATTCGTGAAACAAGAGCGGTTGAATATGCAAAATAAGAAACGGTGCTATTGCACCGTTTTTTTTATCTCCAAAAATGAAGGGCATACTAAAACGTTCCTTAAGGAAAATGGCGTTAGGAGCGAAAGGAATTATATGATACACTGTTACATAGTGAAAAGTAGAAAGTAGGAAATAAAAATATGCATATTTTATTTATTGGGGATGTTGTCGGTTCAATGGGCCGAGACATGATTAAAGAGTACGTACCAAAGCTAAAGGATAAATACAGACCACAGTTAACGATTATCAATGGAGAGAATGCTGCTGGCGGAAAAGGTATTACAGAGAAAATTTATCGTAGCTTTCTGGAAATCGGTGCTCAAGCGATAACAATGGGGAACCATACATGGGATAATCGCGAGATATTTGAGTTTATTGATAAGGCGAAATATTTAGTGCGTCCCGCTAACTTTCCAGAAAATAACCCTGGTAAAGGGATGGTTTTTGTTAAAATTAATGATATGGAAGTAGCTGTTATTAATTTACAAGGTCGTACCTTCATGAATCCAAGTGATGATCCATTTATCGTAATTGATAGCTTAGTGAAGGAAGCGAAAAAGCGTACAAATATAATTTTTGTTGATTTTCACGGAGAAGCAACAAGTGAAAAGCAAGCAATGGGTTGGTATTTAGATGGAAAGGTTACAGCGGTGGTTGGAACACATACACATGTGCAAACAGCTGATAATCGCATTCTTCCAAATGGGACTGCATTTATGGCAGATGTGGGCATGACAGGTCCTTATGATGCTATTCTTGGTATGCAAAAAGAATTGGTGCTAAATCGCTTTTTAACGAATTTGCCAACACGCTTTGAGCCGCCAAAAAGTGGGAGAGCTCAGCTGAGCGGATGTCTGATTGAAGTAGATAAGAAGACAGGTAAAGCAAAGAAAATTGAGCGCATTTTAATTAATGAGGACCACCCCTTTTATTCCTAACAGAATGTAGCTCTTCCTTTTTCCCTGAAAATCAAATATTTTCTAAGTTTTTATGTCCAAGCTGGAATATGTGTATTAAACTTGGAATATAGTAACATTGGAATGATATATATCCTGATATGTTCATTAATCTTAATGAAACATGCGGGGGGGTTAAACAAGGAGGAGCTAGAAATGGAGATATTAAAGGTTTCAGCAAAGTCTAGTCCCAATTCTGTAGCTGGTGCGCTTGCAGGTGTTCTACGAGAAAGAGGTGGAGCGGAAATCCAGGCAATTGGTGCAGGTGCATTAAATCAAGCGGTTAAAGCAGTTGCTATCGCAAGAGGGTTTGTAGCACCTAGCGGAGTGGATTTAATCTGTATCCCTGCCTTCACTGATATTGTAATTGACGGTGAGGAAAGAACGGCCATCAAGCTTATTGTGGAGCCTAGATAAAGAGAAAATAAGATTATAGGAAAAAAAGAAAGGAAAGCGTGATGCTCATGCTTTCCCCGATTTATCCCTTCTTATGGTTGGTGAATTTGCTCGAGCAGCTTGAATCCTTTTAGGGAGATTTTAATTTAGAATGAAATAGAGCAAACCTTCAAAAAGAAGGGGGGTGTCTTATCGATTAGGTTTCGTTCCACAGCAGCAAGAGTTAAGTTAGAGAATAGACATTCTTTTTAACGAATCTCTTAAAAGCTGTGCTTTTTGTAACCGAATGAATGAGACATCCTTTCTTTTTTATTATGGCTGTGATTCATCAGGTTTGCCTCTTTAACCATTCAAAACAACTTTTTTTAAAATTGAAAATTCAGGTTTAAATAGTTTGAGATTAATGATATCTTGGTGGAAGGCCAATTAAGATTTACATAGAAGAAAATAAAGAGCATAATCGTATAGGAGTGAATTTTTTGAATTACTTTGATGGGCATTGCGATGTATTATTAAAAATGTTTAAGGATAAAATGATTAATTTTCAGAATAGTAAAAAACTTCATATAACGAAAGAAGGACTCCAAAAGGGTGGAGCAAAGATCCAATGCTTTGCCATCTATATTCCAGAATCCATTCATCCAGATATGAAGTTTGAAGCTGCATTATCCATGGCAACTATTTTTAATGAAAAAATCCTACAGCCCAACCCAGATCTCAAATTTATCCGTAATAAAATGGATATCGAGCAATTGAAAGATGGAGAAATTGGCGCGATCCTAACACTTGAGGGCTGTGATGCAATCGCTGGCGATTTATTGAAATTAAAGACATTGCTTCAATTAGGCGTATCAGCAGTCGGACTAACCTGGAACTACGCCAATGCTGTTGCAGATGGTGCGTTAGAGCCAAGAGGGGCTGGTTTATCTTTATTTGGAAGAGAAACAGTAAAACTACTAAATCAACAAGATATATTAGTAGATGTTTCCCACTTGTCAGAAAACTCCTTCTGGGATGTCATGGAACTTGCCGATCATCCGTATGCATCCCACTCAAATACATATAATCTTTGTCCACATCCTCGTAATCTACGAGATGACCAAATAAAGGCTTTGATTGAAGCAGACAGCGTAATCGGGATTACTTTTGTGCCGCAATTTTTAAGTGGCACAAATGCTGCAACCATTACAGATGTATTACGGCATTTAGATTATATCTGTTCCCTAGGAGGAGAGGATCATGTCGGCTTTGGTTCTGATTTTGATGGAATCTCTCAAACCGTTAAAGGGTTATCTTCTACTGCCGATTACCCGAATCTAATTAACGAACTTATGAAATATTATACTAGTAGCCAAGTAGAGAAGTTTTTATTTTCGAATATGGTAAAAAGATTTCCGAAATAAAGGGTAATTTTAAAAAGCATCCGGGCAGTTGCGTTCTCTCCTTTTGAGGTAGGAAAACGCAACTGCCCGTTGCTGTAAGATTCCTATATATAGATAAAGAAAATAGTAGAAATTCTTCTTTCTAACCTAGCTATTGTTTTCAAAAGGTCAAAGGCTTATACTAGAATAATGAAAATATGTCTATAAAGAATAGTACATATGAAGAAAAGATTGTTGTTTATATTGCGACAGTACCGAACTTCTGCGGGGAGCAAGTGGTTAACCTGGCTAAATCAGTGGAAACCATGTTATAAAGAAAACAATCTATAAGAACTAACCTAAACCATGTATATTAACAAACTTATGGATGAAACAAGTTCATCGATAAGAGAGGAGTAGTTGAAATGAACGAAAAACAACGTTTAGAAGGACAAAAAATTGAAAGCAATAATTCTTCGGACAAAAAATCCGAAAAGGATTACAGCAAATATTTCGAAACAGTGTATAAAGCACCATCTTTAAAAGATGCCAAAAGACGTGGAAAAGAAGAAGTTCGTTATGAAAAAGATTTCTCTATTTCCGAACAATTCCGTGGAATGGGAGAAGGACGCAAATTCTACATTCGCACATACGGTTGTCAAATGAATGAGCATGATACAGAGGTAATGGCAGGAATTTTCTTAGCATTAGGCTATGAAGCTACAGATACTGTAGATGATGCCAATGTTATTCTTCTTAATACATGCGCGATTCGTGAAAATGCAGAAAATAAAGTATTTGGTGAATTAGGACATTTAAAGCATTTAAAAACAGAAAAACCAGATCTTTTAATCGGGGTTTGTGGCTGTATGTCCCAAGAAGAATCCGTAGTAAATAAGATTTTAAAAACATACACACAAGTAGATATGATCTTTGGAACACATAATATTCACCGTTTACCAAATATTCTTCAAGAAGCATATATGTCTAAAGAAATGGTTGTGGAAGTTTGGTCTAAAGAAGGGGACGTTATCGAGAACCTTCCGAAAGTACGTAACGGAAAAATAAAAGCATGGGTTAATATCATGTATGGCTGTGATAAATTCTGTACCTATTGTATCGTTCCATATACTCGAGGAAAAGAACGTAGCCGCCGTCCAGAGGATATTATTCAAGAAGTACGTCAATTGGCTGCACAAGGTTATAAAGAAATCACCTTGCTTGGTCAAAATGTAAACGCCTATGGAAAAGATTTCACGGACATTGATTTCCGCTTCGGTGATTTAATGGAAGAAATGCGCAAAATTGATATCCCACGTGTTCGTTTTACTACAAGTCATCCACGTGATTTTGATGATCATTTAATCGAAGTGCTTTCTAAAGGCGGTAACTTAGTAGAACATATCCATTTACCAGTTCAGTCTGGTTCATCAGATGTGTTAAAAATTATGGCACGTAAATATACGAGAGAAAAATACTTAGAATTAGTTCGCAAAATGAAGGCAGCTATTCCTAATTTAACACTAACAACAGATATTATTGTTGGGTACCCAAATGAAACAGATGAGCAATTCGAAGAAACATTGTCTCTTTACAAAGAGGTTGGCTTTGAAGCGGCTTATACATTCATTTATTCACCGCGTGAAGGTACGCCAGCTGCGAAAATGAAAGATAATGTTCCAATGGAAGTGAAAAAGGAACGTTTACAGCGCCTAAATGCTTTAGTTAATGAGTATTCTGCTAATTCCATGAAGGGCTACCAAGATCAAATTGTGGAAGTCCTTGTGGAAGGGGAAAGTAAGAATAATCCAGATGTACTTGCTGGATATACACGCAAAAACAAGCTAGTAAACTTTGTTGGACCAAAATCAGCTATCGGTAAACTTGTATCTGTTAAAATTACGGATGCGAAAACATGGTCATTAAACGGGGAAATGATTGAGGTATTAGAAGCGGAAGCTGTTGAGGCAAACTAATGGCTAAGTATACAAAAGAAGAAATCATCGAGCGAACAGAACAACTTGCCAAGATGATTCGTGATACAGAAGAAGTCGAATTTTATCAGCGGGCAGAACAGCAAATCAATCAAAACAAAAAAGTGAATGATCGAATTGCTCAAATCAAAAAATTGCAAAAACAAGCAGTTAACCTTCAGCACTATGGGAAAATTGCGGCTTTAAAAGAAACAGAAGCAAAAATTGATGCCTTGCAAAAAGAAATCGATGAGCTTCCAATCGTCAGCGAATTTAAAGAATCACAGGAAATCGTTAACGATATGCTTCAAATGATAACAAAAACAATCGCAAACACAGTTGAAACCGAAATTCTTTCCGTTGATAAGAAGAAAGAAGAGTAAAAAGGGTTTTTGTTAGATTAGAATGTTCATTGAGTTAAATAACGTTTAACATTCTTCCGTTGATTGGAGCTGAAAGCAATAGGCTTCATTTATTTGCGAATACAATTAAAATGCCCAAAAGTAGAAAAACCAAGCATATTCTCGCTTGGTTTTTTACTTATTTTGATTATTTAAAATGTTAATTGCTCGTAAGAAAGCTTTCCGATATTCCTGTTGTTCCTTCATAGCTGTTTGCAAGGTAGAAAGCAGTGCTTTATTCAGCTGTTTCGTTTCTTTATCTTTCGCATTTCCATTATTAATCGTTTGTTGAAGAAATGTATAGACTAGAAATAGAACAGAATAGTTATCTACATAAGTTAGACTGACAGCACTTCCGCCATTTCCTCCTTCTGCATGTGTATTAACAGAAGGTCCTCCCGTTTCCAATATTTTATCAATAAGTTCCTCTGGTACGCCAAGCTCCTTCAATTTCTCAGCAGTTAAGCCAATATTTTTCTCTTGCGCCATTCTTTTCCCTCCTCCTGTTAGATATGTAAAAGAAAAGGGCAACCATCAATATGATGTTGCCCTTTATTATATGCTTCTCTCTTATAGGAGTGATTATCTTTAAAGGTGATTAACCTTCGTTCACCATTTCAGGGCTGTTTTCGTTGTAAGATACAGCAGTAGCAGCACCAGCAACGTTAGCATTAACTAAAATACCACCAACAAAGAAGTTTAATAAGTTAACACCTACAGCAGCACCACCAGCAGCACCAGAAGCAGTAAATTGGTTAGCAAGGTTACCATTTCCTTGAGTAGCGTTAGTGAATCCGCGAAGTTCTGCCCCTTTATTTCCAATGCCTTTACCTTTAGCAGTAACATCAGTACCAGCAACGCCAGAACCGTTACCTTTGTGACAATCAGATGTGTAGTTAGACAACATATGATTTCACCTCCTTTCAAAAGTAAGATAAATTCATTATTTTTTGATAAAATCTGATAAATCTAGTGAAAAAATAGGCTTGCCATTCACGTTTAATTGGAGATTCCCATCATCATTTGAAGCATCAATAACAGGTAATTTCTCCTGTATCTTACTTAATGTTTCTTGATTTATTAAACTCTTTAGCGTTTCTGGATTAAGATTCGGCATTACTTTATCTTTAAGCGAATCTAAATCGATATTAGCCACTTTTTCTTTAATAGAATCTAAGTCAACATTCGATGCAACCTTTTCTTTCACTGCCTCCATGGTTCTTTCAGATACATTGCTTTTTAAACCTTCTGTTAATTTTTGAACCAATCCACCCATTTCAGTAGATAACTTACCGACTAATTCTTGTGCGTATTTAGCTCCTTCTTCACCAGAAACCTCTTTGCCATTTACATTGAATTTAAAATCAAACTGATCGTTGTTATTAAATAACCCTGCCAACTTCCTCACCCCCTTACCGTATACTACAGTATATAAAGATTTGACCAAGCTGTATCCGCGAATGTATTAATACAAACGCATATTTTTTTATGAGTTAAAAATTTTATCGAAGGAATGCTGAGTTTTACCCATAAATAGAATGGAAGTAGATCCATTCAAAGGCATGGAGTGGAGCTTTGCAAAAGCAAGGATATCCGTCTAGAAAAATGGCTAATATCGGCACACTTACCCAAGTTTTACATACAATGAAGTAGATTTAAGCATTACTTACAGTCTTTAAAATTTGTCGCACACTAGACTCCTATCCCGCATAGGATGAAATGAAAATGAATGAGGAGGTTTCGCTCGAACATGGGAGAATATAGAGAGATTATTACAAAGGCAGTCGTAGCGAAAGGACGCAAATTCACAAAATCCAATCATACGATCTGTCCAGACAACAGCCCTTCAAGCATCTTGGGCTGCTGGATTATCAACCATACGTATGAGGCAGAAAAGGTTGGTAAAACAGTAGAAATTTGCGGATACTATGACATTAACGTTTGGTATTCCTATAATGACAACACACAAACAGAAGTCGTTACAGAGCGTGTAAAATATACAGATGTCATTAAACTAAAATATCGTGATCCTGACTGCCTAGAAGACCACGATGTGATTGCAACAGTATTACAGCAACCAAACTGTATCGAAGCAGTAATTTCTCCAAATGGCAATAAAATTATTGTTCATGTAGAAAGAGAATTTATTGTAGAAGTTATTGGAGAAACAAAAATTTGTGTAGAAGTATGCACAGATGAATGTGGTAAAGATGACGACACATGGTTTGAAGATGACGTAGAAGACGAAGAATTTGAAGAATTAAATCCAGACTTTTTAGTAGGCGGAGAAGAAGAGTAAAGGCTAGGAGCTTCCTAGTCTTTTTTTCTTGAACCTTTTTAATACGCTGTTTACATAAAGTTTGTTGCTAGAACCTCACAGCCTGAGGAGGCGCATCTTTTTCCCCGGCTAATCTTATGTCTCGAGCGAAATGGAACGAACAAGTTATCAAATCTAACTTTACTTAAAGAATAAAAGTTTTATATGTTTACAATAGCTGTTTTTTCCCAAAACCCCCCACTCAAATATTCTATTTCTTTATGGTATAATGAGAAAATAATAGATTTGGACTTGGATTTTGGAGGAAGTTATGACAACATATACGCCAATGATACAACAATACTTACAGGTAAAGGCAGATTATCAGGATGCCTTTTTATTTTTTCGTTTAGGAGATTTTTACGAAATGTTCTTTGATGATGCGATCAAAGCATCACAAGAGCTTGAAATTACGTTAACGAGCAGAGAAGGGGGCGGAGCAGAGCGAATTCCAATGTGTGGAGTTCCTCACCATTCTGCGCCAAACTATATTGAACATCTTGTTGAGCGTGGCTACAAAGTGGCAATTTGTGAACAAACAGAAGACCCGAAGCAAGCAAAGGGTGTCGTAAAAAGAGAAGTGGTTCAGCTAATCACACCTGGTACGATGATGGAAGGGAAAAATTTATCAGATAAAGAAAACAATTATATTGCAACCATATCAACACTGACGGACGAAAAATTTGGCTTTGCATACAGCGATTTATCGACAGGGGAAAGCAAGGCAACCATATTAACTGGAATCGATTCATTATTGAATGAATTATCGTTATCAGGAGCGAAAGAAGTGGTTGTTGCAGACGATTTTTCAAAAGAGTATTTGAAAAGATTACAGGAGCGGGGAACGATAACCCTTTCGATTGAAAATGATATTGTTGAAAAAGACATGCATGTTTCTTTATTACAAGGAATAGAAGAACAATCACTGAAAAACACCGTTGCTCGTTTGTTCAATTACTTATATCGTACACAAAAACGAAGCCTTGATCACTTACAGCCAGTTTCAATTTATGTAATCGATCAATTTATGAAAATTGATTATTATTCAAAGCGAAATTTAGAGTTAACAGAAACGATTCGTTCAAAAGGGAAAAAAGGTTCACTGCTATGGCTTTTGGATGAAACGAAAACTGCGATGGGTGGCAGATTGCTAAAACAATGGATCGATCGTCCATTATTAAATAAGGACGAGATTGAAAATCGCCAAAACTTAGTAGAAACAATGATTAGTCATTATTTTGAGCGTCAAGATTTGCGAGAAAAATTAAAGGAAGTATACGATTTAGAACGCTTAGCAGGTCGCGTTGCTTTCGGTAATGTCAATGCAAGAGATCTTGTACAGTTAAAAAAGTCGTTGCAACAGGTGCCAATTATTCAGCAAATCGTTGCATCTTTCGGGTCAAAAGAAGCAAGCATCCTTGCAGATAAACTAGACCCATGTGAAGACATTACCGATTTATTAGAACGTGCGATTGTGGAAAATCCACCACTTTCGATTAAAGAAGGAAATATCATTTTAGACGGCTATCATTCCGAATTAGATAGTTACCGCGATGCAAGCCGAAACGGTAAGACCTGGATTGCCCAGCTGGAAAGAGAAGAGCGGGAAAAAACAGGCATTAAATCACTGAAAATCGGCTATAACCGTGTATTTGGCTACTATATTGAAGTAACACGTGCCAATGTTCATCTTTTACAGGAAGGACAATATGAGCGCAAACAGACACTTGCCAATGCAGAACGTTATATTACGCCTGCATTAAAGGAAAAAGAGAGCCTAATCTTACAAGCGGAAGAAAAAATGGTCGAGCTGGAATATGAAATTTTTACGACAATCCGCGAAACGATTAAAGAATATATTCCCCGCTTACAGAAGCTAGCCAAAACAGTAAGTGCACTAGATGTATTGCAGTGTTTTGCAACTGTCAGTGAGGATCGTCGCTATGTGAAGCCGCAATTTTCTGCGGACCGAACACTTTCTATTAAAAATGGCCGTCACCCTGTAGTAGAAAAGGTGATGAACGCACAGAGCTATGTAGCAAATGATTGCACCATGCATAAAGACCGAGAATTACTGTTAATTACAGGACCGAATATGTCTGGTAAAAGTACGTATATGCGCCAGATTGCTTTAACCAGTATTTTAGCGCAAATTGGTTGTTACGTCCCAGCAGACGAAGCAGTTCTTCCGCTATTTGACCAAGTATTTACAAGAATTGGTGCCGCAGATGATCTTATTTCTGGACAGAGTACGTTTATGGTTGAGATGCTAGAAGCGAGAAATGCCCTGTTGCATGCCACCAATAATAGTTTAATCTTATTCGATGAAATTGGCCGAGGCACAAGTACCTATGATGGAATGGCGCTTGCACAAGCCATTATTGAATATATCCACCATGAAGTCGGGGCAAAGACATTATTCTCGACTCACTATCATGAGCTAACCGTACTTGCAGATGAGCTTCCGTCCTTAAGCAATGTTCATGTAAGTGCGATGGAGCAAAATGGAAAAGTTGTCTTCCTTCACAAAATAAAAGAAGGAGCAGCAGATAAAAGCTATGGTATTCACGTCGCCCAGCTTGCAGAATTACCAGAGGCACTTATTGAACGAGCACAAGAGCTATTAACAAGCCTAGAGCAAAAAGATCAATTCGCTGAAGAAGCAGCAGTGGCGGAAGTCGAGCAACCTACCGTAAAAGCAGAAAAGATCGAAGAAGAGGCACAATTATCCTTCTTTGGTACAGAAGAAGAGAAAAAGCCGCACAAAGTGCTTTCTACTAAGGAAAAGCAAATTGTAGCGAAGCTTAAAGAGATAGATATTCTAGAAATGACGCCAATGCAGGCATTAAATACATTATATGAGCTTCATAAGAAAGTACGAAATGATGGATGAAGTGGTTTCATGAGTTGGATGAACGCCGGAAATAGCAGTACTGTTAGGAAAAGTGGTTTTCATAAGCGGGATGAACGCCAGAAACCAGAGGAACTTCGGCAAAAGTGGTTTTCATAAGTAAGATGATAGCTGAAATGAAAACCGCAGTTCAATCTAACACATAAACTGCCCACTTAATCTGAATAAAAGTAAGAAAGAAAAGAGGAGAAGCAATGGCAAAGATTATTCAACTGGATGATGCACTTTCGAATAAAATTGCTGCAGGTGAAGTTGTTGAGCGGCCAGCCTCTGTTGTAAAAGAGTTAGTAGAAAATAGTATTGACGCAAAAAGTACTTCGATTGAAATTTTTATCGAAGAGGCTGGTTTAGAGAGCATCCGCATTCTTGATAATGGACTAGGAATTGACGAAGAGGATGTCTTAACTGCTTTTTCCAGACATGCGACAAGTAAAATTAAAGACGAAAATGACTTATTCCGGATTCGTACCCTTGGCTTCAGAGGAGAGGCACTACCAAGTATTGCCTCTGTCTCACAAGTTACCTTAACAACTTCCACTGGGGAAAAGGGTACAACGATCGAACTCAAAGGCGGTCATTTAGTGAAACAGGAAGGCGCACCTGGAAGAAGAGGTACAGAGATTATCGTCAGCGATTTGTTCTTTAATACGCCAGCAAGATTAAAATATATGAAATCGATTCATACTGAGCTTGGCAATATTACTGATATCGTCAATCGACTTGCCCTTGCGCATCCTGATATTAGCTTTCGCCTAGTCCATAATGACCGAAAGCTCCTTCATACGAATGGCAATGGGGATGTAAGACAAGTTCTTGCGAGCATTTATGGCTTAACTATTGCAAAAAAAATGATTCCAATTTCAGCAAGCACCCTTGACTTTAAATTAAGTGGCTATATGGCGCTGCCAGAAATTACACGAGCGTCACGTAACTATATTTCCACGATGATTAATGGACGCTTTATTAAAAACTATTCTCTCGTACGTAGCATTCAGGAAGGCTATCATACGTTGCTGCCGATTGGAAGATATCCAATTGTTCTCTTAAATGTGGAAATGGATCCGATTCTAGTTGATGTCAATGTCCATCCATCGAAAATGGAAGTGCGCTTTAGTAAAGAACAAGAGCTGTATGAACTTGTAAGTACTACCATTAAAGCAGCTTTCAAGAAAAAAGAGCTTATTCCAGCTGGACTAATCCGCGAGAAAAAGACTGCACCAAAAGAAGAGCAAGCAGCGTTTAGCTTTGACACGGTGCGTGAGCCAGCAATGCCAATATCTGCTCCAAAATCAGAACCAACTGTTTCGATTTCAACAGAAGAGCAAGAGGAAAAGCCAACTTGGAACGAGCCAATAGAAGAACCACCAAGTAGTTGGCAAGCTGGAGAAGCTAGAGAAGAAACAACAATAACAGATACCACAGCCTTTTTCTTTGAACAGAAAGGAAGCAATTTCATTCCAACTGCACCAGTAGAAGAGATAGAGGAAACGTGGGGTGAGGAAGAAATAGCCGACGTCGTGGAAGGTCCCAGAGTTCCGCCCCTTTATCCAATTGGGCAAATGCACGGAACTTACATCTTTGCGCAAAACGAAAGAGGACTATACATCATCGACCAGCACGCAGCCCAAGAACGAATCAAATACGAATTTTTCCGGGAAAAAGTTGGAGAAGTGCATAATGAATTACAGGAAATGCTCATCCCATTAACATTAGATTATTCTCTAGATGAATGGATGAAAATAGAAGAAAATAAAGCTGAATTAGAAAAAGTAGGCGTATTTCTCGAACCATTTGGCCAGCAAAGCTACCTAGTTCGCTCCCATCCACAATGGTTCCCAAAAGGAGAAGAAAAAGAAACAATCGAAGAAATGATCGAACAAGTTCTCTCCATGAGAAAAGTAGACATCAAGCTTTTACGAGAAGAAGCAGCCATTATGATGAGCTGCAAAGGCTCTATTAAAGCAAACCGCCATTTGCGAAATGATGAGATTCAAAGTTTATTAGACGAACTTCGGACTACATCCGATCCATTTACCTGTCCGCATGGTAGACCGATTATTGTGCATTATTCGACTTATGAGATGGAGAAGATGTTCAAGAGAGTTATGTAAATAATAAAGTGAGCCCCTATAATATTCCTTATTGAACTAGAAAAATACACTAATTGAATGGGAAGGCTTAGAATTTAATCATCTTGTGTAATATAAAGGTCTGCCCCGAAAATCAGCATCCACTGATTTTTGGGGTAGACCTTTTTTTCATTCACAAAGTGAAACTTTTTCACTATTCAAACGTATTTCCTAAGAGAGGGGTGAGTAAAATAAATAAATTTGTAAGAAAATTTATGTCCATTTTATTCATTGTATTGTTGCCAATGGTAGTTGGGTGTTCGGCTCAAAATGCCTCAGAGGAAAAAAACAGTAAAACACTTGAAACGGTATTGAACGAAACGTTTACCGTACCTAATAAGGAGCTTCGTGATATTTTAGAAGATCCAAATAATTACACGATAATAGCTGCGAAAGAAAAAATTAATTCAACTAATAACTTGGATGCTTATTTAGTGAAGAAGTATAAGGCATATTTTACTTCCTATAAAAAATTCGAGCTTAATCTAAATAAAGCGTTAAAAGAATTGGAAAATCATGAAATAATAGATGTGAAGTTTGCGGTGAACAATGAACCTTTTACGGAGCAAGAAATCTACGCAGCAGTCATTTTATATAAAGCATAAGGTTTCAATAAATTCTTTTCCAATTCTAATCCGTAAACAAAAATGTCAGGAGCTGTTTAATTATGAAAAAATTACTTGCTTCCTTTCTTATTTTATTCACTTTGCTTGGTTGTTCTAATAAAGGGAAAGAGTCTGACGTAAAATCAAGTGATACTGATTCACTCGAAGAACAAATTTCGAGTGTAATAGCAGAACATCAATTAAAGAATAAAGAAATTATTGATTACGATCTAAAAGATGATTTCATTTATGTTATTTTTAAAAACAAGCATGAAAGCGGCAATACGCATAATCCTGATTTAGTTATTTTAGAGAATAAGGAAGGAAAGGTAAATTGGGTAGCGGGTCCAGAGGATCGTACAGGGTCTGTTGATACGTCTATGATATTTGCAAGAGAAGATGGTCCTACTGTTACTATTACGATGCCAACGGGAAATACAGCTGTCAAAGAGGTAAAAGTGCTTGGAGAATCTGCAAAAGCAGTAACCTATTTAGAGCATTTTACAGATGATTTTTCAAGAGCATATACCTATTGGATTTCTTATACAAAGGAAGAACCTACGTATGAGGATATTGAAGTGATTACGGAGTAGGGAAAGATAATCAATTTTTTTGTATAAGAGGAGATTTATATGGAAATAATCACATTCGGCAAAAAAGAAGAAGGGAAAGAATACATCATAAGACCTGCAGCGTATTGTGTGATCTTTAATAAGCAGAAAGATAAAATTGCCATCATTCAAACTAGTGATGGCAACTACTTTCTTCCGGGTGGAGGAATAGAAAAGAATGAGACCCATAAAGAATGCTTAGTAAGAGAAGCTTTGGAAGAAATGGGAATGGACATTGAAATAAATTCCTTTATTGGGAGTGCGCGCAGATATTTTTACTCAACAAATGAATATAAGTATTATCTGAGTGAAGGGTATTTCTATATATGCAAGATCGTTAAACAAATAGGGGAACCAACAGAGGAAGGTCATTTTCTAAAATGGCTAGAACCAATTCAAGCAATAGAAGGTTTATTTCATGAACATCAAAGCTGGGCAATTCAGGAAGCATTACGAAAAGGATAACAATTTTCACTTATCTGAGCTTGGAGGCGTAATAAATGGAATACTATAAATATTTAAGGCAGCATGTAGGGCATAAGCCACTTATTCTACCTGGTTCTGTTGTCATCATGCTAAATGAACAAGAGGAAGTGTTATTGCAAAAAAGGCTTGATGGATATTGGGGATTGCCAGGTGGGTTAATGGATTTAGGGGAGAGCTTTGAAGAAGTAGCAAGAAGAGAGGTCTTTGAAGAAACAGGATTAAAAGTTGAAAATCTTACATTACTAAATGTATTTTCTGGTTCTGATTATTATTTTAAAATCCCCAATGGCGATGAAGTATATGCAGTAACAGCAGTGTATTTTACGAAAGATATAAGTGGAGAAATGAACATTGATTATAATGAGTCAGAAAAAATGCAGTATTTTCCTTTAAATAAATTGCCTAGTGAATTATCGGATGAATATAGAGGATATCTGGAGAAATATATAGAATGGGAAAATAATGTGTTGTGATAGCGGAAGCATTTAATTATAAGAGGTGTAGGAATGGAAAATCTAGAACAGCTCAGAATAAAATTAAAGACCATTGAAAAATGGGAGAAAAACCAAAAAGGGTTGTTCTTCTGGGAAAAAATCGGGCGGCTTCCATTTGTGCTGTTAGACAAATGGACACCGAAATACATACAAGACAAAATACATATCCTATTAGATGAAATTGCAGTATATATTGACAATGGTGGAAAATATTTAGTGAATAAGGAAAAAACAGTACATAAAGTAAAAAAAGAATTATCCTTACAGAAGGATATAAAACTTGATGATATAAAATACTTTTCTATTGATTCCATGGAAAAGACAGCAGAAGCCTTTATAAAAAGTCATGCTAAGAATGCGCAAATTCAGGGGGCTACAACTGGATTTGGGGGGATTTTTACTCTCGCTGTAGATATTCCCCTTATTTTTGGGATTACCTTAAAGACTATACAAGAAGTGGCGGTTGCATATGGATATGACCCATCCAATAAGGAAGAACGAATATTCATGATCAAATGTATGCAATTTACGTCATCTGATATAGTTGGAAAAAAAGCAATCTTAAATGAATTGACAAATGCACAAGAGGAGGAAGGCTTTGCGCAGCTACAAGGCTGGAGAGAGGTATTCGCCTCTTATCGAGATAATTTTGGTTGGAAAAAGCTGTTTCAAATGATTCCCGTCGCTGGAATGATTTTTGGTGCGTATATGAATAAATCAGCCATAAAAGATGTGGGAGAAGTTGCGAATAAGCTCTATCAAAAGCGTAGGGTATTGGAGAGAATAGAGCAATACACAGGTAAGGTGGAGTAGTCCTTCTTTTTTTGATTACAAGGAAGATTGAATCGGCTACAATCTTCATATAAGACAAGTAAGTATAAAATATGCGCTTGTTTTTATGTAAGTTCCCCCTAATCGAATAGGGAGGGCACTGAAAAAGTCTAGTTCTCCAAATAAAATGAGGTTTTATTTATTTGAAAGCGAATAATAAGTTGGTTTGGAGAGGTGTCCGCTTGACTCCTATGGGAGCAGCGAGAAAGTCCGAGACCCTGCAGGAGCGTGAGCTGTGAAGCGGCTCGGCGCTCGCCCCAATGAGTCATGTGGTCACCTCGGAAAACAATTTACACATCTAAGTTTAAAAGGCGGTTACAATCAATCATCAATAGCTATCAGTTTTTCAGTGCCCTCCGAATAGGGGTCAGGGGTTGGAGCTATTTTCTTTTTGGCTCCTGGATCGATACATGCTTTGGACGTTTTGGATACGATGCTTTGCCTGCATCTGGTCCAGTAAGATCATTTCGCTGGTCTAGAACTTTCCCAGTATATTCAATCGGATTTTGCTTGTTCATCTTTACCACCTCCAATAATAGGATGGGTAAAAATAAAAATCCAATGACAGGTAATTTTTCCATGGAGGAGTAAACCTTTTTTCATCGATAGGGGAAAAAAGGTTACAAGGATAAAAATTGGAAATGATATCTACTTAAAAGAGTCTGATTCAAATGAAAAATTCCATTCCGATTAGCTTCGTTTTGTTTTGTTCGATTTGTACTATTGAGAAAGTGTCCGCTCTTTACTTCTTGGTTATTTGATCCAAAAATAGCTCATATTAAGTTATACACACTTAAAAAAGGAGTTATAGATAATTGAATCAAATAAAGATATTCTCGCTTATACCTATATTTTTACAAATACTGTTAAATGCTTCCCTGTTTCTTATAGGATTGATTTTAAGTTTTCTGCTTATAAAGGAAACATGGTATATTTTTACATATGTAGCCTTTGTACGGAGAATGAACAAGATTATTATTTATTCACAGAGGAGCTGCTTACTTACTTTTTATACTTTGAATTTATCGCTTAAATTATAAAGTATTTTGGATCTCAGTTTCACTTTCCGTTACGCTATCTTATTTACATTGCTATTACAGCAATTGTAAGACTAATTATTATTGAGCATGATGATCCAATTAATGCTTTCTGGTGGGCATTGGCTATTCTCATTTTAATTATTTCCTTATTATTAACAAACTTAAAACTTCTAAAAAAGGATTATTAATCCATTATGTTTCCTTATTGAATAAAAGGATTAGATGGGGGGGATGTAGAAACAAATATGGGGGTTGATAAAGGAAGGAGGACCAGTATGGGGAAATTCAGTTTGTTTGGAAAATTTACTGTTCAAGAGGGCGAACGTGAAACAATGGTTTCTATTTTGTTGGAAGCAGCAGAATCAATGAAGAATCTGGATGAATGTGAAGTGTATCTTGTTAATATTTCTGAAAGTGATCCAAATTCTGTTTATATTTATGAAGTTTGGAGTAATGAAAATGCCCATCAAGCCTCTCTGACTCTTGAAGTCACACAAACATTAATAAGGCGCGCCAAACCACTCCTTACTGGAATGGAAAGAATCAATACTCTTCAAACAATAGGTGGAAAAGGAGTACGATCAAAGTCTTACTAGTTTCAATAGCCTCAAAGTTCAGATGTTACATACTATGTAAAAATTAAGCGTCTATCCCTTTTTTTCATAAAGGTAGACGTTTTTTCTTATTTAATAAGAAATAGAAGGCTAAATAATAGCTTTAGAGAAAAACTAGACTACAAAAAGAAGGAACATTAAGGTAAAATAGACTTTTATATAGCTAATGGACCATTTTTTTCGAGTAATTTAGAAAGATACAATAGTATTGTGAGGATTTTTTAAATGATAGACAATGAATTTTTACCTAGTATAAAGCTTTATCGTATGATTATTGGCATTTTTATTGTATTAATGAGTGCAGGGTTAGTTTTAATATACATAGAAGATGATCGAATCATTTCTTTATCTTTCCTTTTGCAATTTATATTCGTTATAAGCATTTCTGTGCTATTAATCATCTTTCCAAAAAGGGATTCCGTAAATTATAGAGCTGCGATTATTATTTGCATGTCAGCATACTTTTTCTTTATGTATTTACGGTTTCCCGAGAGATTTGCTTTGCTATTACTTATTAGTTTTATCCCAGTTATTCCAGTGTTATTTTTGCATATCCGATTATTCTATATCACATTGATTGGTAACATTACAATTACTATTAGCATTATTATCTACATGATGATGGTTGATACACCTAGTATACATATTTATAATTATTTGGACTTCTTTGGAGTTGCGATTAATTTCTTGGCGACACAGCTTTTGCTACTTTTTCTTTTTCTTCTCTTCCAAAAAAGGATGAAGAATCAAGAATTATATTACGATCAAGTGAAGCAAGCTGAAAAACTTAGGACAACTGGACAGCTTGCGGCAGCTGTTGCACATGAAATTCGCAATCCTATAACGGTGGTAAAAGGATTTATTCAACTACATGAAAATGATAAGGCATTGCCAGAACATATCAAAAAGCATTACAAACTAATGTTGGATGAGCTACTAGTTGCCGAAACGGTTATTTCTGATTTTTTATCACTGGCAAAACCGGCGGAAACCAAGATGGAGATTGTATCGGTCAATACTGCACTTCATACTGTGATGGACTTACTAAACACCTATGCTATGAATGATACGATTCATATTGAATTAGAAATGGCAAGAGATTATGAAATTAAATGTAATATAATGGAGTTTAAGCAATTATTTATAAATTTATTAAAAAATGCGATTGAAGCTTCTCATCATGGAGATACAATTCGAGTAAAAGTGACCGGTGAACAGGATAATGTGAAAATAATGATAATCGATAGCGGTTCTGGAATGAGCCGAGAACAACAGGAGCAGATAGGAACCCCTTTCTATTCCTTAAAAGCCAAAGGTACAGGACTCGGCTTAATGATCTGTTATAGCATTATCCAAAAGTATGATGGAATGATTAACATTTGGAGCGAGGAAGGAAAGGGGACAGAGGTGACAGTCACCTTTCCTATTGTTAAAATCGATTCTTTGTAAAATTTTGTGTGAAACGTCTGACTCCTTGCTACATAAGGATTTAGACGTTTTTTTTATTAGGTGGAGGATTCGTTGAAAAAACTTTTTAAAAGGTTATCTGCCTATTATTTCATTTATAGAATAATAATTTATTTTTTAGGTAATCGGACAGGGATTTCATTGAATAAAACTATAAAAAAGAATGCTTTTCATTTTTTTTAGGGCAAACGAAGTATTCTTATTTTCTTAATAAAAATTTTGTTAATGAATCTTTTTTTTATACTATATTTTAGGGGTGACAAAAATGCCAAGAGTTAGCTACAAAAGTTCAGACGTTGACCTAATGTCAAGGATGATGAGGGCGGAAGCAGAAGGGGAAGGCCCACAAGGAATGCTGTATGTTGGAAATGTAATTGTTAATCGTCTTAAAGCAGATTGTACAGATTTTAAAGGTTTAAGAACCATTTCACAGGTTATTTTTCAAGTACAAGGAGGAAATTATTCTTTTGAAGCTGTTCAAAAAGGGAATGTATTTTATCAAAGAGCAAGAGCAGCTGAAAAAAAATTAGCAAAACAAAATTTAGATTACTGGCGAGAACATCCAGGAAAATATGCCCTTTGGTATTTCAATCCATATGCTCCATGTCCTCCAACGTGGTATGGTCAACCGTTTGCAGGTCAATATAAAGATCATTGTTTTTACGAGCCAAAACCTGGAACCTGTGAAACTGTTTATACAGGAGGATAAGCCTATTTTAATCTGTACAGTAGATGATGGAGTAGGGTTGCAATAGGTTCATTTGGTAATAAAAAATAAGAGCTCTAAAATCCAATATAAATACAGAATTTAGCCCAAGTATCGGAATTAAGTTCAAAGAATTTAAAATATTTATTAGGAGTCTGTAACCTGGTATGCTAATTTCAATGGTTACAGACTCCTTTTTAGAATGAGAATATGAAGTATTTGGAACAGTGTAAATTGTATTTCAATTAGAGTCCAGAATTATCTGAATTTAATCAACACTTAATTGATAATCAAGTTAAGGTAGAGGAGATAAAAGAAGATAATGGTCATACTTTTTTCCACTTTTATGACCCAAATGGTAATAAACTTTAAGTACCTGGTAAGATTATTATCAATAAATTACCTTATTACATTACCGTGTGCTTTAGCCGAGCAAGAAAAGAAATTTATGTAGATTGTTCAAATAATAACAGAAAATTTTGTATAATTCATATTAATGCTACAATAATTTCTAATGATATACGTCTAAAACCTCGATACATAAGGGATTAGACGTTTCTTTATTATATCATAAGTAAGGCTAAGAAGAATTATCACTCAAAATAAGAGTTAACGCTTATTTTATTAGATTAAAAATTGTACAACCTTTTTTTATGCAGTCTTGAGATTACTATTTCTGTAATCTGATGGATTTATAGGACTACATTGTGGAAATTATACTTAAACTACCCTGAGTATTGACTCGAGTAAGATTAATGCTCTTTCTTGTATAAGACCATTAGGCACAGTCTTAAATAAATTTTATAAAAAAACTAGGTTGGTACCTAGAATTAAAAACTTATTTCAAGAAATATAAGAACCAAACTGCATGATTTTGTTCATCATGTGCTGCTCTTTGAAACTCTTCTTTAATTTTTGGATTATCTGTTTTAGATACAATTTCTAAATAAAAATCGACTGTTTCTTGTTCATCTTTAAACGCAAAATCTAATCCTTGTTTATATTTCTTTGGGCATTCTTCACTAATTTTTGGTTTATATTTTTCACCTGTTAATTGTGTATATAAATTTGAAAAGCTATTAAAATGTCTTATTTCATCTTTTCTGATTTCGTTGATTTTATCTTTTATATATTGAGTAGAAGCTAAATTAATTAAATGCTGATAACATGAAATGGCTGAATATTCACCATCTATTGCCTTTTCTATTAAAGTCACAATATTTTCCCTAGAATGAGCATGAAAAGCTGTTGTAAGGCCGGTAACATTTGGAACAAGTGGTCCTAGATAATGATAGTATGCATGTGGATCAGATGGAAGTTGTTTAATGTGATATGTTCCATGCCCATAGTGAACGTGACATGAATTCCCAGGGCAATGTAAAAGCTGATTCCAAGGTCCATGTTTAATAAAGGGATAACCTTTATACATTACACCATCAAGACCGGTGATTATTTCTGGTTGCATGATTTACCTCCTATAATTTGTTTGTATCATATTATGACATCGCTCTTCTATAGATGTTTGTCTCTAAGAGAATTGGGTGTTCAACTCAATTTTATCTGTGGATTGTTTTTTTCACTTTTATTTAATAAAAGTCTGGGTATTGATAATAAGGGTATATTTTCTTTTCTGCCTTTAGTAATTTTAAAAAATATCCTGATATATATTTCACCACCATTATAAATACTAAAAGTTAAGGAGTGTGACAAATGTTTGATTATACTGTAGAAACCAGTAAAAATATTAGTGAGGCAATCTATAGCTTGGAAGAAAATTTAAAAGAAGAAAAGTTTGGTGTATTATGGATGTTTGATATAAAAGATAAACTTCAAGAGAAAGGACTAGAGTTTGAATCTGACTATAAAGTTTTAGAGGTTTGTAACCCACATGAAGCACAAAGAGTGTTAAAGGAGAATTTGTTAGTTGGTTATTTCTTGCCATGTAAAATGATTGTTTATACCGACCAGGGAAAAACTAAAATTGGCATGCCGAGACCAACAGCTTTAATTAACTTAGCAAATAATGAAGAAATCAAAAAACTTGCACAAGATATTGAGGTCCGTTTAATTAGCTGTATTAATAAAAGTATATAAAGTTGAAGAGTTGAGTTAATAAGTTTCTTTAATCCTTGAAAAACTATATGATTCAAGACCTGTTTCCATGTAATTAGATCAGGTCTAATGTTATTCCGCACATTGAATTTAAACTTTTTTAATAGGCTTTTTTCGTAAAGTTTGTTGCTATCGCCCTCAGCCGGAATACTTCGCTTTTCCGTGGGGCAGATAAATATCCCTTTCGCATATGGGGATATATGGATGTAATACTCAAAAAACTAGAAAAGAGATTTACCGATGATTTTTAGGATTAATCATCGGTTTTTCAGTTGTCTCACTCAAGCTCCTGCAGAGTCTCAGACTGTCCTTGCTAATCCCACAGTAGGGAGTCTACGTGTATTCGGCTGCTCTATTTTCCAACTAATTCTTTTTTTCTATTGAAAAAACAGTCTTTTAGAAGAAATGCGCTTAAAAAAATGATTGGATGGAATATTTTTACAATATTATAAGTATTTAATTGTGAAGATATTGTGAAATAAACTCAAATAACCTTCACAAAATTAATTTATATTTTATAATACCCATACAGGTATAAACCTATCGGGGTATATTCAAGGGTATTGATTGGAATTAAATTAAAAATAGTTGGAGGGAATAACATGTCACAGAAACTCATTATAGTAGGTGGAGTTGCAGGTGGAGCAACAGCTGCAGCAAGGTTAAGAAGAATAAGTGAAGATGTAGAAATTGTTCTTATAGAAAGGGGAGAATATATTTCATTTGCTAATTGCGGACTGCCTTATTACATTGGAGAAACAATCAAAGACAGAAGCAAATTATTAGTCCAGACCGTTAAAGGAATGTCGAATCGATTTAATCTGGACATTCGGAATTTTAGTGAAGTATTAAGCATTAATCCCAAAAATAAAAAAGTCACAATTAAGAATTTACAATCAGGGAAAGAGTATGAGGAATCCTATGACAAGTTATTATTGTCACCAGGGGCTAAACCAATCGTCCCACCAATTCCAGGATTAAGTGAAAATGAGGTATTATTTACATTAAGAAATATTCCAGATACAGATAAAATAAAAAAATATGTTGATACCAATCAACCTAAAAAGGCGATAGTAATTGGCGGAGGATTTATTGGAATTGAAATGGCTGAAAACTTGTTGGAAAGAGGAATAGAAGTAACGATTATTGAAATGGCGAAGCAAATTATGGCTCCAATTGATTTTGAAATGGCTAGTATTTTACACGGAAATATAAAAGAAAAAGGTGTGAATCTAATATTAGAAAACGGGGTCCAAGCATTTGCTAATAAGGGAAAAAAAGTTATTCTCTCTGATGGAACAGAAATAGAAACCGATATGACCATTCTTTCTATAGGTGTTAAACCGGAAAATGAATTAGCTAAGGTAGCAGGACTTGAACTAGGAGAGCGTGGAGGAATTGTTGTAAATGAATACCTTCAGACTTCTAATGAGGATATTTATGCTGTCGGGGATGCAGTTGAGGTGGTGGATTATATTAGCGGGAAAAAAGCTATGATTCCACTTGCAGGACCGGCTAACCGACAAGGCAGAATTGCGGCAAATAACATGATGGGGAAAAAGGAGAAGTATCATGGCACATTGGGAACTTCCATTGTTAAAGTATTTGATTTAACAGTTGCGACTACTGGCAATAATGAAAAGACGCTAAAAAGCTTAGGAGTTTCATATGAAGTTGTTCATATTCATCCAAGTTCTCATGCAGGGTATTACCCAGGAGCAGCACCAATTGCTTTAAAATTAATCTTTGATAAAGAAACAGGAAAAATATTTGGTGCACAAGCTATAGGAGCAGATGGTGTTGATAAACGGATTGACGTAATTGCAACAGCAATAAAAGGTGGATTAAAGGTGAATGATTTGACTAATTTAGAATTATCTTATGCTCCCCCATATTCTTCAGCAAAAGACCCTGTTAATATGGCTGGCTATGTAGCTTCTAACATAATGGAAGGTGAATTAGAAATGGTTCAGTGGCATGAAATCGATGAGATTGTTAAAGATGGAGGGTTATTGATTGACGTTCGCGAGCCAATGGAACGGGAATTTGGATATATTAAAGGTTCCTTGAATATTCCGTTAGATGAATTAAGGAACCGATTAGATAGTCTTCCAAAAGAACAAACGATATATGTCAGTTGTCAAGTTGGATTAAGGGGATATCTGGCAAGCAGGATATTAAAAAATAGTGGATATACTGTTAAAAATGTTGATGGAGGTTTTAAAACGTATTCCTCTGTATTTAAAAGCGTTATAAACAAAACGATTGAAACGAAAACAAATCAACTTGAGGAATCAGAAGATATTGATGAAATACCGGTGAATGCTGTTGTTGATGTTACTGGTTTATCTTGCCCAATGCCGATTGTAAAACTAAAAAAAGCGATTGAGCAGTTGGATAGCGGTCAAATATTAGAAATCCATGTGACAGATAAAGGTGCATTAAATGATCTGCCTGCATGGTCAAAAAATGCCGGACATATTCTTTTAAAAACAAAACAAGAGGAAAAAGTGATTAAATTTTGGATTAAAAAAAATGAAGAAAAATTAAAGGGAAGCATTTAACTTCTATTTAATCAAAAATACTTTTAAAAGCATGCCTCCTATTTTTGGAGTCATGCTTTTTATCTTTCGCAAAATCATCTGTCAAAGTTAACAGTAAGGTATTGGGGAATATAATTAATAGCTAATGTTTTTTTATACTCATTCTTTGTTGGAGGATATAGTCTTAGTTCCCATAAAATTTATGATTCCTGCCATTTTAATATTTTTTAAGAAACATGATTGCTTTCAACATACGTTTCAAGAGCTGGATGATATTCTTTTTGATAATGATTATCAGGACAAGACTTTTTTACTATTGAATTCATAAAAGCTGTTTTATCCGTTACTAAAGTTTTCTGACATTCAGGGCACTTTTCGCTAAATAAAGTTTTAAATAAACGCATAATGGCACCTCCACAATAACCTTAAAATCATATTGTAATACTTGGTATTATAAATGAGTAGTTAAAAAAACTCAATGGATTGAAATCCAAAAGTTAAAATAATAGGAGGTAGTAACAGCAATTATACTTATTTGATATTATCAAGGTTTGCAAATGCTTGTGCTCTTGAGTAAGAAGATGTCCGGTGATTGAGTAATAAAAAACAAAAAGGAGTGTTGACAAAATACCTATTGGGGTATAATATAGATTTTGTCAGTTATTCCTGCCTCTTTCATTTAGGAGGAAAGATTCATATGACTATTGTTATTTTAAGTTTTATCATTATTGGTTACTTTATCTTTAGAAGGAATATCCCAATAATTGGGGTTCCACAAATAAATAAAAAAGATATTGAATTAAGTATGTTGAATGTTGTAGATATAAGAGATTATAATGTTTCTTATAAAAGCCCTATACAAGGTGCGATTAACATTCCAGTTTCTTATATAAATAGGCATTACACAGATATATCAAAAAGCGATCTGATTGTAGTAGCTTCGAATCGCTTGGAAAAGAATGTAGGAGTTCGTTTATTACGCCAAAAAGGTTTCAAGATAGTCGGATACATCCTTTTCGATGAGTATGAAATGGGAGAACATAGGTAACTATAGGAGACAAGTTAAAAAGTAATTATTTGTTAAGGAGGGTAATCACATGGAGTACAATGAGCAAATGAAAAATAGAGTAAAACGTATAGAAGGCCAACTTAGAGGAATTTTAAGGATGATGGAAGAAAACAAAGACTGTAAGGATGTTATAACTCAGCTATCTGCAACACGTGCTGCTATTGATCGGACAATTGGTGTTGTGGTTAGTTCTAATTTAGTAGAGTGTGTGCGCAATGCAGAAGAAAATGGAGAAAAAAACACAGAAGATTTAGTAAAAGAAGCTGTAAATCTGCTTGTGAAAAGTAGATAAAAATAAAAGGGTTGACACCCACTTTTATTTTTATTACTATTATACCCATAGGGGTAAAGGTAAATGATGAAAGGAGAGTTAAAAGAATGAATATAGATAAATTGTTAGATGCAAAAGGATTGGCATGTCCAATGCCAATTGTAAAAACAAAGAAGGCAATAAATGAATTAACTGCTGGTCAAGTATTAGAAATCCATACTACTGATAAAGGTGCAAAGAACGATCTCACTGCTTGGGCAAAATCGGGTGGACATGAGCTACTAAAATATGAAGAAGCGAATGATGTATTAAAGTTTTGGATTAAAAAAGGTTAAATTTTTTTGTTTATAAATATACCCATACAGGTAAGGGTGACTGATACATGAGGAGGAACTACAATGACAGAAAAGAAAAAAACAACGATTGTATTATTTAGTGGCGATTATGATAAAGCGATGGCAGCTTATATCATTGCGAACGGGGCAGCAGCGTATGATCATGAAGTAACCATTTTTCACACGTTTTGGGGACTAAATGCCTTGCGAAAAGATGCAGATATTCAAGTGAAAAAAGGCTTCATGGAAAAAATGTTTGGCAGAATGATGCCAAAAGGTGCAGATAAAATGGGGCTGTCAAAAATGAACTTTGCTGGTTTTGGTCCTAAAATGATTAAAAATGTGATTAAAAAACACAATGCAATGCCACTTCCAGATTTAATCGAAATGGCAAGAGAACAAGATATAAAGCTTGTTGCCTGTACGATGACAATGGATTTATTAGGACTTCAAAAAGAAGAACTGTTGGATAATATTGAATATGCAGGTGTTGCTGCTTATTTGGGTGATGCAGAAGATGGAAATGTAAACCTATTTATCTAAATCAGTAGGGGATTCTTCCCTACATAAAAGGGAGAGATAATCTTGGAATATCTAAATTATATAATAATTGGGCTACTGTTAATTTTTATCATCAGACGATTCATTCCTACAAAAGGTGTAAGACAGATTACAGTATTAGAGCTACGGGATGAGTTAAAGGATAAAAATAAACAATTTATTGATGTCCGTACTCCTGGGGAATATAGAGTAAACAATATTAAAGGATTTAAAAATCTTCCACTTCAACAAATTATGCAAAAAGCGGAGAAAGAACTCTCAAAAAATAAAGAAGTAATTGTTATTTGCCAAAGTGGAATGAGAAGTCAAAACGCAATTAAAATGTTAAAAAAATTAGGATATACTAAAGTGACCAATGTAAAAGGCGGAATGAGCGCCTGGAGATCATAAGGAGGCAAAAGTATGAAACAATTAACTGCAAAAGAAGTAGAGAAACTTTTAAGAGAAGGTAAAGCGTTAAATATTATTGATGTTCGAGAAGTTGATGAAGTTGCAACTGGTAAGATCCCAGGAGCCATTCATATCCCACTAGGGTTAGTAGAATTCCGTATGCATGAATTAGATAAATCTAAAGAATATATCATGGTTTGCCGTTCTGGTGGAAGAAGTGGTCAAGCAAGTCAATTTCTAGAAGATCATGGATTTAAAGTAATAAATATGACTGGTGGAATGCTTGCATGGGAAGGCGAGACGAAGTAAATATTTTCGGTTAATAAAATACCCAACGGGGTAAAATAGGAGGTTTTAATAAGATGGAATCATTAAAAACAGATTTTTTATTAGATGCAAAAGGGTTAGCTTGCCCCATGCCAATCGTAAGAACAAAAAAAGCAATGAATGATTTACAAGCTGGTCAGGTCTTAGAAGTTCAAGCAACAGATAAGGGCTCAAAAGCTGATATTCAAGCATGGGCTAATAGTGCGGGTCATCATTATCTTGGCACCATTGAAGAAGACAATGTATTAAAACATTATTTAAGAAAATCATCTAATGATGATTCAATTGAAAGAAAACATCTCAATGTAACTAGCAATGAAGCACTTGAAAAGAAGCTAGATACGAATGAAAATATCGTGGTTCTTGATGTAAGGGAAGAAGCTGAATATGCATTTAATCATATACCTAATGCGGTTTCGATTCCGTTAGGAGAATTAGAATTGCGTTTAAACGAATTAAAAGCAGATGATGAAATCTATGTGGTATGTCGCACAGGTAACCGTAGTGATCTTGCTGCTCAAAAATTAGCTGAAAAGGGTTTTGATAATGTGATAAATGTGGTTCCAGGCATGAGTGCTTGGACAGGAAAATTGGATTCTTTAATCAAATAGAGAGATTAATATGGACGAAGTAACATTAGATACTACTTCACGTTGTCCATAGTGTGTTCTGCAGAAAAAACTTTTTGGCAGAACACACTGTTCCTTTCCTAGAGGTGAAAGTTGAAACAACAAACAGCAGCAACAATGAATACAAACAATTACCAATGCTTCAAGGTAAAGAACATTTCGCGCAAGGGTTTGCTAATGCAAATGTACCAGCTATTCCCGAATGAGTTGCAATGGCCCAAGAAATGGGTGTTACATTCATTGGTTGCCAAATGACAATGGATGTTATGGGATTAGAAAAAGATGCTTTTGTTGATGGAATTGAAGTAGGTGGAGCAGTAACCTTTTTAGAATTTGCTAAAGATGCAGACGTAACACTAACTTTTAAGAGGGTTTATTATTTTTTTAACTAAAAATATACCGCAGGGGGTAAATGATATGACTGTTAAAGTTATGCATTCAAAAGAAGTAACTAAAAAAGTATTTAACAAAGAAGAATTATTTATTCTAGATGTACGTAACGAAAGTGATTTTAAGGATTGGAAAATTGAAGGGGAAAACTTTGATTATTTAAATATCCCGTATTTTGAATTACTTGATGGAGTGGAAGAAATTTTAGAAAAACTGCCTGCTACAAAAGAAATATTAGTTGTTTGTGCTAAAGAGGGTTCTTCTGTAATGGTGGCAGAGATGCTTTCAGAACAAGGTTTAACTGTTTCTTATTTGCAAGGTGGTATGAAGGCGTGGAGTGAACATTTAGAGCCTGTAAAGATTGGGAATTTAACGGAAGGTGGAGAATTACACCAATTTGTTCGCATCGGAAAAGGTTGTCTATCCTATATGGTGATTTCTAACGGAGAAGCTGCAATTATAGACGCCACTCGTATGACAGATATTTTTCTAGACTTTGCAAATGAAATGGGAGTAAAAATTACACATGTTTTTGATACTCATCTTCATGCAGATCATATTTCAGGAGGAAGAGTCATCGCTGAAAAAACAGGTGCAACATACTGGTTACCTCCAAAAGATGCGACTGAGGTAACTTTTGAATACAACGCTCTAGAAGGCGGCGAAGTAGTGACAATCGGAAAAACAGAAATTGATATTCATGCGCTGTACTCTCCAGGTCACACAATCGGTTCTACATCATTTGTTGTGGATGGGAAATTCCTTCTGTCAGGTGACATCTTATTTATTGATTCAATTGGAAGACCCGATTTAGCGGGAATGGCAGAAGACTGGGTAGCAGATTTACGTGAAAGCCTGTACTCTCGTTACAGAGAACTTTCAGAAGAACTAATTGTACTTCCAGCTCACTTTATGATTATTGATGAACTGAATGAAGACGGTAGTGTATCAGAAAGATTAGGTACATTGTTTGAGAAAAATCATGGTTTAAATATGGAAGACGAAAATGAGTTTAGAAGACTTGTAACAGAGAATCTACCACCACAACCAAACGCTTATCAAGAAATTCGTGAAACAAATATGGGGAAAATTAGTCCAGACTTAGATAAACAACGTGAGATGGAAATAGGACCAAACCGTTGTGCAGTCCGATAATTTATAAATAGGAGGAAAATATGATAATGGAATCAACTAAAGTATTAGATGCAAAAGGGTTAGCTTGCCCAATGCCGATTGTAAAGACAAAAAAACAATGGGAGAGATGGAATCAGGTCAGGTATTAGAAGTTCATACAACTGATAAAGGGGCTAAAAAGGATTTAACTGCTTGGGCTAAATCAGGAGGGCATGAATTATTACAACACGAAGATGAAAACGGAGTGTTGAAATTTTGGATTAAAAAAGGTTGAACTATAAGGGGACCAATTAAGGTTCCTTTTTTTTCTAAAGAGGGGGGATCTATATGGATATTAATTTCATCATCACTATTTTCACAATTGGCTTTATCGGTTCCTTTCTTTCTGGAATGTTAGGGATAGGAGGAGCCATTATAAATTATCCAATGTTATTATATATTCCAGTAATTTTAGGGGTGGGTCATTTTACATCACATGAAGTTTCAGTAATTACAGCCATCCAAGTGTTCTTTGCGACACTTGGTGGTGTTTGGGCTTATCGTAGTGGCGGATATTTAAATAAAACATTAATTGTTAATATGGGAATTAGCGTTTTAATCGGGAGTTTTATTGGGGGCATGAGTTCCACTCACATGTCGGATAGTGGAATTAATATCGTATATGGCATTTTAGCTATTATTGCTGTTATTTTAATGTTTGTACCTAAAAAAGAGATCGATGCTAACCGTTTAGAACAAGTCAAGTTTAATAAATGGCTAGCTGCTTCATTTGCCTTTATCGTAGGTGTGGGGTCAGGTATTGTAGGTGCGGGAGGAGCATTCTTATTAGTTCCTATCATGCTTGTCCTATTAAAAATACCAACAAGAATGACCATTGCATCATCCTTAGCCATTACACTTATTTCATCAATAGGAACTGTCTCAGGAAAAATCTCAACAGGCCATGTACCGATATTGCCTTCTCTTATTTTGGTTGTTGCCAGTCTGATTGCTTCACCTATAGGAGCTAACGTTGGAAAAAAGGTGAATACAAGGGTCTTACAAGGAATAATGGGAATTTTAATTTTAGCAACAGCAGTGAAGACTTGGATGGAAATATTATAAGTATTTATTGATTAGCTAAAAGAAGTAGTTGACTAAACTATTATTGTTCTAATATCGTCAACATTAAGTTGAACAAATGGAAAAAAGTGGTGTTATCAAAGTGTTATGTTTATATAAAATTCCAATGAGGTAATAAAAGTGATTTTAACTGAAAATAGTTTTTGATTTAATCAATAGAGGCTAGATAGGTACCTATTTCTATCTACCTTGTCCATACATAAGTTTTAAATAATGTGGGTATTCTAAAAGGGAATCTTTAGTAAAATGAGGATAGATTTATAAAAGTACAGCAATCCTATATCGATATAATATGGCATAATTATGCTCAATAATTCACTAATTTAAAATGAATAGGAGAGAAAATATGGATTTTGATACGGTCACGATTAGTAGATTGATTACAGCAATGACCCTGCTTTTTCATATAATCTTTGCGACACTTGGGGTAGGAGTACCATTGTTTATTTCAATAGCTGAATTAGTCGGTATTAGAAAACAAGACAAGCATTATGAATTGCTAGCGAAAAGATGGTCAAGAGGCTTTGTAATAACTGTTGCAATTGGAGTAGTGACTGGAACAGCCATTGCTCTACAGTTATCTTTAGTCTGGCCAAACTTTATGCAGCTTGCAGGGAATGTAATTGCATTGCCGTTATTTATGGAAGTTTTTGCGTTTTTCTTTGAAGCTATTTTCTTGGGGATTTATTTATATACTTGGGATCGGTTTAAAGGGAAGTATACACATTGGCTATTAACGCTACCGGTCGTTATCGGTGCGGGGATGTCTGCGGTCTTTATAACGACAGTAAATTCGTTTATGAACTCGCCTAATGGATTTACGATGGTGGATGGGGAATTTGTTGCTGTTAATCCATTAAAAGCAATGTTGAATCCATCATCTCCAACTAGAATTTTTCACGTATTGGGAGGTTCCTATTTAACTGTAGCCGCTATTTTAGCAACTATTGCCGCAATTGCGTTAATAAGGAATAAAGGTGCTCATGAATATCATAAAAAAGCATTAAAAATGACGGTTATTGCTATGTTTACATTTTCGGTAATTACTGCATTAGCCGGTGATGTGTCAGCAAAATATTT
The DNA here is from genome assembly GCF_976954375.1 of Niallia sp. Marseille-Q9988. Classification (NCBI taxonomy): domain Bacteria; kingdom Bacillati; phylum Bacillota; class Bacilli; order Caryophanales; family Bacillaceae; genus Niallia; species Niallia sp. Marseille-Q9988. The sequence continues at coordinate 130,868 of NZ_CDRJSZ010000008.1, read as the reverse complement.
AGCAAAACATCAGACTGAGAAACTAGCTGCCGCAGAATGGCTTTTTGAGTCAGAGGAGAATGCTGATCTTCTCCTTTTTGGATGGTTGAATAAGGATAATGAAATCGTTGGAGCGATTCGCGTACCAGGATTTCTAAGCTTTTTAGCACATGGTGACTTTATGAGCGAGGTAACTGGATTGGAAGAAACACCAGAACAGGAAAGACCCCCATTAATCATACACTATCTATTTGATTCAATGGTATCTATTGGTTTCTTCTTATTAGGAATTTCCTTTTTATATATTGTTTTAAGGAGGCTTAAGCGCTGGAATGTGCACAGTAAATTAATGCTTTGGCTACTTGCGATAAGTGGACCACTTGCAATGTTAGCTGTAGAACTTGGATGGCTTTTTGCAGAGCTAGGAAGACAGCCTTGGATAGTAAGAGGATATATGACGGTTGATGAGGCAGCAACTTCTTCTCCTTATATCCTGCATATGTTTTTTCTATTTCTAGCATTGTATATAGTGCTCGGTACATTATTTACGATAACCTTGCGAAAATTATTTAAAGACAATCCAGCTGAAGTGGAGTTAGAGAAGCATTACCCTGAATGGAAAGAGGGGATTGAAAAATGAGCTATGAAGTAATTGGGATTACGGTTTTGTGGCTGTTTTTATACGGTTATCTCATTGTAGCATCGATTGATTTTGGAGCAGGTTTTTTTGCATATTATGCAAAGATTACGAAGCAAGATCATATCATTAATCAAATAATTTCGCGCTATTTATCGCCTGTTTGGGAAGTTACGAATGTGTTTTTAGTTTTCTTTTTTGTAGGAATCGTCGGTTTTTTCCCATCTACGGCATATTATTATGGATCCGCTTTACTTGTGCCTGCAAGTTTTGGGATTATTTTGCTAGCAATTCGAGGTTCCTTTTATGCTTTTGAAAATTATGGTTCAAAACAAAGTAATGTTTATATGTTTCTATATGGAGCTACAGGGCTATTCATCCCGGCATCGTTATCGGTCGCCTTAACGATTTCAGAAGGAGGATATATTTCTGAACAAAACGGTCAAGTTTCGTTAAAGTATTTAGAATTATTTACCAGTCCATTAGCATGGAGTATTGTTGCGTTAGCTATTGTTTCTGTTTTATTTATTAGTGCAAGCTTTATCACCTATTATGCATCAAGAGCAAAAGATATAGCAGCACTACTGTTAGTACGTAAATGGGCATTATTTTGGGCAACACCAACCATTATTATGGCGTTGACAACGATGATTGCTTTAAGTCAGAGAAACCAGGTCAACTATGAAAATATGTTGGATTTATGGTGGATATTTGGCTTATCGATGGGCTTTTTCATCATTGGGATTAGCCTATTATATATTGGCAGAAATTATGGCATTGCATTTATTGCTATTATGCTGCAGTTTCTCTTTGCCTTTTTCGGATACGGAATGGCTAAGTATCCCTATTTACTCTATCCATACATCAATATTGAAGATAGTGTTACAAATTCATCTATGGCAATGGCGCTTATAATTGCCTTTATTGGGGGACTTTTATTATTAATTCCTTCTCTAATCTTATTGATGCGCCTCTTTTTATTTGATGCAGATTATGCCAAAGGAAAAAAATGAAGAATACGCTAAATTATAGATTAGAGGGCTGAATTGTTCATGGGAAATTTAAAGAAAACGGTTTGGATTCATAAGAAGAAGGTTTATTTTTTAATGGGTCTCACATTGATCCTTGGACTCGCAATAGTTGCACAGGCTTACGTGATGACAAGTATTGTCGATGGTGTTTTTCTAAAAAAACAAACATTTTCAGCAGTTATACCGTGGTTGATAGCGTTACTCCTCATTCTATTTGTAAGGTCTAGTATGGATTATATAAGTAAACGGATTGGTGTTTTGATTGCAAGCGATGTCAAGGGAGATACGCGTAAGAAGTTATTAAAGAAGTATGTTTCTAATTCTGTCCAACTAGCTGAAAAAGGTCAGACTGGGGAAAAAGTAAGTATGCTACTTGATGGTGTGGATGAGATGGATAGTTTTTATAGTCAGTTTATCCCTCAGGTTATGCAAAGTATATTTGTGCCGATTCTAATGCTTATTGTTATTTCCACACAGCATATGAATTCAGGCATTATTTTAATGGTCTGTGCCCCATTTATTCCTATTTATATGATAGTAATTGGTATCAAAACACAAAAAAAAGCAGAAGAGAAGTTGGAGAAATTAGCTTCTTTTTCTGCTAAATTTTTAGAAACTTTACAAGGGTTAGTAACTATAAAGCTATTTGCACAAACAATTCGACAAAAAGAAGAATTAGAAAAAAGTAGTGTAAGCTTTCGCGATACTACACTAGAAATATTGAAGATTGCATTTACACAATCTTTTGCCATTGAACTTATATCGATGTTGAGTATTGGGATAGTAGCACTAGAACTTGCTATTCAAATAATTATATATGAAAGTCTCTCCTTTTTTACTGCATTTTTGATTTTAATATTGGTTCCGGAATTTTATAGTTCATTAAAAGAACTTGGAGTAACGTTTCATAACGGTAGAAGCAGCATGGGAGCAGCTAAAAAAGTATTAGAAGTATTTGACGAAGAAGATGAACCTACTATATGGGGGGTACAAATTTTTCCAGAGTGGGAAGTGCCACCAACCATTCAACTCAATCAAGTGAATTTCACTTACGCAAATACTAACTTTCAATTAGAATCTGTGACAGCTTCTTTTTTTCCTAAGCAAAAAATTGCCATTGTTGGCGCTAGTGGAGCAGGAAAGACAACCTTACTTCATTTAATAGCAGGTATGATTACTCCTGAGAAGGGAGCGATTTACATTAATCAAGAAGAGCTCACAAAGTATACAGAATTCTCTTGGTTAAAGAAAATTTCTTATATATCGCAAAACCCTTATATTTTTTCAGGAACGATAGCTGAAAATATTGCGATGGGAACTACAGACGAAGTTGGCATGGAAGCAATTAAAGCGGCAGCACAATTAGCAGGAATCGCTTCATTGATTGAACCATTAGAAAATGGGTTTGAAACTAGAATTGGTGAAGCTGGAAGAGGGCTTTCTAGCGGTGAAAAGCAAAGAGTATCCATTGCACGTGCTTTTCTAAAAAAACCTCATATTGTATTGTTGGATGAACCAACACGTGGGCTGGATTTAGCTACTGAAAAAATCTTACAACAATCAATCCAAAAATTAAATGAGACAGCAACGGTTATTACTGTTGCGCATCGTTTACATACGATAAAAAATGCTGACCAAATTCTTTTTTTAGAAAATGGAAAGCTACTAGCTGTTGGTACACACGAATCATTATTAAAAATTTCACCCGCATATAAGGAGTTAGTAATGATCCAAAAAAGGAGGAGTCAAAAGTGAGTGCACTGCAGAAAATAATGAAATTGATGTTAATGGAGAAAAAAGATATTAGCATTGCTGTCATTTGTGGATTTATTGCTGGAACTAGCAGTGTAGGTTTGTTTGCTGCAAGCGGTTATCTAATATCTAAGTCTGCATTAATTCCTCCTTTTTATACATTGATAATATTGACTTCAACAGTAAAGTTACTCGGTCTTGTTAAGGCAGGAGCAAAATATGGGGAGCGACTTTATTCACATCGAGCAACATTTACGATTCTAGGTAATTTACGAGTAGCTTTCTTTGAAAAACTAACGCCACTTATTCCACAAATTTTTCACAAATACAGAAGCGGGGATTTACTTGCGCGTGTTGTCGGAGATGTAGAAAGCCTTCAAAATTTCTTTTTAAGGGTGTTTTATCCACCGCTAGTGCTCTTACTTGTTTTTGTTAGTACTATCTTATTTACTAGTTTTTATTCCATCGCCATTGCTTTGATTCTATTACTTGGATTTTTCCTAACGACGATTATCATTCCAGCACTATTTTCCCTAAAGCAAGTCAAAATTAAAGGGAAAGTTAGGCAGGATCGTGGTGATCTATCAACTTACATTACAGAGGTAATGTATGGATTTCGTGAATTAAAGCTGTTTCATCAATTACCAAGTAAACAACAACAGCTTTTGAGTCACTCTGAATTGTATATTAATCAACAAAAAGTAGAAAATTTAAATAAAGTGTCTAGTCAATCGTTTAATGGTTTTATAACGTTTGTTACAAGTTGGTTTGTCATAGGAGCTGGAGCCTATTTTGTTACTAGTGGGATGCTTGAAGGGATATTTTTGGCAATGCTTGTCATGATTTCTCTAACTGTCTTTGAGCCTGCTGCACCGATGGCGGTTTTTCCTATTTATATGCAAGAAAGTAGAGATGCATCTACACGTTTATATGAAGTAGTAGAAGATCTGAGTTTCATAGAAGATAAAAGGGAGTCTACTATTAATGAATTACCTAGCCTTGCACCATCATTAGCGTTTATAGACATTCAATTCACTTACACGGGAAATTGGCGTAGAACGATTCCAAACTTATCATTTATGATGCCAGCCGGGTCAAAGACGGCGATTGTTGGTGCGAGTGGCTCTGGAAAATCCACCTTGCTTCAGCTTATCTTAAAGCTACAACATGTAGATGCTGGAAAAATTTATTGGGGAGATTTTGACACATCGACAGTATCCAGCGAGGCAATTTGGGAACAAACGAGAGTTGTCTTACAGGAAAATTATTATTTTTATGGAACTATTCGTGATAATCTTCAATTAGCTGGATCACAGCTTAGTGACGAACAAATGGAAGCGGCATTAAAAAAGGCAAGGTTAGAACATTTTTCGCTAGAGCATCGCGTGTTAGAAAAAGGAGAAAATCTTTCAGGGGGAGAAAAACAACGTTTGGCTATTGCTAGAGCATTTTTGAAAAAAGGGCATTTATGGTTACTAGATGAGCCAACGTCATCACTTGATGCACAGACAGAACAAAATATTTATCAGGAAATTTTTGAGTGTGCTGAACAGGATACATTCATTTTAGTTAGCCATCGTTTACAGGAATTAGATCATATGGATCAAATTATTGTAATGGATCAAGGGGGAATTGTCGAGTGCGGTTCTTATAGGGAGTTAATGAATAAACAAGAATATTTTTATAAAATGAAGGTAGTAGAAGAAAGTTTGCTTTAAGAACGAAGCGGATTTAAGTCTTCCTTAGTTGTTATATATTTCAGGTTAATTCTAACTTGAGATATTAACAATTAGTATTAAAAAGGGATAAAATACAAGATATATAAGTAAAATCAATGCAGCAAAGAATTGCTGCATTGATTTTAAGTTATATTCATTAATTATTACAAATCATTAGTACATTTCCATCTAAGTCTTTAAAGTTAAAATAAGCAAAATCGCCAATTCGCTCTATTTCTTTAACAATGATAATTCCTTTGCTTTTTACAAATTCATATGCTTCATCAATATCCCGAACGAAAAAATTAAATAAAACATGTTCCGAGGGCTGGAGCTTAAAGTCTGGATCGAAAGTGTGATCATCCAATGTCAGTCCTGTTTCGGAAGGAAGAGGAATATTATATACTGGTGATTTCACATTGCTCTTATGAAATGGAAGCCCAAGTAAGTCGCTATACCATTTTGCTGATTCTTCGAGGTTGCTAACATGTATAAACACATTATTTATTTTACATATGATAGGAGAAATAATTGAATGCATAAACATTCCACCTTTATTTTGGATTATAAAATTACTTCGATAAAAAAGAAGAAATTCCTTTAAAATGAGGAATGTTTATGTGGAAAAATACAATAACTAAATGAAAATATTAGGCTTCTTCTGCCTGCTTATTCGCAGCTTTTCGAACTAAAACGATTACAAAACGCACAAATAAAAAGGTTCCTGCAATGGAAAGAAAACTATAAGTGGAATTCCAATTTTTTTTATATCGAATTAAGTTAGTCTTTCTTTCTATCCAATATTCAGCAAGTGCAGAAGGAAGGCTAAAGAATAAGCACTTTATCAATATGCCGATGATACTTGAATTTTTCGTTACTTGATTGAAATAGATACATGTTACTGGAAAAAGAAGATAGCTGAATAATACGCTCACATCAAATGTTTTGATTAATTTTATTGGATAGACGAGATACCCTTTTTTTACCAAAAGATTATCTAAAATGGAAGCTATATAACTTTTCACCAAGAAAATAATGAGCCAATCCTTTAATGGAGGCTTTCGAAGTAGGTTAAAAAAAGCACCTATTCCTATGATACATAAAATTCTTAATATGTTTTCATCACGCTTGCGTTTCCTCATACTTTTGTCTCCTTTGATTTTATATTAGTTTAACCAAAGGAGGCAGAGTTAATGTTGAATTTTACATGGAAAAGGAGGGCTGATTCTTTGTATGAATATCTATTTAGTATGCTTTAAAGAAGGAAAATCTCCTTTAAGGATAGAGTACATGTATAAATCATCAAATTTCCCGCAAGTATATTCATAATGTCTTAATAATCCTTCTCTTAGAAAGCCATGTTTTTCGACTAATCTTTGCGAAGAGGTATTTAATGGTTCGATTAATGCTTCGATTCTTTCTAAGTTCAAATGCTTGAAGCCATAGGCAAGCACAGCTTCTAAAGCCTCGCTAGCAATGCCTTGCCCCCAATAATTTCTGCTTAGTTCATATCCTATTTCTGCTTTATAATGTTTCTGCTGCATATTCAAAAATCCACAGCTGCCAATCACGGTATCTTCGTCTTTTAATGTAATGCACCATCTGATTCCAGTGCCGTTTTCCCAGATTGATTTATACCAATTAATTTCTTCCATCACTTCTTCAGAAGACTTATATGGTTCTAGCCCCATATGTTGAACAACATCTTGATCAGATAGGTAGGTAAACATATCCTTAGCATCATTAGCGCTTACGTTTCGTAAAGCTAAACGCTCTGTTTCAATAAGTGGAAATACGCGCTCCATTGACAATTCTCCTTCTTTGTAAATAAAATAGCTTTAGTACATATTCAATATACAAATAGATAATTCCTGCTAAATCTAATCTATGGCTTATATGGTAGAAGAAAGATATAAAGGGAACGAATAATTAGAAGATACTATATCATTAGGAGGAAGGGAACCAATGGAGTTTGAAACAGTGATGCAAGAGTTAGAAGCACTTGGGAAGGAAAGGACGAAGAAGCTTTATATGGGCAATGGTGCAAACGAGCCAGTATTTGGCGTAGCTACTGGTGCGATGAAGCCAATTGCTCGGAAAATTAAGAAGAATCAACCGTTAGCAGAAGAGCTATACGCAACGGGCAACTATGATGCGATGTATTTTGCTGGTGTCATTTGTGATCCAGATATCATGACAGAGGAAGATTTTGAACGCTGGATAGATGCGGCCTATTTCTTTATGCTGTCAGATTATGTGGTGGCCGTGTCTTTAGCAGAAACGGATTTTGCGCAAGCGGTTGCCGATAAATGGATTCAAAGCGGAGAAGAACTGCGAATGTCTGCAGGCTGGAGCTGTTATTGCTGGCTGTTAGGAAATAGACAGGACTTTGAATTTAGTGAAAGCAAGCTTGCAAGTATGCTTGATCAAGTGAAAAATACGATTCATCAATCTCCAGATACGGTGAAATCAGCTATGAATAACTTTATCTACACCGTTGCCATATCCTATGTGCCCCTTCATGAAAAAGCAGTAGAAACGGCTAAAGAGGTTGGTCTAGTTGAAATCAAGAAAGGCAAGAAAAAAAGCACGATGTCAAATGTGTCAGAAAGAATTCAAAAGGATTTAGATAGAGGCATACTTGGCTTTAAGCGTAAATATGTGAGATGTTGAATGTTTGTTTTATTAGCATAATTTTTAAAGCCAAAATCCTTTAGTGGACTTTGGCTTTTTTAGTCAGACGATTCACTTAAACCTTTCCTAAACCAGAAAGCAAATGTTTTTACAAGGTATAATATACATAGGTCGATCGTGACAGCAAACCACCAATGCCAGTTTATATCATGAACAAGCTCAGTATGTCTCTCCACTAAAAACATATAAAGATGCATACCGTTGCAAAAAATTAGATAATGAATCCATTTTCTCATCCAATTCTGCTTTTCTGGATAAAAAAGCATGAAAAAAACAGCGAAAGTTGGCAAAACCACATAATAGAGGGAAAAACTCATTTTGGTTGCCTGTTCAAATTCTCGATAAGGAAAACTTACTAACCCTATATTTACTTGGATATATTGAAATATCCAGGCTGTTGCATGAGCAAACAAAAAAATAATTTGGAAATACCTTTTTTTCTCTTTCGGAATAAATTTAATGAGCAAAAATAAACAAGTAATCCATGAGAAAATTAAAATAACTAGTTCTTTATTCATTTGTCTCTGTTCCTTTTACCCCTTTTTTAAACCAATGATAATAAGTATGATTAAGAAATAAGGTAACCATAACTGTTATTAGCGTATAAGATCCATGCCAGCTTATATAGTTCACGAGCTCGGTATGTCGCTCAATGATGACTTCCAGGCAGGTGAAAAAGCCAGCAAAGAGAAAATAATAAAAAAAGGTCCCTGTTTTTTTTATTTTTTTCGGGTAATATAAATTAAACATAATTGCTGTTACGGGAAAAAGGAAAAATTCAAAGGTGAAGCTTGATCGATTAAATTCGTTTGCGAAGGAGAAAAGCTGAATAGGATAATCAATCATGTTCCATTCCACTGCAAGTAATCCAGCTGGCCAAGTGATGATCTGCAGAGATAAAAATATCATCCAAGCTTCTCTAGCTTTATTTTTGGGAACAAGAAAGAAAAGGGCAAGGATGCTTATTGCAATGATTCCTATTAAAATCCACCTTTCCATATTCATCCAATCTTCACCTGCTCCATTAGATAATTATTAATCATAGTATTACCTAAAGGAAAAAAATATATGTAAAGCAGCTAACGATAATTTAACCAATGTTTAACGTTATACCGAACTTTCTATTTTCTGTATATAACGATAATACTTAATGACGATTACTAGTAAAACTGGATTAAGTAAAGCCGAGTACCACCATTTCCACCAGCCATAATGGAAGTAGCCCCAAGGCTCTGGAGATAGAGTAAGGAATTCATAGAGTAGGAATGCAATATTCCATAGTAGGATTGCGGTTATTTTATGTAAAATAGATTTTTTGAATGGAAAATAATTGAGAAAAATTATATTGACAGGAGGTACTAGAAAGATAGCATATAATAAAACATGCCATTCTATTTCTATCGTAAAATACCAATATGCATGCAGCTTAAAATCGATAATTATATCAAATAATAATTGAAATGCGATAGAAAAAATATAAATATGTAGTATCTGATTCTTGTTTAAATGCTTATTCAACCGAAAGGCAAAGAAGTTAAAAAGAAGTACGGAAATTAATAATCCAATCACATTAATCATTTCTCCTAACATTGTATAATTTTTCCTTCATTTTACCAGTAAACACCCATAATATAAATAGTAATTATTTACATTTTATTTTTGTTTTATAAATACAGAAAATGATTCTAAAAAAATGTTTTAGAACTGTGTTTATGTATGTAATGATTTTGCTTAGGAAGAACATTTTTTGAAAATATCACTATCCCATAATAGATGGCGATATTAAATTATATTCCTCCTATTCATTAGATTTTGTATTTCTCACTTGGAAAAATCATCAAGATTATCTGCGAAATAAACTCCAAAAAGATGGGAAACATCAGAGTAACTCCTTTCTGGTAATATAATTACTTTGCAGAAAAAGTTTTAAAGAAAAATTTAATTTGGTTCCTTGTATATTATGTATATTCAAAGGGAATTAGGAATAAAAAATGTATTTTCCTATATCCAAAATTACACATAGTGCATAAGATAAAGAGGATGGACAACCAATATTTTTGCCAGCTAGGAACACACAAAAGCTCTACTCATTTCATCCAGAGTAGGGCGATTTTTGTATGCTAAAGGCAATAGACGTAGATTATCAATTTGTTGCATGCATTATTTTTAAAATTAAAGTAGAAAAAGGCAAGTAAAAAGGAAGAGGCACCATGCTTCTCCCTTTTGTTGGATAGAATTAATTATTTAAATCAGCAAGTCCAGATGCATGCTCATTTGGCATATCTGGTAGCTCTGGAACAGGGTGTCCTTGTGGTGGTGGCACAACATTTAAATCTCCATTATTTCTGCTCGGCGTTGTTCCTTGGAAGATTTCACCCATTCTTGTATTATCAAGGCGGAAATTAAATTGTGCGTTATGGAAGCCCATTTCTACGTATTTTCGACATTCTGGGTACTTATTAATATCATAGTTTGGAACAGGGAGGATTTTACCCCAATCTACTCCTAATGTCTCTAGTGTTTTAGCAAAGGCATTTTGATAGGAAAAGATAGTTGGTTTTTGTAAAATGAAGGTATTAACTAATTTATGGAGGGGAAAAGGATGAGCAGATTAGTCATCATGACAGTTGGCATGACACATAGCGGGAAAACGACATTTGCAAAAGCGCTGGAAAACAGGCTTGAAAACGCGGTTGTTGTCGACCAAGATAACCATAGTGAATTTTTACAGACCCACTATGAAAAACTGGTGCCAGAAGGTGGAACCAATCATATAAAGCATGCTTTGACAAAATTGATTGTTGATTATGCCGTTCATCACTCGGATTGTCATCTTATTTTGAGCAATGCCAATCGTAATCAGGCAAGTCGCAAGGAATTGCTTTCCTATTATAAAAAACATGATTTTACTTCTGTTCTTGTTCATTTTAATCTTCCGTTAACCCTATTAAAAGAGCGAATTGCCAAAACCAACCGTGATACACTTCGTTTAAGAACTGCCTGCTCTTATGATGATGTGCTTGCTCGTCAAAACAAGGAAACAGGTATGGAGGCATTTACTCCAATAGCAGGAGAAGCTGATTATTTATTCACAGTAAAGAAAGAAGAGGATGTGTCAGCTATTATGGAAGCAATTAGTAAGCTCACATAACTTTTTTAGCAATCGTAAACAATAGAAGATTTATATGCTGTACATATATGGAATATCGTAGTAGAGGATGGATAACGAACAAAATAGTTTGTATTCCGATTCTTTTTTCACGAAATAATTAAAGTGTATGGATAAGGGATAAAAGCAATGTTTCCTACTTGTAGGAGGACATTGCTTTTTTATGGTGAGGGAGATTCATTTGTAGCTTTTCAAAGATTCTTGCTAATTAACCAGCATTTTCCTTAAACAAATAGTAGCATAATAGCTTTTCCGTATTTGCTTTTAATACTGCATTAGTATAACGACGGACTTCATGATAGTTGGCCACATAATAATGATATTCGGTAAAGCTTTTATCTGTATTTCCCTTTACCAGTTTCATGTTATTTTTATACAATTTCTCCTTGAATCCTTTTAAATCGGCTTGGACTTTTAACATTGTATTTTCTATAAGGTTTATATAGACTTGGTTTAACTTAAAGGGAGTTGTTTTTGCTTGCTGGTAATCTCTTTCTAAAACAGCTAGTAAGAGAGGTAAATAAATGAGATGCTCCAGTATTTTTATTTCTTCCTTTGATAGTCTATTCATGATGTCTTCCTCTAAATTATCGACGTTCCACATCGATTAGCATATGAAACGGAATGTAGTGAATGGTATTGTTTTCATCCTCGATTCGAAGCTCTTTTTTTATGTAGTCAATAAAAACTGTTCTTCCAATCAGTATTTCGATAAAACCCTGTTTGAATAAGGAGAATTTTAGGGATAAATGGTACTCCATTCCTTCGTGAATCAGTAAATCGATGTCATTTAGCTTTTCTTGATCTAATTCTGGTTTTTTCACCTTTTTCTCATTTAATAGTTCTTCTTTCACAGCAGCAACATGTTCTGGCAGCATCATCGCCACCCATTTTTTTGTTCCACGGTCTTTAATCATGAAAAACACACTCCTTCTATACTCCATATAATAACAGAACGTTTGTTCTTTTTAAAGGTTTTTCAGAACATTTGTTCGTTTATAATATATGCCAAATAAATAAATTTATGTAAGAAAAAAGCATGAAACCAATAAGAAGTATATTTCGTGTAAGGAGACGGAAAAAAGGGAGGGCAGCTTCATAGTATCCTAACGCCGCCTTTTGGAAATGGTGGGATGGCTTTAACGATGGAATTAATTTTTGAAAAAGAACAAAAAGAAGGGGAGAGCTTACTCTCACCCTTGGATTGAAGTAGAAGATAGAGAGCTCTTATTTAAGCGGTCTTTCTAGTGTTAATAGCTCGTCTTCAAGAGCGCTAGTTCTTTCTTCGACTATTTTTCTTGCGTCTTTAACCCCAGCATTATAAAAATGGGGAGCAAGGGATTCCTTCACGAAGTCTAACACTCTTTCAGCAGCGAATTCGGAGATGTCTTCCTCTCTTTCTTCAGAAAAGAAGAATTGAATATCGGCAATCATATCATCTTGTTGTTTTTTTGTCAGTTTATAAAACAATCGTATCCCATCCTTTTTTGTTATGTCTAATAGTATTGGAGCATCTAATCTAAGACTTTTGCAAAGCATATAGCTTCTGGTATATGCTCATATTTCCCATAATTTTCTATTTTGCTATAGCCATTTTTCTGATAGAATGCAACAGCATTTCTGTTTTTTACTCTTGTTTCCAACCAGATTTTTTTGTAGCCGGATTTTTTGGCTAATGCTTCTAAATGCAGAAGGATCGTTTTTCCAATTTGTTGACCAGGATATTTCGCATACATCCTTTTTATTTCGGCAATGTCAGGAGTGAGTGGGCGAAAGGAACCGCAACCAACAGGCATTCCTTTTTCATACGCAACAACGAATTTCGCGTTTGGTTTCGTCAAATCAACTAATTGAATTGAATTTTGCCCACTGCTTCCTGTTAGAAATTCAAGGGTTGAGGATAATTCCTCCATGAGCATTTTTGCATCCTCTGAAAAGGGGCTGACTTCCATGATTTTCATTTTATCACTCCAAGCAAATCAGCTATGATTTCTTGCCCATTCTTCGCGTAACAGCCCATAGATAACATGGTCTACATAATGATCATAAAGCCATTCGGCTTGTCTAATCGTACCTTCTTCTGTGAATTTTAGTCTTTCTGGCAGGGCTCTGCTTTTCTTGTTCCCGGTTGCTGCGGCAATTTCGATGCGATTAAGATCTAATTCTGTAAAGCCATATGTAATGAATGCTTCGCATGCTTTTGTCATAATTCCCTTTCCTTGATATTCTTCTCCTAACCAATAGCCGATTTTCCCAATTCTGCTTGTACGGTTAATCTCATTGTAGCCAATCGTTCCAGCAATTTTTCCCTTATAAGAAATAGCTACTGATTTTGGATAGCCACCTGTTTCCACCATTCCTTGCAATCTTCCACGAATATTTTCTTTCGTATCTTCTACTGTGTTCGTATAATCGAGCCAGCCAAGCCACTCTTTTAAATAGGCTTTATTTTTAATCGTTAATTGAAAAAATTCTTCCGCATCGTCTAAACGAAACACTCTTAATGCTAAATCTTTATCGATTGTATGCTGAAACATCGTATCCCTCCAGTTAAATGATGTATGTTTCCCTTATTGTAAGGGAAAGGAGCAGGAAGTTCATTACTTTTTTATCAGTAGCACACAATAGTTGTAATTCGAGACATCTCCTGTTTTAATTAGAGAAGTAGTACCTAGTTTGATTTTTTGCTTTTGATTAAGGGGGATATACAATAGTGGAGATAGGAATAAGTACATTTGTGGAAACGACACCAGACCCTCATTCAGGGAAGGTCGTTAGTCATGCAGAACGAATTCGTCAAGTAGTAGAGGAAATAATTTTAGCAGATAAAGTGGGATTAGATGTCTTTGGAGTAGGGGAGCATCATCGAAAGGATTACGCGGCATCAGCACCTGCGCTGATTTTAGCAGCGGCAGCTACACAAACAAGCCGGATCCGCTTAACAAGTGCAGTTAGCGTTCTTTCCTCTGATGATCCAGTTCGAGTATTTCAAGATTTTGCAACATTGGACGGACTCTCAAATGGACGTGCCGAAATTATGGCAGGTCGCGGCTCCTTTATCGAATCATTTCCGCTCTTTGGCTATGATTTAAATGATTATAATGAATTATTTGATGAAAAATTAGATTTGCTTTTAAAATTACAGGCATCTGAAAAAGTGACATGGAGTGGAAAGCATCGTCCAAGTATTAATAATCTTGGGGTTTATCCTCGGCCAGTACAGGATCCATTGCCGATTTGGATTGGAAGTGGTGGGAACAGTGAGTCCGTTGTCCGTGCCGGTATCCTTGGTTTACCATTAGTGTTAGCGATTATTGGAGGGAATCCAGCGCAGTTTGCTCCACTTGTTGACCTTTATTACCGTGCAGGAGAGCATGTCGGCCACGATCCGAAGAAATTAACGGTTGCTTCTCATTCCCATGGATTTGTTGGAGAGACAACAGAAAGTGCTGCAGATGCGTTCTTCCCATCCACACAATATGCCATGAATGTTCTTGGAAAAGAAAGAGGATGGGGAGCCTATACAAGAGAGACATTTGATGCAGCGCGGAGTGAAAATGGTGCACTGTATGTAGGAGATCCGCGCACGGTCGCAGACAAGATTATTGCTCTTCGCAAAAATGTAGGCATTACTCGGTTTATGCTCCACGTTCCCGTTGGCAGCATGCCCCATGATCAAGTGCTTAGAGCAATTGAATTGCTTGGAACAGAAGTAGCTCCACTTGTCCGTAAAGAAGTTGCTGAATGGGAAGCCAGATAAAGATTAGGGAATGCTTCTTAGTGAGCATTCTCTATATTTTTATCTGATACAATAAATTTTTGAAACCAGTAATTAAGAAAAGACAGGCCATATGAAATAAAGAATAAATGAATAGAGGTGAATTTCTTTAATTTATAAAAGCCTACTTTTTGAAAAAATGTATTTAATGGAAAAGCAAAAATAAGATCCATTATGAAGTTTATTAGTGTGTATAGTAGAAACTTCTTATGTGTTAAATGAAATATCCAAATATTAATCGCTACAAAAGGGCCGAATATAAATCCCAATGCATCTGCGACTAAAGAATTTAATCCGCCTTTTACTTTCCACCATTTAAAGATAAGCGATAAAAGCGTCTCGATTAAAAGAATAGACGCAGAGAAAAAAGTAACAGGAAGAAACTTTTTGATAATCGATTTCGGAAGAAACAATAAGCTTCCCCAACTAATCAGAACCATGCATATTCGTAAAAAGACAATCGACATAGGCTGTCATCTCCATTTTAAAAGTTTTTCATTAAAAATGAAATCGCTTTTATTTTCCGTGAATTTTTTGAGATTATCCTAAAAATGTATTCGAAGCGGAATGAGTATAGAAATTGTTTATGTAGTTGAGTTTTCTGCGAAGAGGGGAAAAAGGAAAAAATCCATCATTAATTAATGATGGACTGGCAGTAAGGACAGGTGATATCTGTAAGCTGCTTGAATTCAATTCGCTTAAAGTCTGATTTTTTAAAGGTAGAATACGATTTGTATTTCGAACCACACATACAGTAATTCTTGTCCTTTACAACATGTCTAATACACGGCTTTTCAGTTACAACGGTTGGATAAAACATAACATTCCTCTTTTCTAATTTTATAAGGCAAATTAGACAGGAAGATTTTTCAACAAGATATATGTATAATCTTGGCAACCCGGCTACCATAGCAATTGCGTTAGGCCCGTGGCTTTGCGTCTTTTACTTTCGTAAAATTTGCCCAAATTTAATTTTACCACTTTATTCGGTTATTTCAAGGTATAAAGTCGTATTTTTTTATTACTTTATAAAAAAATATGAGTTGATAGTCCTGGTTTCCGTTCGGAATAGTGAAGTCAATAGGTATAAGGGCTGTTTTAATCGGTGTATAGAATAAAACGTTTCATCATTTTAAGTCAAACTGTAGAAGAAAGAAAAGAGGGAGTTGCTAAAGGAGTATTCGTTATGATCTCAAGAAGCAACAGAATAATCATTCCGTCGCCGAACGGGATTTCTTCTCCAGTTTGGTTACTAGCTTATAATATTTTATTAAAATAAATAGTAAAATGGGATTGATGCAAAAGGAGTAGGAGATTTTCCACCAGCCATAATGAAAATATCCCCATGGTGATGGTAATAAAGTGAACCATTCATATCCTACAATGATAAGATTCCACATGAAAATAAATAAAATTTTATATAGAATCTTTTTCTTCATCGGATAAAGATTTAGGAAAATAATATTTACAGGTGGTACCAATAGTAAAATATGAATGATTGATTCCCAATCCACCTCTGATTTACTGAAGTACCAGTAGGCATGGTATCCTACATCAATATATAAATCAAACAGCAGTTGAAAAGCGATAGTAAATATCCATATATGTAAAATTTGATTATGCGTTAATTTTTTATTCGTTATATAGGCAATAAAATTAAAGATAAAGACAGAGAGTAATAATCCAATCATAATAATCTCCTTAAGTAATCAGATAGTTATACTATTTACTGATTAAGAGGAGAATATCCAATTTTTACATACCCTCTATTTCTTCCTCCAATATATCTCGCAGCATTTTCTCTCGATATTGTAAAAAGTATTTGGTAATTTGATAATGCTCTGTATTTTCGTATTCGACTTCCTCCATTTGGTCGCCATCAAAGCTAAGAATTGTCGCATTCGGATAGCCTAATAAAATCGGAGAATGAGTCGCAATAATAAATTGGCATTCTTCGGTCTCTGCTAAATCATGGAGGATGCGGAGAAAGCTTAATTGCCGTTGTGGTGATAGCGCAGCTTCCGGCTCATCTAATAAATAAATCGCTTCTCCTTTAAAACGGTGAAGAAAGAGAGATAGGAAGGATTCGCCATGGGACTGCTGTAATAATGATTTTCCGCCATAACTCGCATATTTATTCGCACTTTCTAGTTGATCAATATGTGTAGCAAATTCATAAAAGGATTCCGCCCGCAGAAAAAATCCGTTCGTAAGCTTAGTAGGAGACCATGATAACTGTAGATATTCTCCCAAATCGGATTGGGAAGAATGAACATCATAGCTGTTATTTCTGCCACCGCCTGCTGTATTAAATTGGCATTGATAGGCAATAGCTTCAAGCAAGGTAGACTTTCCAGAGCCATTTTCCCCAACAAAAAACGTCACCTTCTTTTTAAAATCAAGGGAGCTAAAATGGCGGAGTGCAGGGATTATAAAGGGATAAGTATTTTTGGAAGGAATGCTTTCCTCTTTTAATCGAATTTGTTTTAACATCAATCCACCTCATTTCTTATTTTTTATGTCCACCAAGTAAATTAGCGCGCTTTAGGGCTGTACCCCCAGAGGTGTAGGAAACAGCACGCAAGATGGCGGTCGAGCCATAGCGATTTCGAATCGTATCGACAACATAGCCAAGCTTCCTTTTTTTCCACCCGCCTGTGTCAAATAAATCTAATTGCATTTCATAATCATTCTCTAATTTTGTAATAGAAACAGAAATTTGTCTAACCGTTTGTCCCCGGTAGTTTTCGTGAAATAATTCAAGGCAGACCTGATAAATAATCATCGTTACATTTGTTGGGTTTTCGATTGTTCGAGATCGTTGAAAACCACCGCCAAATTCATCTTTGCTGTAAGAAATTCCTAAAGTGATGGTTCTTCCTGCATGATGATTGCTTCTGGCTCTTTTTGCTACATCCTCACACATTTCAAGGAGAACGGATTTTATTTCGTGGATTTCTTTATAATCTCGCAGCAATATCTGGCTTTTCCCGTAGCTAATTTGTCCTTGCATAATGGGTGCACCAATTTCCGATAAATCAATTCCCCAGGCATGGTGGTAAAGCTGATTCCCCATAATCCCAAATTTCTTCTCAAGTAAGGTTAAATCATAGCGTGCTAACTGGCCAACCGAAAATATCCCCATATTGTTTAACGTTTTTTCTGTTCGTTTTCCAATTCCCCACATATCGCGCAGCGGGGAAATAGGCCATAATTTATGGGGAATGTCCTCATAAGACCATGTGCTTATACCACCATCTACTTTTTTCGCTTCTAAATCAAGACAAAGCTTTGCCATGAGCATATTGGGTCCGATGCCAATTGTCGAAGGCAGCCCAAACTCGCGCATAATATCGCCTTTCATTTTCTGAGCTATTTCCATTGGTGTGCCAAAGGTTTTTCCCATTCCACTTACATCAAGAAAGCTTTCATCGACAGAATAGGTATGGACAGCAGAGGGGGGCACATATCGGAAAAATAATTTCGTTATCTCGGTCGATACTCGAATGAATAGTCCCATTTTCGGATTTCGCACGATAATTCTTGGATCATCTGGTAGTTCAAAAAGTCTTGAGCCTGTTTTTATGCGAAAGTCTTTCTTCATGGCAGGAGATGCCGCTAAGACGACACTGCCCTTTTGGTCGGTATTGCCAACAACCACAAGATGGCAGGTGAGAGGATCTAATCCTTCTGTGACAGCAATAATGCTCGCATAAAAGCTTTTCATATCTACACAAAGAATGGATCTATTTGGAAATTGCGTATAATCAAACACGGTAATGCTCCTTTTATTAATCGTTTTGTATGTTTACCAAGCTGGGAAAAGGAATGGAGTGCGTATGATTATTCGTATCGAGAATACGAAGCTCTCGGTTTAGATGGTCTATAGAAGTTGTTTTTCCAGATAAACATCTGATAGCTCCATCATGAAAAATCTCAAAGTGAAGCAAAAGATTATATTCGATTCCTTCAAGTAACAGTAACTCCATTTCGCGTATTTTATCTTCTTCTAAAATAGGCATTTTTATTTTTTGTGATTCCACTAAAATCTCTTTTATACTTTGAACATGTTCAGGCATCATCATCGCTGACCATTTAATTGTGCCTCGATCGCGCAGCATCTAAATCATCTCCTTACTTTTTTATCATAACAGAACAAGTGTTCGTAATCAAGAAGGGCTGGAAAGAAATCTATTATGTAAAAATAGGAAAAGGCATGTAAAAGGGAATAATCTTGAAAATTTTACGTATCCAAAAGAAATAAAAAATTATATACAGTATGTAAAACAAGAATTGACAATGAGAAATTACCGTGCTAATATTTTGTTAATTCGAAAAAGTACATAAAAAACTCTTATGTAGAGAGGTGGAGGGACTGGCCCGTTGATACCTCAGCAACCATTCTTTTTTAAGAAAAGGTGCTAATTCCAGCAAAGCGATGATGCTTTGAAAGATAAGAGGGGGATAAAGATACACGACGAAACCTCTCTTTTTTATAAAGGGAGGTTTTTATTTTTTATTATAGAAATGAACTGAAAATTAAATAGCGCAAATAGGTGCTTATGAATTCCCATTCATGGCTTAAAAGGGAAGACCGGTTAGAATCCGGCGCGGTCCCGCCACTGTAAGGAGGAACAAATTCTCATATCCACTGTCTTAACTAGATGGGAAGGAGAGAAGGAGTGATGATCCTAAGTCAGGAGACCTGCCTATTTGTAAGTAAGCTACTCTACGTGGATATAGAGGAGGGAGAATATGTGTTGGGAGAAGAATTGTCTCAACTCTAGTTAGTGCTGAACTTAAATGAGAAATCTCATAAGAGTCTGACTCCACTGTTTATCTAGGAAGCAAGAAAGTAGAGAGCTTCTATATAGATATGTGGACGTCCGGCTCTTTTTTTGACTAACTTTTGCTAGAGATAAAAAAATCGGAAATGGGGAAACAGCATGTATAAAAGTTCTAATTTAGGCTATCCAAGAATTGGAGAGAAACGAGAATGGAAAAGAGCATTGGAGCGTTATTGGAAGGGGGAGAGTTCGGGAGAAGAGCTGCTGGAAGAAACGAAAAAGCTTCGATTAAAAAACATACAAAAGCAAAAGCTTCAAGGAATTGATTTAATTCCTGTCGGTGATTTTAGTCTCTACGATCATGTATTAGATACGGCTGCGATGTTTGGGCAAGTGCCAGCTAGATTTGCTTATAATGGGGGGAAGGTTCCCTTGCAAACTTATTTTCAGATTGCTAGAGGAAATAAGTTTGCAGTAGCATCAGCCATGAAAAAATGGTTCAATACAAACTATCACTATATGGTGCCAGAGCTGGGAGAAAGAAAGCCACTATTAACAGAGAATCGCCCACTGGCATTTTTCCGGGAAGCAAAGGAAGCATTAGGAATCGAGGGAAAACCGGTATTGTTAGGACCACTGACCTTTATAAAATTAGCAAAAGGCTATGAAGAAGATAAGCTAGAAGAAACAGTGGAATCTTATCTCCCTTTATATGCACAAATTTTAACAGAGCTAGAAAGAGAGGGAGTGGAATGGCTTCAAATAGATGAACCATATTTAGTTACAGATGTCACACCAAGAGAATGGAACATTACACAGCAAATCTATCAAACATTGCAAAAGGCGGCCCCAAAATTAAAAGTGATTCTTCAAACCTATTTTGACGCTGTGACAGATTATAAAACGATTATTTCGTTACCTGTCGCAGGAATTGGTTTAGATTTTGTTCACGATGACGGAGAGAATTTAGCATCTATTCAGCAATATGGATTTCCAAAAGAGAAAGTCCTTGCTGCAGGTATTATTGATGGCAGAAATGTGTGGAGAGCTAATTTGGAAGAAAAGGGAGAGCTGCTTGCAGAAATACAGAAGGCTATCGGAAGTGACAAGATAATCATCCAGCCGTCATCAAGCTTGCTTCATGTACCAGTAACGGTGAAGGAAGAGCAAATAGATTTGATTTTAAAAGAGGCACTTTCCTTTGCAGATGAAAAATTACAAGAAATAAATACGTTAACAGAGGGAGCCAGAAAAGGAAAAGCAGTCATTCGAGCTCAAATCGATAAAAGTAAAGAAGCGATTATTAGATTGAACTCGTCCAGTGCAAGAAATAATCAAGTTCTTCAAGAAGAATTAAAAAGGGCTGCTGGCAAACCAGAAAGAAGCGATAATGCAAAAATAAGACAGCAAGCACAACAAGAAGCTTTCAAACTTCCAATTCTTCCGACAACGACAATCGGAAGTTTTCCACAGACGAAGGAAGTGCGGAAGGAGCGGTTAAAATGGCGAAAAGGAGAAATAACCAATGAAGAGTATGAGACTTTTATTCAAGCAGAAATTAAAAAATGGATAGAGATACAAGAGGATTTAGAGTTAGAAGTATTTGTTCATGGAGAATTTGAACGGACAGATATGGTGGAGTATTTTGGTGAGAAGCTAGCCGGCTTTCAGTTTACTAGGTTTGCTTGGGTTCAATCCTATGGTTCTCGTTGTGTGAAGCCACCCATTATTTATGGTGATGTCGCATATGAGAATCCAATGACCGTGAAAGAAACGGTCTATGCGCAAAGTCTGACGACTAAACCTGTAAAAGGAATGCTGACAGGGCCAATCACCATTTTGAACTGGTCATTTGTAAGAGATGATATTTCAAGAGCAGAAGTAGCGAAGCAAATCGCTTTCAGTCTCAAGAAAGAAGTGGAGGAGCTTGAGAGAAACAATATTCGTATGATTCAAGTAGATGAACCAGCTCTTCGGGAAGGACTGCCACTAAAAAAAGAAAAATGGAAGAAATATTTAGATGCAGCTGTCTACTCTTTTAAACTTGCAACAACGTCTGTGGA
The DNA here is from genome assembly GCF_976954375.1 of Niallia sp. Marseille-Q9988. Taxonomy (NCBI): domain Bacteria; kingdom Bacillati; phylum Bacillota; class Bacilli; order Caryophanales; family Bacillaceae; genus Niallia; species Niallia sp. Marseille-Q9988. Next base: position 109,260 of record NZ_CDRJSZ010000008.1, on the reverse strand, counting down.
AAGAGAAACGCAAATTCATACACATATGTGCTACTCGAATTTTGAGGACATTATTGATGCCATTGATGCACTCGATGTCGATGTGATTTCTATCGAAACATCCAGAAGTCACGGGGAATTTATTCAAACATTTGCAAAGAAAACATACGAAAAAGGAATTGGACTTGGCGTATATGATATACATAGTCCAAGAGTGCCAACAAAAGAAGAAATTACCGAAAACATCGAAAACGCTCTAGCTGTTCTTGATCCACGCTTATTCTGGATTAATCCGGATTGTGGCTTGAAGACAAGGAATGAAGAGGAAACAATCGGTGCACTAGAAGTAATGGTAGAGGCAGCAAAGGGAATGAGAGAAAAGCTATTAGTGCAAAACCAGTGTTAGATATAAAAACTTGTAACTTTTTATTTGTTGCAAGTTTTTTGTATTAGGCGCTGTTATTATTCATTGTGATTTTTTAGTAGCAGGAGAACGAATAAGCGGAGAATTTCCGACTAATGTATAGAGAAGGAGCCTAAATAGCGGATATAAAAGTAATGTTAGAATTTTCTCTGGACAAATTTGTCTAAGCTTTGCCACAAAGTTTTTAACAAAAAGCTGAATAAAATGGCCATTTCATGTATAATGTTAGTGGCTTTAAGAAATGGCAGGTAGATAAACGCGAAATACAATCAATAAAAGTTGAAGAAATGCTGTGTTTTTATCTATAATAAATAAGTTGAATGTATAAGCAGAAAGAGAGTGTTCATAATGGGTCGTAAATGGAACAATATTAAAGACAAAAAAGCTTCAAAAGATGCAAATACTAGTCGTATTTATGCAAAATTCGGCCGTGAAATTTTTGTAGCGGCAAAACAAGGGGAACCAGATCCAGAATCTAATCAAGCGCTAAAAGTTGTCCTAGAGCGCGCAAAAACATATAGTGTACCAAAACATATTATTGACCGTGCAATTGAAAAAGCAAAAGGCGGTTCCGAAGAAACATATGATGAGCTTCGCTATGAAGGCTTTGGTCCTAACGGTTCGATGGTAATCGTTGATGCTTTAACAAATAACGTAAACAGAACAGCTTCAGATGTTCGTGCCGCATTTGGTAAAAATGGTGGAAACATGGGAGTAAGTGGTTCCGTTTCTTATATGTTTGATGCAACAGCCGTTATTGGGGTAGAAGGAAAAACAGAAGAAGAAGCATTAGAGCTTCTAATGGAAGCAGATGTAGATGTACGCGATATTATGGAAGAAGAAGATTCTGTTATTGTATACGCAGAGCCAGATCAATTCCACGCAGTACAAGAAGCATTTAAACAAGCTGGTGTAACAGAATTCACCGTAGCCGAGCTAACAATGCTTGCACAAAACGATGTAACATTAGATCCAGAAGCACAAGCACAATTCGAGAAAATGATTGATGCGATTGAAGATTTAGATGATGTGCAGCAAGTATATCATAACGTCGATTTAGGCGAGTAAGCTAGATAAGGATAAGGGAAAACTCACTTTTTGGTATGGAATTGGAACCATACAGAAAGGGAGTTGGAGCTTAAGCTACGATATACTATATCAAAAATCATAATATTTATGATGATAAACTAAACTCATTTTTTGTATGAAATTAAATTCATATGGAAAGTGGGTTTTTTGTTTGTTATTAGATGATGTATACTGAGCTGTTAGAGTTACAGATCACGCTGGATACAACGAAGGTAATGGAGTTACTTATAGACCAATATATGCGAGCGAATTCAATCCAGCATCTAGTGTACTTTATAAAGACAATATTCACATATTTCTTGAAAAGTGATTTAAATGAAGGTATATACGACAATAAACAAATAGGTTTTATTGCAGAAGCGGCACCTATGCTTAGAAAAGGTGACACAATTAATATGTATAAAGGTTTATCTATGAACAGGAAAGCTACTCAAGAACTGATAACAAGGTTAGAAGAAGCTGAACATAAAATTGCTGATTTAGAAATGGCGGTGAATTGAAAATGGCTGAGAAAAAACAAGTTACTGTAAATGAACAAATCGTAATGGGGAATCTTGCTCAACAATTGGCTAATTTACAGGTGACCTTAGCAATGAAAGACGCATACATACAAGATTTAGAAGGACAATTAAATGAGTTGAAACAAACAAAGGATACTACTAAATAAAAGTATCCTTTTATTACTTGAAAGGAGTATTATAGATGCCTAATTATCCTTATCCAACATTAGGGACAAATATAAATAGAGATTACCGAAACCTTTTTAATGATAATTTAAAACGTATTGAAGTACCATATAAAAAATGTTCAATCATATGGAGAAGGTTTTCAAGCTCAAGTGGATAAATTAATTAATGAAAATCCTCAACCTTCAGAAGTTGTCGATTTACGAGTTAGTTTGAAAGGACTTGTATATCCTACTGCAAGGGTTTATATAACTTCTTTAGAGCAGCGTATCGAAGAACTTGAAAACACAATTAGTGAAATGGTAAATAACGAATAGCATAAAAAGACTCGGAGTTAAATTTCCAAGTTCTCAAAGATTTCCCCGGAAACCGCAACAACTGACAAAATGTTCTTTATTTCGAATAATTTCCTCCCTGCTATTCTCTTAATATGGTAAAATATAGAGAAATATGGGAGGTAAAGTTATGCCGTGGAATAAAAATGAGAATATTAGACAATCAGCAGAATGGTTATCTGAAAAATACAAATTAATGGATGATAAAGAAAAAATGCTAAATTCACATGCCAGTAAACCAAAAGTAAGAGGTAAAAAGCCACCAATTAGAGATGTTTTTCGTGGTGGAGTGTATTGGGTCAATTTTGGGAAAGGTAATTTGGGTGCTGAGAAAAATAAAACTAGACCTGCAGTAATAGTCTCTCCTAATCACTTAAATACTGGGGAAACTGTAGTGGTTATACCTATATCTACAAAATTCCCTTATAGTGTGGCTCATGGAAAGAAAATACCTAAGTATAAAAATCATTTCTTTTTATATAAAAATAAATACAAGGAATTAGAAGAATTATCAGCTATAAAATGTGAAGATATTAAAACTATAGACATTAGTCGTATTGGTGATTTGATATTTAATATTGAAAAGAAAGATATGAAATTATTGAAGTCCAGATTAATGTATATGTTTGGATATTAAATCTTTGACCGCCTAGCATAATATTGATAATATTGAATAAAATAATAACGTACTCTTTCATAGATAGGATATATGTTTATCTCTTGACATAAAGAAAGTTATTGTTTATTATTAGAGTATAAATTATGTTAGATCACCTTGTCGTGATCGTCTGACACCTATCTATGATAGGGTGTATTGTTTAATGGTAGTTGTTGTCATTACATTTAAAAGGACTCTTACCTTAACTGGTGGGGGTCTTTTTATTTTAAATTATAGAGAAAGGGGAATATAACCTAATCCTCATGAAAAAATGTCTCTTTTATCTAGCTTTAACTTCCAAAGAAAACCTATTATCATTAACGACTAGATAATTTAAATTATAATAAATGTTAATAACTTCATACACTAAATGATTAGTGAAAACATTGATATAGTAATATAAATAGCAGCCTTAATTTAGATGATGTGCAGCAAGTATATCATAACGTCGATTTAGGCGAGTAAGCTAGATAAGGATAAGGGAAAACTCACTTTTTGGTATGGAATTGGAACCATACAGAAAGTGGGTTTTTTGTTGTTTGAAGAAGAATATTTAAGCATATTTAAATTATTAATTTCCAAACTACACATAAATGTGTACGATTCTTGTTCAATAAACAGAGCAAAATTATTTTTCCAAATATATGTATAAGAACGTATATTCGTGTTATAGTTTCATTATAAAGTTATCTGGGGGGAGAATGATGAACTTACGAAACATCCATATGGAAGAACGAATGGAATATTATAATGTAAACGGTTTAAGTATTGCATTATTCGAAGAAGGTCAAATCAGTGGAACAAAAAACTATGGTTTACTTGAAGTGAAAAGCGATAGAAAGGTAAGTGATGATTCTATTTTCAGTGCATGTTCCATTAGTAAATTTTTGACTGGAATAATAGCAATAAAGTTACTGGATGAAGGGCTTCTTGATTTAGATGAAAGTGTAAATGAAAGACTTGTAACGTGGAAAGTGCCTGAAAATAAATATACAAAAAATAAAAAAGTTACTTTAAGAAACTTACTTAGTCATCAATCGGGAATCAAGGACCCTGAAGGTAGTTTTTTTGAACAGAATTTAGATATAGGGTTTCCCTCGATGGTTGAATTGTTAGAGGGAAAATCCCATTATTGTAAAGTTCCTATTGAAGTGCAATTCGAGCCAGAAAGTGAATTTCATTATTCTGACGCGGGCTATTGTATTATTCAGCAACTAATAGAAGATGTAACGAAAAAGCAGTTTAATCATGTGGTAAAAGAGCTAATATTTAAGCCATTGAAAATGGAAAATAGCTATTTAAATACAACGATGTTCGAGATAGGTAAAAAGGAGTTTTCTTGTGGTCATAATAAAAACGGTAAGTTGGTAGAAGAAAAATATCCTATCTACCCTTATCCTGCAGCTGCAGGATTATGGACGACTGCATTAGATTTAGCTACACTAGTCCTTGAGTTAATGAAGGCATTAAAAGGAGAAAGTAAAATTGGAATTTCAAAAAGATTAGCTAAAGAAATGATAACTTCTCAAATAGGAAAAAGCTGGACTGGATTAGGTGTATTTTTAGATGGTTCCGAAAAAGAATTAGAAATTACATCTATGGGATGGGGAGTAGGTTTTCAATGTATGATGGTGGCGTACCCACACATAGAGAAAGGTGCCGTTATTATGACGAATGCAGAATTAGGTGTGCATCAATTGAAAGGGATTATTGGAGAAATTTATAAATCTCTTTTATTGTAATAAGCGTTAAATGTCTTATTGAACTAGCACTTTCTTTATTATTCCCAATAGGTTTTATCATAGGATTAAGTTTGCTTTTAGTAGGAATATTTAAGAAATCAGATACAAATAATTCCATGTGATAGATATTTGATTAAAGGAAATTGACATAAGTTGTTATTCTTTTTTTTGATTATTTCAGTAACTAAAGGGGTTAGTTGAAATAATAGAAATATAAAAGGGGAAGATAAACGATAATCAGGTTCTTTCAGTAGTATAAGATTTTGTGAAATGATGTACTTAGAGTAACGGAGGCCTTTCTTTAAAAAGAAAGTATATTTAATATATTGATAGTTCCTAATATTCCTAAAAAAGTTAGAAGAATTTATTTGTAGATGATTGTATCTGAAAATATAGTATGAATGGGAGTAGCAAACACAAGTTTTGCTACTCCATCTTTATCTAGGAATTCATTTCTCTTTGGACTAACAGGGTAGCATGGTTGAATAAGCTGAATTTTCTTGTTATTATAAAAGTGAACATACGTTCGTTTGGTTTTTTCCTAACTTTTGGGGGGGCTTAGAAAATGAATAAAATCAATCAATATGAAGACATAATTGAAAAATTATTTGAATTAAAGGACTATCCTGAAAAAATCCTTAATGAACCTATTTCAGAAGGAAAGTGGTCCATTAGAGAGATAGTGGGACATTTGTTTTATTGGGATAAATTTATATTAGAAAAGATGGTACCTTTGATGGCTAACGAGATGGTTTTACCGCCTTTTCCCAATCACGATTTACATAACAAGGAAGCTGTCGCCCATTTAAAGAAATATAAAAATGTTAGGGAGATAATCGATGATTTCGCAAAAACACGGAAACAATTAGTGAAAGAGTTAAAAGAGCTTGATAGGGATATCGAATTTCATATCGAAAATGAGCCAAACTCATTTTCACCAGAAAAATTCATTGAAATATTTTTGGAACACGATATCCACCACTTAAACCAAGTGAAAGAAAAACTTAGATAATTAATGCTCTTTTAGCATAGGAATCTTCAAGGTTTTACTGGAATAGAATTGGAAAGTTAAAGAAGAATATTCTTAAAATGAGCAGAGTAGATAGGTTGTAATCTTCCGAGTATGGTTTTGTTATGTAGATTTAGGTTATTTAATGTACATAACTAAAAATTGGGTGGGATTTAAATGACGATTAGTCTAAGTTTTGTTTTTGCAATTGGCTTTATTTTTATTCATTTCTTTTCTAAAGCAATGAAGTTTATCAAAGATTCACCTAGAAGTAGGTTTCTCTCCATTGCGGGAGGGATTGCTGTTTCTTATGTATTTATCCATCTATTGCCCGAATTAAGTAAACATCAAAGAGTATTGGAGCAAGCAGGAGCTAAAGGAGTCTTTCACCTATTTGAGAATCACGCCTATCTGATAGCTCTACTGGGATTGACTATTTTCTATGGACTAGAAAGAATGGTGAAGAATTCAAAAAAAGAAAGTGGTATGAAAAAAACGAAACCCGGTGTATTCTGGATTCATATAACATCTTTTTTTGTATATAATGCGCTAATAGGCTACCTTTTGATTAGAGAAACATATAAAAGTCATTGGGGGATGTTTTTCTACTTCTTAGCAATGGCGGTTCATTTTGTTACCAATGATCACAGTCTAAGGAAAGATCACAAAGAAATATATGACCATTTAGGAAGATGGTTACTGACATTGGCAATATTATTAGGATGGGTAGTTGGAGTATTTACAGAATTAAAAGAAGTTTATATCTCATTGCTCACAGCATTCTTGGCAGGTGGGATAATATTAAATGTACTAAAGGAAGAGTTGCCAGAAGAAAGAGAGAGCAGTTTCGTTGCTTTTTTTCTTGGTTTGGTGAGTTATTCTGTCTTGTTATTGCTTATTTAGCATTTATAAGGGGGTACATTAAAGAGGATTAGTCCCTTATATGTCGAATTAAAAGCATTATGAGATTGAAATGGATGGAAAGATCTAGGATGTATGAATAGCCACAGTAGAAGTAAGAAAAAAAGTTTGTGAATAAAGCATAAGGTGCGTTATTTAAATAAAAGGTAAATTATTACAACTAGAGGGAATATGAGCCTGGGAGAAAAGGTCTCCTATTTATTTTTACTATTAATTTTCTTAAAAGGGGAATTAGAATGAATAAAAGTTGTTTTATCTGTAATAAGCATGTTGGCAATATCAAAACTTCGGGAGTAATGATTTATGAAGATGATTATGTATATGTTGGTCATATCGATAGAAAGGGAAAGCTAAACTATTTAGGTCATATTATGATTGATTTAAAAAGACATACTCCCTCACTTGCAGATATGACAGTAGAAGAAGCAAAGGCATTTGGAGTAATAATGACAAGAGTTAGTAAGGCTCTTAAGGAATCAGAAAACGCAGAACATATCTATTCACTTGTTTCTGGTAACTCTGTTCCGCATCTCCATATGCACATTGTGGCTCGTTATCCAAATACACCAAAAGAACATTGGGGACCAATGGAAGTTTATGATTGGCAAGATGCTCCAATGGGAGACAATGATCAAGTTGTGAAACTATGCAATCGAATAAAATTACATATAGAAAATAATTCATATAATAAACAAGCTTAGCGATGTATTATTAGATTTATTCAGGATAACATATTATTAAAAAGGAAAATAATACAAACGATGATTTTTCTATTTATTTCCATTATTTTATTTAATTTAATTGCCTTTCAAAAAAATAAAATAGCTAGCATGAATGCAATGTTTAGTATTTGGATATTTACCATTGCATTTCAGAACGTTTTTGATGTGATGGTCGAATTCAAGTACCATGGATATTGGTATTTTGATAAAGGTATTGATTGGCTTGGTGTCCTTGCACATACATTACTGATTCCTCCAGTAAACATCCTATTTTTAAGTTGGTTTCCTTTTGTATCCGATTTGAAAAGAAAGGTAATTTATATTGCTAGTTGGACAGTGGGAGTTATCATTTATGAAGCACTTGTTTTACTTCCAGAACCTTGGGGATATTTCCATTTGGGTTGGTGGCATTTATGGTATGAATTAATTGTTGTACCTATCCTTCTACTTATCTTATTAGTTTATTATAAATGGATTGGAAAGTTAGAAGTGATACTATTGGAAAGTTATAAGTATAATAAACAGTAATACAATTTCAGTAGGATGTAATCTTTTTAGGGAATTTAGCGATGAAAGGTTAGCTGAGGGAACATGGTTAAAAAGATAATGATAAAAGAAAACTCACTTTTTGTATGAAAAGGTCATACGAAAGGTGGGTTTTTTGTATAAAAAAAGAGTTATAATGGATGGGAAATATTAACTGAAGGAGTTTTTCAAAAAGGAGGAAAAGTATGAAAAAGCTTAACTTAAAAGTATGGATTCCTAGCATTGCTATAGAAGGAGCACTAGAATTAGTTGAGTTCAAATACTCAAAGGGCTTACAAATAACGTTAGAAGATATTCAGAATAATACTTATCAAATACAATTTAATAAAGAAAAGAATGGAAATTATATTTTAGCCTGTAGATTTGCAGATGAAATGAAGCGGAGTGATTTAGCAGAACCAGCTTTTCAGGCTCGTAAAAACGAAGTGGATACAGTCAGAAAATCATGGTCCTTATATAAGGCTATAAATTCAGATTTTGTAGATTGGTATGATCAACTACCTGGTCCAGGAAGTGAGCATTATCATATAGACCATTATATTATTGTTACCTCGGATGAAACCTTTGAAATTTTGAGTGAAGTAGAACCAACCATCATTAAATTAGCTTAAAAAAAGGTGTTAGATTAAAACTATTTAAAGATTCTCGTTATAAAAAAGAGCAGTTTTACAAGTGTTCATGAATCTCCTTAGCGAAAATATAAAACGTAGGAATGATATCAGGCCAAATTATAATATATGATCCAAACTCACAATTAATCACCTAACCAAGCAAGAATGTTAGCCAAATTGATATAGTGTAAATTGCTAAAAGAAAAAGGATATCTTTTCCTTTTGTCGAATGAAAGTATGAATCTTATATTATCCCAAAAGGAGGATCAAGATGAATACAATCATTCACAGAGTTGGAACAATCTATCTACCAGTTGAGAATCCAGAGTTAGCTTCAAACTGGTATCAAGAAAAATTAGGTGCAATTGAAAATTTCAGAAATGAAGAGAAAGCCATTCTGGATTTTGCGAATCAAAGCTTCTTTCTTGTTAAATCGCAGAAAGGAGAAAAAGCAGCCTTTCAAGATGGCAAAGATAAGGAGCATTTCTTTCTGACATTTGAAGTAGACGGTATAGAAGATTTAAAGAAACTTCATTACGTGTTAATGGAAAAAGGTGTAACGGTAGGGGATATAGAGGATAGAGGACATCCAGGTAATAATTTTGTCTTTTTCGATATGGATGGAAATAAATTTGATGTATGGAGTGAGTTAAGTCCAAGTTTTAAAGAGAAATACTTGATTAGTCAGGATTAATGAAAAATTCCAATTGAAGCTGTCTTTTAGATATTAAAGAAAGGAGACGATTAAAGATTGCGTTTTGTTTCCTTTAACTAAAAAGGTTTAATTGCACCTTGTATAACACAGAAAAAGAGACCAGGGTCCCCACCAACCTGGTCTCTTTTGTTTCAGTGTTTTGAATGATTTTGAATCATTATTAGGAAATCTTAAACTTATTAATCTGCTTATTTAATCTACTAGCTAAAATGTCTAATTCTTTGGCAGCACTAGCAATGGTTTCAGTTGATAGTAACTGTTCTTTTCCTGTTGCGGATATTTCTTCTGTACTTGCTGCAAATTCCTCCACACGGGATGTTAAATCTTGAATTTGATTCGACACCGTTTGCGAACTTCCATTAACCGTCTTCATAGCAGTTGCAGTTTGTTTAAAGCCGTCTACAATTCCTTCATACATTGTTCTAATTTTATCAAAAGCTTTTTCCGTAATATTTAATGCATCTCTTTGTTCATCGATTAATTTATTGGATTGTTCAATATTTGCAACAGCTAAATCGGTTTTCTCAGAAGTCTTTTCGATAATAGATGTTATCTCTCTTGCTGAATGGGAAGACTGTTCTGCTAATTTCCTTATTTCATCTGCTACTACGGAAAATCCTTTTCCAGCTTCACCAGCTCTGGCAGCCTCTATAGAAGCATTTAGTGCCAATAAATTCGTTTGTTCTGCAATAGAGGTAATAATTCCAACAAATCCTGTAACTTGATGAATCATTTCTTTTAGTTCGTTAATAGAATGATTAACTTCATTTGATACAAGAAGTGTTTCCTCCATTTTCCTCGTTTGTATATCAACGCTTAATTGGCCTTCATTGATAGAATCCAATGAATGAGTAGCTTGTTCTGCGTTTTCAGATGTTTTCGCAGCTATTCCATCAATTAAAGAAACGACATCTGCTAAAGTCCCGCTAATTCCACTCATGGTGTCTGCTTGTTCGGAATTTCCGAGTGCTAGCTGATCTATTGTATTAACGATTTGTGTAATGGAGCTCACATTTTCATCTGTGTTTTTAGTAAGGTGATTGGATTGATTAGTAACCGTGGAAGACACTATTTGCAGTTCGGAAGTAATATTCTTAAGTGCTTTTCTAGTTTCATATAGTGCTCTTGCCATATTCCCTGTTTGGTCTTTTATTTCTACTAATTTTTCTAAGTCATCATCTGTATCAGCCAAATCTAAATCGGCTGTTTTCTTTGCAAATTCCGTCACCTTCACAATCGGTTTTTCGATTGCTTTGCCTAAAATATAAGATAAGATAATACCAATAATTAATGAAATAATTAATCCCCATAATATGGGTGTAGGAATCATAAAGCCAGTTTGCATTGGCTGTGCCGCGCCAATACTTGGATCAGCAGTAGCTGTATCGCTGCCACTCCCATTCATAAATAAAGAGGCACTTACATTAATAATAGCTACTAACACTGAGTTTAATAAAGATAAAAGGATAATCTTTGTTGATATTTTTTTCATATAGTTATGACCGCCGTTTACAATTTAATTTTTGAATGACCAATATAATTATATTGGAATTTCTTAGATGTAAAATATATAATATTCAAAAAGATTATATATTTCTAGCCTAATCATTAGGAAAATAGTTATCTTGTTTTTCCATTCTCTTTAAAACTTGCTAAAAAGTCTTCCGCGATCCTCCTTAATGTGAAAATCTGAGTATAAAGTCCTGTTTATGGTTCTTATTATTACTATTTAACCTTAATTTATCCTTAAGAGAGAATATAGGCGGAAGTCTGATAGTAGGAAATTAGTTGAAAAAGATAGAATAGTGCGGAGAAATAATTTTAAAATAAGCAAATATGGCAACTAATACAACGAGGTGAGTAAATGTTTTTTGAAATGACTTATCAAATAAGAGTATCGGATATAGTGAACGGAATAAAGTGGTACAGTACTTTTTTTCAAAGGGAACCGGATTTTGTTCCCCATGAAGGGTTTGCAGAATGGGAAATACTGCCGGGATGCTGGCTGCAAGTGGCAGAAGGTATTCCATCCGAAGGAAGCGGACCGCTCCGCTTTGCCGTAAAGGATATTAACTTCGAGCAGGATCGGTTAAGGAGCGAGTTAGAAATAGAAGGTTTACAGATAGAAGGGAGGGCAGAGGTGCCAGTTAGATGGGGAACTTTCCAGGATCCATGGGGAAATCAGATTGGTTTGTTTGAATACAACGATAAAGAGGAAGAACGAGAACGAATGATGGCTATTTTAAGCAAACAGCTGTAAAGGAAAAGAGGGACTAATTTGCAAGATAAGATAAATGCTATAGTAGAAAACATGCTACCAACGGCAAAAGGGAAAAGAGTAGTCGTAGGTATAGACGGGCTAAGCCGGTCTGGAAAAACAACCATGGTAAAAAAACTAGAAGCAAGTCTCCTTGAAAGAGGACTTTCTGTGAAAGTTTTACATATAGATGATTATATTGTAGAAAGAAATCGGCGTTATCATACTGGTTATGAGGAATGGTATGAATACTATCATTTACAATGGGATGTCCAAGCATTACAGGAAAAACTTTTTAAAAAGCTCAAAAATGCAACAGAAATACAGTTGCCTACATATAATTCCCAATCGGATACCCAACAAATAGAAATAATTTCATTGTTACATACTGACTTAATCATAATGGAGGGAGTTTTTTTACAACGAATAGAATGGAGAGATTTTTTTGACTTTATTCTTTATTTAGATTGCCCAAAAGAAATTAGGTTTTCACGAGAAAGGAAAGAAACGCAGCTGAATCTAGATAAATTCAAAAATAGGTACTGGAAGGCAGAGGATTATTATATTGAGAAAGAATGTCCGAAAAAACGCGCAAATATCGTATTTCACGTTTAAGGGAAAAGGGCGACAAGATAGGGCAAGTGATTTTTTTTTTGCAATATGGTGGATTCTCCTCATTGTTGCCCCTTTTTTGGCTGTAGAAGAGTAAAGAGTGTCCTCTATTGGGAAAGAAGAATAGAAGAGTGCAAAGGAGATAGACTTTGTATTAAATAGTCATCACTAGAATGTAAAGGTAACTTGACGTTAAGTTTCCTTTACATTTATACTGTAAAGGAATATAGGTGGTGATGAATTTGAAAAATAAATTAAGTGAACATAGAAATCAATTTGGTTTGTCTCAAGATAAATTAGCTGAAAAGTTAGGTGTTTCCAGACAAACAATTATTTCAATTGAAAAGGGGAGATACAATCCATCCCTCCCTTTAGCAATGATGATCGCCGAAATATTTCAAACAAATGTGGAAAATATTTTTATCTTAGAAGAAGGAGATTATAAATAAATTTTGCTTACAAATTAGGAGGGAGTATATATGAAATCAAGGTTAGGTTATATAGTCATTGGTTTTCTTTTATTGATAGAAAGTGGTTATTTCCTATATGGTGGAATGACAGGTGATTTTCCATTATCTCCAACTTATGCACTAATTCTTGCGTTATCTGTTATGTTTCTTTCTCTTGGTTATTTGCATCCACAATTTAAGAATAAAGATGAAAGAATGAAAGTAATACGAGAAAAAGGAATGTTTTACTCCTATTTTATTATAATGTTTTATTTTTTTCTGTTTATTATATTAATTCACTTTCAAGTTATTAGTATAAGTGCAATGGGAATTGTTTTAATTCTTGCTGCACTTACTATTATGACAGTCTTCCTTTCGATGGTTGTTTTATCTTTGATTTTATGATGAGGGGATTAACTAATAATGAAAGTGGCTGCTAATTTCCTTGTTGTTTCATATGGATTCTATTTCATGTAAATTTAACGATTTATGGTAAAATAAGGTTATGTTTTAACGGGAATATAAGTTATTTGACTGAAGAAGTTAGTTTTTATTCAGACAGAATGAGGTGATTTTTTTATTGAAAACGTTAGAGCAAGATTCTCAGTACATTAGGTCTGTAAGTCTTAAAAGAGACCATATTTTATCTTATGACAACTTTCCGCTTAATCTGCCAACTATTCAGAACTTAAATGAATTACAGTTTCATCCTAATGTTACTTATATTATCGGTGAAAACGGAATGGGAAAATCAACATTACTAGAGGGGATTGCTATTGCATTAGGATTCAATCCAGAAGGCGGCACATTGAATTTTCATTTTTCGAGTTATGACTCTCATTCAAATTTAGACGAATACTTACGTTTAATCAAAGGAGTAAACCGGCCAAAGGAACACTTTTTCTTTAGAGCTGAAACTTTTTATAATGTAGCAACCAATATAGAAGATTTAGATAAAGAAGAACCATTTTTGGATCCCAAAATTATAGATTCTTATGGAGGTAAATCACTTCATGAACAATCCCATGGAGAATCATTCTTTGCCGTATTTAACGAGCGTTTTCAAGGAAATGGTTTATATATTTTAGACGAACCAGAAGCAGCCTTGTCACCCTTAAGACAAATGACGATGCTGGCTAGAATCAATGAACTTGTTAATAAAGGATCTCAATTTATCATCGCTACCCATTCGCCGATAATTATGGCATATCCAAATGCTAAAATCATCCAAATTACAGAAGAAGGATTAAGTGAGTCTAAATTGGAAGATACTCAACATTATTCTATTATGAAACAGTTTTTTGCAGATAAGAACCGAATATTACACCACCTTTTCAATTAACAAGAATTTATAGCATAGGACAGATTATACTTATCTAGTATTGGATAGATAAGTTAACTAGGCATCTGAATAGCAATGATTCAATTAAAATGTTCGAATTGTTCATTAAGCTAGGGATGCAATCCTAACAATCTAAACAAACTTGACAATACGAAGCAAAGACAGGAGTGAGGTTATGAAATTTCTGCTTACATCTGGAGGCGTCAATAACAAAATCATACACGACGCACTGGTTGATATGCTAGGAAAGCCGATTGCTGAGGCAAACGCTCTGTGCATTCCCACAGCGATGTATGGACATCCTTGGGTTGGCCCTGGAGTCAAAGCATGGCAGTTCATCAGTGGAAAAGAAGAGAATCCCATGGTCAACCTTGGCTGGAAGTCAGTTGGCGTGTTGGAGCTTACAGCACTTCCAAGTATCGACGAAAACCAATGGATACCACTTGTTCAAGAAACAGATGTACTGCTAGTGTCAGGCGGCGACGCCCTTTACCTGTGCCACTGGATGCGTCAATCTGGACTGGCAGACCTTTTAACATCACTGAACTCAGTTTATGTGGGAATGAGTGCTGGGAGCATGGTTTTGACACCTAGAATAGGAGAATACTTTGTTGGCTGGACTCCACCAAGTGGAAGTGATGGAACACTGAGAATAGTTGATTTTTCCATTTTTCCGCATCTAGATCACGAGATGCTGCCAGGAAATACCATGGCTGCTGCAGAGAGATGGGCAGTCGAGATACAGGGACCTGCATATGCAATTGATGATCAAACTGCAATCAAAGTAGTTGACGGAGCGGTAGAAGTTTTATCTGAAGGGCAATGGAAACTATTTACACCTTGAGCATGATATACGCCCGCTTCTTTAAATAATTTCATGGAATAGTGGGATAGTTCGACATGTTTGGTGGCGTTGCTGTGTAGCTTACCTAGCAAGGGCGGATGATCATAACTCAGCAACTACTGTCTAAATTCAATAGTAGTAAATGGCGCTGGATTTTTTAACGCTCATTCAGAATTAATAGATCCTTTAAAATAGGGAAGATTAGAGGCAAAAAACAAAAGAGACCAAAAGGAAGTAACTTTCCTTTTTTGGTCTCTTTTATTTTTATAGGGATTTCATAAATTATGCTTCATTATTCAAATTGCTATTTAAATTGAGCAAGCCTTTTTTGAAAAGATAATCTTTCACACTTCCAATAAATATCTGCTGAAATAATGCTAATCTTAGAATATACTATTATCATTGGGTTAATGTTGTTAATTAATCCTAACATTCCAAGATTTTTAGCAGGAATAATATAAAACTACCATGGGAGAGCATAGAATGAACAAAAAAATGAACTATTTAATCGTGATTTTAATGACGATTGTTATGGTTGGTTGTGCCAATGTAGAAGATACTTCAAATAAAAATGGAGAAACAGAAATACAAGAAGTAACCACTGTTAATACAAATGAAAATAGTGAAGAAGAAACGAGCACGAAGGATGACGATGAATCAGTAGTAGAAGAGACACAAACCGAGCCAAATAATGAACTGTTCGCAGGGTATAAACTTATGGAAGTTGATGGAGGAGATCTGTCTGGACACCGTGAATCAAACGTTGTCGTTGACATTGGTTATGGCGACCGTGAATATTGGGCATTTACCAATGAATACGGGCAATTAGTACGTGTTGTAGCTGATGAAATCATTCTTCAAGATGACGATAATGAACCTGTATTATCTTCTGGCAGATACTATCCCGACGAGGCGAAGGTTCCTGGTGTGGAAAGTGATGTTTTAGATGAAGGACATATCATTGCCGATTCACTTGGAGGGGTCTCAAATGCTTATAATATTACCCCACAAGATAGTACGCTAAACCGACATGGTGATCAAGCTTATATGGAAGAAGTGATCCGCAAGGCAGGCGGAGCGACAAATTTTGAAGCAATTATCACCTATCCGAATACAGAAACGCAAATTCCCTCCAGTTATCAGTATACCTATACAATAAAGGGAAATGTCATTACGGATTCATTTGACAATGTGAATCCTGATGAAGTAAACGAATCTCTTGGTTTAACAGATAGTGAGCCTACCGATTCAAGTAGTTCCAACACAAATGAGGATATTTCCAGCATTGATACAAATGGAAATGGTATGGTGACAATCGCAGAAGCAAAGGCAGCCGGTTTCAGTATGCCAATAACAAGTGATCATTGGTTAAATTTAGATATTAATTCATAGGATAGTTAGTCTAATATGAGGGCTGGTTATCCATTTTTATTTACATAATTTATTGGATAAATAAAGGTTGAAAATATTGTATTAATAGTTTAATATGAAACCATAAACAAGAACATTTGTTTGTATTGCTGGAGGACGTAGCCTCGGTGCGAGGACCTTAAAGAAACAACAATAACGGTAAACATTATAAGTAGCAGCACTATCGTAAATTTCAATTGGTTGGAGATGCTTTTATGAAGGTAGAACAAATATTGATTGGGAATAGAAAAGTATATCTGCTTATTGATTCAAATGGAACGCCAGTTAAACCCGTTGCGAAGTATATGAAATTTCACTATAACAAGGAGAGTAGTAGCAATACTTTACAGACTTATTGTACAGCTTTGAAATATTACTTTACATACTTAGAACAAACAGAAATTGATTATCAGCAAGTTAGCTTTCAAATAATATCTGACTTCGTTGCTTGGCTCAGAAATCCATATGAAAGCAATAAAGTAGTACCTCAAAAAGAAGTTAAGGCTAAACGCAGTGAAAGAACAGTAAACACTTACCTTACGGTAGTGACATCATTTTATGATTATCTATACAGAGAAGAATTAGTTGAATCAAATGTTGTTGAAAAGTTGATGAAGAAGATGTTTCAAGGTGCCAGTGGAAATGGATATAAGGATTTTTTATATCATGTAAATAAAGAAAAACCACGTTTCAAAAATGTGCTTAAATTAGACGAACCTAAAGTAAGAGTGAGGATATTTACAAAGGAGCAAGTTAATGAAATCTATAAATCTACTACTAATCTTAGGGATAGGTTTCTAGTAAGATTGCTTTTTGAAACTGGCTTACGTATAGGTGAAGTTCTTTCCTTATTTCTTGAGGATTTTCAATTTGATGCCATACAAAGGAAGCACAAAATCCAACTAACAGATAGAGGGGAGTTACCAAACGGGGGAAAATTGAAGACTGGAGAACGAAAGATTGACATCTCTCAAGGACTAATGGACTTGTATGATGATTACTTATACGAAGTGCTAGATGAATATAATCCTAACCATAACTTTGTATTTGTGAAGATTTGGGGTAAGAACGTTGGAGAACCTTTAACTTATTCTGATGTTTATGCCACTTTTAAGGAGATAGAAAGAAAAATAGGCCTATATATTACTCCGCATTTATTCCGACATACCCATGGAACCATATTTTATCTTCAAACAAAGAACATAAAGGCTGTACAAGAACGTCTAGGTCATGCACAAATACAAACAACCATTGACCTATATGTTCACCCTTCCGAAGATGATATTCGTAAGGAATGGGAAAAAGCCTCTCATGCCTTTGAAATTAGGCGAGGCGTGGAGAACAAATAGGAAGCGTTTCAAACAGGTTTACTGACGAAGTAGCACCTTTTTAGAGCGATATTAGTATTTTAGGAGGGCAAATATTGGATAATATCATACAGAGTAATTCAATCCTTAAAAGCGAATATTGGGACTTAATCACTTCCACTCTTTCCTCTTACGAGGTTAAAGAAATTTCCAACGATGGAAAAGTAACAAAAAGAGTTGTGAATGATGATTACTTTTTAGTCAATGATATTTGGAATATACACGAGATTGGTAAAATCCCTAATTTTGAAGAGCAATATAACAAGAGAAAAGGAATAGTAAATAACATTTACTTCAACTGCGAAAATCCAAACGTCAACATGGAGATTAAGTTTGTTTACTACAATCAAATTTTTTCAGACCGTTGGGGAATAAGGACTATATTTAAAAGTATCTCAGGCTCGTTAAAAAAACTGGCTGAGTATTTAAACGAAAAGCACCCAAATCTCACTTCCCTTCTTGATTTAGACATCAATAAAGAGCAAAAACTTTGGACCTTTTGGTTGAATGGTAAAGGAGAAAAGACGAGTTACATCAAGAAGTGGAGAGGGAAAGAAATCGTAGCCCGTACGGAAATAGATGGCTTTTTAGCACGGATTTATAATACACTTTTTCAATTAACAGACACCCGTGATGAATGGGAGAAGGACCGATGGGATATACGGGTGCTGTATAAAAAATATGGGATAGGATTCAATGAATCAACAAGTGGTTATCACATTGATTTTTCAAATATAGAGAATAAAAATTTCCGTAAAATATTTAAAGAATATTTAAAAGGTCGTCTAATCAGCGGCAAAAACTTCACCTGGGGTACAGCTCGAAGTTATGGAACATACACTATTCCTTTTTTAAACTCAATTTCAAAACAAAATCCAAAATGGAACGATTTTAAAGAACTTGAAAGAAAACATATAGAAAAGTACATAGAAGAGTTAAATGAATATATAAAGACCAAATTAAATAAGAAAAATTCCAATCCTAAAAAATATGTTCGTCAAGCATTAAAGTGTGTTCGTGCCTTCATAAGAGATCTTCAAATTTTAGAGAAGTTCGAGGATTTTGCACCTGAAGAAATGGTGTTTCGTCTAATATATCCTGAAGACTTTCCTAATCTCCCTAAAAAATCATTGGATGATATTGATTACATACCTGACTATGTATTGGAACAACTGTTTAATAATCTAAATGACCTTCATCCAGATGTACAGCCAATTGTCTGGATTGCTTTCAAAACAGGGCTTCGCATAAGCGATACATTGGGATTAACGCAGGATTGTTTAGGTAAAATAAATGGAAAGTCAAATCTTACAACAGATATTGAAAAGACGTATGTAATAGGTCATAAAATCCCCATTGATGATCATCTAGCGGATATAATTGCAGTTTTAATTGACCGTTCCAAGCAAAACAGCAATGATGATAACAATCCTGAAAGATACCTTTTTGTTCGCTACCGAGGTCCTCGTAAGGGAAGACCCTTTAGTCAGAATTTTG
The DNA here is from genome assembly GCF_976954375.1 of Niallia sp. Marseille-Q9988. Classification (NCBI taxonomy): domain Bacteria; kingdom Bacillati; phylum Bacillota; class Bacilli; order Caryophanales; family Bacillaceae; genus Niallia; species Niallia sp. Marseille-Q9988. Next base: position 90,045 of record NZ_CDRJSZ010000008.1, on the reverse strand, counting down.
TTCGAGAAGAACTAAACAAATTAGCGTTAAAAAAGAATATAACAGATGAATCAGGAAATTTATTTCACTTCAAAAATCACCAGTTCCGACATACTTATGGAGTAAAAATGATAAATGGTGGAGCTGATATTATAACGGTGCAGGAGTTATTAGCCCACGCATCACCCGAAATGACCATTCTATATGCTCGTCTATTAGATGATACGAAACGTAAAGAATTTGAGAAAGTTGTGAGACAAGGTGTATTTGCCTTTGACTTAAATGGGGAAATTCATCAGGTCTCCGAAAAGGAACAAATCCCTAAAGACATTCTTGATATGTTGTGGAAAGATGAGAAGTTAAATGCCTTAGATAACCCTTATGGGACCTGTCGAGCAAGGGTCAATGGGAATTGCCCATTGGCAGCAGAACCACCTTGTCTCACTGCGAACGATGGAAAACCTTGTTTTGATTTAGCGGTAGGTATGACAAGTTTTGATGTTAAAAAGTACGAACTTCTTATAGAAACTACCACAAAGTGGATTGAAGCATCTAAAGAGTATGGTCGTGAAGATATGGTTAAGGCAAACGAAAAAAACTTGGAAAGGTACCAAAATATTTACGAAACAATCAAAGAAGGTAATGTTATTTTTGGTCGATTTGACCGCATGAAGAGACAATTAGAACGTAAGAAAAAGAAAGGTGTTAGACATGGCTAGTTTTGATCGTGAGGAGCAATTAAGGCGGCTACATGAAAAGAGAAAGCAAGAAACTAAAGATAAGGTTGAAAAAGCTATTAAACGCCTTATAAAGAGTTCTAAGGCAATTAACTTTAATAGCGTAGCGAAAGAAGCTGGAGTGAGCAAAGCAACGCTGTATAACCATTCAGCTCTTAAAGAGCGTATCAATTTCTTACGAAATCAACAAGAAGAAAAGTTTGTAGATTCAAGGATAAAACGGGATGAAAATAATCAAAACGCTGTAATAGCTTCACTTAAAAGAAGGATTGAAAAACTGGAGAAAAAGAATAAAGAACTTGAACTAGAAAATAAGCAATTAAGTGAAAATGAAAAAGAAAAGCTGGCTAACTATTTTGAGAGTATATAATCCTTATTCAACTAACGGGGCAGTTATGTTTAAGATGCTTTAAAATTTGGTTAAGCTCTCTAAAAAGATTGGTTTCTAACATTAGAAACCAATCTTTTTTATTGTAATATTAATATATAATAATCAAACAATCATTTGACTATTTGCTTATGTTGGGATATATTATACTCATCAAACAAACAGTCATTTGAATAAGGAGGGTAATTATGATGAAAGATATGTGTGAAGTTACCTGTATTCACGAAGATAAAGTAAACAGGGCTAAAAAAGACCTTGCTAAACAGAATCCTATGGATGTAGCGAAAGTTTTCAAGGCTCTGTCAGATGATACAAGGGTTAAAATTGCTTACGTTTTATCTTTAGAGGGAGAGTTATGTGTTTGTGATGTAGCGAATATTATTGAATCTTCAACGGCTACGGCATCCCATCATTTAAGATTATTGAAAAACCTAGGTATAGCAACATACCGTAAAGAAGGAAAATTAGTCTATTATTCACTAGATGATGAGCATGTTAAACAGCTCGTAGAAAAAGCCTTCGAGCATCAGAAGGAGGCTACGAAAGTTGGATAATACAGCAAAAACCTTAATAGAAGATAAAAATGTTTATCGTGTGGAGGGTTTCTCCTGTGCAAACTGTGCAGGGAAATTCGAAAAAAATGTAAAACAACTACCAGGAGTACAGGATGCTAAAGTCAATTTTGGAGCTTCTAAAATTGATGTATTTGGAAATGCAACCGTTGAAGAACTAGAAGAGGCTGGTGCTTTCGAGAATCTTAAAGTGGTACCAGAGAAAGCAAGAAGACGGGTCGAACCTGTGGTAATTGAAGATAAAAATGTTTATCGTGTTGAGGGATTTTCCTGTGCAAACTGTGCTGGAAAGTTTGAAAAAAATGTAAAACAACTATCAGGAGTTCAGGATGCAAAAGTAAACTTTGGAGCTTCTAAAATTGATGTTTTCGGAAATACAAGCCTTGAAGAGCTTGAAAAAGCAGGTGCTTTCGAGAATCTTAAAGTATTTCCTGAAAAACTGGCGAATCAAACGACAAAAGAGACCAGAGAGGACAACAAGGTTCAAAAAGAAGAGAAAATACCATTTTATAAAAAACATAGTACATTACTGTTTGCCACATTACTAATTGCTTTTGGTTACCTTTCTCACTTTGTAAATGGAGAAGATAACCTCGTAACTTCCATGTTATTTGTAGGTTCAATTGTAATTGGCGGATATTCACTATTTAAAGTTGGTTTTCAAAATTTGATACGCTTTGATTTCGACATGAAAACCCTGATGACAGTTGCCGTTATTGGAGCTGCCATCATCGGTGAATGGGCAGAGGCGTCCATTGTTGTCATTCTGTTTGCAATCAGTGAAGCTCTTGAACGTTTCTCTATGGACAGAGCAAGACAGTCCATTCGTTCATTGATGGATATTGCCCCAAAAGAAGCACTTGTTAGACGAAATGGTCAGGAAATAATGATCCATGTAGATGATATTGTTGTAGGCGATATTATGATTGTCAAACCAGGGCAAAAAATTGCCATGGATGGGCTAGTTGTTAATGGCTTGTCGGCTGTCAATCAGGCAGCTATAACAGGAGAATCAGTCCCTGTTTCCAAAACGGTAGATGATGAAGTATTTGCAGGTACGCTTAACGAAGAGGGATTACTTGAAGTAAAAATCACCAAATATGTAGAAGATACAACCATTGCCAAAATTATTCATCTTGTTGAAGAAGCACAAGGGGAGCGTGCTCCAGCCCAAGCATTCGTAGATAAGTTTGCAAAATATTACACTCCGATCATTATGGTTATTGCAGCCTTGGTTGCAGTCGTTCCACCTTTATTCTTTGGTGGAGGTTGGGATACATGGGTTTACCAAGGATTAGCAGTACTTGTAGTTGGGTGTCCTTGTGCATTAGTAATTTCTACTCCAATTTCGATTGTTTCGGCAATTGGAAATGCTGCTAAAAAAGGTGTGTTGATTAAAGGCGGTGCCTATTTGGAGGAATTGGGAGCCATCAAGGCAATCGCATTTGATAAAACAGGAACACTGACAAAAGGTGTACCAGTGGTAACAGATTTTAAAGTATTAAATAATCAAGTGGAAGAAAAAGAGCTATTTTCCATTATTACAGCTTTAGAATATCGTTCACAACATCCACTTGCTTCAGCAATTATGCAGAGGGCTGAGCAAGATAATATTCCTTATTCGAATGTGCAAGTGGAAGACTTCACTTCGATTACTGGGCGAGGTATAAAAGGGGTTGTAAACGGAACAACTTATTATATTGGTAGTCCCAGACTTTTTAAGGAATTAAATGTTTCCGATTTTAGCCTTGAGTTTGAAAACAATGTGAAAATCCTACAAAATCAAGGAAAAACAGCCATGATCATTGGAACGGAACAAACAATCCTCGGTGTAATTGCGGTTGCAGATGAAGTACGTGAGACAAGCAAAAATGTGATTCAAAAACTTCACCAGTTAGGAATTAAGCAAACAATAATGCTAACTGGTGATAATCAAGGTACCGCAAATGCAATTGGTGCACATGTAGGCGTATCTGATATTCAATCCGAACTGATGCCACAGGATAAATTAGATTTTATTAAAAAAATGCAATCGGAGCATGGTAACGTAGCTATGATTGGCGATGGCGTTAATGATGCTCCTGCACTTGCTGCATCCACTGTCGGAATAGCAATGGGCGGGGCTGGTACAGATACTGCAATCGAAACAGCTGATATAGCCTTAATGGGAGACGATTTAAGCAAACTTCCATTTGCAGTAAGACTCAGTCGAAAAACGCTAAATATCATCAAAGCTAACATCACTTTTGCTATTGGAATTAAATTAATTGCTTTACTATTGGTTATTCCAGGCTGGTTAACGCTTTGGATTGCTATTCTTTCAGATATGGGAGCTACTATTTTGGTAGCATTAAATAGTTTACGACTGATGAGAGTGAAGGATAAATAGGTACTATATGTGTGAAATTTACGGAAGGGCTTTTCAATTTGAAGAAAAGTCCTACCCTAAAATATTGGAGATGGAAAAATGATCGCAACGATACTGACGGCTGCTGCGGTATATGTAGCAACAGGAATTGATTATCTCGTCATATTAATTCTTTTGTTTTCGCAAGTAAAAAAAGGTCAGGTAAAACATATTTGGATAGGACAATATATAGGGACTGCAATTGTGATAGGAGCAAGTCTTTTAGTTGCACAGGGGGTTGTGAATTTAATTCCGCAGCAATGGGTTATCGGACTACTTGGACTTTTACCACTTTACTTAGGTGTGAAAATATGGATTAAAGGAGAAGAGGATCAAGATGAAAGTAGTATTTTATCCTTATTCTCCTCTGAAAAATTTAATAAACTATTTTTGACGATGACTTTCATCGTATTGGCTTCCAGTGCGGATGACTTTTCCATTTATATACCGTACTTCACGACCTTAAATATGTCTGAAATCTTTATTGCTTCTATTGTCTTTTTAATTATGGTTGGAGTTTTGTGCTATGTCAGTTACCGTCTAGCTTCATTCGATTTTGTATCGGAAACAATTGAAAAATATGAACGTTGGATTGTACCAATTGTATTCATAGGGTTAGGGATTTATATATTGTTTGAAAATGGAACATTTAATGCTTTATTCTCATTCCTATTTTAACAAACGGGTGCTTATCTTAAAAGATAAGCATTTTTTCTTCTTGAATTTATTAAAGACAGAATTGTTGAATAGAACTCTTAAAGTGCTTGAGTATAAATAGTAATTAAATTACGATTGATATATGAGCATGTATTCATATATTAATCATAAAGTATTGGAGAGACGAAAAATGTATGACACAATTGTAATTGGTGCTGGTCAAGCTGGTCTTTCGATAGGCTACTATCTAAAAGAATATAATCATAACTATATTATTTTAGATAAAGGGAGCGAAGTGGGAGAAATCTGGAAAAAGAGATACGATTCTTTAATTTTATTTACCCCTCGAATTTATAACTCTTTACCTGGAATGTCTTTTGAAGGAGATAAACAAGGTTTTCCTACTAAAGATGAAGTTGTTACTTATCTAAAAAATTATGTCGAGAGATATGAGATACCAATTCATTTTCATACAGAAGTTGTAAGCGTCTCTAAGTTGAATGGTAACTTCTTAATAAAAACAAATCAAGGTGAATATCAAGCAAAAAATATTGTTATTGCAACTGGTCCTTTCCAAACACCTAAAATCCCATTATTTTCAAAAGAGATACCATCTACTATTAATCAAATTCACTCATCACAGTATAAAAATTCAAGTCAATTGTTGGATGGGAATGCGTTAGTAATAGGGGGAGGTAATAGTGGAGCACAGATAGCTGTGGAATTGTCTAAGGAAAGGGATACTTACTTAGCAGTTAGTAAAAATCTTAGTTACTTACCATTAGTTTTAATGAGAAAGAGTATTTTTTTTTGGTTTGATAAATTAGGAATATTGAAGGCAAACAGTAATTCGAGACTTGGAAGAATAATTCAAAAGAAAGGAGACCCCATATTTGGCTTTGAATTAAAACGGGCAATTAAAGAAAATGAAGTGAAAGTTAAGAAAAGGGTTATTGGTGTAAACAAAAATAAGATTAAATTTGAAGATAATACAATGATTAAAGTATCCAATATTATATGGGCAACAGGATTTGAAACCGAATTTCCTTGGTTACAAATAGATGGGGTTCTGGATAACGAAGGCAAAGTAATACATAGTAGAGGAGTATCAAAAATTCAAGGGTTATATTTCATTGGTTTACCATGGCAATATCGACGTGGATCTGCTTTATTACAAGGTGTAGGATATGATGCAAAACATATTGTTAAAAAAATAGAAGAAAGGTTATATTAACGAACTGGTGCTTTAGTTGAAGAATGAAATAAAATTGGACCATACATATTAGATATACCTAATATGTATGGTCCTTTTAATTTCAACTGTTTCACTTGCCTAACCTAAATATAACACTGGTTGTACAAATATATGCGCGATAATGATAACGACGGGATGGTAGGAGAATAAGCGACTAGAACTTTAGAAGATTGGAAAACTCCTCCCATACTAGGGGAATGATTTGAATTCATTCATCGAAGCAACAGATAAAAAGTCCAAAGAAAAAGATTGTTAGCACTTTGTGGGTAATAAAAGGGAGAGAAATTAGTAACAGTTTCCATTAGAAAAATAGGAAACAAATTATACGAAAAAATGCAGCTGATACAATCAGTTGCATTTTTTTTTATACTTATAAACATATTAATAGACACCTAATTTGATTTTTGAAAAGCACTAAGTTAGCTCACTTGTTCTGTGTTTGAGTCACCTTAGCTGCAGTTGATTTCACAATGTATGCTTATAATGCTACTATTGTGAATCAAAAATCTGATATGGTTTTCACACATCTTCTTGGAGAAAGGATAAGGTTAAAATTTTTAGAGGGTAAGAGAGAGTGAGGAGGGTTGTAACCTAAGTTATTAAAATATGCATAAGCAGGGAGTATAGAGTGTTTGAAATCCTTCTATATAGATTTTTGGCACTTTTTATTTATATTTTAATTGGTATGTCAACACTAAACTGAACAAAATTATTAAGGAACACATACCATTTTATAGTTTCTAAATAATTGGTACTTAGACGAAAAACAGTGTGTGCTGTTTGTCACTTGACTCGGAGCCTCTGCGGGCAAGATTATGAGCCAGGAAGCAAGATTTATCAAATAATCTGGCTCAGCCATCAAAGCTATCACGCCCGCCTCTCCAAGTAAAGTGGGTGCTTCTTACTTAATATGACTCGTTTTTATTAGATGCTTGCGCTTATATTCTTTAGGGGTTAAATAGTCCAGTGATCCATGAATTCGAATATTATTAAACCAATTAACGTAATCAAATAGCTCTAGATCAAGTTTTTGTTGACTATAGAAAACCTTCCCATTAACGAACTCTGTTTTAATAGTTTTGAAGGTTGCCTCGGCAACTGCATTGTCATAAGGTGTCCCTTTTTCACTTAAAGATCTCGCAATACCAAACGTCTCTAATGCCTCGTCTATCAGTTTATTTTTAAACTCACTTCCTCGATCCGTGTGAAATAATTCGAGGCGGTTTAGGTTATGTTTTACCGATGAAAAGGCACGTTGAACTAGCCCAGCACTCTTATTAGGGCCAGCACTGTAACCAATAATTTCACGATTATATAAATCTACTAAAACACAAATATAATGCCAGTTTTGCTTCACTCGAACATATGTTAAATCACTCACAATCACTTTCAATTCCTTGTCTTGCTTAAATTCACGATTCAAGACATTTCCAATTTCGGACTCATTTACGATTGATTTTCTAGGTTTGTATTGGGCAACTGTATATTTGGAGACAAGTCCTTGTTCTTTCATTATTCGCCCAATACGACGACGTGACACTTTCCATCCTTGCTTTTGAAGTTCTTTTTTTATTTTTCTTTGTCCATAAATATTCCGACTATCTTTAAAAATTTTAACAATTATAGCTGTTAATTCATCATCCTGATTATCTCGGATTTCCGCCTCATAGTAGTACGTGCTTCTAGGTAGTTGTAGGACGGCGCACATTGCTGATATCGAGTATTTGTGAAGGTTATTCCGAATCACATCTACTTTCGTCCCATTATCAGCGCGGCTTGCTTTAAAATATCATTCTCCATCATTAGCCGTTGATTTTCTTTACGAAGCCGAATTAATTCTTCTTGCTCCGGAGTTCTATTGTCTTTTTCCTCAAACGATCCACTTGTATTATGCTGGCGAACCCACTTATCAAAGGCAGATAGCGTCAGCTCATATTCTTTGATAATCCTTCACTTCTAGATTTACCTGTAAGGTGCAGCTGAACAATTTGTTCTTTAAATTCTTTCGTGAATGTTCTTCTTTCTCTTTTGGTCAGACTTCATTCTCCCTAACTTTAATGAATTAAGTTTATTTGACCTTAATAAATCTGTCCAACTAAGTGTAACCTATCCAAATTTAGGTTAAGAAGGATTTTAAAAGTAAAAAATGAATATAAAACATACTCATCCAAAATTAGGGGGAAATGAAATGTGGAAAGAATTTGTCAACTCCATTTCTAAGGACTATCACTTTAAAGACCCTGTAACAAAGATTGAGCTTGCTCAGATTCAAAAAGAATTAAATGTTGAATTACCAGAAGAATTAACGGCCATTTTTAATGAAACAAATGGTGTGTTTGACAACAGGAATTGTCCTTTGGTTTGGTCAGCTTCCCAAATTATGAAGGACAATCTATTTTATAGAAATTTTGAAGATTATAGAGATATTTATATGCCATTTGATAATCTTCTCTTTTTTTCAGACGCAGGCAATGGCGATTTATTTTGTTATGCAATATTAAAAAACGGAACCATTGAAAAAACCGATATTTACGTTTGGAATCACGAGGATGATAGTCGTACTTGGGTTGCAGCGTCATTAAAGCATTTTATTGAAGGCTGGATTACTAGTGAGATTGGTGTTTAGTCGGTTTGAAAACAGAGTTTGTTAAGAATTACACTTAAAGTAACGGAGCAGTTTAGTTGAAGAAGAAAAATTAAATATTAAGATAAAGATGCTCAGAATATTTTCTGAGCGTTTTAGTTTGCTGTTCTTTTATAATTTTTCACTTTTACAATAGAACTTGATCCGAATCAATTTTTATTTCATAGAAACATCCTATACTAGAGTCATCAACAAGGAATACAAATGAAAATGAAATTGGAGGGAATCAACATGCAAAGATATATATTAAGTAAAAAGAATTCCATTACACTGATCAGTGCAATTTTGATTGCACTTGCATTCTTCGGACGATTTTCCTTAGACAACATGGCCATTTTCAATTGGTCGCTCATCATTGCATCTATTCTTGGTGTAGCACCAATTGCGATTCTAGCCTATCAGGCATTAAAAGTAAAAGTTGTCAGTATTGATGTTTTAGTTACCATTGCAGTAATTGGGGCAGTATTGATTCAAAATTATGAGGAATCAGCCATCGTTACTTTCTTATTCTTATTTGGTTCTTACTTGGAGCAACGTACCTTGAACAAAACACGTTCTGCCATTAAAGAATTAACAGAGCTGGCACCAGAAAGTGCTTTAAAGCAAATGGAAAATGGAGAATTTGAAGAAGTTGATGTCGATGATGTAGGTGAAGGTGACATTTTATTAGTCAAAACGGGTGCAAAAGTCCCCGTAGATGGAACCGTGTTAACAGGTGAAGGTCACATCAATGAAGCAAGTATTACCGGAGAGTCAGTTCCAGTAAGCAAAAAGGTTGATTCTGAAGTATTTGCGGGAACAATCTTAGAAAATGGAACGATTCAAATTCAATCTGACCGTGTAGGGGAAGATACAACATTTGGTAGAATTATCGAATTAGTTGAAGAAGCACAGGATTCCAAATCAGAAGCAGAGCGGTTTATTGATCGATTCTCTAAATATTATACACCAGCTGTTTTAGTCCTTGGTTTTATTGTTTGGCTATTCTCAAAAGATATTGAACTAGCTATCACGATTCTTGTTTTAGGATGTCCAGGTGCATTAGTTATCGGGGTTCCTGTATCCAACGTTGCCGGTATCGGAAACGGTGCACGTAATGGTGTCCTCCTAAAAGGTAGTGAAGTTATCAATGACTTTAGCAGAGTAGATACTATCGTTTTTGATAAAACAGGAACATTGACAGTAGGAAACCCTGAAGTTGCCGAAAAAGAATTTTACGGAAACAATACTGAAGAAGTTCTAGGTTACTTAGCAAGTGTGGAGCGTGAATCGGACCACCCACTAGCAAAAGCTGTCCTACAGGATATTGGCGAGACAACTTTATCTACTGTTGAAGAAACCGAAGTCGTTAAAGGTGGCGGAATTGTAGCAAAAATAGGTGTTCATCGTATAGCCGTTGGTAACGTAGCTTTAATGGAAAAAGATAATGTGAAATTAAGTGAAAAAGCTAAAAAAGATGTCGAACGCTTTGAGAAAAATGGGAATTCTCTTGTGTTAACTGCGGTCGACGGAGAATTAAAAGTTCTGATGGGTATTCGGGATCAAATCCGCCCAGGTGTTAAAAAAAATCTTCAAAACCTAAAAAAACTTGGAGTCAAAAACCTAGTCGTTCTTTCAGGGGACAACCAAGGAACCGTAGATTTAGTTGCTCGAGAACTTGGATTAACAGAAGCACACGGTCATATGCTTCCAGAAGGAAAATCAGCATATATTGAAAAAATGCAAGCAAAAGGCCAAATCATTGCCTTTGTCGGTGACGGAGTGAATGATAGTCCTTCATTAGCCTTAGCGGATATCGGAATCGCCATGGGAAGTGGAACAGATGTTGCAATTGAAACATCAGATGTTGTTTTAATGAATTCTGACTTTAGTCGTTTACCACACGCATTAGGCTTAGCAAAATCAACTTCAAGAAACATGAAACAGAACATTACCATAGCAGTTGGTGTGGTATTAGTCTTACTTGCCAGCCTACTATTTAGTGAATGGATGAATATGTCAATCGGGATGTTGGTTCATGAAGCAAGTATCTTAGTAGTCATCTTGAATGGTATGAGATTGCTTCGATACCGTTTGAGAGAATAATTTTAATAGAAACCAGTCTTGATGAATGATAAAGGGGAAGTATTCAGGTAGGAAGAACAAAATACGCCCCTACTTTTTCTTAAAACTTGATTTGCATCAATTTCATTTCGTTGAACCTGAACTATACTTAAATTGTAAAAAAGAAGAGGGAAAACAAAAAAATCAAAGATAAGATGAAAGGAGAAATAATTCATGCAAAAAGGAGTTATTCAATTAGAAACATTATCTTGTCCATCTTGTATGCAAAAGATTGAAAATGCGGTGAAAGGATTAAACGGGGTTAATCAAGATAGCTTAAAAGTATTATTCAATGCCAGTAAAGTAAAAGTAGATTTTGATTCAGAAACGATCACCATTAACGATATCAAAAAGGCAATTGAAGACTTAGGATACCCCGTCGTTAAATCAAAAGTAAAATCTGCCTAAGACAAACACACATAACAAAAATTATTTATAGAAAGAGGGAAATAATAATGTCTGAACAAACATTTAACGAAATAATAACAAACCATTTTGAAAAACTGGATTTATACACTACTGCGATTACACGGGCCCATGGTAAGAACCATCCAGAAGCCTTTGAAGTACGTGAACTATTCGATAAAATCAGTAAAAAGATAAAGGACGCAGGTACGAACAAACCTGACTTAGATGCTGAATTTGCTCAATTACGAAAAATCACAGACAACTACACCATTCCTGGAGATGTTTGTGAAACATATGCAGGCACCTACGAAATGTTATCAGAAGTAGATAATGCCTATCAGGCTTAAAATAAATCAAAACCAAAAGAATGAACTTGGTTTACGATCGTTAAAATAAGAAAGGGGAAATGATTTATGCAAAAAGCAACCATTCAAATAGAAACCTTATCTTGCCCATCTTGTATGCAAAAGATTGAAAATGCGGTGAAAGGAATAAACGGTGTTCATCAAGGTAGCTTGAAAGTATTATTCAATGCAAGTAAAGTAAAAGTAGACTTTGATTCAGATGCAGTCGCTATTAACGATATCGAAAAATCAATTGAAGACTTAGGATATCCTGTTGTCAAATCAAAGGTAAAACCTGCTTAATCGAGTAAATAGAATGGAAGCCTAAGATGCCCTCTTGGGCTTTTTATAAAAAGGAGAGGTTATTTTGGAACAAAATCAATGTTGTCATCACCAACATGGACATACAGAATGTATTCGTATCGTTCCCATTTTCAACCATCTGGAAGACTCACAAATGGATTTGATTGCGGAATCTGCCAAGACACTTCATCTACAAAAAGGGGAAATGTTATTCCGTGCAGGTGAGGAAGATGACACCTTATATATTATCAATTCAGGTAAGGCTCGGATTTACCGCTTATCGGATTCCGGAAAAGAACAACTTGTTCGCATTTTAAATCCAGGTGATTTTACAGGTGAAGTGGCCATTTTCCAACCTGGAAGTGTTCATGAAAATTATGCGGAAGCACTACAAAATACATCCATTTGTTTAATTAAACGAGAGGATTTACTGAAGTATTTGGTGGAATATCCGCAGATCCCATTAAAAATACTGTCAGAAGTAACGATACGTTTGAAGGATTCTGAAAAACAAACCACACAAGTAGCAATTGAAAATGTAGAATCCCGCATTATATCCTTTTTAGCTGAAAATGTTGAAAAGGGAAGTGGCAATAGTCCAACGGTTACCTTACCAATGTCCAAAAAGGATTTAGCCTCGTATCTTGGTACCACACCAGAAACAATCAGCCGTAAATTTACTACTCTAGAAGAACTTGGATTGATTAAACAGTTACCGAAAAAGAAAATTAAAATAATGGATTTAGATCAATTGTTACTTCATACTGAATAAATATAAGCAGAGCAGCGTGCCATCATACTAACCTGGTTCGGTTTAATAGTACAAAACATAAAATAACAAACCTTTTAGCAATCCCATTAGCATATAAAATGGATTGCTAATTTTTGTTGGTTTAACAATGTTTATCTACAAAAAGAAAGAGAAATGGCTACTTATTTGGCACTTATTTTACCAAGATGACATAAATTTGTGTCAACTGAATAATTCATTAGCAAAACACGCCCTAATAACTAAGCTAATTCCTCTGATAAATAACTAAGGAATTGGCAACTTATGTTAAAATTATAATTTGGATTGTGAATTAGTATACTTAAAGTAACGGGGGCATTAATCCAAGATGGATGAATGCCCTTTTATCTAATAAGGTACTAATGGGGCAGGTTACTTGAAGAAGGAATCCAAATAATCGGTATCGAATTATATTATAAATTTCATAAGGAGATAACAAACGATGAAGTTCAATACCGTACACATTGATAGATTATTTATATAAGGTACGAAAGGCTGGAATAAATCATGGCAAAAAAAGAAGCACCGAAAATTCAAACAGAACGATTGATTTTACGTCCGAGAGAGGGAAAAGACATTCCCAATATGCTTAAAATGTTTAACAATGATGAAGTAAGAGAATTTCTTGGAAGTAATCCCCCTCGTGATAACACTCAATGTTAGAAATGGTTAGGAACAGTAATGAAACAAAATGGACTGTCGCATTAAAAGATACTGATGAATTCATCGGTGATGTAATGATTCCAGAAATAGCAGAAGGTATCTTGGCGAAATTGGTTATCGCTTCATGAGGGAGCATTGGGGATGTGGTTTTGCGTATGAAGCGGTTTCCGCGGTCATTGAGCATTGTAAAAGCACATTAAACCTTAAATGCCTATTTGCTACTATAGATAATAAAAATATGGAGTCAAAAAAGTTAATTGAAAAACTCGGATTTACTTTGGTAGCGGTGTTGCCTGAATCGAATTTACTCGGCAGAGTTACCGATGTAGCTTACTATTTTCGTATAGTATAAGCATCCTTACACTCTCCTGAGAAAAATGAACAAACAGGTGAGTGTTTAAAGGGTGATATTTTTGGTAAAGCGATATGATTTTAGTGAAGAGGATTAGGCGGTCTACTTTAAAACAAAGGAGTTGACTTTTTGAATTTATTAAGCATCAATGATTTGTCTGTAAAAAAAGTAAATCATATATTCAATTTAGCTGCAAAGATAAAAAATCAAGGTAATATCAATGTTTTAAATGGAAGACAATTTGTATTATTCTTCCCGGAATCAAGTTTAAGGACAAGAATTACTTTCGAAAAAGGAATAAAAGCCTTGGGTGGGGAAGCAATGCTTTTTCCTCCAGAAAGTTTAGATAAAAGAGAAGAATTAGAGGATGTTATACAATACGTCTCTAATTGGGCAGATGGGGTGATTGTCAGACATTCTGATTTTTCTAAAATACAGGAATTATCAAGGTATTCAACAGTCCCTATAATAAATGCTATGACTTCGGAAAATCACCCTTGTGAAATTTTATCTGACTTGTATTCAATTAGGGAAGTAAAAGAAAACTATAGAGATTTAGTTTATACCTTTGTTGGACCAAAAAGTAATATTTCAAGGTCTTGGAAGAACATTGCAGAAGTAATGGACCTAATTTTAATCAAATTTGTATCAGGGGTTTTGAGTTAGGGTCAGACAATCGGAATTATAAATTTCATACTAAACTTGAATCTGTTTTATCTTTTAGCGACATTGTTTTAACTGATTCGTTGCCATCTGAATTAAGAACAGAAAAATACATAAACCAGTATCAAATTACTTTAGAAAAGATGAAATTAGCTAATAAACATGCAATGTTAAACCCCTGCCCACCTTTTTTTAGAAATGAAGAAGTAAGAAGTGATGTTATCTCTTCAAATTATTTTGTTGGATACGAATTTAAAAAGAATTTAATATATGTTCAACAAGCAATCATTTTATTTTGCTTAGGTATAACACTTGAATAAAGTGGTGAGCTAGTTACTTGTTCAGCTAACGGGGGCTATTCTTCAACCCTCGTTCCATTCCAGCGCAGGTGAACAGGAACAAATAAAAGGAGAGATAGGTTAACGCAAATTAAAAATATTGGACGTTTTTGTCCGACGGATATTAAAGGATTTATAATAAATGATTCAAGTCTAAACAAAATTAAACCTGAATTTTACAAGGTGATTGAAAAGATAGTAGAAAAATGCAAAACTCACTTAGGAGAAGACCTACATAGTATATATATTAGAGGATCCATTTCTCGTGGATTAGGTATAGATAGTGTTTCAGATTTAGATACATTTGCCATTACGAATAAAGAAATCAATGATATAGACTTAAAATGGATAGACAAGGTTGAACAAGAATTAAACAAAAAATACATCATAGTAAATGGAGTGGAACTTAGTTTCTATTACATAAAAGATGTTTTAGAAACAAATAAATTTTCTATAATACCTTTTATGATTAAAACGCATAGTATTTGTGTATTTGGAGAAGATTTAAGCGGCCATTTACCTAATTATAAGGCAGATACAACACTTGGTAACGAACATCTAATGAACCTAAAGAATCAAGTTCATCAAGCAAAAGAAGACCTCGATGGAAATGAAAATATTGAAGATATATTGGATTGTTGTGGATGGGTTATGAAAATCATAGTTAGGGCAGGGCTTGCACGCTCTAAAGTTTGGGACACAATGCATGGTTTTGAAATAAGAACTAATATACCAGATGTGGATGTTATATATTTTGACGAAAAAAATATTGACGAGAGGACCGAAAAAAATTTAGAAGCTGAATTGAGAGTAATTCTACCTGATATACCTTGGTCTGTTAAGAATGAAGCAAGAATGCACGTTCTCAATGATATCCCACCTTATATATCTTCAGAAGATGCTATTTCAAAATTTCCAGAGACTGCAACTGCTCTTGGAGTGAAAGTAGACAAGAATAATAAACTAATTCTTACTGCTCCTTGCGGTATAGAAGATGTATTAAATTTAGAGTTAAAGCCCACACCATATTTTAGAGAGACGAAAGAACGAGCTGTTATTTATGAGGAAAGAATCAATAAGAAGAATTGGAAAGCTGTTTGGCATAAAATTCAAGTCCACCATATTGAAATTTATTAAATTATATGGTGATTTTTTATAAAGAAAAGGTGCATTTCTCTTATGTCGCTATCGGGGGAGTTTAACTTTACAAAGGGGTCAGATTAATTGAAAAGATTTTACGTTGCATCAAGTTTTAAAAACATTGAAATAGTTCGCTTAGTGAGTAAGAATTTACAAAATAAAGGATACATCTATACATATGATTGGACGGTAAATGAGAGTGCCTCTACAATTGAGGATTTAAGAGAAATAGGACTAAATGAAAAAAATGCTGTCATGGATGCTGATATTATAATCGTGATATTACCAGCTGGTAAAGGAAGTCATATCGAATTAGGTATTGCTCTTGGACAAGGAAAAAGAATATATCTCTATTCACCAAATGATGAAGTAAATAATCTAGATACTACTAGTACATTTTATCATTTATCGGAAGTCCAAAAATGTATGGGAACTATTGAAGAGTTGGTTGAAATAGTCACAACAAGCTAATTCTTATTAAGTAGTGCTTTCTCAATAAAGAGTTGATAAGGAAGTGTTTATCGAATAGCAATAGCTTTACATTCCTATTTCTGAACCAGTTGCTAATGATTACCAACTGAGGAATATCCGCATCATTGGTCTGTTAACAAGTAGAGTGTCCTGAAAAATAACGGCACTAAAAATGAATACATTATTGGTGTCTAAATTCAATGCTTTACATATCTCAATCCATATATATATCATGATTAAAAGTAACAGAACCCACCACGCCAAGGTGGGTCATTTTATTTATTCAAGGAGAAAATGCTTTGGATTCTGAAAAATATAGGCATAAAATTAAGATATTTACCACCGATAAGGAACAAGTTGAATAGTTTAAAAAAGAAATTTACCTATATGACATTCCTTCTTATAGTGTTGTACATTTTCTTTATTATTCAATAATAGAAGGATTAACACGTACTTCTTACATAATACTGCGCAATAGTATAAAGCCAAACAGAAATTCTAGCTGGAGTTAGTACAAGCTTAACTATTTTGCCATTTCCCAGCATTGCATTAATTGGTGAATGCTTTCCTCGATTTTCTCTAATGGGATGCCTCCAAATCCTAACAGGAATGTTGGATGCTTATATTCGATTGGTTTTAACAGATAATCGCTTAAAGGATAAATGGAGATATGACTTTTTGCTGCGATGGCTTTTAACTCATTTTCACTTTTTTGTAGCGGAAGGGAAATTAAAATATGCATCCCGGCTTGATCTCCAGTGATGATAACTTCAGGATAATGAGTTTTAAAAATATGAGTCAGTTTATCATGTTTCTTCCGATAAATTTTCCGCATACGGTTTAAGTGTTTTGAAAAATAACCGTCTCTCATGAAGCTGGCTACTATATGCTGGTCGAATCTTGGGACAGTTGCTGAATAATAACTGAATGTTTCCTTATATTTTTTCAGCAAGGTTGTTGGTAAAAGAAAATAGGCCAATCGCAATGATGGCATTAATGACTTGGTGAATGTACTTAGATAAATTACCTTATCGTTTTGGTCCATCCCATGTAAGGCGGGAATGGGTTTACCAGTGTAACGAAATTCGCTGTCGTAATCGTCTTCAATGATATAGCGATTTTTACTTTTTGCTGCCCACTGCAATAATTGTGTTCTTCTTGTAGCAGAAAGAACGGCACCTGTGGGAAATTGGTGAGATGGCGTAATGTAGACGACATTCGCATTTGTTTTTTCAAGGTGTTCCACCATCAATCCGTCTTCATCAACTGGAATAGGGATCGCTTTATTTTTTAGTTGAATCCTGGGGCTTGCTGAATAGCCAGGATTTTCAAGGGCTATGTTTGAATCATGATCTAGCAACCTTAAAATCATAGGAAAGAGTTGTTCTGTTCCTGAACCAATCACAATTTGCTCCGGCTTACATACAATCCCACGCGATTGATATAGGTATTTGGCTATTTCCGTCCGTAAAGTGTATTCCCCTTGGGGTTCTCCAATTTGTAGCAATTCCTTCGACGGGGTATCATATAAATTTTTTGCATACTTTCTCCACTGTGAAAAAGGAAAGGAGTCTGTATCGATTTTTCCAGGGTGAAAGTCAAATTGGATTGTTTTTTTCTCCGTTTCCTCCATAGGCAACTCAACATGTTCTGTCTCAATATAAGGTAATTCATTTATATCCTCTACAAAAAAACCAATCCGCGGCTTTGATACAATAAATCCCTCTGCAACGAGCTGAGCATATGCCACTTCAACCGTTGTTTGGCTGATATTTAAAAAATCAGCCAATTTTTTTTTGGAGGGTAATTGTGTTCCAACTTCAATTTGCTGGCTCAAAATAGCGGTTTTGATACCTATATAAAGCTGCTCATACAAGGGTTTTGTTGTGTTTTTATTCAATTCAAACATAAGCATATCCATTCGAGACCCCTCCTCTCTGACCATGTTATTTTTATAAAAATTGACACTTTTTATATTGTCAGTTTTTATTATACTAGTAATCATGGAAGAAGAGGAGATTCTTTTTTTTAAACTGAAAAACTAACACTTGAAAGAAGAGGATGATTTGCATGTTTACGACTGAACAAAACAAAACGAGAATGCTGGTTCTCAATGCTCTATTTATTACTTTAACGTTTCTTGCTACAATGTTTATCAACATTAGGCTGCCATTAATGGGAAATGGGGGACTAATCCATTTGGGTAACGTTCCTTTTTTGATTGCTGCGTTTATTTTTGGCAAGAAGTCAGGTGCGATTGTAGGAGCTTTTGGAATGGCTTTATTTGATATAATGTCAGGATGGACATTATGGGCTCCGTTCACATTTGTTATCGTTGGTACTATGGGGTATATAGCTGGACTTATTGTGGAAAAGCTGCCTGGAAAAAAATCTCTTGTATACGTACTGGCAGTTGTTGTTGCCATGATCATTAAAGTTGTCGGCTACTATTTTACAGAAGTAATTCTTTATGGAAACTGGATCCTGCCATTCGGCTCCGTCCCAGGTAATATAATGCAATTAGTCATTGCCGGCATTATCGTAGTGCCACTTACAAAAGGGTTTAAGCAAAGAATCATTAAGAGTGCCAATTAGGGGTGCCTGGCACCATAAAAAGACAAAAGGTATTTAAATGTCCTTGCTGAGAGGACATTTAAATACCTTTATTTATTGTTAAATGGAAGAAACCCTGTTTGAATAAAGATTTCAGACGCTTATTATAGCTGCTTTTGATAAAGAGGTGAAGATGAAAGCGTTTCAGTGGTAGCCTACTAATCTTCTAAAAATATAAGTAACCCCGTTCAAACAAATTAATATTACCATCTCTCCAAACGAAAAAACCAATATAGTTAAAAATAAATCAAAGTAGAATTCGCCTATAGATAAAAAATCTGCTGTATCTGTTGTCGAAGTTTTAAACAGAAAGAAAAAGAAAGTGGAGCATAGGAGTCCTATATAAATACATACCCAGTGATGATAAAAATTTATCTTAAATTTACTGCGCCAAAACCATACATTTAAAGGCAAAAAAGTGATAAGAAAATATAAAAGCTGCAAAAGGAAATCGGAAACTTTAACATAAAAGAATAAATACTGATGTAAACAAAAAATGACGATATTAATAAGTATGATTAATAGAAGTGATTGTTTTTGTTGCAAATAAATACCCCCTGTCAATATTTATAAGATCATTAAATGAAATCAAGGTTGATTCCAAAAAAATGAGGTAACGAAAGGGATTACAACCATTAATATAAAAAGAAGGACATTACCGATAAGGCCGCAAATTTTGAAGAATCCTTTTTTTCCTAAGCAACCGAAGATTATCCCAATAATAGGAAAAAGCCAAAGGAGTATTATAGAGAGAGTATTGGGAAAATGGAGACTCATAAAAAACGCAAGGATGTAAGCCACAGAAGATACGGAAAAAATAGTAAAAGATCCAACGCTATAGTAATTCTGTTTCATAGAATTTCCTTTCCTTTTTTGTTTAATATTACCATAACGATGATTTTTCTGAAATAGCGAAATAAAAGATAAGGAGCTTGATTGATGCCTATATACTTCACCAACCAAGCAACCGAAGTGGTAAAAATCTTAAATCAAATCGGCTACTTCATTGGGGATGAGAAGTTTGTGGATAAAGATTTCCTCCATTCTTATCAATGGATGATCAAACAAATGGATAAGAGGCTGAATAATAATGGTTTGTTTCCAGTTTGGCTTTGGATGAAAAAACCGAATTTAAAGCATGAAAGTCTCTTTCAGAAAGGTACAAAAATTGTATGTTTAACAGTATAAATACCTGATAAAAAAGTGCTCCTTTCTGATTTTGAAGCATGGCATTGTGTGTTAAATAACGGCTTTTGTGCGATTTCAGAGGAAGAAGATAGGGTGTTTGAACAGGGGGAATTAACGATTACAAAGGAACAAAGCTGGAAAGAATATTTCACTTAGCGAAATTACGACACGCAGAAATGTGGAATAATGGGTGCCAAATTGTTCAGGGCGTTACATCTGGGATTTAGAAAGAACAAATTTTGAATGCAGAATATTTTATTGCAAAATAATGTAGTTTTTTGGAAATAATATAATGGATTAAAAAGGAGGAAATAGCTCCTCTTTATGGAATTTCTAAAGTAAAATCAAAGAGTAGGGGATAAAAAGAATGAAAAAAATATTAGTACTTGGTGGAACTCGTTTTTTCGGAAAAAAGCTTGTGGAAATGTTATTGGAAGAGGGGCATCAGGTTACGATTATGACCCGTGGGACAACAAGTCATTCATTTGGCGATCAAGTAGAGCATATCATCGGTGATCGATCTATGAAGGAACAACTTATTAATCATTTTGACTGTCGAAAATTTGATATTGTTTATGATAATATTTGCTATACATCAAATGAAGCAAGAGATTTTTGTGAGATTTTTAACGGGAACATTGGCAAGCTTGTGTTTACTTCTTCCTTATCGACGTATGCTGCAGATGGAATGGAAAAGAGAGAAGAAGACTTTGATCCGTATCATTATCCGATAGCATGGGGAGATAAAGAGGCATTTACATATAACGAAGGAAAGCGACAAGCAGAAGCCGTTTTCTTTCAGTATGCAACATTTCCAGTTGTGGCAGTAAGGTTCCCTATCGTGTTAGGGGAAGATGATTACACAGGTCGTTTGCATTTTCATGTGGAGCGGATTCAGCAAGGAAAAACGATTGGCTTTGTTAATATGGATGCAGAAATGTCCTTTATTCTTGCCACAGAAGCTGCTATGTTTCTAAAATGGGCAGGTTTTTCAGACGTGGAAGGACCATTTAATGCAACCGCAGATGGGAAAATTTCAATGGGAGAATTAATCCGTATGATTGAAAAGGTTACAGGGCATGCTGCGAAAATAACGTTAAAAGGGGACGAAGAAAACACCTCCCCATTTGCCATTCCTGCCACATGGTATATGAATACGGAAAAGGCAGGAAAAGCGGGCTTTGTGTTCACTAATCTGGATGATTGGTTGCCAGCTTTGATTGAGAAAATTGCAGGCAAAGATAAGCATTGATTGTGATGCTTAGGGGGGAATTTGATATTTTTTGGTGATGTGGCGGATGAATAAAGAGATAGTTATAGGAGAAGGAAAAATGGCTTATGATTTAGATTGTCCTTTATGTAATCCACATAAAGATAGGGACCAAAATATTGTCCTGGAGAATGAAACATGTTATTTTTTGCAACATAACAAACATCAAGGTATCTTAGAGGGTAGCGGTTTAATAATTCCTAAAAAACATCACAAGGACGTCTTTGAATTAACACAAGAAGAGTGGAACGATACATATGAGCTAGTACATGAGGCAAAAAAGTTTATAGATAATTACCATTCTCCTGATGGCTATACAATAGGATGGAATGTAGGAAAAGTTTCTAACCAAGAGATTTTTCATTGTCATCTTCACCTAATACCAAGATATAAGGATGAACCATTGGCTGGAAAGGGTATTAGATATTGGTTAAAACAAGAGGAAAATAGACGAGTAAAAGGGGAAAGTGAATAGCTTTTATAGTGTTAAAGACACCAAAACGAGATAATGTAGTCATTTTTTTATAGATACAGATAATAACCACTGAAATTGTTTGTTCAGTGGTTTTGATTTTTTGTAGGATCCGAATCCTTCGTTGCTTTAGATAATAAAACTTTTACCGATTATTTCTAATGAGAATATGGTAAACATAATTTCGCTTAACGATTTCATAGGGCCATTTTTTCTTCCCAAATATCTCTAAATAAACCTTTTCAAATCATTTATCGCCTGTAAATGCATGCCTTCATGAAAAATCGTTCGAATTAATACTTGTTCGATTGTGTGCATGCCCATATCGATTGGGGGATATTCTTTTTCAAGCTCATTGCGATATTTCTCTAATATTTCTTGTGGTTGAGCTTTTAAAAGCTCTTTTAATTCCTTAAAGGATGGCGTTTCTTCTACAAAGTTAGCTGGTGTTGTACCGAAACCAAACCATTGATTAAATTGCTTCGAAGTAGGAGAGGCTACTTTTGTTAATGCCTCGATCCATAAAAACTGATCGAGATAAAGATGACCGAGATTCCAGCGGATATTATTATTAAATCCATCTGGGATGATTTCCGCTTGCTCGTCTGTCACCTTTTCAACAGTCCCTAAAAGTTCCTTCCGATAGGTTTCCAATTGTTTAAATAACACTTCATGACGTGCTTTCATTTCCCACACTCCTTAAACGCAAAATCATATTAATTTATTCGCTATAGTGTTGTCTTTCTCCTCTATTGAAAGAATAGTGCTTTTTTCTTACGGGAATACTAGAAAAAAAACAGGAATATAGGGAGGAGAAAAAAATGCCTCGCAAAGACGAAGAGATTAGCGAAGAAGTAGAAAAGGAACCGACGAATACGAAAAAGAAAGAGGGAGAAGTAGAAAAATTAAACCGCATGCTAGCAGCAGTGTTGGAGTATATTTCGGATGATGAGGTAGAAGAAATCGATATTGATTACATATTGGATCAAACAGAAGGACTTCGTGACTGGTGGAATCTATACCGAGAGAAAAACCGCAAGCGCATGGAAGAAGAAATAAAAGAGTCATTAGGGGAATTGTCCCTTGAGGAGCTTGAAAAGATTCGGGAGCAAATAAAGGCAAAGCAATAAAAAAAGTGGTTTTCATCAATGGAGGATGAAAACCACTTTTTATCGTCTAGTAGCAGCAATAATCATAACGAAATAGTGGTGTGAACAAAACTATTCCTCTGATAGAATGAGAGAATGGAATATCCTAGTAGAATATTAAGAAAATCTTAAGAAATTTGCTTAGCAGATATTAAGATTTTTTGCCTATGATAGAGACAGCGAAGAGAGAGAAAGCAGGTGGTTGTTGTTGGAGAAAGTAAGTGTGCTAGTAGTGGATGATGAGAAAGAAATTAGAGATGCCATTGAAATATATCTTAAAAACGAAGGGATTACCGTTTTAAAAGCAAGTGATGGCCTAGAGGCATTGGATATTTTAATGGAACAAACTGTTCATTTAATTCTAATGGATATTATGATGCCGAATTTAGATGGGATTTCTGCTACTTATAAAATTCGTGAACAAAAAAATATCCCGATAATTATGCTGACGGCAAAAAGTGAAGATACGGATAAAATCTTAGGCTTGCAAATAGGCGCTGATGATTATATCACAAAACCATTCAATCCAATGGAACTAGTCGCAAGAGTGAAATCGCAATTACGAAGATATGTGACACTTGGAACCTTTGATGGTGTGAAGAAAAAAATAGACCTGCATGGATTAACATTAGACCAGGAGGCAAAAGAAGTAGCGGTAAATGGAGAAAGTGTAAAGCTAACGCCAATTGAATATAAAATCGTTGTTTTATTGATGAAAAATGCAGGCAGAGTGTTTTCCATTGCGGAGATTTATGAAAGTGTATGGAAGGAACCTGGATACAATGCCGAAAATACAGTCGCGGTACATATTCGAAAAATACGCGAGAAAATCGAAGTGGATCCAAAAAATCCGCGTTTTTTAAAGGTGGTGTGGGGCATTGGCTACAAAATGGAGAAGTAGAGGGGTTTTTATTGTAGTTTTTATTGTTTGGACATTGTTGGTTACGATAGGGCTTAGTGGGCTAGCGCCGCTAAAAATATGGCTAACGCAATATATACATACAAATTATTATGACTCCACCAAGTTTGAAGACAAACGAATGTATTTTACAGAACTATTAAGTGATTATCAGTTATATCAGGTGCCAATAGAAGAAGCGAAAAAGAACATCAGCGTCACGAAAGAAGAAATCGCTGAATATCGTGATTCATACGCAAGTCTAAATGAACAAATGCAATTAATTAATGAGCAATATGAAGAAGATATAGCCCTAGCAATCGAAAATGGCGATGATGCAGCAGAGGAGCTTTTAACAGAAGAAAGAGATCGAGATATAAAGGAAATCACAGAGCTATTGCCAAATGATGAATATGTCCAAGAAAAAATAAAAGAAGAAAAGCAATTAGAGGTAGATCGATATTATCGAGATTTGGAAAATACAAAATATGAATTTGAGCAATGGGCTCAATCATTCTATTATTATTTAAAAAATAGTAAAACGGAAGCAGTTGTAACTAATATGACTCTTTCTCCAGAAGAAACAGTAGATAAGATAATTAACAAGGAAAATGCAAATTTCTTCGGCAACTACTATTTTACTGCGGAAACAGAGAAGTTAAATTTGCCAGGACAATCAATAATCTACAGGGATAATGGATTTACAATGTGGTCATGGGAAGATGAAAATACGCCTACTATCGTAAATCAGTTAAAAAAAGAGATTGGTAATTATGAAGGAGTCGTTGCTGTTCCAAAAAAATTAAGTAATGGTAGTTTGCTGATAGAGGAAGAGAATAAGTATTATGCTTATCAAAAGAAAATGATTTTTGGAAGCTCATTGAGCATTATCAGTTTAGTAGTATGTATTTTCATGCTTGTAAAAAGGAAAATCAGCTTTGCGCAATGGGACTATCCTTCTTATCGAAAGGTTCCAATTGATATCCGATATATGCTATTGGTGATAAGTACTATTATAGCTGTTATTGGACTATGGGGAATCGGGGACCAACTATCCATGGAGGTGAATGAATTAGGAGGGAATTGGGGTGATATTCTTGCCTTTCTTCTTTTAGCATGGGTATTTGTAACACTATCTCTCATTCAAGGCTATCTACTATTTAAAGAGAAAATAAAGTGGAAAAATACTTTTATAAGTATAAGTTTAAATAAGATGAAAACAGCTATTTCACAGCTTCTATCCAGTAGAGATTTTACCAAAAAAGCGATTGGTAGCTTGCTAGTGATTTTTATGTTAGGTCTATTTTTACCAATAAGTCTGGTATTGCAAATTCTTATCCCATTCTATTTAGTAGCTGCCCTTATCATTGGAATTCCAGTTATTATTTTTGTGGTGAGAAATATAAAGGCTTTTAGTAAGCTGCTTGCACAAACGAATGCGGTAATAAATGGGGACTTACATCAAGAAATATCAATCCAAGGGGCGAAAGAATTAACAGCATTTGCGGATCATATTAATACGTTAACATCTGGGGTAATTGTTTCAAAGACAGCCCAGGAAAAAAGCGAACGCCTAAAAACCGAATTAATTACGAATGTCAGTCACGATCTACGAACACCTTTAACATCCATCATTAACTATACGGAATTATTGAAAAATAAACATCTATCAGAGGAAGAAAAAGATGGTTATCTGGCCATTATTGACCGTAAATCACAGCGGTTGAAAGTATTGATTGATGATTTATTTGAAGTTTCGAAAATGGTTAGCGGCAATGTGGAATTGAAGAAGGAAAAGGTAGATTTAGTGCAGCTTTTACAGCAAGCATTAGGAGAATATGATGAAACAATCAAATCCTCTACTCTTGATTTTCGTGTAACCAATCAAGAGCCGTCGATTAATGCAGTAGTAGATGGGCAAAAACTATGGAGAGTATTTGATAATTTAATAGGAAATATTTTGAAGTATTCCTTGAAGCATTCTCGTGTCTACCTTTCGATTAAACAAGAAAAAGGGCAAGCGATTCTTCAATTTAAAAATATTTCTAAGTATGAACTAGATGACAATATGGATGAATTATTTGAGCGTTTTAAACGAGGGGATACCTCTAGACATACGGAAGGATCCGGACTTGGACTTGCGATTGCAAAATCGATTATCGACCTTCATGAGGGAGTAATGACGATTGATACAGATGGAGATTTATTTAAAATAACGCTCGTGCTTCCTGTAAATAACATGCAGTGAAACTAACCATATATAGAAAACAAGCGGCATATTTGTATTCATTGGTTTACCCGATAATGAGAAATGAAGTGACTTCAAGGAAAATTGTATGCGATATACTGAAGGAACATAAAGATGTAGAAGAGAAAGCAATCATTCGCAAAGCCATTAACAAAGCGATTGAAGCAGGTAAAGATAAGATAGGATAGAAGATACTTCCTTTTCGTTGATGAAAAGGAAGTATTTTTACTAGAAATATATGTTAGAATAATTTAAAAGATTATGAATAATTGCAGAAAGAAGGAAAGAAAAGTGACCATCAAAAAAATCGGTATCGTAGGACTTGGAGCAATTGGTGCAGTATACGGCAAAATGCTTCAGGAAGTAGAAGGATTAGAAGTACAAATTATTGTCGATGAGCATAGAAAAACAAAATACGAAAAAGAAAAGTACTATATAAACGGGGAGGAAACCTCCTTTCAGTACATCAATCATGAAACACAATCAGAAGCCTTTGAACTGATTATTCTTGCAGTAAAATATGGACAGCTTCAAGAAGCAATCTCCCTAATTCGTCCATTTGTAGGAGGGAAAACAGTAATTCTTTCCTTATTAAATGGGATTACAAGCGAGGAAGAAATAGCACAAAGCTATGGGGAAGAAAAAATTCTCTATTCCATCTGCAATGGTATTGACTCAACAAGAGAAGGCAATCGAATCTATTACAGTACTCCTGGGATTATCACTTTTGGGGAAAGAGTAAATATAGAGCTGACGGATTGCGTAAAAGAGGTCAGAGAATGCTTAGAAAGAGCAAGCATACCAGTTGATGTACCAGAAGATATGGAACGAGCACTATGGAATAAGTTCATGATTAACGTAGGCATGAATCAAGCTTCCGCTGTAACGAGAGCTCCATATGCCTTCTTTCAAAAAGAAGGACCAGCAAGAGAACTAGCAAAAAGTGCGATGAAGGAAGTAATTCAGCTTGCTCAGGCTAAGGAGATTGACCTAACAGAAAAAGACGTGGATTATTTTTTTGCCAATGTATTAAGCAAAGTTGGCGGAACAGGAAAGACATCAATGTTGCAGGATATCGAAGCTGGCAGAAAAACAGAAGTCGCTTTATTTGCCGAAAAAGTTATCGATTATGGTCAGAAGCTTGGCATCGAAACACCTATTAATCAAGCATTCTATCGAATTATTAAAACAGTGGAGGAAATGCAAGGGTAGAAAAGCTCTAAAAAGAACGGAGGGAAATCAATTGATTAAAAGTACACAACAGCAATGGTCACCGCCAAAACATATCGTTTCAGCAGCGACGATTGTTATCAATGAACAGGGCGAAATTCTATTAATCAAGGGACCTAAAAGAGGCTGGGAAATGCCAGGCGGACAAGTGGAAGAGGGAGAGTCCTTGAAAGATGCTGCAGTTAGAGAAGCGAAAGAAGAATCAGGTATTGATATTGAAGTAATCAAATTTTGTGGAATCTTTCAAAATGTCAACCGTTCTATATGCAATACGCTGTTTTTAGCAAAACCAGTTGGAGGGGAAT
Organism: Niallia sp. Marseille-Q9988; assembly: GCF_976954375.1. Classification (NCBI taxonomy): domain Bacteria; kingdom Bacillati; phylum Bacillota; class Bacilli; order Caryophanales; family Bacillaceae; genus Niallia; species Niallia sp. Marseille-Q9988. Next base: position 62,459 of record NZ_CDRJSZ010000008.1, on the reverse strand, counting down.
TAACCACTTCTCCAGAAAGTTTGGAAGTAGGGTATTTTTCCATTGAGAAAGCGTTGGAAATGGTGACACATAAGAATTTTAGAGAAAGAATAGAGAAATGTTTGGATGAAAGTAGCCAACCTTTTTATGTGGAATTTTAAATGGTAAGGGTAAGAAAGGCGATGAAATTATATGAGCAACTACAAAGCAGTGCTATTTGATTTAGATGACACCTTGCTTGATAGAGATAATGCCGTAGATAAACTGTTTTTCATTATGTTAGAAAAATGTTATGAGGATATTAACGATTCCTTAAAAAAAGAAATGCTGCAAGAATTCAAAGAACAGGATAAGAAATGCTATGGTCAAAAGGATAAAACAAAGGTTTTGGAAGCATTTTTCGATGCGTTTCCACCGAAATACAGAATACCACACAATGATATCTTAGTTTTTTGGAATAATCATTTTCCGTATTGTTTTTCTGTGAATCAAGATACGATTAATATAGTTAATAGGTTAAAGAGCCTAGTGAAGGTTGCAATTATCACAAATGGTACTGTTCAAAGACAAAAAGCAAAAATAATCAACACCAATTTACATCATTATTTTGATACCATCATCATTTCCGATGAAGTAGGAATTAGTAAACCGGACAAACGCATATTTGAGCTAGTTTTAAATAAGCTTAATGTGCAGCCAGAGGATACATTATTTGTTGGGGATGACATAGAAAGTGATATTGGTGGTTGTCAAAATGCCAATTTAAAAGGTATATGGTTTAATCCACGTAAGATTAAGAACGCTACCAAGATAAAACCATTTGCGGAGATTGATTCTTTTGATCGACTATTAAGCTATTTTACATAAGTCAATAGGGGGAGTGCTTCATGAAGGACTCTTTAATTGTAGCGATGGACAAAAACAGAGTAATTGGGAAGGATAATGATATTCCTTGGAGAATTCCGAGAGATTGGGAGTATGTGAAAAAGATTACTTCAGGGCATCCAATTATTTTAGGAAGAAAAAACTTTCAATCTATTGGAAGAGCACTAAGTAGCAGAAGGAATATCGTCTTATCTAGAGACAGAGAAATAGTATTTGATGGCTGTGAAATGGCTCATTCACTAGATGAAGTCTTTACATTATGTGAAAAGGAAGAAGAAATATTTATTTTTGGCGGAGAAGTAATTTATAGAATATTTCTTCCATATGTAGAAACAATGTATATAACCAAGATTCATGCAGAATTTGAAGGTGACACTTTCTTTCCAAATGTTGATTTGCACGGAATGGAAGGAGACATCTGTTACCCAAGGAATAACAGATGAAAATAACCCTTATTCTTACTATTTTCATGTATATGAACGCTTGGCTTTTTAAACAGTATGTGTGTTTATTAACTAACACCATTACTTGAATAACTTATACCAATACAAAGTGGTCTCAATAATTGGATTATATGACTGCTTTAGTGTATCAGCCCCACCTAGTATGAATCCTTGTTTCACATAAAATCTGCATGCACCAAGATTATCATCTTGTGCTTCCAAGGACATCCCGATAAGATTTCTTTGTTTTGCCCACTCTTCCGCTTTATTTAAGAGCAACTTTCCGATTCCATTTCCTCTATAATCTTTTTTTGTAGCAATGTTTTCAATATAACAGAAGCGATTCCAATCCTTCATTATTCTAATTTGTCCTATGCAAGTATTATTCATATAAGCTAAAAACAAAGCTTTATCCTCTCGATTTATATATTGGCTCCAATCAAGTTTATCATCTGGAAACCGTGTTTCTCTAATTTCTTCAAAAAGAATCTCTTTATAAGACCATTTGCCTGATTGTAAACTAGGGACAACTCTGCCATACAACTTAAAATAATCATTTGTCTTATTGATATCCTCTATTAAATCAATGTTTAATGGAGTTATAATAATTTTATTTTCATTATTCAAAATTTCCCACTTCCTTTTTAAATGTACGGTAGGCAAGGGGTCAAGTTAATATTCTTGTTCCCCTTGAGAAAACTATTATCCATTCACTTAAAAACAAACCCAAAATAAGCTTCTTCCTGTTCTGTATCCTCGAAATATTTTATTCCCATATACTGAAAGCCAATTTTGCCAAGTACTTCTAAAGAAGCCTTGTTTTCAATACTAGCAGAGGCAATTACTTTTTGAACACTTCCTTGCTTTTCAGCAAACTTCATACATGCAATCGCCGCTTCTGTCGCATACCCTTTGTTCCAATTTTCTTTTGTAAAATGGAAAATTAGCTCTACTTCGTCTATGGAATCCTCTATATTAAAGCCAGCTGCCCCAATCACCTGATTGCTAGCCAAATCAACTACTCCATAAACAGAAAGACCGAAGTCAGCTTGACTTTGCTCGTAAAAGTCAATAACTTGTGGAAGTAAGGAAGAGTCTGTACTTCCGCCACAATACTTCATGACTTCTTCGTTTCCCCAAAACTGTTCACATGCTTCTACATCTTCTATTGTTAATAATCGAAAACCTAATCGTTTACTTGTAAAAAGAAACTCCAAGAAAAAAACTCCTTTACATTCTGTTCTTTATTTACCCATTTTAGCTTAGGAGAATCGGTTTATGCAATGAATTGTAGAGTAGAGAATAGGCAGGGAGAAAATTAATGGATGGAAAAGGCACAAAAGAACACTGATGATGATCTTTTGTGCCTTCAAGCATGACTTTATATGAATGAAAGGATAGAGACTTTCTTACAATGAATTTTCATACTTTCCAAGAGATGCCGTGATACATTCTGCTAGTTCAGAGCAATTTCCTTCAAACATGTGAAATGTTAAAGAATGAAGTAAATGATTAAATTGATCATGGGCTGATTCTGATTTACGGAGTTCTGTAGACCAATTAATTTTAGGGATAGAAATAACAAAAGAATCAGTTGTTTTCATGATATATAATTTCGTGTCTTTTAGTCCGAAGGGAGCAATATCCTCTAGCAAGGTAATCATAACAACAACCTCCGTCTTTTTTTATTTCCATTATACTCCTTTTTTTCGACTTTATTTTCCAAAAGTAGAAGATTTAAATAAAATGTTAAAGGAATGATATGTTTGAAATATAAAAGTGCCAATGAATTTATTTGTAACCTTTATAGTTTTAATACCCCTTTTATCACTGTCAGAAATCGATTATTCCAAATTGCTTCATGATGATTAATAATATCATCTGCATGTAAAACGGAGCCATTAATCGTACTTTGGGTGTTTTGGAAAAGTAGATTATTTTGATATCCCAAGCTATAAGCTGCTCGAATAGTAGTATCAAGACAAAATTCAGTTTGTGCACCAGCAAATATAAGCTGTTCTATTTTCATGCTTTTTAAATAATCCAAAAGTTCTGTTTGATAGAAAGCGTCCCATTTTGTTTTTTTGATTATCTTATCCTCAGAGGAAACTATTAAATTTTGGTGAAGTTTCCAATCATCTTTTCCCTCAAAAAGCTCATCCTGATCATTTAAATCTGTATGTTGAATAAAAATAACCTGAATATTTTTTTCGTGAGCTTGATTGATTAGTATATTGATGTTTTGTAAAATTTGATCCTTATTGAATAAATAGTATTGGGGATGGTTAAAGAAAATTTCTTGCATATCGATGATAATAAGTGCTTGTCTCATAAAATAACACTTCCTGTTTGTTTCTTTTAAAGTATAGCAGATGGAAAAGGAGCTAAACAAGGACAAATCATGGCTAATAAATTATAAGCTAAAGGTCGATTCGTTTAAAAGTCAGAATAAACGAATTTTAGTGTTGAATTTATGATAGAATAGTCTATAATCAAAATGCGAACATATATTCTTTTTAGGAGGAGCGTTATTGGAGAATACATATATTACTAGCGCACTAAATCAAATGGAAATAGCTTTAAAAACAATAATTGAAATAATAGAGACATTAGAAGAGGCTGACTTACAGAAAATGCCTGCAAGTAATAAGCGTTCGATAGGTGAGCTATTAGAACATATTGCTGTAATTTGTAAGGCTGATTTATTGATAGCGAACAGTGCAACACAAAAAGAGATGAGTGAATATTATTCTAGTGTTTCATTAAAAAGTGTGAACGCTATAAAAGATGCTATCGCTTATAATTATGAAACATTAAAAGAAAGCTATAGCAATCTCACAGAAACGGAATTACAAGAAAGAACGACATCCTATTGGGGAGTAACCTATACAAGGTATGAATGGCTATTAGAAATAGTCGCACATATCTATCATCATAGAGCTCAATTACACACCTTGCTTGTTTTCTGTTATGGAAAAGACTTGAATATTTCATTATTTGAATAAGCTACATCAATAGATACATATATATTTTAGAGTAAATTAAGAGGGAGACTGAAAGATGCCATACTGCAAAGTGAAAAACGCAAATATATACTATGAAGATATAGGTTCAGGAATTCCGATAATTATGGTACATGGATTTACTCCAGATCATCGACTTTTGAGCGGTTGTATGGAACCTATCTTTAAAGAGAAGGAAGGATGGAGACGAATCTATATTGATCTACCTGGAATGGGAAAAACTAGGGATTACGAAAAAATACATAACTCGGATGGAATGTTAGAAGCAGTAGTAAGCTTTATTCATACGGTGATACCTAATCAACCATTTTTAATCGTAGGAGAATCCTATGGTGGCTATTTAACTAGAGGAATCATTAAGGAACATAAAGAGCAAATATTAGGAGCTGCATTCATTTGTCCTATGATTATACCAGATAAAGAAAAGAGATTACTTCCAGACCACACAATTGTTTATGCGGATCATGGATTTTTAGCAAGCTTAGCAGAAGATGAGCTTAGCGATTTCCAATCAAATCAAGTAGTTTTGGATGATTACAATTGGAAGCGATATAAGGAAGAAATACTGTCAGGATGCAAAATAGCGGATTCTGTATTCTTAGATAAAATTCAAGAGAGCTATGGATTTTCTTTTTCAATCGATGATGTCCTATTTCAGAAACCAAGTGTCTTTTTACTTGGCAAACAAGATTCTGTGGTTGGATATAAAGATGCATTTGCAATTCTTGAAAATTATTCTAGAGCAACATTTGCTGTTTTAGATAGAGCAGGGCATAATTTGCAGATTGAACAAACAAAGTTATTTACTTCTATTATCATTGAGTGGTTAAATAGGGTAGAAGAAGATATTAGCCTTGCTCAAGAAAAGTAGACAATATACTGGGTAAAAGACATTATTCATTTTTAAAGGTTTATGCTAATGAATAGTGTTTTTTTGTGCAATCATATATTGTTTGATGCCATTCATGAACATTTATTAGATAACACAGATTTATAGAAAATAAAAAAGGGTAGAAAACTGATAATTATAAAAAAAAGAAAAAGAATAAATTTGTAGTAAAATGAATCATCTAAAGTGTACCACTCTTTAGCATGTGACATATAATTTATGAAAAAGGTGATTTATTATAAAACATTTTTGGAAGCCATTCACGTTTTTTGTGACGATCAGCCTCTTTATTCTATTTATCCGTTATACAGATATCTTACAGGCGATTCGTCAAGGGGAGATTGATTCTGTCACATCTGTATTTAATGATAATATTTCATATGCACTTATAGTAAGTTTATTTATTATGATCATTCAAAATAGCTTTACCGTTATCCCGTTAATATTGGTTATTACCCTTAATTTTTACTCGTTTGGCTTCTTTTATGGTTTTTTGTGGAGCTGGCTTTCTAGTGTCGTAGCCGCGGTGCTTATCTTTCTTGCTACTCGTTTTTGGTTTCAAGATTTTGTTCATAGAAAAGTCAAAAATCACCAAGATATGCTTGATAAAATCGAACATAAAGGAATGAGATATGTAATATATGGTAGGGTTTTTCCTTTCTTCCCGACAAGTATTTTAAACATCATTGCAGGTGTAAGTACTATTTCCTTGCGTCCTTTTACTATTGGCACAGCGATAGGAAATTTCTTTTACTTCTTTATTCTTGCATTAATTCCCTACGGTGTATTTTCCACAAATATTAATCCACTCGCATTAATTGTTATTATTTTGCTGATAACTAGAATTTTTTATTATTTTAACAGAAGAAAGCCATCCGTTAAGGAAAAAGTAAAGGAAATAAAGAAAAGAGCATAATCAATTTTCCCGATAGGTAGGATAGCTACTTTTCGGGTTTTTTATTTGTAAAAATTATGAAACTATTTCAGCGTAAGGTTCGTATACAAACTATAAGTATAAGAAGGGAGGAGTTTGCTATGTTAGGATTCATAATGATTGTATTTGCTGTGATCTTAATAGTAAATATTTTTAATGCTTCATCAAAAGGAAAGACAAATAATATAAGTCAACATGATAATAGCTATTATTTCCCACCATATTCAGGAAGACCAACAGATAGCTCTAATACATCATTCTTTGATGGAGGGAATGACTGTGGAGGTTCCTCTGATAGTGGGGGAGATTGTGGTGGCGGTGGAGAGTAAAAATTCCTCTTGAATTTTCTATTTATAATGAAAAATCGAAACTTTTCTGCAATATCAATCGTCCAATAATGAAAGAGGGATGAAAGGGGATAATAAGGTTCGCATGTTAATGGTGGTAACAATAATAGCATTTATTTTTGTTTGTATTTGGGTATTCATGGATACATTTTACTTTTCCAAGCCACCAAAACCTGAGGTGCTATGGGAGAATAATAGAATACCGACAACAATTGGCTCCAATTGCTGGCAAGGTTCTTTGAAAGGCTCCTGTGTCGATTATGTTTATGCATCAGCTTGGGATATGGGATTGAAAAATGGTTCTGTTCGAGTGGAACCGAATGCAACCATCACAATTGATTTTAATAAAAAACCTTTAGATGGATCATTACAGGTTGCAAAAGTATTTAAAGATGGTGAAGAGGAATTTATAGAGGTAGACAGAAACAAAATGACTGTTCCAGCCAAAAAAGGAATATATGTATATATGATCTATGCCCAATGGGATCAAGGAAATCCTAATTATACGTTCTCTGTTAAAGTAGAATAGGTTGTCTAAACCGAGCAGTTAGCGGGATAGACAGCCTATTTTACCGTGAGAAATACATACATAAATTATAAAGCAGGGATGGGAAAGAAATGAAAAATTATCCAATTTTAAATTTATTAGTGGCATTAATTTTTTTATTATTATTCTTTGCTAGTAAGAAGATATTTGACAACTATTTAGCTGCTCTCATTATATTTGGTACTTTATTTTGTATTTATTTAGGGCGGTCGATTCTCTATTTACTCCGTCATTTTGACAATCAGAAAACAAATCGCATATCTGTCAAAAGAAAGCAGAAATGAACCGGAAAACGATTAATAATAACTATATGATAGTACCAAGGATGTGAGAAAGGTGACATGGTTGGAAGGATTACAAAAAGCATTGAACTATATCGAAAAAAATTTAGAAGAAAAGCTTGAGATAGAAGAAATTGCGCGCGTTGCGAATGTTTCTGCTTTTCACTTTCAACGCACATTCGCCATCCTTACTGAAATACCAGTAGGGGAGTATATAAGAAGAAGGCGGCTGACAATAGCTGGGCAAAGCTTGCTTCACTCAAGGGAAAAGATTATTGATATCGCTTTTAAATATGGATATGAAACACCTGAAGCTTTTACAAAAGCATATCGCAGGCAGCATGGTGTTACGCCGAGTGAAACGAGAAGAGGAGTTGGCAGCCTGAAAATATATAACCCACTCGTCATTCAAGTACAGCTGAAAGGGGCAGAACCAATGAAGGTAAAAATTGTAGAGAAAGAAGCATTTACTATTGTAGGTTTGAAAAAGTCTTATTCAATTAAAGAAGATGAAAATCTTCGTGAAATCCCTAAGCTTTGGGAAGAGGTAAATAATGAGGGAACAGTAAACGAACTATTAATGTTATCAGTAGGTAAAGTACCAGGTGTTCTTGGTGTTTGTGTAGACCAAACAGAAGTTGCAGGGAAAGACATGGATTACTGGATAGCGGTTGCTACAGAAGAAAAGTCAGCAAAATATGACCAGCTTATCATTCCAGCATCTAAGTGGGCAGTTTTTGAAGTACATGGACCTATGCCACATAGTATACAGAAAGTGTGGAAACAGATTTATTCGGAATGGATGCCAACTACCAGCTATAAACAGGGAGGATTCATCTCTTTTGAACGCTACACAGAAGATGATCCGTCCAGCGAAGATTGTTATTCGGAAATATGGATTCCAGTTAAATAAAAAAAACCGATGGAATGACAATGCTAGTAGGTAAGCATAAAGTCAGCTTCCATCGGTTTTTTTATTGGGGAAAAGCAGTGTTCATAAATGGAATGAAAATCATTTTTGGAGAGAGGAAGAGAAAAGTGGTGTTCATAAACGAGATGAGAACCATTTTTCAAAGGGAAGTAGAGAAAAGTGGTGTTCATAAACGAGATGAAAACCGTTTTTCAAAAGAAAGAAGAGAAAAGTGGTGTTCATAAACGAGATGAGAACCATTTTTCAGAAAGAGGAAGAGAAAAGTGTGTTCGTAAACAAGATGAGAACCATTTTTCAAAAGAAAGAGAGAAAAAGTAGCGTTCATATTCAAAATGAAAACCATTTCTCAAAGAATGCTATGAAATAATAGCGTTCATAATTACAACAAACGCGATTCTTCAGAGAATGATAGAAAAATACTTCTTATCTTTCCATCTATTAAAAAAATTTAAGAAAAAATTAAGCCAACTCTAGCATAATAAAAATACATTACAGATAGGAGAGATGAAAGTGAAGAAAATACAAAATTGGATCGCGATCCTTGCGATGGTATTCTTATTGGTTCAATCAACAATTGGAGTTGTATCATATGTAAATAGAGAAGAACCTTCTGAGAGAATAGGCATGATGGGCCAAGGTCAAGCGCCGACTAATGCAACTGCATCTGCAAATACAAATACAGACACAAATACAGACACAAATGCAGATTCAGATACTAATAGCAATACGACAGAGGACAATGGATTCTCAATGGATAATCAAAATGGTATGACGCCGTTTAATGGGATGGAAGAAAGAGGCGGTGCACCAAACGGGGATAATGTAAGTACTGCAAGTTTAGTAGGATACATTATTGGTATAATCCTTTCACTTGGGGGATTAGTAGTAACCTTCCTCGGCTGGCGAAAAAACAAAAAAGTTACTATTGCAGAATAATAGCTCAAAGTTGAAATAAGCAGCAACCAGATTCCTATGATTTTAAAGGGAGTCTAGTTGTTGCCTTTTTCATTAAGTTAATAAAATGGGTAATTTCCGTAAGTAGAATAAGCTGGATTATAGCCATATGGTTGAGAGTAAGAGGGAAAAGTTTGACCATAATTCCAATGCTGTTGATGAGTAGTAGGAACATGATGGAAAGGAGTAATAATTAGTGGGTTCCCTGCAGTAAAGCCAGCTGCTGGCGTAACTGCACCAAGAGGAATAGCTCCAACTCCTACAGCACCATGGCCAACACCTGCAAATCCACCAGCTCCAACTGGACCAACTGCACCTATATGTCCACCAAAAGCTCTATTTTGAAAATTCATTATCGTTTCACCTCCCTCCATACTATATGTAAATGGAAATGATTGGCGCTTGCCAGATTTTTTTAAAAAGCAAAAAAGTGTTGGATTCTTCCGGAGAGTGTGTGTATAATAAGAAAAAATATGGAAAGTCGTTGAAAAAGAGACTAGCTAATTGGAAAGCGATAGCGAATTAGGGATGGTGGAAGCCTAATGTAGAACAATTAGTGAAACGCACTTTGGAGATATCATTCTGAAAATGGAAGTAGGAATGATCGGTGACAGGCCGTTAACTGATTTAAGTGGTTATGGAAATAGCAATTAGAGTGGTACCGCGGGAATTTAAGCTCTCGCCTCTTCGTTTGGAAGAGGTGGGGGCTTTTTTATTTTATCTTTAAAAAGGAGAAGAATAGATGGACATCAAATCAGAAATAGCAAACGTATTAGAACCATATTTAGATTTAACAAAGGAAATGATTGAACAACTATTGGAAAAACCGAAATTTGCTCATTTAGGAGATTTGGCTTTTCCATGCTTTACCCTTTCGAAATCAATGCGGAAAGCACCGCAGCTCATTGCTGCAGAGATTGCCGGAAAAATCGAGTCTCCACTAATTGCTCATGTTGAAGTTGTTGGCGGCTATGTTAATATTTATTTAAATCAGCAATTGCTTTCCTCTAAAGTAATTGGGGAAATACTTGAACAAAAGGAGCATTATGGCGATATCCAGCAAGATAAAGGAGTAATGACAATTGATTTGTCTTCTCCTAATATTGCCAAACCATTTTCAATGGGGCATTTGCGTTCAACGGTTATCGGGAATGCCATTGGACTTATTGCAGAGAAAAATGGCTATACCCCCATTCGCATTAATCATCTTGGTGATTGGGGGACACAGTTTGGGAAATTAATTGTTGCCTATAAAAAATGGGGAATAGAAGAGGAAGTAAGGAAAAATCCCATTAAAGAATTATTAAAGCTATATGTTCTGTTCCATGAGAAAGCCGAGAAAGATCCTGCCTTAAATGAGGAAGGGAGAAAATGGTTTAATTATTTGGAGCAGGGAAATGAAGAAGCGACAATACTTTGGAAATGGTTTCGAAAGGAATCGTTAAAAGAGTTTAATAAAATCTATCAACTATTAGGAATAACATTCGATTCAAACGATGGAGAAGCTTTTTTTAACGACAAGATGGAAGCTGTTGTCAAGTTATTAAAGGAGAAGCAGCTTTTAGTCGAATCAGAAGGGGCACAGGTGGTAGAGCTTGAAGACTTCCCGCCATGCTTAATCAAAAAGAGCGACGGAGCAACTCTTTATGCAACACGGGATCTAGCGGCAGCGATCTATCGCCAGGATATTTACCATTTTAAGAAAAGCTTATATGTGGTAGGCAATGAACAAACTCTCCATTTTAAGCAGTTATTTCAAGTATTAGAAAAAATGGGTTATGATTGGGCAAAAGGAATGGCTCATATTCCATTTGGTATGATGCTGAAAGAAGGCAAGAAAATGTCTACAAGAAAAGGGAAAGTGGTGCTATTAGAGGAGGTACTTCAAGCAGCAATCGAGTTGGCAGAGAAAAATATCGAAGAAAAAAACCCCTCTCTAAAAAAGAAAGAAGAAGTAGCAAAGCAAGTTGGAACTGGGGCAATCATTTTTCATGATTTAAAGCACTATCGGTTAACAGATATAGAATTTTCCTTAGAGGATATGCTTAAATTTGAAGGAGAAACAGGACCATATATCCAATATACACATGCAAGAGCGTGTTCCTTATTACGGAAAGGACAATTTTTCCAACCAGCTAACATTACTGCCTTACAGTGGGATCATGGAAGTTTTCCAATTGTGAAGAGTTTAATGTACTTTCCAACAAGTGTGGAAAGAGCAATGGAGCATTATGATCCTTCTGAAATCGCCAAGTATGTTATCGACTTAGCGAAAGCATTTAATAAATACTACGCACATGTTCAAATCTTGGAAGAAAACGATGAGAAACAAGCGAGACTATCATTGGTATACGCAGTAACACTTGTTTTAAAAGAAGGATTAAGATTGCTAGGTATATCCGCTCCTGAAGCGATGTAGAAGATTAAAAAGGATTTATTTTGGCGAAAATAGGATATAGCTCGTTAAAAATACATTTGATATAAAACGTTCACAGAATAGACACAAAAACAGCTATTTTATCTTTGAATGAAGTTACTTGATTTGTTATGATGAAGGAGGTTAACACGTGAGAGATAGTGTTAACCTCTCTTTATGGAATCAGTAAAAAAGTAAAGGAGATTTAAAAATGATACATAACAAGAAATTATTATCGGTACTAGTTGCTTTTGCAGCTGTCTTTTTCATTGCATTACCAGTGAATGCTCATGTGACAGTAAATCCTTCTCAATCAACTACAGAGGCTTGGGAAACATATCAAGTAAGAATACCGGTTGAAAAAAATGTGGATACAACCAAAGTTACAATCAAGATTCCGGAAAATGTGGAATTCAAAATGTATGCACCAGTGGATGGCTGGAAGACGACTACAACAACAGATGATAATGGGAAAGTTGCTACAGTTACTTGGGAAGCGGAATCAGAAGATACGGCAATTAAAGCTGGTCAATACCGCGACTTCACCTTTAGAGCACAAAATCCTAAAGAGCCTGGCGATATTGCCTGGGATGCATTCCAATACTATGCAGATGGCAGCATTGTCGAGTGGACAGGAGACAGTGATTCTGAATTACCTCATTCTATTACAAGTATTGCTCAATCCAATGAAACGGTTGATAGTCATGGACATAGCCATGGAACGGATGAAGCAACAGATGACACAGCAGATGATCATCATGCTTCAGACGAGGATACCGAGCATGCACATGAAGGTACGAATGTAAATATGATTCTTTCCATTATCGCGATTGTTTTATCAGTTGTAGCGATTGGATTGACTTTTATTAGAAAAAAATAATAAGATGAAAAAGTTCATTTCCTAAGGAATAGATTAGCTTCTAAGGAATGGACTTTTTTGTTTGTAAATGAATAATGTTTATTGAATTTTTCAAACGGTTGTTCTTTCACCGGTAACATTCCGATAAAGATAGGGTTAATTTAATTCAATTATCGGAAGGAAATAGGGATATAGAAAGGGAATATAGATATACCGGATTAAATAAAGGGGAGAAGGCTATGAGTAAATCATTTATTGAACAAGTCCATTATATTCGAATTCCTGTAAAAGATTTAGAACTGTCTGCAAAATGGTATAGAGATGTACTAGGGCTGCAGTTGCTAAACAATACAGAGGAACTTGCCATTATAAAAGTGAATGAAGGACCTTTTTTACTTATCTTAGTTCCTACTGAGGATGAAACATTTGCACATTTTACAATTGATAATAAACAAGAATTTAGCATTGGTTTTACAAGTCCAGAATTATCTAAATTTCATCAACACTTAATTAATAATCAAGTTAAGGTGGAGGATATAAAAGAAGATAATGGTCACACCTTTTTCCACTTTTATGACCCAAATGGAAATAAGCTCCAAGTACACTGGTAAGATTAAAATAATTCCCCATATTTTTACCTAAAAAACCTATTTACTATCTGTTGGACTTTGTAATTATTGAGGAGACATTTTATGCGTTTATTTGGTGTTTTTATTGTTTTACTTTTTTGTACAGTGCTGATATCATTTGATCAAAAAACTTTAGATGAAACGTTGATTTATTCGTACAATCATCCTGAAACAAATCAAGAATTTAATATTATTCATGTTTATAAGCTATATGACAACTATGAAAAAAGGATAGAAAAGGATTCAACTATTCCAAAAGAGCAAATATTTGAAGAAGAAGTAATTGAACCGGTTTTTGAAGCATGCTACCAGGATGGGGAATACTTTGAAAGAAGTGGGAAAACATATTCAGTCGAGCCTCCAGAAGACATGGAACTTGTTAACGCGATTATAAATACAATGGATGAGGAAAAAATAAATAATGCTATTAAAGAAGCATTAATAGAATCCGCTAATTATATTCCATCAAACAAAGCTACAGATGTATGCATTTATCCAACTCCATACGATCCTGATTTGCCACAAATGGTAACCGAAGGAACAGGGAAAATCAGTGTTCTTTACACGTTATTTTTTGATGAAGAATTTTTGAAGGTTGGAATAGCACATGAATACCATCATAGTGTTTGGACGGAAAATTATTTTAATAGAGAAAGCTCTGATACAGTATTGGATATTTTAGTTTTAGAAGGAAAAGCAGTGATGTTTGAAAACATTGTTTACCCTGGTAATTCGTATGAAGATCCAAGCTATCCTTTCTTAACAGAATATTGGGAACTAGTAGAGCCTGAATTGAATTTTTATGATGGATACCGTGCCTATGAAATAATCTATGGAGGGGACGAACTTCCTGAGAATTATGGGTATAACGCGGGATATCATTTAGTAAAAGCTTATTTAGACTCGCATACAAGTCTTACCCCCGAAGAATGGACAGAGGTATCTGGAGAAGAGATTTATGGGGATGGAAAATATATTGAGCTTTATTAGTAAAAAGTAGGGAAATATTCTATAGGAAAAAAGGAAAGCACTATAGCTGTTTAAAGGGAGAATATTAAGTTATAATGGAAAACAATATAATTTAGATAGCAGTGATAGCAGTCCTATATGGATGCAATATGAGGTAAAGAAGTGTGGAGGCAATGGAGTGGAAACCTAATCGACAAATAAAAAAAGCAATTTATAGGCAACTAGCTGAGTTTATTGAAAATGGTATCGCAGATGGATCTTTTCCTTTAGACAAGCCGTTGCCATCTGAAAGAACTTTAGCAAAATTGCTAGAATTGAATAGAAGTACAGTAGTTGCAGCCTATGATGAGTTAGAGTCAAATGGATTAATTGAAAGAAAACGCGGCAGTGGAACAACAATCAGTAAGGATATATGGGGAATAACCAAAAAGCGTGTGCCCAGCTGGAATCGCTATATTGAAGCTGGATCTTTTCTGCCTAATGTACCTGTCATGCAACGGATACGAAAAGAGATGGTGGATCATCATTTGATCAATTTAGCTAGTGGAGAACTTTCAGAGGATCTTTTTCCTTTAAAATCGCTACGGGAAATTACTTCTGATCGCTCTTATATTGGGTCATTAGGCTATGATCATCCACAAGGTAGCGAGGTGCTAAGAAAGACCATTGCCCATCATATGGAGGAATATCGTGGTTTGCATACGAACCCGTCTTCTATATTGATTACATCTGGAGCCCAACAAGCTTTGCATTTAATCATTCAATGTTTGCTTAAACCCGGGGATGCGGTAGCGATTGAGGATCCCTCTTATCATTATAGTCTGCCATTATTTGAATCAGCAGGAGTTAAAAGCTATTTATTGACAGCAGATGAAAACGGCATAAAACCTGATGATTTAATCTCGTTACATAGAAAGCACAGGATTAGAATGATATTTCTAAACCCAGCATTCCAAAACCCAACTGGCATTTCCCTCAGTCAAAAAAGGAGGAAGGAGATTTTAGAAATTTCTTCCCTATATGGCATACCAGTAGTAGAGGATGATCCATATAGTTTAACCTCTTTTTCTGGAAAACCGGTCTTTCCGCTGAAATCGATGGATGAAAATGGGAATGTTTTATATATTAGCTCGCTCTCTAAAATTGTTGCTTCTGGACTTCGAATTGGCTGGATTATTGGTCCAAAGCCAGTGATTGAAAGATTATCCGATGCTAAGCAACAGGTTGATTTTGGACATTCGAGTTATTCCCAATGGATAGCAAACGATTTTCTAGAATCGCCTTCGTTTGTATCCCATTTAAATCATTTAATTAAACAACTCGAAAGTAGAAGAAATCAAATCATCGAAAGTTTAGATACCTATTTAAAAGGAAAAGTAGAATTCATCATTCCAACTGGCGGGATTCATTTGTGGTGTAAAATAATAAATGAAGTCAACGAAAACCGTTTATTGGAGGAGTCGCTAAAAAATGGGGTTATTTATGCACCAGGCTCCACTATGGGTTCCAACTCTCATTATGTTCGATTTACTTATGCGAAAGAAAAAGAAACCAATATTGATGAGGGGATAAGAAGGTTTGCAGAAGCAATAAAGTCCAGTAGAGAATAATACAGATGAGATGCAAAACAACTTTGCATCATTTTTTATAGAGAAGTCAGCATAATTTGAAAGTGGATGGTCAATTTATATGATAATTGGATGGTCAATGTGAATGAGAAATTTAGTAATATTAATATCGTAGAAATGTTAATTGAATAAGTATGGAGTGAATGAGAATGACCTGGATTTCTATCATAGCATTAGCCCTATTTTGTATGATAAAAGTTTTAATGACGTGCTTACCAACTGGAGTGGTAGATTGGCTTTTGGATAAATATAAGATGCATTTAAAACTTAATGATTTGGAGACGGAAATCATCTACAACGAGAGGAAGGTAGATGGGGAGAATAAAGAGACGATAATAAAACTATTTAATGAAGCGATTGTCAGGGAAAAATATAGTCTATATCCAGGAAGTGAAGAAACATACCTCAATCCAAATAATGCTGAGTATTCCCTCATTATTCATACGAAAAAAGGAAATAAGAATATAAAATTATTCTTAAATAGTTATCACGATCATGTAGATATTGTGAAAAAATACAAAAATAAAATAGTCGCATATAGCACCTATCCTCTTCATTTAGATGTTTTAAAAAATAGAATTTGATTGTTACAAGATTATAACTACCAGTTTGGTAGTTTTTATTATTCGTTTTTTTTGAAAGGTAATGTGAGAGGGAAGAAAGAACAAGGAAATTGGCAATAAATGTCGAATTGTTTATTTATCAATTATTTTGGAGTGTTGAATATAATGGAATTTATTATTGATAGTGAAACCTTTAACAGAGCGATAGCAGATGTAAATAAAGCAGTATCACAGAATACCCCTTTTCCTATTCTTTCAGGCATAAAAATTATCGCAAATAAAGAATCTGTAATTGTTATAGGAAGTAACGCAGATATTATTATTGAAAAAGTGATTCCTTTGGAAATGGATGGAGTCAATGTGTTAGAAGTAAAGGAGATTGGCAGTGTCGTATTATCTGCCAAATATTTAAGTGAACTAGTGAGAAAGTTACCGGATAAAATCCATCTAACAGTAAACAAGAAGCAAATTGCTACCCTGAAAGCGGAGGAAATTATTACAGCTCTTAATGGTTACCATGCAGACGAATATCCAAGACTTCCACAAATAGATGAAAAGAGACATATTAAAATTCAAAGTAAAGATTTATTAGATATGATTAAACAGACAGCTTTTGCAGTATCAAAAAGTGAAGCAAGACCAGTGTTCACTGGCGTTAATATGATATTTAAAGAAAGTAAACTAACATTTGTGGCCACTAATTCTCATCGCTTAGCTTGTAGAGAGCTTACAATCGATTCTACTTTAAGTGGTTCATTTATTGTTCCAAGTAAAAGCCTCAAGGAACTTAGAAAATTATTACATAATGAAACTAAAATTATCGATATTTGTGTATCAGACAGTTATATTGTATTTAAATCGAATACTACCTCTCTTTATTCCAGATTAATAGAAGGAAACTATCCAAATATCTCAGGATTATTCTCCAACAATGCAAAGACAATAATTATAGTTAACACAAAGCAGCTATTAAGAGGAATAGACCGAGCTTGCCTATTCGCAAGTGAATGGAAGAATAATAATGTCTATTTGGAAATAAAAGAGGCTTCAAAATTAAAAATCACCTCAAACATTTCTGAGATAGGAAAAATAGAGGAAACACAAATTATAAAAAAGCTTGATGGAGAGACAGAATTAAGTATCTCTTTAGATGGAAGCTTTCTAACGGAGGCTTTAAATGTAATAATGGAAGAAGATGTAAGAATAAGTTTTGGAGGTTCTATGAGACCGGTATTAATAGAACCTGTTGGAAATAATATGTATCTTCATCTAATATCTCCAGTGCGTTCGTATTAAGACAATCGAATGAATATCAGGATTGGAAAAAGCAGCTACATCATTTTTATGATCCCTTTCCAATAGTTGAACATTTTACAAAGGTTGTCCTTTGAGGGGATATACATTTCTTTTTAGCATATAGTAGATGAGTAAAATAATATAAAGAAAAAAGCAGTGTATATATGATATTTATCATATCGATTGGAATAGTTATAGTAGTTATTACTTGTCTATCAATAGAAGTAAAACTAGGAAAAGTAACGAAGCAAAACAAGGAAATTCTAGAATCATTGAAAAGGGAGAAAGAAACTAAAAAGTGGTAATTGTTTTCTGATGATACTAATTTGTCTTAAACAGGAGGAGGAGACATGAAAGAATTTACTGCCTATCATCTTGTCACAAATAAAAAAATGACGCATGGACAGGTCATTAACTTTGAAAAACACCAAAAAAACACTTTATATCATTTCTTTTTGAAAGAGAACATTTAAATGATCAAAACAATGATTGTATGCAACTTTTAAATGATTATTATTCAGAAGAAGGCTTACACTTAGATAAAGAAAATGCCGAAGTTGTTGTTCAGTATGCGGGGCATACAATGAGAGCGATTAGAGAAGTAATAACCGAAATGGTTAGGCTACAGGAATATCCAGATTATCCTTCCAGGCTGGCTTGTTTATATGCTGCGAAAAGTTATGATGAAGTTCTAAAATGGAAAGCATTATTTGATTCCTATAACCGCAATGTATTACAGATTGTTAAGCTTCGTGTGATGGGGAATTATTTTGAAGGAGATGGGGAACTATTGCCAACTATAGAGGCTGCACCTTTCCACAAAAAAATAGAACAGGCTCGGCAATATTGGAAAGGAAACGAGAAAAATGAGCTACCTGCGCTTTTGATCAATGGAAAAATTGAAGTGGTCGAGATTATTCATGATTTTACAATTGGCAAATTTAATTAAAAGTGGATAATGAAAATTCGAACAAACATTTTGAAACCTATTTGTTCAACAAACGTATAAAATATAAGGCGAATAGCAGCTAATATAAGTATTCATAATGATCAAAAAGGTGTGAAAAAAATGTTTAAATCTGAAATGGTTAACAGAATAGTTTCATTGGTCGGTTTTTGGATTGTCGTCCTTATTGTCTTATTTAGTGATAATTCGATTGGTAGCAGTATCTTTTTTTGGGGAATAGTGGTTGTGTTTACTACTTATGATGTATATAGAGTTGTAATTGCTGGAAAGAAAAACAATAGTGAAGTATAAAGGAACGAGTGCTTAATCTAAGAAAGAATAGTGCTTCTTTTGTAATATGTTATGGTTGGTGGAAGAAAAAAAGTTTATTATCATATACAAAAATTATTAATTGTTTCAAACATTAACTCCTTGTTATATACTTATAGTTCATTATGTATGTTTTTTTACCATAATAAAAGGATAAGACTAACTAATGATAGATACGTAAATGGACAAGAAAATCGGAGTTGATTCTATGAGTAAAGCAAAAGGTAAGGGCGGAACAGGCAGAGGAACAGATAAGAAGGGCTGGAATCGTTGGCAAGCTAGTGCAAACAAAAAAAAGAGTAACAAGCCTTACACGAGTAAAGGTGTTAAAAATCGCAAAAATACAGAGACATCGGAAAAATAATTTCTGTTGCTATATAACAGACGGAGCGATTCTTTCATGAGGAAGGATCGCTTTTTCCTTATTTAAATTTTTTCCAAGCTAGGTAAAGCAGGAATTGATTGTTAAAAACTAGAATAAAAAGTGAAGGGGGAGTGATAAGCAATGATTAAATTAGATTTAATCAATTCTGATGAATATAAAACATATCTATCTTCTGCAATTAAAACCTATGCACAAGAAAAAGTTTTGTCAGGAAATTGGAAGCAGGAAGAATCCATAAGAAAAGCGGAAGAGGAATATGCAAAACTTTTGCCGCAAGGAGAAAAGACGGAGCGGAATTTCTTATACACGATTCGAAAGGATGACGAGTCAGTTGGCGTTATTTGGCTCGCACAAAAGTCTGAAAAACTAGGGTTTATCTATGATATACATATAAGAGAAAAATACCAAGGGAATGGCTATGCCAAAGAAGCACTAAAGCAAATAGAGATGGTTGGGCAGGAGGTCGGATTGAAAAAAATAGGTCTCCATGTTTTTGGTCATAATCTAGTAGCCCGAGGATTATATGAGAAAGTAGGGTATGAGACTACGAATGTTTTGATGGAAAAAGACATTTAATTCTACTATTTATGAAAAGGCGTCATTATTGAAGGGGAATTTATGAGTGAAAAACGAAAATTAGTATTATTTATTGCCTCAAGCTTAGATGGATATATTGCGACGAAAGACGACTCTCTTGAATGGCTATTCAAAGTAGAAGGGGAAGGGGATAACGGAATTAGCGAGTTTTATGAAACTGTGGATACCATTTTGCTTGGTAAAAGGACTTATGATTGGATTATGAACCAAGAAGGAGGGGAATTTCCATATAAAAACAAAAACTGTTATGTATATACAAAGTCTTCTATTGAGGATACAGAGTATGTAAAATTTGTTAATGAAGATGTCACTAAATTTGCTGATAAGCTAAAAAGCGAAGAGGGAAAATCGATTTGGATTGTTGGTGGAGGAGAACTATTATATTCTTTTATGAAAGAAAAATTGGTTGATGAAATCATTGTAACAATAGCTCCAACTATTCTAGGCAATGGAATTCCGTTATTTAAAGAGGGGGATTATCAATTAGACCTTTCTTTGAAAAGATTAAGAACCTTTAATCAGTTTGTAGAGCTTCATTATGTAGTGAAAGAATAATTCATAAAATGGCTAATTAAAGCATTGCTGCAATATGTGGTAATGCTTTTTTGCCTATAGTTTGACAAAAAAAGAGAACTCCCGTAACTTTGGAAGTTCTGTGTAAAGCGGATTTTAAAATTGGAAATTTTGAAAAAGGGAGATAGTCAGAATAATGGTTGATAAGGTACCGGCAGACATTAAAGTTATGACTTTACGCTTGTTTTTTAATTTATTCTTCTCCTCTGAAGTTTTTACAAGCTCTCGAGATAGCGTACACCATATAACGATCGATACAATTGCTATAAGTAAAAGCAATATATAATCACCTCCTACAGAAATTTTCATTGATTGAATAATTTGAATTCTAATAACTTAAATGTAACATATGTGTCTGCATTTTTCATTTGAGCTTAGTCTAAATGGGGATAAACGGAACTTTTAATAGCTATTGTCCGTAGTAAATAGTAGATAAATTATATAGGGAGGAACAGCGATGTTTAAACTAAAACCCCAATGTTCCTATTGTGGCAAACATATTAAAGGGAATGAAGTTGTTTTTGTGAAAATGCTCTATCCAAAGCGAAAAGGGATGACGGAAATAAAAGCTTATATACATTATGAAGGGAAATTAATTTGTGAAAAATGCTTTAATACGAAGCAGTAATTAATTTAGGAGGGAAGAGATTGAGAACGATATTATATAATAGTGCATTTGCAATAGTGGCAGTGTATATAATCGTTCATATAGATAATTATTTGGTAGGAATTATTCCGTTAATTTCTTTATGGGTTATGTATGACTATACACATAATTTAGAGAAAAAAACAGATGTGAATCGCAAAGTGAAAGCTATCGGAACAATATGTTATTTGGTAATTGCCATTATTGGATTATTCCTATTCCTTTTATAAATAATATTAATTAGGAGGTTAACTATGTTTGAAACAAGATGGGCTACTTATGACGAGCTGAGTATTATGACAGACTACTGGTATAAAATGGCTTGTGAAATGGGAGAAATAGATGGAATACCAAAGCCAAATCTTCGGCGGATTGAAGAAGTGAAAAACATATTTCTAAAGGAATTTGAATTAGGCAATTTAATGTTTAGAGTTGCTTTAGATAACGACGATGAAAAGATTGTTGCTTGTGCAGGCGGTTTAATTAGAACAGAGTATGCCTTTCCACTTGCAGAAGAACAAAGTCTCTTTGGCTGGGTGATAGCGGTATATACGATGAAAGAATATCGGAAAAATGGTTTAGCTTCTCAGTTAGTAGATGAAGTTTGTTTATGGCTAAAACAAAAAGGCGCAAAACGAGCAAGATTATGGTCCAGTTCTACTGGACGAACGGTTTATGAACAGCTGGGCTTTGATAATATGATGGATTTATCAAAGAAGCTTTCTTAAAAATAGAAAAAGAAACGATTGAGAGAGGGAAGAGGGTATTGAAATTCACAGAACGATCTTTAAGAATTCTACATCAAGCAGAAAAGCAAGCTAGTAGGACAAATACGATTATGTACCCCATTCATCTGTTATTTGGTATTTTGCATGAAAAAACAGGAGTGTGTGCTGAAATACATAATACATGTCCCGATCTTATAGTTAAAGTAAGGGAACAATTAAAGAATCCAAGTGTAAGGGAAAACGAACAAGGAATTCCGTTTGAACATTTTCAAGTAAATATTTCTCATTCTACGAAAAATATTTTTGAGTTTGCAAGTAATCGAATGAATAGATTTAAGCAGATTTATATAAATGAAGGACATTTGTTTGAGGGGATATTGGAAAGTAATGACCAATTAACAAGTGCAATATTTGAAGCGTTTGATATAGCTAGTATCCTAGAAATAGTTGCTTATCCAAGGAATTTGACTGTTTCATTAAAAGAGTATTCTTTTCCACATCCACCATCAAGCAAATTACGTATAGAAAAGCAACAAGAAAAGATGTTGCTTTATTAAAACGCTTTGTGAATATGGAATTTGGAAATGGATGGATGGAAGCAATCGAAAATGGTTTATTTATGAACGAAATTCCTATTTTTATTGCATTCGATAATACAAGCATAATTGGTTTTGCTTGCTTTGATGTAGTAGGAAGAAAAAAGGGATTATTTGGACCAATGGGAGTCGCTCTTTCTAATCGAGCACAAGGTATTGGATATACTTTGCTGCATTTATGTTTAAATGAGATGAAGGAAATGGGCTATGAATCTATCATTATTGACGAAGCAGGTCCGATTGAGTTCTATGAAAGGGCAAATTTAGTATAACTATTCAAATATCTACCTTAAGTATATTGAAATAACAGTATATTCAGTAAAAAGAAGACCGACTTGTTCAAGCGGTCTTTACCATTTTTATTTGAATCTTCACTCTATCGGTGTTCCGTTTTTTACAGGCACGTCTGGTTTTAAAAGTACCACATCACCTTCTTCCGGGACACCTCCAATTACCAATACTTCAGATTTAAAACCAGCTATACGTCGTGCTGGGAAGTTTACCACTGCAACTACTTGGCTACCAATAAGTGCTTCTGGTGTATATCGTTGTGTAATTTGTGCAGAAGAATGTTTAATGCCAATTTCTCCAAAGTCAATATCTAATTTTATAGCAGGCTTACGTGCTTCTGGAAAAAGTTCTGCTTTTATAATAGTGCCAACACGGATATCCAATTTTAAAAAGTCTTCAATTGTTGCCATGAATACATCTCCATTTTCGTTTTATTTTAGTCTATCTTTAAATGAAATCTGTTTTTTAATTGATTCCCTATTATTCTTTCACACCAATCAATCGGAGCCTTTTATAGTCTGCCATCCATTTTCCTTTTATATATAATCTATCTTTTACATTTTCTTCAACCTTTGAAATGATTTCGGTCTTAGCATCTATAGAAATACCATGAAACAGAAGATCTCCAAACATAGTAATCCAATTCCTCAAGCCATTGTCTCCATCTAATGGAGTCGGTCGATCATAGTGTTGCGCAAAGGTAACCCTAAATCCGACTTTTTCCATTAAATGTGAATACTCCCCAATACTTGGATAAAACCAGGGGAATTGTTCTTCGCTAAACGGAAATCCTGCTCCTTTTATTTGACGTATTATTTCATCTGTTATTATTTGAACATTCCCTTTGCCACCAAATTCGGCAACAAATCTTCCTCCTTTTTTTAAACTTTGATAGATTCCTTCTAATGCTTTGACAGGAGGGTGTACCCAATGCAGAGTCGCATTAGAAAATACTGCATCAAATTCGCTAGGAAAATGTAAGCTTGTTGCATCTTGAACCAAGAATTTTAAATGAGGATATTTATTGAATGCTTTCTTCACCATATTTTCCGATTTATCGATACCTAAAGTCTCAGCACCAAAATTATGGATGGTATTCGTTAAATCACCCGTTCCACAGCCAAGATCGAGGATCGTTTCGCCAGGCTTTGGATCTAACAACTCTACTAAATTATTTCCAAATTTTGAAACAAACGAATGCTTATCATCATATAAATCCGCATTCCAATTGTCTTTTCCATTTTGAAAAGATTCCATTTCTACACTCTCCCTATGTATATATTTGTAAGTTGAATTATAATGGAAAATATTGATAAAGGGAATTAGTATTATGATAGATGCGAGATTTTATTTTTAAAAAATGGGAACCTTTCCTAAAGAAAAGACATCTTACATATGAAAGACGTCAACTAGATATTGAATAAGGAGGTTAATTCTTGGATAAGAAAGAAGTTCTAGAGTTATGGATAGACCAGTATACGCAACGTCTTGTTAGGCTTGCATATACATACACGAAAGATTGGTTAAAAGCAGAAGATCAAGTACAAGAAGCATTTGTTAAGGCATTTTATTCGATGGATCAATTAAAGAATAAGGAAGAGCCATTCTCTTGGCTGGCGAGAATTGTAATAAATGAATGCAATAGTTCGTTTCGAAAATCTTGGCGAGAAGTTATATCTGATTTTTTACCGGAAATGAATCAAGAAAGCAGTGAAGACTCCTATCTCCGAAGTGTACAGGAAGAAGAAATACATAATGCTGTCTATGATTTACCGAAACCTTATAGTTTGCCTATTACACTTTTCTATTTTGAAGAGCTATCGATTCAGCAAATAGCAGACGTTTTATATCTTAAAGTTGGCACAGTAAAATCTAGACTTGCTAGAGGTCGTCAATTATTAAGTAATAGAATGAAGGAGGATGGAAATGGAAGAAAAAGAATTAAGATTAGCAAAGATGTACTTTAAGCATGAAGTGAATCTGGAAAAGTTTAAAAAAGAAACATTCGAAAAAATAGATCAGGAATTAGATAGAGAAGAAAAGCGAAAGAAAAACTACCCTAAGTGGGTACTTGCATCTGTAGCTTCGTTAATGATAATTGGAGCGAGTCTAGCTTTTGGTGCTTCGCACATGGCAGATGCTGCACAATCTTTCATTAGTCAGCTATTTGGGTCGAAAGAGAATCTAATGAAAGCATATCCCGAAGAAACTCAAGGAGAATTAGATTTCTTTGAGCGCAGCATGCAAATAGCGAAGGAGAATTTAACCAACGAAGAATTCAAACAGTATAGTCAATTGTATACAGAACAGGCTGAGACATGGAAAAAGATAAATAAAGAAAATCGACAGCCAGATAGCAAAGAAGCTAAAAGACTACATGAAATTAAAGAATTACAAAGTACTTATGAACAGAAATTTGCTCTTAAGGAAGCACAGGTATTCGCAAGTTTTCCTATTATAAAACCTACTTATCTACCAGAAGGATATAAACAAGTAGATGAAAGCTTTGCTATATATAAGGAAGGGGAAGAACCGATTGTTTCATTAGAATATAGCGATGGCGCGTCTAGAATTTCAACCCAACAGCTAAATGTAAATCAAAAAGCTGATTTAGAAATGGAAGAGTCCGGTTTTTTTGAACAGCCTGATTCTTATTTTATAAATGGATTTCAGGTGGATTATGTTTCCCCTAGTGATGAATGGCCGTTTGTTGGGATGAGGGTAATAGTACCTGAAAAAGGATATAAAATCATCTTAACTGCAGATACAATGTCTAAAGAAGAAATGGAAAAAGTATTGCTGTCAATGATTGAAAAGTAAGAGATATGTGTAATGGAAGATCGAATTATTCCTACGATAACAATGGAAAAAGAAAGCATAATCATTCTTGATCATGCTTTCTTTTCCATAGATGATTGTGTTCTATTACTGTTGTTTGCCTGATTTAGCTGCTTCCTTATTTGGAACAGATTGAGGAGAATGGTGTTTTTCACTCCCCCCATTAGTCGGCCCATATGTATGAGCATCGTCCGTGATTTTAGCGCCTTCTAAAAAATTATCCTTCGTTTTCATATTTTTCACCTCCGTTTTTAGTATGTGGCTTCATTTAAATATTATGAATTGGATTTGTAACAGTAAGCTTGATTCCAGGTATTATATTATTTGTTGTGTATTCTTCCATTCACAATTGCCATTTTTCCTATCTCTGTAAAGCCGTTAAAAAAGCCGAGAAGTTTAGCTTTTATAAAGAAATGAAGATGGTTTTTCCATTATTGTAGCCAAATCTTTGGATTTCGACTTTTTTAATTAGTTAATCAGTATTTCTCCGCTCATTTGTTCTCCCGTTACTAGAAATTAACATTGAATAATAACATATCCTATTACTTAAATCAGCCAGTACCCATTCTTCCATTTATAATTCATGTCATTTCTATTAAAATAAAAATAGGAAAAGAAATAGTAATGGAGAATATTACATAAAAAATGGTGATGGTGCATTAGAGCATTATCAAAACGAGAATTAATATATTCGCAACCAGAAAATGAATATTTGGAAAGAATGGGAGAAAGTATGCGGTACTTTCATTGAATCAGATAAAAAAGATTTTTTAGATATATCAATTAATTACTATCATTGTAAGATAGAATATTTTTATTTTAAGGAGAAGCAAAATTTATGGGGATTATAATATTGTCCGGTGGTGGAGATTTAAAACAGACCTTTGAAATTAATCAGTATTTTGTGCAATTGATCAATAAGGACAAACCGTTATTATATCTACCTATAGCAGGAGACTTGAAAGTAAGAACATATGAATCTAGTTTAGTCTATATAGAGAAAATGTTTCGTCCTTTGGGAATCCATAATATAACAATGTGGACAGATATCAATGGGAAAACAATAGAAGAATTAAACGAGTTTTCAGCAGTTTATATCGGTGGAGGAAACACTCTTTCTTTATTAAATGATCTTAAGGAATCTGGTTTTGATCAATTACTAAGCTTATATTTTCACAACGGCGGTACAATATATGGTCAAAGTGCTGGGGCAATAGTGCTTGGAAAAAATAATATTTTACATTCTTGTGGTGAAAATTACTCGTTTTATGTATATGCAGGATTAAATTTAGTTGCAAATTATTCAATATGGTGCCATTACTCCACTAAAGATGATCTATTAATAGAAGCTTGTTTAAAGAAAAATCAACAAACTTATATACTACTTCCTGATGGTGTTGCTGTCGTATTTAATGAGGGAGATTTAAGTGTAATAGCTAAAAGTAAGCCAAAGATTGCCACTTTAAATAAATTTGGGAAGATGGGTTTAAAAGAAATCTGAATTATCAGTATGTTGCGGGAGGATTTAAATAAAAGACTAGAGGCGGATTTTACTCTGAATATTAGCTGTATATGGAGAAAGTTATTAGAAGAATGGAGGGCTATATGTGTCTAGATTAGATTTAATCCGAAAAGAAGAAAAGAAATACCATGATTATTTTTATGAAAATTATAAGTTGTTTGAAGAAGGATCGTGGTTATATAAGCCGGTAAAAGTTGTTTTAGATTTTTTCCTAATACAGAAAATATGCGGGTACTGGATTTAGGTTCAGCTGTCGGGAGAAACAGTATTCCCATTGCGCAAGAATTAAAGGTAAGAACGGGAAAGTCATTTGTGTTGATCTATTAGATTCCGCTTTAGAAAAATTGAAACGGTATAGCAAAGAATATAAGGTTGAAGGAATCATTGAAATGAGAAAGGCAGATATTGGCCATTATGTAATCGATGAAAATGAATTTGATCTCATTGTTGCTGTGTCCACTTTGGAGCACGTCGAATCAGATGAGGTTTTTGAAGATGTATTGAAACAGATGGCAGTCGGAACAAAAAATGATGGAATAAACTGCTTGATTGTTAATTCTGAGATAGAAGAAATCGAACTGGCAACGAATAAAAAGTTAGATGCAATGATGGAAATAAATAAGAAAACGGAAGATATGATACATACACTAAATAGAATCTATAGAGGGTGGGAAATGTTGTCCCAAGTAGTTAAACCGTTGGAATATACAATTGTCCGTGATGAAAAGGTAGTATTGCTAAAAATAAATGCTGTTACTTTTATTGTAAGAAAGCCAGCTATTAAATAATAAATTCTGATCGTTGATAAGGCTTGGCTTTTTTTGCGTGAAACTTAATTACGTTCTAAAACGTATAAATAGATAACAAATAGAAAAGGTATGAGCATGCTATTGGTTGAAGACTATTTTATCACTAATATTAATAACCGTTCTTGTTTCTTCGCTAATTATCGTAATTAAAAAGAGGAAAAATACAGGAATAACGGGAATTAAAAGTGCTTTAACACATATTTGCTTTTTTCTTATAAGTATATTCAGTTTATTAGCTTATTGGTTAAAGTATACAGGGCTTACCGTTTGGCTAATCAATGTTTTTCTATTAATTATGGCAGCCTTTTTTACAAAATATATGCCAAAAGGTAAAAATGGAACCGGAGTATTTAAAGATAATGATTTAATAAGAGGGTGAATTACTTATGAAAAACAAAATTTTAAACTTCGTTGTTCTTACACTGATATTATCAGCAATGGTGATTAATAATTTAGAAGGACTTCATCCTTTCAAAATGATAGTTAATAATGTTGCGATGGGGATTTTAATTTTGATTGGTAGTGACCATCTGTATAGGCATTTGAAGCGAAGTAAAATACAATAAAAAAATAAGTTTTTTTCATAAAAGCATACATATCTAACCGTAAAATCTAAACAACTAGTTAGAGGTGTTTATGATGATCAATCTATTAGAAACAATCAATCAATTATCGGTGGTATTGCTACTACTATGCACTTTTTTCTATTATTGGCATTTAAAAAGGAATAAAAAGCAAAGAAAACTAACAACATTTGAATTTTGGATGTTTTTCACTATTAAACTAGCTATTTTTGTTGGCGCAGGTAGTTATGTTCTGCTTTTTTTAGATCGGAATTAGACTTGAAAATTTAACAAATGAATAGATAGCATGGATGAACATTTTAAATAGGGGGAGCTTTATGGAAAAGAGCTATAATGTATGGTCACTATATTTAATACTTGTTTGTTTAGTCTTAGGAGCTTATTCCTTGTATTCAAATATTAACAACACTTGGTTGATTGCACCTCCAAATTATATTTTACTTATATTTAGTGTAGTAGCCTTTATTTTCGCTATTATTGGTTTTAAAGATAAAAGAAATAGGCGCTCAAAGACAAGAAGTTGGTTAACGGTCATTTTATCCGCCAGCCTTTCCATTGCATTCTTACTTGCAACCATGTTTGTATTATTTGCCTCTGGGTTTGGAGCAAACAAGCATTTGGAAACAGTACAATCTCCTGAAGGAACGAACACAATAGATTTTTACCGATATGATGCCGGGGCAATGGGGTCATTTGGAGTTAGGGGAGAATTAAACGGTCCACTTTGGTTTAAAAAGAGAATCTATTATCAAGATAATATCGAAAATGTAGAGGTTAAGTGGGAAAATGAAAATACCGTTTCGATTAACAATCATCTGTTAGATCTGAAAAAAGGAGAACGATACGGATATTAGTTACTAGAAAACTAACTTTTTTTTCAATATTTTTCTTTATCCATACATCAGAAAGCAGTTTTTTTGCAACCCTTTGCGAAATCCATTATGCTGAAAGTAAGATGAGTTACATTCTTATATTGGAATAGTATATATAAGATGTAAAAATAGGTAGGAGATGGCAAAATGAAGGTAACAATCACAGATGCTGCTGTTGAAAAATTTCGTAGTTATGAAGTTCCTGAAGGTGCAGTTTATCGGTTAAACACAATCTTTAGCGGTGGATGCAGCTATGTTTATAATTTCGATTTAGCGGTTGATTTTCCACAAGAAGGCGATACAGCCTTTGAAGATAATGGCTTAACGATTTATTTAGATCCCTTAACAATTAAGCATATTAATGAGGATTTAAAGTTTGATTATGTACAAGGAAAAGGATTTCGCTTAATTGGTGCTAGTGAAATTTATTCTTTTCATTTGGAAGTTAAGCAAAAAGCGAATTAATAAAGGGAAGAATCAGGTCTCTAATAGGGGCCTGTTTTTATTATTTTAAGCGGATATATGATTTGATTTATCCTATTCTTTAGTTTTTATAAGCTGTAAAAATAAATTAATTGAAACATTTCCTCCGTTCACTCGTATACTCAATGAAAGAGAGGGATATTAGAAAATGGTTATGTATTTCATAATGCTCTTACTTGGAGCTTTATTCGTTTTTGGGTCATTATATTACATAGTTGTTATGTACTTCGATAAAGAGTTTCCCTTAATGAAAGCAGCAAAAACTATAGGTGTCTTGTTATTAGGTATTTTGCTGTTAACTTTCACTTTGCCAAGTCTAAAATATATGCTGTTTAAAGAATATGATGTGGTGAAAGGAGAGTGTGTTATTGACATAGATACATCAGGCCGCACTGCTGAAGCAATCTTCAAAATGCTAGATACAGACGAAATATTTACATTTGATGATATTCCTAAACTGGATGCATATGGTAAGAAAGTGCCTTATTCTTGTACAATGACAGTCACGAAAGATCATAAATGGGAAATAGGCTATAAAATATACGAAATCGATACAAAAAAGCCCATTTTAACTAGTGAATAACTTACTATTCTCCTGTTAAATGGAATGAAGAAATAAAAGTGCCTTTCTAAAAAATGGGAAGTAAAACGAAAAGGATTATTGAATGTAATTGTCGAACTATTACAGACTTAGCTGTTCTAAAATCTCCATAAAGTGGGAGATGTCTATTTATAGAAAAAATAAATAAGGAAGTGAAGCATCTTGATTAAATACAAATCGCTCCATCATGTAAGTCTTACAGTTACGGATTTGGAAAAAGCCAAATATTTTTATGAGAAAATTCTTTGTTTAAAAGAATTACAACGTCCTGATTTTGATTTTCCAGGTGCCTGGTACCAAATAGAGAATCAGCAACTTCACTTAATTGTTTATCCTGAGTCGCAAACCATTCGAACAAATAAAACTCTAAATAGCAAAGAAGGTCACTTTGCACTTCGAGTAGAGAACTACTATGATACGCTGAATTGGTTAAAACAGAATAATGTAGAAATCATCGAAAAACCATATGGTATAAGTGGATTTGCTCAGATTTTCTGTGCAGATCCCGATGGTAATTTAATCGAATTAAATGTTGATCAGATGGATTTATAAGATAGAGGGGGGAAATATTCTCATTTCCTTTCAAAGATGTGTTTACAACAATTTCGATGTTTTTTGATACCGTAGTAACGAAAGTATCAATATTAAAGAATTTCTTTAAACATATTTGTAGATGGAACGACCGATACATAGACAGTTTGGGAATATCAAAACCATGTGGCTTTTTCAATTGTTCCAAATAGGCAAATATAAATTTGTTCAAAAGGAGGCAACTGTTTTTGAAAAAGTTTCGAGGAAAAAAGCGTTATTTTCGCAACTTGTGGAGAGACTTAAACGCAGAGCAATACGATTTAGACTTTAGCCAAGATGCTTGGTTTGATGCTTGGCATACCCATCTTGATTTTTACGGGTATGGGAATCATAGCGGGAAAATAAGAAGAGAGCATATAAAAGCACATATCTTTTTGTATAACAGTTTATTAGAAAAGCTCAGCACATTCGATAAACCTTATCAATCATGGATAGGGTTAGTGGAAGAAGAGGCAGGTTTAGATGCAGTCTATATCCACTCACCCAATCCTAATGATGACAATTTTCCTATTAAGATAGAAAATTTAAATTGGGAATGCACTATCCCACATGATTTCAAGGATTTAATCAACCGAAAAGATTTTAATGTGGGTCATTATAAGTGGGAATCGGATAATTATTATATTATCCAATCAAAAGATATGGGGATTAAATTGTAGTCTTATATAAGACTAAGAGCATTTTTGTGATATGGATTTTTGTTTATTTTTTAATTTAATGAATATATTACCTTTACAAACAGAAAAGACCTTGTTATCATAGGAATAATTTAAATCCAAAAAATAGCAAAAGCGATGAAGAGAAGAGTAAATAACCTAATTCTTTAAAGAGAGCCCCAGCTGCTGAAAAGGAGTAAGAATTACTTATTGAACCAAGACTCTGAGCATTCACATTGGAACTTATGATGAAGGGATAGTGTGACAGGTGCTCCTGTTATAGAGCTAGGGTATAAGTAGGTAACTACCGTACCTGAAGAGTTTAATATGGCGACATATTAAAAAACTGGGGTGGCACCACGGATATAAAATCTCGTCCTCAAGACTAAATGTCTTGGGGGTGGGATTTTTTTTATTGGCATAAATAGTTCGTTTCTAAAAAAATGGAGGGATTAAAATGACGGAAGAGAAAGTAGCGTTAGATAATAGCTTGGAAAAAGCGGTAGCTGAAGACTTACAAAATGGGGCATATAATCGAACGATTTGCACAAGATTTCCCCCTGAGCCAAATGGTTACCTGCATATCGGCAGTGCATATGCCATCCATATGAACTATGCGATTGCGCAAAAGTTCAACGGGAATTTTAATCTGCGCTTTGATGATACCAATCCTTTAAAAGAAGATATGGAATATGTGGATTCGATTATAGAGGATATTAATTGGCTAGGATATTCTCCAGAAGAACGGATTTTTTACGGGTCTGACTATTCTAATAAAATATTTCATGCAGCATTGAGTTTGATCAAGAAAGGAAAAGCATATGTTTGTGATTTGTCTCCTGAGCAAATAAAGGAATACCGCGGAACACTTACAGAGCATGGTAAAAATAGTCCTTATCGAAACAGGACAATAGAGGAAAATATCGATTTATTTTTGAGAATGAAAAATGGAGGATTTCCAACAGGATCGCATGTATTACGAGCCAAAATTGATATGGCCTCCCCAAATATCAATTTAAGAGATCCCATTCTTTACCGGATTATTCATGCTAGTCATTATAGAACCGGGAATGATTGGTGTATTTACCCAATGTATGATTTTGCTCATCCATTTCAAGATGCAATCGAAGGTGTTACCCATTCCTTATGCTCCATTGAATTCAAAGACCACAGACCTTTATATGAGTGGGTATTGACTGAGCTAGAAATAAAGGAAGCGCCAAAACAACGTGAATTTGGAAGAGTGAATATAACTGGTGTTGTAACAAGTAAACGATATTTAAGGGAATTAGTGTTAGGGAAGCTGGTAGATGGGTGGGATGACCCTAGATTACCAACAATCCGTGGACTTAGGAGAAGAGGCTTTACCCCAGAAAGTATTCGCACCTTCGTTGATGAACTTGGATTTGTAAGAAATCAAAGTACAGCTGACATAGCAATGTTGGAAAGTACGCTTCGGAGAGAATTAAAATCAAAAGTAAATACAGTGATGGCAGTATTAAATCCATTAAAGGTGACGATCACCAATTATCCTGAGGACAAGACAGAGCTTTTATCAATGGAAAATAATCCGGAAAATCCTGCATTAGGAAATAGAGAGGTTGTTTTTTCAAAAGAGATTTATATCGAAAAAGAAGACTTTATGGAAGTCCCAATAAAAGGGTTTAAACGATTAGCTTTACATGCAGAGGTCCGATTAAAAGGGGCGTATTTCATCAAGTGTAATGAAGTGATTAAAGATGAAGTTACAGGTGAAATTATCGAATTAAAATGTAGCTATGATCCAAAGACCAAAAGTGGAACGGGATTTTCTGAGCGGAAAGTAAAAGGAACGATTCATTGGGTTTCTGCTATAAAGAGTGAAATAGTGGAGGTAAATCTTTTCGATAAATTATTTGAAGACGAAATGATTGTGAAAGATGCGGGAAAAACTTGGGAGGAAAAAATGAATCCCAATTCTAAAGTTACACTAAACCATTGCCGAATTGAATCTTGGATGAAGGACGCAAAAATCGAAGATAGGTTCCAATTTTTGCGACACGGTTATTTTTGTGTAGATAAATATTCTACAGAAGATAAATTAATTTTTAATCGAATTGTGTCATTGAAGGATTCTTGGAAAGGGAAAAAAGGATAAAGTTGAAATCGAGTGTAAAATTTTTGCACTCGATTTTTTTACAAATAGATATTTTAACATCTATAAGCAAAGGGGATTGAAAGTTGGATGAATTGCTGTAAAATTATCAGAGAATAGGTAATTTATGTTAATGTGGATTAAAGCATGAAAGAACTAGGGAAGATGGATGGAAAAGTTAGAAATTTAGATGAAAGATAAAAATAGATAGAGAGAAGGCGATATTAATGGAATTAGTGAGACCATCTGAGCAGTATTGGGAACAATTAATGGAATATAGAACAGCATTTTTACATATAGAAGAACACCTTTATGGCGGCAGCTCCTTGCAAAATTATACCGACTTTCAGGAATGGCTTAATAAAGTTATTAGCCAGGAAAATGGTGATAACCTACCTCCAAATCGAGTTCCTGCCACTCAATTTTTAAGCATTAGCAATGGGAAATTAATTGGACTTATTAATATTCGCCATCGATTAACCCCAGAATTGTTGATGGAAAGTGGACATATTGGCTATAGCATTCATCCAGATGAGCGCAGGAAAGGATATGCGACAGAGCAGCTGCGACTGAGTTTATTAGAAGCTAGAAAACTGGGCCTAAATAAAGTCTTAGTAACATGTGATAAAGAAAATATCGCCTCTGCTAAAACGATTCAAAAAGTGGGTGGAGTGTTAGAAAATGAGGTGATTTCCGCAGAAGGGAAGGAGATTGTTCAGCGTTATTGGATTGAAATTGGTTAACATTTTATGTCTTGGAAAAATAAATGTAGTAAACTATTCTGCAGTCCACTTCACAATGAATTGGACTGCCTTTTTTACAGAATCTTTTTTAGCAGAAAAATGAATATGTATAAGTTTAAAATAATCATCCAACCTGTTTATCAATAAAAAAAGTATAAATTTAAATAAAAATTTATTGTAAAACGATAAATTATATGGTAAATTTCAATAAGATAATAAATAGGAGAGGTGCTTTTTTATGAAAAGAGGAACAACACTTTTTTTAAAGATAGCTGTCGTTCTTATTGGAACCCCAGTTCTTGTTTTAGGATTATGGGGAATGTATGACTTGGCTAAGAATCCAGTAAATCCAGATTATGCCCATATTCTATATCCGATTGTAATTGGAATATATCTATCTACAATCCCGTTTTATATGGCTCTTTATCAGACTTTTAGACTTTTGGGTTATATTGATAGGAATGAAGCTTTCTCGGTAATGTCTGTAAAGGCATTAAGCCATATAAAGAAAGATGCAATTATCATTTGCAGCTTATATGTACTAATGATGCCTTTCATTTTTCTCTTGGCTCAGTCAGATGATGCTCCAGGTCTTATCTTATTTGGAATGATTCCGGTTTTTGCTTCCATCGTAATTGCGGTCTTTGCAGCTGTTCTTCAAAGGCTTTTACAACAAGCGATTGATATAAAATCAGAAAATGATTTAACAGTCTGAGGTGAATGAAATGGCAATTGTAATTAATATTGATGTGATGTTAGCGAAAAGGAAAATGAGCGTGACCGAACTTTCAGAGAAGGTTGGAATCACGATGGCAAATCTATCTATTTTGAAAAATGGAAAAGCCAAAGCCATTCGACTTTCCACATTAGAGGGAATATGCAGGGCTTTAGAATGTCAACCTGGAGAAATCTTAGAATATCGTAGGGATAAAGATAGTGAATAAGCAGAACATCAAAGGATTCCCAGAAAGCATCATGACGTATTGGGGGAATAGAAATATAAAAAAACTTTTCGAAAGGAGGGAAATCAATGAAACTACCTTTTTTCAATAACAAACAAGCAGAAGGATCCGTCCATTTTCCGAATGATACTATACCGGAACATATTGCCATCATTATGGATGGAAATGGACGCTGGGCAAAGAAGCGAGCCATGCCGAGAATGGCTGGTCATAAAGAAGGAGTGTCTACTGTCGTTAAAATTGTTAAGACAGCAGTTAAATGCAAGGTGAAGGTTCTCACACTTTATACGTTTTCTACAGAAAACTGGAAACGTCCAAAGACCGAGATAGAGTTCATATTGAGGCTTCCTAAGGAGGTTCTATCTATTTATCTACCAGATCTGATTGCTAATAATGTGCGCATAGAAATAGTTGGGGATATGGAAAAGCTTCCAGCTCATACACGTGAAGCCATTGAGGATGCAATGGAACGTACGCGGTATAACGACGGCCTTTTGCTTAATTTTGCACTAAACTATGGTAGCCGACACGAGATTTTACATGCGATGAAAGAGATGTTTTCGGATATAAACAATGGAAAATTTTCACTAGAAGAATTGGATGAACAGAAGTTTTCAGACTACCTATATACAGCAGGTACGAAAGAACCAGACCTCCTTATTCGAACAGGAGGGGAAAAACGTCTAAGTAATTTCCTGCTATGGCAGCTTGCTTACACGGAGTTCTGGTTTACTGATATACTGTGGCCAGATTTCTCTGAGAAGGACTTTCTACAAGCGTTAGAAGAATATAGAAATCGAAAAAGACGTTATGGTGGGCTATAAAAGTTTGGTAATATATGTTGAATCAACGCATACCAACGCTAAATTGTACTTTAACGGTTGATTATTGCTAGAATATTCAATGTTTAAAGTTGGAGGAGCGAAAGATGGAAACGAATGTATTTGAACAGCTTGCAAAAAGATATGATACAGAAGATAGAATAGAATTGGCGAAAGTTATCGCGAAGGAAGTAAGGACAGAATTAGAAAACAGTAAATCCCAATCTTTAATCGACTATGGGAGTGGTACTGGTCTCGTTAGTTTAGAATTAACCGACTTGGTAGATTCGATTTTGCTAGTCGATTCATCGGAACAAATGCTGGAGGTTGCGAAAGCGAAAATAGCGCAAAAAGGTATTAGGAACGCAAGCTTACTTTATTCCGATTTTACGAAAAATACTACGGAATTAAAAGCAGATATTATTCTCATGTCTTTGGTCCTTCTTCATATTCCAGATACGAAAGGAATATTACAGGAATTGTTTTCTATCTTAAACACTGACGGTAAGCTAATTATTGTTGATTTTGATAAAAATGATAATATTAGTCATCCAAAAGTTCATAACGGTTTTTCCCATGAAAAATTAAAAAAAATATTATCCGAAGTAGGTTTTAAGTCATCCAAAATGAAAACATTTTATCATGGTAATCGCATATTTATGAATCAGGATGCGTCAATGTTTATATCCAGCAGTATAAAATGATTTATTTTATTTTTAGTGCTTTTTATGATAGTAATTCATCAAGATGTCCCTATGGTAATTATATTTCTATAAATTTAAATTTAAGATAGTTTGTGACTTTGGAAAAAGGTATCGTGTCATTATTTAAGAAACCTTTCCATTGTAGAATAAGGCTTTCTTGTTGACAAATATAAGAATTTGGAATATCTTATATTTAGCTTAATACTTAGTTATAGGTTAATTTTCTTTGTTTCAAGATTAAGACTTTAGCATTCTTTTATTGTTTACATTGACTGAATGAAAAAGTAACTTAATAGAAAAAGGAAAAGTGATTTTATAAATAAGTAGCCAATTAATAATGGAATATTTATTATGAAAGTTAATTTACATATAAAACCTATAAAGGGTAGCTCTTCAAAAAATTCGCTGTAATTAGTTGAAGGGAAGCCGACAATTTTTTTGTTTCCTATGATTATTATCATGGTGAAGCATAAAGATTGTCGGCTTTTTTATTGGGGAAAAATGTTGTTCTACTGTTACAGTTTATAAATGTCCGAATGATCCAACTAAAAATCAGTGGGAAAAGGTCGTACTGACGGAAGTTTCCCTTTATTAAAAGGAACGTTGGGGATTTTTGAAGTCAATGTGGTTTTCTAAGTAAGTTAGTAAAAGGAGAATTTCAACATGTTTGTTTCGCTGAGTTTGCCATTATTGCTAGTATTGTTTTTTATTATGATTTTAGTTTCTATGCTAAGTGGATTATTATTTCTGCATCCAAGAGTACCACTGAGCTTTGTGAAGATACATAGCTGGATTGTGTCTTTACCGCCTCTAGTTTCCTTAGTAGCACTTGTGAATCCGAATGGAAGGGGGAATTTTGGTCCATTACACTTGGATTCCTTGGCTTGGTTAATGACTTTTTTCGTTCTTGCCATAGGATTAATTGTGCAACGTTTTTCTATTCGTTACTTAATGGGAGATCGCTCTTATCGAAAATATTTTCCACTCTTTACGTTCACAACAGCTGCTGCTTCCATTGCTTGGTTAAGTGCTGATCTGCGCTTGATGGTTTTATTTTGGGGAGCAACGCTTGCTGGATTAACCTTTCTTATCAAATTAAACAATAGGTGGAAAATAGCAAATGAAGCATCTAAGCTCTCTGCCCGTAACTTTATATTTGGCTGGTTGTCCTTATTATTGGCGGTCCTTTGGCTATATCAAGGCACTGGTTATTGGCAATTAGCGTCTGTTTTATCCAGCGAAAATGTAGCTGAACTTGCAAGTTGGGAGAGAACTGGGATTAACTTACTGATTGTCCTAGCGGTTATCATTCCGGCAGCTCAATGGCCTTTCCAAAGATGGTTGGTAGAGTCTGTTGTTGCACCGACACCTGTTTCAGCAATTATGCATGCAGGAATTGTAAATGCAGGTGGGATTATGCTTGCTCGTTTTTCTCCACTATTTAATGGAGATATAGCTACTATTATCTTGCTTGTTCTAGCAGGTATATCTGTCTTGGTTGGTTCTGGAATCAGTTTAGTGCAAGTGGACTATAAACGTCAGTTAGTAGGCTCTACGATTGGACAAATGGGCTTTATGCTCATTCAATGTGCGTTAGGTGCCTATATTGCTGCGATTATTCATCTTATTCTACATGGTTTGTTTAAAGCCACTCTTTTTTTACAGTCAGGTTCAGCGGTGCGTCGTTTCGAAATATCTAATCAAAGTAATAAACAGACCTCCCTTTTATGGAGCATAACGGGGTGGATTTTAGGATTCGCTGTTGGATTGGTCTTTTGGCTCCAGTCACCAGGAGAGGGATATCAATTAATTAGTGCGATAATCTTAGGGTTGTCCTTGTCTATTTCTTGGAAACAGCTAGTAGCTTTGGGAGAGGGAAACATTGGTCGAATCGCAGGGTTATTAATGGTAGGAGGGACGGCTGCTATTTATGTCACTATTCATCATTTTTTCTATGATTTCCTGCAATCTACAGTTTCCCAGGGGACTCAGCCTCCAACAGTTGCAGTCATCATAATTACCTGTCTTTTATTAGTTGGAAGTGTAATAGGGTCATTTATTGCCCGTAATCGTTCGTCTATTTTCTTTGCAGTACTTTATCTATGGTTAGTAAGATTAGGCGAAGCAAAGCCAAAATCAGTGGAAAGCCATCCCAGTTATCTAAAACAACAATTGCCATAAGGAGGTAATTAGTGATGAGTGTTACATCAGTTTTAACAAAAGAAAGATCTAATAAGAAAGATATAAAGATAGAAAATACTAAAAGAGATATTAGTAATTTTGTTGAATCTGCTAGTAAAGTAATTGCACCACTTTGGCCGATTTCTACTTTTGCAGCACGTCATCCTTGGATGGGGCTTGAAAAGCAAACTTTTGATCAAGTTGCGGATCGGTTAAAGAATACTCGTGATGTGGATATTTATCCAAGTGCTTCTATGATTCTTTCAGCAAAAAATAAGGGGGAGATTAATGAAGCATTTGTGAAGCAAGGACTGCAGCGATGGCTTGATTCAAATTTACAGACGTTTAATATCCCTCGAGATGTCGCAGAGCGCTTTTGCCATGCAGCACTGAAATTGGAACCAATCCCATCTAATCTATTATCATCTGTAGAACTCAAGAAAAAAGTGGAGGAACTTAGGGAACAGAATGCCGATTCTATCAATCATTCTTCCATGCAACCAATCAGTTCCCAAATAGAGAATCAAGATGGGGAAAGGTTAATCAATATTCTCGATTACCATGTAATCAAGTGGTGTAAATTATATCTCGATGACTCACAGGCAGGTTGGGAAATGCCTCATCGTGAGGATGGTTTCTATCGTTCTTGGCATCGTCTCGTTTGCTATGATCCAGCACTATCTAAATCACAGCGTGAAAGTTTAAAAAAATGGCCAGAAGAGGCTGATAGTGCTTTGAAAAAAGCGTTAAAAGCACTAGATATCCCTGACACGGAAATCCAGAGTTATCTAGAAGTACATTTACTTTCGTTACCAGGTTGGGCAGGAATGATGCTTTGGCGTTCTAATCAGTCAAGTGAGGAAAATGCCCTAATCACCGAATATTTAGCAGTTCGAATTTCCTTGGAATGGGCTCTTATACATCCCTATCTCCCTTTTAGGAATAAACGATTGGAAAAAAGGGAGGCCACTCATTCTCTATTAGCAGCTTTGATTCATTGGGGTAGCCTGTCACTAAAGGAATGGACACAGTTGTCAAAGACTAAACAACACGAATATTTGCTATTTGCGGCAAGATTTGATGAGAAACTATGCAGAAAACTTTGGCTGGAAGCTTGGGAACAAACACATGCTGAGCAGTTAAGGCAAAAGATTATCTCCAAACAATCTAGGAACAGCGATAAGGATACGACGTTAGCGCAATTTGTATTTTGTATTGACGTACGCTCAGAACCATTTCGTCGTCAATTGGAAAAAGAAGGACCATTTGAAACGATTGGCATGGCTGGTTTTTTTGGAATACCAATTGCAACGAATGAATTGGGGAGCGCGCACAGTCATCCATCCTTGCCAATTATGAATAAGCCTTTGCATAAAATTATGGAGAGTACAGAGGAGAATGAATTAATTTCCTTTCAACAACGTAAGCAGGCAGTTCATTCCTTAAGTTATACATTTAAAACAATGAAACAGAACTTACTTGCAAACCTACTTTTACCGGAATTAAGTGGTCCCTGGCTTAGTCTTCAAATGGTAGCACGCAGTTTTGTGCCAAAAAGTGCAGATCGTTTGATTCATAATCTTCGTAAAAATTGGTTGCGTAAACCGAAGACAAACTTGGTGCTTCATCATGTTCATCAAACAGAGGAAGGAATACCGATTGGATTTTCGGAGAGCGATAAAGTGAACTATGCCCGACAAGCTCTAAAAATGATGGGAATAACAGACAATTTCAGCCCATTAGTTGTGATATGTGGACATGGAAGTCAAAGTATTAATAACCCTTATGCGTCTTCACTTGACTGTGGTGCCTGTGGAGGGGCATCAGGTGGATTCAATGCTAGGGTTTTAGCAACTTTATGTAACCTTGTTGAAGTAAGGGAAGAGCTAGCTTTGGAAGGAATAGCTATTCCTGATGATACTGTCTTTGTAGCGGCTGAGCACAATACAACAGTGGATGAATTACACTGGATATATATACCAGAGGAGCTTTCCGATTCAGCACATGCTGCGTTTCAGCGTATCGAAGCCATTTTGCCAAGAGTAAGCCACCAGGCAAATGCAGAGCGTCTTGCTAAATTACCTCATTTCCAATCGAAACAGAGCAAGCCAAAGTCTGAGGCCTATCAACTAGCTGAAGATTGGAGCGTGATCCGACCGGAATGGGGGTTAGCTGGCAATGCGGCTTTTATTATAGGACAACGTACATTAACGGAAGGTTCTGACTTAGAAGGCAGAGTATTTCTTCATAATTACAATTGGCAGAAGGACCGCAATGGGGAACTTTTAGATACGATTATTTCCGGTCCAGGAACTGTCGCTCAATGGATAAATCTAGAATATTACGCCTCAACGGTAGCTCCCCATTATTATGGTAGTGGCAATAAGGCAACGCAAACTGTTACAGCAGGTATTGGTGTTATGCAAGGAAATGCAAGTGACTTATTAACTGGCCTTCCTTGGCAATCTGTTATGCAATCAGACAATGAAGCTTATCATTCTCCACTTCGTCTGCTGATTGTCATTCAGGCACCTAAAGAATATGTGGAGCGATTATTAAAAAATAATGCAGCATTTCAACAAAAAGTAAAAAATGGTTGGCTCCGACTAGCGAGTGTCAGTCCAGAAGGTCATTGGGAAAACTGGTAGCAGTTGGTTTTTATAACAAAGGAGTGTACGATATGAATTTAGAAAAGACGAAAAAAGTGTTATTTCTGATGGATGTTAGAGAAGGCTTGGAGTCTATTTTAAAAGAAGAAACGAATATTCAACCAGAAAACATGCTGACTATCAAATGCTTTGGCCCTGTTATTTCCAATCCTTTTGGGGATATTATGAGGTCCATTATTATTGCTATTTATCAGGAACAAGTAGAAGAAATCTTTGTTGTCGGAACAAGAGAAGAAGGAAATAGTGCTATTTCTATAAAAGATCAATCTAATGCCAAAATACAAACATTAAATTATCTATTTCAAAATAGCATGCCTGAATTTTCCGGTGAAACAATTAATGAATGGCTAAATGGGAAACAAAATACTGGTGACAATATCAAAAATTGTGTTAATATGATTTGTCACCATCCATTAGTGCCTGCAGAGGTTAAAGTGAGAGGTTTAATCATCCATAATCAACATGGAAAGTCTGCCATCACTGAGATTTCGGCAAATAAAACTGCTTGAAAATGATAAATCACGTTAATTGTTATTGAGTCACCAATTGGATTGGTATATATTCATATATATTACAGAGATTTTTTAAATGAAGTGCTTTTCGATGATTTACTTCTACTAGAGGCGTATCATCTTAAAAGGAAAAATAGATAGAAAACTAGTATTTATTGTTCAATAGGGGATGCATAATAAATGAAAATATCGAAAGGCTCTTGTGAAGCCGAGATAAGTAAGGCAATTACTCAATGGGAAAAGGACTTTCTTGGTCGTGGATCTTTATCTGTCAAAACAGATATATTACGGGATATGATTGTAGTAAGTTTGCAAGGCATTTTAACACCAGCTGAATACACGGTGTGTGAAACAAAAGAAGGACTATTAACCATTAAGAAAACTCGTTCCGAATTAGTGGAATCAGGTGTAGAAGAACTAAAGAAATGTATAGTAACGATTACTGGAGAAGAAGTAAAAAGTTTTCATACCGATTTAAGTTCTCGTACAGGTGAACGGGTGATGGTTTTTAAATTATTTAATAATGTGGAAAATCTTTTTATGTAATGGGTCAGGCAAGGCATAAAGAGGATTATTGTATTTTTTAGACAGATAAAAGATTTAGATGAAGAGAACAAGGTTGAGACATAAGTATTCCAACCATAGATAATAGGCTGTTTCAGTAAAGTGGTGGTATTAGCCGCAGCCTGAATACACTTCGCTTTCCATGGGGCGAGCGGTGAGCCTCCTCAGCTTTCGCCTCCGGGGTCTCACCTTTCTCGCAGCTCCCATAGGAGTCTACGTGTATTCAGGCTGCTCCGTTTTTCTTATTAATATAGTTTGTCCCGACCTCATTTTTTGGGGGAATGGGGAACTTGTTCATTTCTCCGATATAATAAATAAAACACCAACAAGAATTAGGATGGAGCCAATCCAAAAGGTTAATCCGATATTTTCTCCAAGAATAATCCATCCAAGTACTGCTCCGACCACAGGCTGGAAGAAGAAAAAGATTCCGCCACTTGAGGCGTTAAGCATTTGTAGCCCACGGTTCCAAAGGAGAAATCCTCCAGCTGTTGAAACAATTCCTAAATATAATAGACCTCCAAAAATAGAAGGGTGTCCCCATTCAGAAATATGGATTCCTTGTAGCCTTGGCATTACAAAAGGTGTCAACACGATTAAAGCGACCGCGATAGAATAAGTAGTGACAACAATTTGTGAATAGTCACTTGGCAAAAGCTTTACAAGTACAGACATAAATGCCCACGTCAATGCGGCGATTAAAAGTGCTATCCCACCTAATTTGCTTGTTAAATCAAGATTACCGATTCCGACAATAAGAAAAACGCCAATTGTAGCGAGAGAAATGGAAAGACCCTTTTTCATTGTCAAACGTTCTTTAAGCAGCAATCGTGCAAAAATAACCATAAACGCAGGGGTGGATGAAGTGATAATTGCACCCATTTGAGCTGTGGACAACATGGTACCTGTTTCTTGCGCTACAATAGAAATGGCATTTCCAATAATGCCAATGCCTATGATGATAAGGAAATAACGTTTTTCCATTCGCCATTTTTGCCGAGTTACAAACCCTATGATAACCAAAGCGACAATAGCGATTAGATAACGAATCCATACAAGTTCAAGTGGAGGAATGACCGCAACAACCACTTTCACAACAACGTACATACCACCCCAAATGCTTGCAGCTAAAGTTAAATAAATAGATCCTAATATACTTTTTTTCATTTTTATCCTCCGTTTTTTTAGTAGGTCTAAAAGCCCCTAACGGAGAGATGCAGTCACCTTTCTCATTAAGAGCAGAAATATGCTGCTGGTACATCATTTTCAAATAACGGAGTCCAATACACGCAATTCACCTCTTCGTTTGAAAAATATTTCTTTCATTATAGCAGATTCTGAACATTCTTTGTTTTTAAATTTCAAGATATTAGAAACTGTGTTAAATTATTCATAATGTAGAACAGACGACGATATTTAAAGAACAAAGGAGCATATTTTTGTCTAAGGAACAATGAGAAAAGCTCTTATAAATGAAACCAATTTGTTCCATATACGTATGAATAAATATAGGAAAAATTAGTACCAAATGGTATGATCTACGGAAATTTTTTTTAGA
Organism: Niallia sp. Marseille-Q9988; assembly: GCF_976954375.1. Classification (NCBI taxonomy): domain Bacteria; kingdom Bacillati; phylum Bacillota; class Bacilli; order Caryophanales; family Bacillaceae; genus Niallia; species Niallia sp. Marseille-Q9988. The sequence goes on along the minus strand of NZ_CDRJSZ010000008.1, from coordinate 17,990 downwards.
TGAATGGGAGGAGAAAATGAAAAAAGTTCCAATCTTCATAGCGGTTGACGTATTTTTATTTATGTCAGGAATATATTTTCCACGAAATGGGTTATCGTCGGAACAGCGCTTTCCATTATGGGAGGATACATGGTGGGAGGAAGCTCATACTTCTTGATTCACACAAAAAATAAGCAGACTCCTAAGTAAGTGGTGCTTATCGAAATAAAGGAGGGAGAAATATGACTGATATGAAAGGTGGTAAGCATCCAAAATTAGAAAGCTATTTACTATATGGGATGATTTTTTAATTATTACCTGGGGTGATTGTTACTATATTTGGAATGATAGCAGGTAATGTATTTCTAGCTGTTGCAGGCTGCGGAGTAGGGATATCGTTAGGAATGTTGGTAGGTACTTTGCTATACTCTTTAAAAAAAGTAAGTAGTTAAGTGTAATATATAATCAAGGTACGATATAAATTTACAAGAAATACATATAGAATTAATAAAACCTTTGCACTTTCCTCATTACGCCTTTGGTAATATTGGTATATAATATTGAATAGTTCAGGAGAGTGCAAATGAGAAAAGTAATGTTATTGATCAAGCTATTATTTTCAATGCCTAAAACACTATATTTTAACTTTAAAGCGTTTCCGTTTAAACAAGCAATAAAACTACCTATCTTAATTTCTTATAATACAAAAATTGCGGATGTTAGTAGGGGTACCTGTGTGATCAATGGTAAAATAACGCGATTTATGATTAAAGTTAATTTTACAAATGGGTCAGATGGGGTCAATCAATCATTAAAGAACAGCGGATTTATTTGCGTAAAAAAAGAAGGGAAATTAATTTTCAATGGGAAAGCTAATTTTGCGAGCGGAGTTTCCATTCGAGTGGACAAGGGGACTTTAGTCTTCGGGGAAAACTTTGACTGTAATCGAAACTGCTTTTTTGCATGCCGCGAAAGGATTGAAATAGGCGATAATGTCTTATTTGGATGGAGTGTTAGTGTAAGAGATTCCAATGGACATACGATTTATAATATCTTGGATAATAGCAAAGACAAAAACACAGAGCCAGTCACAATAGGTAATCATATTTGGGTAGGAGCAAATGTAGATATCCTAAAAGGCACCGAAATAGCAGATGATTGCATCGTCGGCTATAATAGCTGTGTGACGAAAAAATTCAAAGAGAAGAATTGCACAATAGCAGGGTATCCAGCTAAAATTGTGAGAGAAAATGTAGGGTGGGCTAGATAATACATAACGGGTTAAAATTATATAGTTTAAGCATAAAAAAGTGATCATCTTTGATTGCTTTTTTCTTTGTAGATTAGCAGTGGAATATTCTGAAAATTATGGTATTATTGGTGGGAATAGTCCACTATTGATGGGGAGTAAAGGAATAGTTAAATACCAAGGGGGATTTTAATAATGGCAGTTGGAAACAAGGAGAATACGATTGAATTTAAGCGAATCCTTGATGATGGAATGATGGAAGAAGTGAAAAAACTTTTTTAGAATATGCTCATTCTCTAAATATAGACCTTGATTTTCAAGGTTTTGATACAGAACTAAATACATTGCCAGGAAAGTATGCACCCCCTGATGGAATAATAAATGTAGCAATGGTTAATGAGAAGGTTGCAGGATGTGTGGCACTTCGCAATATTAAAGACGGTATAGCTGAAATGAAAAGATTATATGTTCGTGATGAATTTAAGGGATATAGAATTGGAAAAGGTCTTATCAAAGTGATTATTGATGAAGCTAAACGGCTGAAATATGAATATATAAGACTAGATACCCTTTCAACGATGAAGAAAGCACAAAGTTTATATGAATCAATGGGATTTTATGATATTGAGCCATATGTATATAATCCGATTAAAGAGGCAAGATTTATGGAATTAGATTTAAAATCCTATTAAATTATAGGTATCATGAAATGTTGTAAAAGAAGATATATATATTTTAATACTGGATAGTATATAGGGGGAATTCATAATATAGCACCCGTCGCAGAAGGTCTATTATCTAAAAAGGAATACAAGGTAACAGGTGTAAGCTATAAAAGGGAACCATTGACATTCATTATTAGTACCTCGGAATTAAGTTCCAATCCTCAGTCAAAACAACTTGGAGCTGAAATTGAAGGAGTAATAGTGGAGTTTTTAAAATCCGATGAAATAGCGGACATACTTGCTAATGAAGAGTATAGCATTATTGTGAACAGTAAAGATAATAAGAAAATAAACTAAAAATATTATATGGGAAGTCATAATGACTTCCCATATTTCTTTAATCCGTCATATACTCATTCACTAATACATAACATCTTTCTTTTGTCGATTCGTATAAAGAGATATATAATGCGACATTTTCAAAGGTGCCTCCATTATATTTTAGTCTTTCTTCCTCCGCTTTTGCTTCTTTCTGATCAATCCATTTCAGCTGTTTAGTTTGTAAATCCTGTATCGTCTCTGTTGACAAGTCTTTTTTTAATGTTGCATAAATAGCATTCAGGGCTTCATCATACTTTTCATAAGAAATGCCGTAGTAATTTTTTATTGCGTTTGTAGCACCTGAATCGGAACCCTCTTTATCTGGTAAAGTATCAAGTTCTTTCTGGAGATTATCTAATTTTTCTAGAAAAACTTGTTTGTTGCCCGCAATCTTATCTGGCAATGCATCCAGCTCTTTTTGAATAGTAGTTAAACTTTCTTGCCTTCTTTCCTCTATATTATTGTTCTCTGAATTTGAATCGTTATTATTATTAGCGGCTTCATCTGATTCATTTTGATCGCTAGGAGTGGGGTCCGCAATATTCTCAGATGCATTGTCTGTACTTTCTTCTATATTCTCTGGTTCCGTTTGAGTATTGCTTGAGGTAGTTTCATTAGATGAATTGCTGCAAGCAGACATTCCCATAAGTAAAATAACCAATAGGGTTGCTGCCATAAAAATTTTGTTTTTGTTCATTTGTTAATCCTCCCAATAAAATATGGCGTCCATTATTAAATAATCATTTGGATTTCGATGAATGGTATCTATTTTAGCACGAAAAGGCAAAAAATCATTAAGGGTAGCTGCTGATAAAAGCTCAATATCAAATTCCTGTAAAGCAAATCTTATCTTGTCAGCAACTTCTTGGTATTTTTCGTTTACATATAAACGATGAGGTCCATCAAGTAAAAATCCAGACGAACCACTGACTTTTTCATTCGTTTCGATACGAATCTTATGAAATCGTTCATCCATTCCCATAATCGCTACAGGTGCTAATCGGCAAATATCAATGATAATTCCTTCAATATTTTCCTCCCGCATCCCGTATTTTTCTTCCACTGTGACGGCTTCTTTTATATAGCAAAATATTTCAACAAAAGATGCGTATCCACTTCCAAAGTGATTCCATTCTGCCTCGCAGATTAGATTTGGTATGCGATTTAGTCGATAAAACAATCGCCTGATATGGGCTTCAATTTCTTGTTGATTCCCTGTATCATAGGGAAACCGATTGCCAACGACCTTGCCAGCAATTAAATCCTGTAATTCTTTGTTAGAAAACATATTTATCACCAGTCCTTTTGCTAAAAATAAATAAATAATTTGGATATATACAAGTTCCAAAGGGAATGGGAGAGTAAGGCTGGGACGAAAGATTTTGTTTTATAAGTAGTAAAAGCTAATAGTAATCCTCAAATAAGAGTAAGGATCCAATACAACGGATGGAACATGGCAAAAATTATAGCTGATATGGAAATAGCCAAAATGGGTTTCATATAACGTAATAAAAAGAATAGTAAGATCCCTCGGAAAAATAGTTCTTCCCAAATTGGTGCTAACAACACTTTTGGTATAATCCCCCAAACATCTTCTCCTGTCATAAGCCCATTCTTAAAGTAGAAAATATACGTTTTATTTAATAGAATTTCATAGTGAATACATAACAATAATAGGAAGTAAGATGCCGTTAAAGTCAGGAAAATATAAACATAGGATACAGTATTTTTTAGACAGGAAAAGTTCACTAATGGAATGATTATTTCTTTTGCTCGGCTGTAGCTTAAAGTTAGGATTAGAAAGGTTGCAAACCAAATGCTAGCTTGATAATCTTTAAGTGCTGGATTTAAAACAGATAGATTACTAATTAAATATCCTGAAAGTATTAGTAGGATAACATAGGTAACTGCCTTCGTATTTATCTTATTTTCCTCCAGTAATTTTTCTAATTGTAGAATGATGTATTTTATTGATATCACCAAATTATGGTAAGTATAACATTTATCATGCTATCATACATAGAAATTCACACAATTTTTAGAGACAATTACACCTGTTTAGCTTGTTTCTTGACGCGGTACCAATTATGTGACACAATAACTACCGAACGGTCGGTAGTTTATATATAAGGAGGATTTGAGTGTGAATAAGTATTGGCTAATGGTATTTAGTGCGGGGATTGTGGAGGTTGCTTGGGTTTCTGGGCTTAAGCATGCATCCACTTTTTTAGAATGGACTGGAACGATTTTCGCCATCATTATTAGTTTTTATCTATTAATATATACAACAAAATATTTGCCTATTGGTACAGTATACGCTGTGTTTACTGGGCTGGGGACAGCTGGAACAGTCATTGCGGAAATCATTCTATTTAAAGAACCAATTAATCTAGTGAAAATGGTTTTGATTCTCGTATTATTAATAGGTGTAATTGGCTTGAAAATGGTAACAGATGAAGGGGCAAACAAAGAGGAGGCATAAACGATATGGCGTGGCTAGCTTTAATTGCAGCAGGATGTTGTGAGATAATTGGTGTCATTAATATTAAACGGTTAACGATGAAAAAATGGGATGCGCTTCTTTATTTAATCATTGGGTTTATGTGTAGCTTTGCATTACTTACTTATGCGATGAAGACTATTTCAATGGGGACAGCATATGGCGTATGGACAGGAATAGGCACAGTAGGCTCCGCAATCTTAGGGATGTTTGTATACGGAGAGCCCAAGGATTGGAAAAGAATTTTATTTATTGCAATGATTCTTTGCGCTGCAGTCGGATTGAAACTAATCTCATAAAGGAGAGAATTACGTGAAAAAAGAAGAGATAAAAAAAGCAGCGATTAAGTTTTTTTTACAAAATGGATTTGAAGGAGCATCTCTTTCAGAAATTGCAGAGGAAGCGGGCATTAAAAAAGCGTCTATTTATTCTCACTTCAAAGGAAAAGATGACCTTTTTCTCGAAGTATTAAAGGAAGCAAAAGCAGAAGAAATCGAGCGTAAACAGCAGTTTTTTGAAAAAGAAGATTGTAGCAATCCAGAAACGTTTCTCTATCATTATTTACTTTATGTAAAAGGGATGTTCCAGGAAAATGAAATGCTGAAATTTTGGTTGAGAATGGGCTTCTTCCCACCAATGCATCTATATGATGTCATTCAAAAAGAAGTAACAGAAGCAGAGAACTTCCAGGAGCATTTAATTGACGAAAAGTGCGCGAAATGGATAGAGAAAGGGCAACTTACTATAAAAGATGCAAACATATTTAACTCCGCTTTCACAGGAATTATCATCGCAATCATGGTTGAAATCGTTTATTTTAATTCAGGGAAAAGAGTGGATGATAAATTAGCAGCATTGTGGGAGGTTTTTTGGAAAGGAGTTTCAAGGTAGGGGAAGGGGGGAATTAAGTTTGCAAAAACATATCATTGTTAATATCCCATTTTATACGGAGGGAAATTCTAGCTTTCCAAAACCTGTACTAGGAAACGATGATTATTGGCTCCAAACAGTGGATTATTTTTTACGAAAATCGGATTGTTTTGAAATTCATTGTTGGAATGAAGAAGCGATTACTATAGAAGAACTCAAATCAACGTTTTATCCAGATATCGAAATACAGAAAGAGGATAATTTAACGATATTCCATGGAAAGAAAACAGCTGCTTTTGTCCATTATTTATCCAACAGCTATACAAATAAAGCTAGAGAATTAAAGTGGTTTACGGTGAATTTACTAATGGGAGAAAGGATGGTCTTTCATTCCAGTCATTGGGGAACAGAGATCTTTGTTCCCCATGCTACGGAAAAGGAAGTCGCATATATAAAAAGTGTATGCCCAAAAGATGCTCAAATCGAAAGCTATTGACTCGGATAGAAGTGTAATCAATGTATTAAGCTTCTCCAAATCCAAATGCAAAGGCTAATAATGTGAAAATCACACCTGCTATCCCATTTAAAAGAACTCCAAGAATAATATTGCTCCACTTTTTAGACAAAATAGCGAATACAATTCCAGTTATAGATAAAATTCCGAATAATAAGAAGAAGATGCCTGCATTATTGGCACTGAGAAAAAAGGATAATACAATACAAATACCAACCATAAGTAGAGATAACCATCCATTTTTTGTCATTAATAAGCCTCCATCCATTTGTAATAATTGTATTATACGATATATTTAAATGGAAATGGGGGTTATTTCCAGTTTTTAATGAAAAGAATCAACTAATCTCAATAGTTAAGCTAAATAAACCTTCCTCAAGCTCTCATTACATTCCGTATAAATAATTTTTCCAAATAGTGAAACTGATTAACGCGACACGCGTATATAGTTATGTGTGGAATGCTTATAACATTCCTTATAATACTAAATTAATTCGTTAGCAAATGGAATTTTGAGAATATTTAAATATCATTAATGGAAATATTATACTATAATGAATGATAAGCTAATATTAGAAGAGGGGAAATTCAATGTTCAAAAAAAGGTTTGTTCTTTATGTATTTATTTTTACTTTCCTTTTAACGGGTTTTATTATTTATCAAAAAGTTACGGATGACACATATAAGGGAATGACCATTATTCCTGAGCAAGAGAAAGACATTCCATTATATGCGGGACTTACACCAACTAAAGACCAATACATAATGGACGGAAATAGCTGGGAGGCTATTTATGACTACTATGAGCAAGAACTTCCTAAGCATGGATGGAGTGTAGAATATATAGGCTCAGCACTTGAGGATAATGATTCAGCAAATGATTGGTCTGGATTTTATTCTCGATGGAGAAAAGCAGGCTTTGATGGTGAGCTAACCCTTTCTGCATCTTATAATAAGTCAGAAATGCAAACAGAAGTGATGTTTGACAAGCATCAAATTTTAGATAGTACTGTCTGGCTAAAGCAAAATCCAGAGAGCATTCGTATATACCAAAATGAATCTCAACAAGATGGTGTGGAAGTGAAAGATAAAGCAGCCATTAGCGAAATAGTCCAGTTCATAAATAGCGAAGCATATGATTCAAAAGAAACGACTATTAGTAGAAAGCATACAAAATTAATGGATTTAGGAAATTTGAAAATAAAGGTATATTATGAAAAGGAGAAGACTATTTTCCTTCAATCTGCAAAAGGAATAAAAGAAGCTAAACCAGATCCCAGTTTTATGGCGTTTATTTTAGCAAAAGGGAATTGAAGGTTATTTTTTTGAAGATAAATGCGAAGGTAGAGAATAATAGCCTTGTAAAGTGAGGAGATGAAAGTTGATGGTCTTTTGGTTTGAAGCTATAGGTGGAATTTTAGCGTTTGGTGCCGTTGTTTTTTATTATGCTTCTTTAGGTAGGATGATCACTGCCGAAGAAAAGATAGCTGGCAGAGATTTAACGTATAAGATTCATCCATTTACAGGTTCTGCAAAAACCATAGACGAGAGTACTATATTAACAAACGAGAGAAGGTTGTTTAAAATGGTACCTGTAGTTAGGACACTTGAAAAAGAGTGTTTTATCTACAGGTATTTTTTTATATACTTAAATTACTAAAAAGGGATTAGGAGACAACATGAGTAAGATAACATTTTCAACGAAAGAGATAAAAATGCTTAAAAGGAATCCAAATGTACAAAGTGTCAGTGAGCGAGCTATTACCTATACGGATTCATTTAAAAATAGATTTATGGATGAGTATCTAGGTGGAAAACTTCCTCGACAAATCTTCATGGAAAACGGCTTTGATGTGGACGTGATAGGAATGAAGCGAATGGAACAATCCGCATACAGGTGGAAGAAAGCCTATGAAAAGGATGGGCTAATCGGACTCACAGACTCAAGAAAGGCCGGTTCTGGTAGACCATTAAAGCGAGAACTTACGCCGTCTGAAGTGATTGAAAGGCAAGAAGCTAGAATTAAGCTATTGGAGGGACAGGTAGAGTTATTAAAAAAGCTAGAAGTGACAGAAAGGAGGCTGCTAAACGAAACAAAAAACCTAGAACCAAGTAGAGTATATCCATTAATTTCTGAGACCATTAAACAAGGTGGATTTAAGCGTATGACCAAGTATTTTTGCGATCTTTTAAAGGTTTCTCGTTCTGGATACTACAGCTTCCTTCAAGCATATACTCTCCGAGAAGCGAGAGAACAATTGGACTTGGAAGCGAAAGAAGTCATACTAAAAGCCTTTAATCGACGGGGATATAAGAAAGGCTCCCGGTCCATAAAAATGATCTTGGAGAATGAATATAACATTATATTTAGTCGTAAAAAGATCCAAAGAATCATGAAGAAATATGGAATAGTCTGTCCTCATAGGAAAGCAAATCCTTATAAAAAAATCGCTAAAGCTACAAAGGAGCATCAAGTCGTACCAAACAAGCTAAACAGAGAGTTTAAGCAGGGTATACCAGGAAAAGTTTTATTAACGGATATCACTTATTTGCCATATAACGGAAATAGTATGGCTTATTTGTCGACCGTAAAAGATGCTTCCACAAACGAACTCCTAGCTTATCATGTTTCTGACCGTATTACCTTAGATATAGCAACGAAGACAATCCAGAAATTGATGAACAACAAGAAAGTTATTTTACATAAAGACGCCTTTATTCATTCAGATCAAGGAAGTCATTATACGAGCCCAAAATATCAAAGGTTATTAAAAAAATATGGTCTAGGCCAATCAATGTCTAGAAAAGGAAACTGTTGGGACAATGCGCCTCAAGAGTCATTCTTTGGTCATTTAAAAGATGATGTGGACTATCAATCTTGTAAATCCTTAAAAGAACTAAAGGCAAAAATAAATCATTACATGGTTTACTATAACAATTATCGATATCAATGGAATTTAAAAAAGATGACCCCTATTCAATATAGGAACCATCTTCTCGTTGCTTAATCTCTTTTTTTATTGTGTCCTTGACATGGGTGCCAGTTCAGAATATACAACCCTTTTTTTTATATTGTCACCTGTAAATCACAATGAATTAATGATACTTGAATTTTTCCAAGCATGTCCCGCATTGTTTTCTCTTCTTGATTTCTTCTGCAGATAAATAGATGTTGTTTGTATTGATTTGTGACCTAACGCAATTTTAATTTGATCCAAACTCGCTCCTTGATCCGAACTTATTTGCGCAAAGGCGTGTCTCAATGTATGTGGTGTAATTGGATTTTTCCTTGTTTTAATGAAAGGCAATTCCGCTTCATTAATTTTTTTTGTTAAATAATTAGATAAATACTTATAATGGTATGGTTTCCCTTTGTTCGTAGTAAAAATATACGAACTATTACTTCCTTCTAATACAAAATCTAACCGTCTTGCTCGTCGGAATTTCCGTATTTCTTCTATTATATATGGATGTATGAGCACTTCTCTTTCGTGTCTCCCTTTTCCTAATACATATAACCAGTAATCTCCATCCACATAAGAAATATCCGATATTTTACTATGACATAATTCGTTTATTCTAAGCCCTGTTGTAATTAAGGTTGCTAGCAAACAATGAACAATGGGATGGTCTTTATAATAGTCCAATATCTGCACTACCTCATTTTTTCCTAAATCCCTATCTGGCCGATCAATATCCCGCACATTACTACTCAACATTTTTTCATGCAGCGGAACTTCTATATACTTTGTTTTATATAAAAAAGAAAGGAATCCTTTAAGAACTACCATTTTACGACTCAGTGTAGAAACTGCGTATGGCTTCTTCCCCTTCCCTAACGGAGCTGCAGCTAACCACTCTTGAAATTTTCTAATATGTACATGATTGAGTAGTTTAAATATCTGATAGGGATTTTGCTGTGAGATTAAATCCAATCCAATGGAAATAGCATTTTCTATTATCTGTTTATACATGATTAGCAAATCTCTACTATACTCTTCGATGGTATTCTCCATTTTATTCTTTTGTATATCCATATCCTTTTTTTGGTGTAGAAATAAATACATCATTTCCAGGTCATTGATTTCCTCATTATTAGATACGTCCTCCATAATGATTAATTCATCGGGTAAATTATCAAAAAATGATGGATTCATCAGAATTTTTGATAATGATGCGATGGATGATTTACTTCCTGAAAATATTAACGGATTTTCTTGAGAATTTAATGAAATAATATTTTCGTGCATTTTCACACCACCCCTGTATTTTTTTGTAAACAAAGTAAATTTATAACCATATATATTTTTATATTAAGTAAATTTATTTTTATTTAATATAAACTCTATTTTAGTAGAAAAATAGTTTATTTGTCTACTATATATACATATAAATAAAGATAATACTTAAAATACGTTTTAATATAAAATAGTAGGTATCATATTTTTTATATAAAATAGACATTAAACCTTTGTTTAATATTAAGATATATATTATAATCTGTTTAATTAAAAAGGAAGAGGTGGATTTTTTGATTAGCGAAAGTTTATACCGAGCATTAGATGAAAGTACTTTTTTTGTAAGTAAATATGAAGTGCAAGTGAAAACTTATTTCTTACAAAAATCCAAATATGGTCTTAGAGTGCAAGTTAGTAGATTTGTAGATAAAAGAGGAAGTTTGAGTCAAGAAAAAGATACAGTGGAGATTAAATTATTGATAGGGGGAGGAGGGGTAGTTATTGATAAAACTTTTAAAAGTATTACATTAGAAAAACCAACAAGAAAAAAGGTGGAAGAATGTATTACAGATTTTTTAGAACATGCTAGTGAGTATTGTAAACAAAGTGAGAATTAATACATAAATTAGAATTATTCCCCAATTGAATATTGACTATAGTAATGTAAACGAGCACAATATTTCAGATACTCTTTTCCACATTAATCCGGGAGGAAATCTGAAATAATGTGCTATTTTTTTCACTTTATTTCGGAATGTGCAAAATCTTGTTCAAATTATTCCGTCTTAAATTCAGGAAAAGAAAACCCCTAAAAAGGGGCATCAACTGGCATATAATCCTGTTTTTTTATTCGAATTTTGTACACCTCGTAAGTGTGGAGTACAAACCTTACTTCGTGTTCCAGAGTTACGAACCAATCAAAATCTTTCTCCAAGTATGCATGGAGATACCTGTTTTGGACCCGTATCTCAAATGCATAACCCTGGTCTATCCAGTGGGGCTGATGTCCTAACCATACTCTCCATTCTTGAAGATGGTGGTCAAATACTAATATTCCACGCCTCATGATAAGCCATTATCCTCTATAGCTAACCTGACAATTTCCTCATCAATCAGTTCTTTCTTTAGTTGAGAGCCAAATAATAAACTGTTAATCGTTAATGTATTAATAACCCGTGGCCAACCTTGAGACCGTGATGCGATAGCTTCTACCGCGGTTTCTGTAAAGATGGTCATCTTCGCTCCTGCTAACTTCATATGATGATGAATATAATGGGAAACTTCCTCTCTGGATAATGGCTGAATCTCATATTTCATAATCATTCTCTGTGATAGTGGACGATGATGATTTAATGCTAATCGAGTCTTTAAATGTGGTAAGCCAGCTAAAACTAGGATAAATGGATTGGTTGAGTCCATATGAAAGTTAAATAATAGTGCTATATCCTGCAAAAAAGCATCTTTTGCCATATGCATTTCATCTAAAATGAAAACAGGTGTGATCTTACGTTCCCCTGCCATTCGCTCAATGCCTTGTTGAATTTGCCTAAAGAGATCGACTTTACGGAACTTCGGTTCCTCCCCTAAGCCATATACTAACCCACGGTAAAAATCCATTACACCACCAGTTGAAAGGGGAAAATAGACTACGTGATATAAAGAAGGGTTTAATGACTCCTTAAAAGACCGTAAGGTAAACGTTTTTCCTGCGCCAGGATCCCCAATAAGAAGACCCATTCCCTTCGATTTCTGTAAATAATTTAATGCGTTTAAAGCCCCTTGATAATCAGTGGAAGGAAACGCATCCGAAGGGCGTATATCTTTCGAAAATGGTGCTTGAGCTAAAGAGTAAAAGGATTTATACATGGTCTTGTTCCCCTTTCACTTCAGCTGTTTGAGATAATGAAAATGGCGAGCGAGCCCGTTTTACATGCGCATTATCCTTCATGGATACAGGAATTGCTTCAGCGACTTTCTTATCATCCTCAAAGATATAGACACCATTTTCGTCTAGTCTCACATCGATAGAATGACCGATAAAACGGGAAGGTACTTCGTAGAGCTCTTTATTTAACGTAATCGTCCCATCAGCCTTTACTTTCCGGTGTTCTCGTTTCAAGAAGATGGTCTCAAGAATAGACAAATCCTCCAAAAATGTTATATCCTTTAGTTGAGATTGAAACACTTCATGGGGCGTTTTACCCTCTAAAGAGGCATGAACTCTTCGGTGATAATCTTTCTCTAACCAGCTCCAGAATCGTTCATTTAACTCTTCTAGTGAATGAGCTGGATCGGCTTGTAATAACGGATAAAACCGTGTTTGAATCGTTTTAAACAACCTTTCTACCTTCCCTTTTGCACGGGGATCATACGGCTGCGTGTGAGCTAAAGTAATTCCGAGTTGGGCACAAGCATATTGAAGCGTTTCAGATCGATAGATCTTACCGTTGTCCGCATAAATGATGGTAGGTTTCCCTCTGCGAATTAAAGCCTCTTTCGTGACTACTCTTAATCCATCAAACTTCTCTGACGAGAAGAACTGTGCATACGGCACAAGACGAGAACAGTCATCAATATAGGCAATTAAAAATGTCTTTGTCTTTTTTCCATTAACGGGTACATAAGGTCCATGGGATAAATCAGCCTGCCACAACACATTCACCTTTTCGTGAGCGAACCGTTTTCTTTCTGGTATCGCCACCATTTGTTTTCCTACAAGGTTGTGTTTTTTTAATAATCGAATTATAGTAGAGTAAGATATTTGGTTTTTTTGTATCTCTCCACGCTCGATTAGTTGTTCGTAGAAAACACTAACCGGCATATGGGGAGATTTTTTTCGTATTTCAAGGACAAGATCTTGGTCATCAGGGGATAGTCTTCGAGAATTCCCTCGATCCAAGCGCTTCTTGGGCTTTAATGCTTCAAATCCATTTCTTCGATAATGAAGAAGCCACTCTTTCATTGTTTTCTCTGCAATTTTCCTTTCTCCATAATGGGGGACAGAATGAACCTTTCCCTCCATTCCATTTAAATATTCCTTCGAATCAACTTGCCCATTCAATAGGGGGGCTATTAGGCCATACCGAAATAGGGCCACTTGTTCACGCTCTTTTTCATTCATGGAATCTTCCTCCTTTTTCATAGAAGGACGACCGGTCATCCATGGTTATTATTCTACTTTTTTCGATATTTTCTGACTATGAAAAAGGTATGTGGGACAAAGAATATTTTTAAAGTCGCCTAAATATGATAGAATTAATTTGCCATAAAGTATTTTGATAAGTGACCCCGTGACCTTCGTAAGAAGGGTGATTCGCCAAAATCAAGGATCATTTTCATATATTTTGTGGCTTCGCTATTTATATCCTCCGACATGCCACTTATCTTCCCCAAGCTGATAAAGAAGCTATGAATCCAATTTATACATGTTAAGAAACGATTTAGATAAAACCTGACTAATTGGCGGCTGCCTTTTGCTTTTTTCCTTTGAAGAATTTTCTTCACTCGTTCTAAAACTGTATGAATAGTATGTTGAAAATACGGGATGAGAAAGTCCGGAAGAATAGAGATATTCACTTCACATTGTAAACATCTTAGGCGACAAATTGGGATCCGTACGGTTGTCTCATCAGTTATTCCATAACCCCAGTAATAGCCGTTACGATGAAGATTCCCATGGGAATGACATTTGCAGTTTGGGCATTGATCAAACAATGGAAATTCATTCTTTTTTCCTCTTTCCCCATACTCCACTAGGCTAATACCAAAATCATGAAATTTGATCATAAAAAAACTCCCCCTTCTAATATGCAAAAAATTTAGCACATTATTCCAGAGAAGTATATAAACAATTCTGAAGGAATTTGAAAATTCCAACGGTATTTGAGAGGATATAAAGTGACAGTTTACAATAGTAAATGGTAACATATAAATAGATTATAATATTGAGTTAATATTAAATGATATGTAAACACTATTTTAATAATGATTAGTTGGGGAGAATAAAATGGGCCAAGAGGATAAGAAAAAGCAAATTACTACAAAACAGGCTGCGGAATTATTAGGTGTTGCTGAGAATACAGTTTTATCATATTCCAGACAAGGCATATTAACTGCAGTGAATGAAAAAAGTTGGCAAATTGACAATACGAAGTACTTTTATATAGATGATGTAGAAGAGGTAAAAGACAAATTAAAAAAGCCAGGACTTAGCACTGGTGAAGTTGCTGCACAATTAGGTGTATCTACTGTAACGGTATTTAACTATATAAAGGATGGTAAACTTACAGCAGAGAAAGAAGTTTATAGAGGTAGGGAATTATATTTTATTAAACAAACGGAGCTTGAACGTTTTCAAAAAAATTATAAAAATATTAGAAGTAGAAATAATAAAGAGTTTTATTCCAAACCAAATAAACGTGGTTGGTTTCAATTGTTTATTCATGAAAGAAGTGAAGAACATGGAAGATTGATGGTTGGGGAAGATGAAGATTACTTTTTATTAACTGCTAGTGGAAATAAGATTCCATATACGAAAATTGAGCAATATGGTTTTAAACCGGTTTATTTAATTGAAAGAGGTTCGATAATTTCCAAAAGGAAATTTGCTAAATTTGAGTTCCCTTATGAAAATAATGTTGAATCTAATATATACTCTTTCTTAGATATATGTTATGAATATATCACTCCAACAAATATGAAGATGAACATAAATAGAGAAAAGATAGAGTTAGAAATTAAACCATATTGTTTCCCTTACGATACTTTAGATGAAGATACGATAAAAACTATTAAGGAATATATGGTGGAAGGTTCCATAATCTCAACGATTAAAGGAATTTATATAGATTCTGAATATGATGTGTTATCTTTAGAAATACCATCTCAGGTTAAAGATTCATTGAAACGAATTGCGTCTGAAAGAAATTTGACTTTGGAAGAGTTGGTTTCTGAAATTCTTGTAGAATATGTTAATGAAAAACACTAAACTCTTTATCAGGATAAACTCATTGATAGTCATGGGTTATTCACAACTTAGGAGTTATGAATGAACATTTATGAAACTAACAGGTGATGGAACATTCTATAATGGGTTAATATAGAAGGTACAGACATTATAGATGAAAAACAGATAGTTATGAAGGGATTTATTACAGGTTGCAATATTCAGCCTTTTTTTTCATAGTCCTTCAAAGCGAATGAGTCGGTTTCCTGGTGGTTTAATCCAACGATTGATCTAGAGCAAAAGACGGTAATATCATATTCTTTGGCAATATCTTATGAGGATTCCCATTTCGTTCCGGTTCTATTTCAGCCCCCCCCCCTCTAAAATGCCAAATTTGACTGTCAAAAAAATTTAAGTTTGTTATTGATACATAATACAATAACAGCTGGATTTGTTACTGCAATATCTCAATTCTAAAAATAATTTAATATAGAGCTTCATCAATACTTTTTCTCTTAAAAAAGTATTTTAAATAAAAAATCCTTTAGTCATTGATGACCGTACCATATAATGGTATTTTTATTAATGATTCTAAGGAGGAAAAGAAAATGAAAAAATTATTAATTTCACTAATGAGTCTTTTTATCACATCATCTTTATTTTTTATATTTTTTTTTAGTAACTCAAATTCCCAAACAACAATTAATCCAGTTAGTATTAGCTGGCAATATAGCCTATTAGATTATTCTAACTTACATAAGATTTCTACTGGTAAAACTCAAACTATCGCTCTAATAGATAGTGGGGTTTCAGATTCTCAAATATCTGAGAACGACATATCTTTAATTGATGAAAATGTATTAGATGAAAATGGCCATGGAACAATGATGTATTCAATTATTAAAGGATACAAAAATCAAATTCTTGGAATCAGTCCAGATGTTGATATTGTCTCAATAAAAATCCTTGATGAAGATGAATCTATAAAACCAACAAAAATTTCAGAAGCTATTAATTTAGCAATAAACAAAAATGTGACAATTATTAATTTAAGTGTAGCTAGTAATAAAT
Organism: Niallia sp. Marseille-Q9988; assembly: GCF_976954375.1. Classification (NCBI taxonomy): domain Bacteria; kingdom Bacillati; phylum Bacillota; class Bacilli; order Caryophanales; family Bacillaceae; genus Niallia; species Niallia sp. Marseille-Q9988. The sequence continues at coordinate 1,578 of NZ_CDRJSZ010000008.1, read as the reverse complement.
ACAATGAAAATATTGCTGATGCTATTAAAAAAGCTAATGAAAAAAATATTACAATTATCTCTTCTTCAGGAAATTATTCTGAAACAGAATTAATGTTTCCAGCAAATATGAAAGAAGTTATTTCTGTAGGAGCTATAGATAAAGATTTAAAACCATTAGAAATGACTAGTGGACATGAATTGACCACTATAAATGCTCCAGGAGATAATATTGAAACACTAGGACTTAATAATGAAATTATTAAATCCTCAGGCACTTCTCAAGCTACAGCTTTAATATCAGGATATGTTGCCTTAATAAAAGATTATGCTGTTACTAAACAGATTGAACTCAACAATAGTCAAATAATAAAATATCTAAATATGATTAAAAACGGAGAAAAAAGCTATTACGATATTTTACAAGATGAAATAAATTAAATGAAATCTAAATTATAAATTTATTATTGGATATTTTTTCATATTTTAGTATATTTTTATAATCCAATTATTGTATTATATTATGAGTAAGAAAAAATATATTTAAGGAGAATATGCAAATGAAATTCAAGTCTTTTATCGTAGGAGTTTTAACATTAACATTATTATTTTCAGGAATCACCCCTAGTTTTGCACATGTTCAAACAAACGACACTCAACAATCTATAATTAACGAAATAAAGGAATTTAACATTTCTGAACAACCGGAGGATATTGAATGGAATGAGACTGTTTTAGAGAATGGGGAAATCGAATATAGTTTATATGATTATCAAATAATAGAATTTTTAAAAGAAAACGATCAACAAGAAATTCTTAATAAATTAGATCAATTAGAAACAAATGATGAAAATGCATTTTCATTACAAAAAGCTGGCGTAACTAAAATTACGAAAAATTCCCTAGGTGGATATGATGTTTATCTTTCTAAACTAGTAGTTCAAACACTTGCAGTTGGAGGTTCAGCAGCTATAGGGTTTCTTGTCGCTCTAATCCCAGGTGTGGGTTGGTCTCTTGCTGGTGTTATTTTAGGAGCTATGTCAGCACATTTAAGTACAAATATTAAACATGGTAAAGTTTTTAGATTTGGCAAAAACTTTGCTCTTAAAAAGGTTTGGTCACAGTGATAAGTAGTACTGTCGCTATTTTAGTAGCAGTCGCCTCAATTCTTGTGGTTTCTAATTATGTAAAAAAGTTGAAATTCACTAAATATGAATCAAGTAGTGTTAAGTTATATCTAGTACGTGCTGGTGTAGGTATTGTACCCGTTATTTTATTAGCATCCATGGTTTATTTTCTTTTGAATTTTTACTTCAGTAATTAAGTTTACAACAGTTTTATGAGTTTAAATTCAAGAAAAACAAAGAAATAATCATTAAAAAAAGATCTCTAGAAATAGATATCTTTTTTTAATGATTATTTCTGATAATGCGTATTATGTTACAGAGCAGATTAACAAATTTAAAGAGCTTTTAAATAAACATATAAATATTAAAAAACATCCAATTTTGAATGCTTTTAATCGTATTTCTTTGAGGGATCTTGATACACTTTGGAGTTAGCAAGTGTGCTTCGTCTAACTTTAGCACTTCTTCTAAGT
>NZ_CDRJSZ010000007.1:0-307684 GCF_976954375.1 Niallia sp. Marseille-Q9988 | reverse complement strand
CTGTGAAGCGGCTCGGCGCTCGCCCCGGTGAGTCGTGCGGTAAGCCTCGGAAAACAAAAGCCTACACTAAGTTAGAATGGTTTGGTAACTACCGATTCACCAGGTAATTCACTTTTTCAGTGGCCTCGCAGCGAGGAGCATTCCTCCCCGCGGAAAGCGACCGTCTGTGGCGCAATGGAACGACTTAGTTTTTACACTTGAATATATTTAAAACCATAAATAACAGATATGAAAAAGTAGCTTTATTTAAGAGCTAAATTAGAGATTGTTCGTCTTTAAAGATTAGTTATTTAGATTTGTCCCAACCTCTTATAAAAACATACAAAAATGAGACTATACACACTGCATTCAGTAATGTGTATAGTCTCAACTTGCTTAATAAGTGGATGATCTCTCTATCTAATAGTTCATTCCATCTATTTTTGTTCTACGGGTTTCTTTAATAATCCTAACAATAACGCAGATACAACAGCACCGATTACAATTGCTAGTAGGTATAACATCGGATTTCCATCAACCAATCCAACAACAAAAATACCGCCATGTGGTGCTCTTAGTCCAATATTAAATAGCATGGATAGCCCGCCTGTTACTGCTGCTCCAATTGCTACAGATGGAATAACACGCAATGGATCTGCTGCAGCAAATGGAATGGCACCTTCTGTAATGAACGATAATCCCATAATAAAGTTTGTTAAGCCTGCATCTTTTTCTTGTTTCGTAAATTTCTTTTTAAATAAAACAGTTGCTAACGCAATTGCAAGTGGAGGAACCATACCTCCAGCCATGATTGCAGCCATTGGTTCAAAAACACCATTAGCAATAAGACCTGTACCAAAGACATATGCTGATTTATTGATTGGCCCTCCCATATCTATAGCCATCATTGCACCTAATATAATTCCAAGGAGAACAGCATTTCCTGTACCAAGATTTGATAACCAGTTAGTCATCCCTGTATTGATTGCTGAAACTGGCTCCATGATAACGTAATTCATGATAAGACCGGTAAAGAAAATTCCTAATAATGGATAGAGTAAAATCGTTTTTATACCTTCTAATGATCTTGGAAGAACTTCTAATAATTTTTTCATACCAATTACTATATAACCAGCTAAGAAACCACCGATTAAGCCACCAAGGAATCCGGCACCACCTTGTGCTGCCATAAAGCCGGCAACCATACCTGGTGCAAAGCCTGGGCGATCAGCAATACTCATTGCAATAAACCCTGCAAGAACTGGTACTAATAAGGCAAAAGCATTATCGCCACCAATGTACTTAATAACCGCTGCAAACGCATTATAGCTTGGATCATTTGGATCAGCTGAGTTATAACCGAACATAAAAGATATAGCGATTAGAATCCCGCCTCCAACAACGAATGGTAACATATTTGATACACCACTCATTAGATGTTTATAAATTTGGCCTCCAATCCCTTTTTTTCCTTCCTCTTTTCCTTCGCTAGAGCTACCAGAACCACCTTGATAAACTGGAGCTTGCTTTTTCAAAGCTCGATTAATTAATTCTTCTGGTTTACGGATACCATCTGCAACAGGGGTTTCAAGCACATGTTTTCCATTAAAACGCTCCATTTGTACTTTTGTATCTGCCGCCACAATTACGGCTGTTGCATTTTCAATTTCTTCTGCTGTCAGAACGTTTTTCGCTCCGCCAGATCCATTTGTTTCAACCTTAATGTCTACACCCATTTCAGCAGCTTTCGCTTTTAATGAATCGGCTGCCATATAAGTATGAGCAATACCAGTAGGACAAGCAGTTACTGCAACTATGAAATTCTTTTTATCTGCTATATTTTCCTCTTGTGATTCTTCCTCGACATCATAGCTATCAATAACTGCAAGAACATCCTGTTTAGAAGCAGCATTTAACAGCTTCGAACGAACTTCTTCTTTTAGCAATAAAGTTGATAGTCTTGATAATGCCTCCAAATGTGTATTATTTGCCCCGTCTGGTGCTGCAATCATAAAGAATAGATTGGCAGGCTGCCCATCTAGTGACTCATAATCAACCCCACTAGTAGATCGACCAAATGCAATAGCAGGAGATTTTACTGCACTTGTTTTTGCATGAGGAATGGCAATCCCTTCCCCAATACCTGTTGTACTTTGCTCTTCCCTTTTTAAAATAGCCTCTTTATACGTTTCTTTATCTATTAACTTTCCTGCTGAATAAAGAATATCGACTAGTTGATTGATTGCATCAATCTTTCCATTTCCTTCAATATTTAAAAGGATAGTTTCTTGCGTTAATAATTCGGTAATTTTCATCCCATAACGCTCCTTTTTCATTAATTTTCTATTTCAACCTTACTATTTTGTTAAATGAATTCCGTTTTATGCTTGTAGTTGGACTTGTGGAAGGAGACTCTCTACCTTCTCCTTTGTACATAATCCTATCGAAAATGCTGTAGCACTTCCTGAAGCAATGCTATAGCGGAAGGATTCTTTCATATCCTGTGTCTCTACATATTTAGCAAGAAATCCTGCTACCATACTATCTCCTGCACCAACAGAGCTTTGCACTTCTCCTTTTGGTACTGTACTAATTAGTTCTTCATGTTGGCTAATTAATATAGCTCCTTCGCCCGCTAAGGAAACAATTACATTTTGTGCACCCATTTCTACTAATTTTTTTCCATATGGGATTGCTTCTTGCGCATTCGTAATCGTTGTTCCAAACAAATCACCTAGCTCATGATGATTAGGCTTTATTAAAAATGGATGATACGGCAAGACTGCTTTTAGTAGCTCCCCTTCTGCATCGACAACAAATGAAACATTGTTTTCATGACAAATTTTCACAAGCTCCTCATAAGTTGTTTTCGGTAAGGTTGATGGAACGCTTCCTGCTAATACGAGTAAATCTTCTGAAGTTAAAGAAGCAATCTTATCCTTTAACGCTTGGAATTTTTCTGCAGAGATTGTTGGTCCACTTGCATTTAATTCTGTTTCCGTATCTGCTTTTAATTTCACATTGATACGTGTATCTTCTTCGACTTTCACAAAATCAGTGTCAATCTTTTCGGCAAGTAATTGCGTTTCAATGAAACTACCCGTAAAACCGCCAACAAAACCTAACGCTTTACTTTGCACGCCCATTCTTTTTAATACTTTGGAAACATTAATCCCTTTTCCACCTGCAAATTTACTTGTTTTTTCTAATCGATTAAGCTCTCCTAAATGCACTTCTTTAACTTCGATAATATAATCGACAGAAGGATTTAAGGTTAGGGTATAAATCATTCTTTCACAACCTTTATACTAGTTTTCCTTGAATATAAATCGTTTACTTCATCATCAAGGGAGTTTGTAATAATAGAAGCCTCATGCAAATTCGCTATTTTAGAAAAATAGACTTCTGAAAACTTACTGTCATCTGCGAGAAAGAATGCTTCTCTGGATAATGATAAAGCCTTGCTTTTCACCATGGCTTCCTCTTGGTCAGGTGTAGTATACCCATATTCAGGATGAATACCATTAACACCCATGAAGCATTTATCAAAACGGTAATGATCAAGACTAAGTATGGCACCACGACCCACTAATGCATTTGTCTTTTCTTTTACATACCCTCCCGTTAGGAAGGTTTGAATGCGAGCTTCTAGTAAGCTGGACAAATGCATAAGACCGTTTGTCACAACTACAATATCGCGATTTTTTAAAAATGGTAGCATTTCTGTAATGGTCGATCCTGCATCCAAATAAATGCTATCGCCATCCTCTACGAGATTTGCTGCAAAAGCTGCGATCATTTTCTTCTCTTGAACGTTTTTGAACGCTTTTTCACTCATGCTAGGCTCTTTTATTTTTCCTTGAAGCCTTGCAGCGCCACCATGTACTCTTTTTAAAAAACCTTCTTGCTCTAATTGTGTTAAATCTCGTCTAATTGTTGATTCAGATGTATTAGTAATATCTATTAACTCTTGTATTTTCACAACACTATGCTGTTTAAGCAATTGTACAATTAATTCATGCCTTTCAGGTGTTAACAAGATTATCACACTCCCTCTTCGGGTTGTCTTTCCTCTAACAACATCATAATGTAAACGATTTCGCATTTCAAGCATTTTCTTTCAAAAACAATCAAATATTATCATATTTTTGACGTTTTGTGAACGTTTTTAGTATAATCAGAATTTTCATTCAGGAAATCACAGTATAATTACCTGTATATTACCCGAATCTAGCATATTTAATTAACAATTATTAAATGTTTATGGTATCCTTTGTTCTGGTACTAAATTAATATTAATAAATGAAAAGGAATGAAAGTATGAAAAAAATCCCCTACTTCTATTTAGAATTGGTTAAAATTCTATTTTCAGCCGTACTCTTATTTGCACTATTTGGAACGGTTAATGATATGATCATAAAGCTTATTACTGGCTATTCTTATCCTAATGTTCATTTCTTGGAGAACAAACAGTCCCTTACTGGATTATTTATCTTACAATACATCGGATTTGCGTTAATTTATTTTGTTATTTATAAAAATGGCCTTTCCCTTATCAGTTTTAATAAAGGAATACAACGAAAAAAACTTCCACATGTATGGTCTAAATATTTTATAATTTTCGGAGCGGCTTTTATCCTATTATTTTATCTCGTACTTCTCCTAACCTAAATTATTTTAATAGGTATGAGTAAAATGTTTGTGGGAGAATAAATATCCTTTTTGTCTAGTTGGGGGACGCGTCCCCCAACTAGACAAAAAGGCCACCAAGCGAGAGCGCGGTAGCTGGAAAAAATTAAGCATTAAAAAAGAGAGCTTCCTTTTGTAAAGTAGAATTTGACTAGAAAACTACGAAAAGGAGAGGCTCTCATGAATCAATGTAACACAAAAATGCCATCATTAAAAGAATTGGAAAAAACTTTATTTCGAACACTACAAATGACGTTTCAAGAAATTCTTGTTCAAACATTAGAAAATTGGGATCAAGAGATTGCTCAGCAACGAGACAAAAGAAGATTTGCTTTACGAGATAAGCGAGAAATACGAGTAGATACAGCGTTTGGAGCTGTGGAGCTGAAGCGTAATTATTATTTCGATCGTGTGACCAAAAAATATATTTGTCTATTAGATCACTATTTACAGTTTCAGGGGAATAAGGGATTTAGTCCACTACTAGAAGAATGGGGGTTAGAACTAGCGACGAATGGCTCCTCCTATCGAAAGGCGGTGGAAACGTTCGAACAATTTTTAGGCTATTCGGCGATGAGCCATGAAGCATTACGGCAACATCTTCTTCAAACAAACGTACTTCCCGCTAAGGAAAAACGCCCTTTTCAAAAGGTATTGTTCGTCGAAGTAGATGGATTATATGTGAAGAGCCAAGAAAAGAAAAAGCGTGGATGGGAGTTGAAATTCGCCGCTGTGCACGAGGGATGGAAAGAAAACGGAAAGCGAGTCAGACTCCGAAATAAAAGGCATTTTCTCTATGAAGGAAAAGAACCCTTTTGGGAAGCCTTTGAAACGTTCTTACAGAATAATTATGCGTATGATCCTACCCAAACCTTGCTTATTATTAATGGCGATGGAGCAGGCTGGATAACGGCATGTCGAGAGTATTTTCGGGAACGCGCCTTTTTCACCATGGATCGTTTTCATGTCGCTCGTTCAATGAAGCAACTAATGAAGAGCCATCCTCGATACCGCTACATGAAAAGAGCGTTAAAAAACTACCAGGTAGAAACATTACTTCTAGAGTTGAATAGCGCAGTAGGAACAATGGATACACCAGAAGAAGAAGAAAAACTAGAGCATTTCCTTGCCTTTTTAACGCATCATCAGGAAACCATAAAAGATTACCGTAGTTGGTTACAGGAAAAAGGTGTGGACACGACAGCGTATCGTCCAATGGGAAGTGCAGAGGCGATGATGAATCAATTAGCCAAACGATTAAAAAATGGAAGAGCATGGAGCAAAAAAGGGGTCATGAGCATGGCGCGCTTGTGGATTGGATTGAAGGATGACCTATCCATCCAAACGATATATGGAAAATGGGAAAAGACCACGGAAAAATCAAAGAAAGAGCATCGACCGAAAAGAAAAATACCCACAAAATTAGTAACAGAAACCGTGCGTCAGAACATGCCATACTTAAATCAAGCGATTGGAAAACCCATTCACTTTGCCTTACAGGGATTAAAAGGTTTTTAAAAAAAGAAAAAAACGAAATTTTGATGAAAGAAAATGTTTAGAAAGCGGATACAAAATTAAAAGTTTTATTTTATAAAAAGGGAGCTAAAAAAACTCCCACAAAAACTTGACTCAATCTTTTAATAGAAAGTAATTGCGTAAAGATGGATTGTATGATACTATCAAATCAATATATAGTTGATAATCAACAAAATCTTACTATATATAGTTAATATAACAACTCTCAATATCCAATGTCTCTTTTTCGCTTCTTAAGAAGCGACTTTTTTTTGAAAGACATTTACATTTGTCGTAGCTAATGACAAATTCGTTTCATAGAATAGTTACGAAAAAATTTAATATGCCACAAGTTTTGGTGTCCTTATAAGGACTTAATAGGGAATTCGGTGCGAAGCCGAAGCTGTACCCGCAACTGTATGTGATACGAACTAAGAAAACCACTGAGAATATTCTTCTCGGGAAGGTCTTAGTGTAGGATAATTCACTAGCCAGGAGACCTGCCAAACACTTGTGTTTCATTACTCCGGGACTTTGAGATGATGAAACGATGGTATAAACTTAACCCCATACACACTTTTGGGATAGCTTTATGCCATCGTTTGATCCACTCAACAAGTTGAGTGGCTTTTTTTATTGGCTTTTTCTACCCTGTTGTGGAGAAATAAATAGATATCTATGCATTTCTCGCATATTCCCAAAGCAACAAAAAATGTAGAAAGTAGCTTCTAAAATTAATTACTAGGGGGTTTACTATGAAAACAATAGAAAATGATACACTTTTCCTTTTTGATGAACTAGAAAAAGACTATCACCATTTAGATTTCCAACCGCTTAAAACTCGAGCAAAACAATATGTAGAGAATAAGCATGAAATAAAGGAAGAAGAATTTATTCATCAACTTATTCTGGAAGCATTAAGCTATATGGATGAAAATTCCCCAGATTGGACTTATGTTGCTGCTCGCTTACTATTAAATGACCTATATAGACAAGGAAAGGAAAACCGTCATTCTACCAACCAAAATGCATACGAAAATTTTTACCATTTAATTGATACTTTAACCAAAAAAGGAATCTATCATCCTTCTATCCTTGATACATATACAAAAGAGGATATCACAGAGCTTGAATCAGTTATTCAACAGAAAAACGATTATTTATTTACGTATATCGGACTTCGGATGCTCTCTGATCGCTATCTAGCTCGTGATCATCAAAAACAAGTTTTCGAATTACCACAAGAGCGTTTTATGATTATTAGTATGCACTTAATGAAAAATGAACCAAAAAAGAGCCGATTAACACTGGTAAAAGAAGCTTACTGGGCACTAAGCAATCTTTATATGACCGTAGCTACTCCTACTCTATCTAATGCTGGGAAAAACTGGGGTCAATTGTCAAGCTGCTTTATCGATACAATTGATGACTCTTTACAATCTATCTATGATAGCAATACAGATATTGCAAATCTATCAAAAAACGGTGGAGGAATTGGTGTTTATCTCGGAAAAATAAGAAGTCGCGGTAGTGCTATAAAAGGATTTAAAGGTGCATCATCTGGTGTTATCCCATGGATGAAGCAGCTAAACAATACAGCTGTCAGTGTCGACCAGCTCGGGCAACGCAAAGGTGCTATAAGCGTCTATTTAGATGTTTGGCACAAAGATATCTTTTCCTTCCTAGATAGTAAACTAAATAATGGCGATGAGCGATATCGCACACATGACCTATTCACAGGAATCTGCATCCCTGATTTATTTATGGAAAAAGTAGAGAAACGGGAAGATTGGTATTTATTTGACCCTCATGAAGTAAGAACAGTAATGGGATATAATTTGGAGGATTTCTTTGATGAAGAAATGGGAAAAGGTTCATTCCGGGCAAAATATGAAGAATGTGTAAACCATCCTGATTTATCAAAGGAAATTGTTCCAGCAATTAATATTATGAAAAGTATATTAAGAAGTCAATTAGAAACTGGTACTCCCTTTATGTTTTATCGAGATGAAGTAAATCGCAAAAATCCAAATAGCCATTTAGGTATGGTTTATTGTACAAATCTTTGCACAGAAATTGTTCAAAATCAAAGTCCTACAATAGTAACAGAGCAAAAATATGAAGATGGCAGAATTATTATTGAAAAAACCCCAGGAGATTTTGTAGTCTGCAATCTTTCTTCTATAAATCTAGCAAAATCTGTTACCGCTGATGTTCTAGAACGATTAATTCCCATTCAAGTACGAATGCTTGATAACGTCATTGATTTAAATACTATTCCTGTTATCCAAGGACAGTTTACAAATCAAAAATATCGTGCTATTGGTCTTGGAACCTTTGGATGGCATCACTTACTTGCATTAGAGCAAATTAAATGGGAATCAGATGAAGCTGTATCCTATGCAGACGATTTATATGAAAAAATTAGCTATTTAACTATTTCCGCAAGCGCAGAATTAGCAAAGGAAAAAGGTGTGTATCCTGTTTTTCAAGGTTCCGATTGGGAAACTGGAGCTTATTTTACAAAAAGAGGTTATGATGCAGTAGAAAGTAAATACGATTGGGGAGCATTAAAAAGAACTGTCCACGATAGCGGATTACGCAATGGCTATTTATTAGCTGTAGCACCAAACGCATCCACTGCTTTAATCGCTGGAAGCACGCCAAGCATTGATCCAATATTCAAAAAACAATATTCAGAAGAGAAAAAAGATTATAAAATTCCTGTTACAGCACCAGATCTAAATAAGGATACAACATGGTTTTATAAATCTGCCTATTTGATTGATCAACATTGGAGTATTAAACAAACAGCTAAACGTCAAAAACATATTGATCAAGCAATATCTTTTAATCTATATGTCCAAAATACGATTAAAGCAAAAGAGTTACTAGATTTACATGTAGCAGCTTGGAAAAACGGTTTAAAAACAACCTATTATTTAAGATCTACTTCCTCTGAAGTAGAAGATTGCGATTCTTGCTCTAGCTGATTACTGTATGATAAGGAGGAAAATAAAATGGAAGAAGTCGTTAAAAAAAGACCCATTATGAATAAACAAGCACCAAATAAATCAACAGCCATTATTAATGGAGAATGCTCCAATATATTAAACTGGGATGATGTTCGCTATCAATGGGCGTTCCCGAAATACAAAAAAATGCTTGCTAATTTTTGGACACCGTTTGAAATTAATATGAGTCAAGATATGAAGCAATTCCCTGAACTATCTGACGATGAACAGGATGCATTTTTAAAGATTATTGGCTTATTAGCTTTATTAGACAGTATCCAAACAGATTATGCAGGGAAAGTAGCAGATTATTTAACAGATTCAAGCCTATCTGCTTTAATGATTATTTTGGCACAACAGGAAGTTATTCATAATCATTCCTATTCATATGTTCTATCTAGTTTAGTTCCAATGGAAAAGCAAGAGGAAGTGTTTGAATTTTGGCGAACAGAGCCAATCCTTGAAAAAAGAAATGAGTTTGTAACAAATGGATATGCTTATTTTGCAGAAAATCCAACTCCTAATAACCTATTAAAATCGATTGTATATGATGTAGTTTTAGAAGGTTTATTTTTCTATTCAGGATTTGCTTTTTTCTACCACCTAGCAAGAAATCAAAAGATGGTAGCAACTAGCACGATGATTAACTATATTAATCGTGATGAACAAATTCATGTTGATTTGTTTGTAAAAATATTCAAAGAAGTTCTAAACCAATATCCAGAATATAACAACGAAGAACTCGCCTCTTTCGTGGAGGATACGATGAAGGAAGCTGCAGAATTAGAAATTGAGTGGGCAAGATATATTATCGGCAATAAAATCGATGGAATTCTTCTGCAAGATGTAGAAGATTATATAAAGTTTTATGCGAATGTAAGAGCTAATCAGCTTGGATTTAATCGCCCATTTGAAGGTTATCGCAAAAATCCATTACGCTGGATCAAAGCATACGAAGATGTAGATTTAGGAAAATCGGATTTCTTTGAACAGAAATCACGTCAATATGTAAAAGTCAACCATGTAGACAACGGATTTGACGAGCTATAAACTAAAAATTAAAAGGAGCAACTGTCACTGTTGCTCCTTTTAATCATTTCCTGCACTCTTTGTATTTCATTCAACTAATTCTAACTTTATATATTTGTATTAGATAAATACCTTTTTAGCTCTTTGCTGTTTTTTTTCGAAATAATCTTCTTTTGTCATACAATAATAGACGCTCGTGATGATTTGATTGTTAAAAAGCTTATAGCGATCTTTTTTCTGAAAACGATATTGAAAACCACATTTTTCATTAACTCGTTTTGACTTTTTATTAAAATCAAAATGTCCACACCAGATCAAATCCAATTGCAATTGTTCAAATCCAAAAACTAAAAGATGATTAACCGCTTCTGGTACAATCCCTCTACCCCAATAGGCTGGATTTAAGGCAAACCCAACTTCACGCTGTGCTAAATGAGAAAGCCTAACATCCGGTGTACGCTTATGAAACCCAATACTGCCAATCGCTTTATTTTCCTCTTTCCAAACGATAGCATACGAATTATTATTTTGTAAAAAATAGCGAATTACATCTTTGCTTTCTTGCTCGCTTTTATGGGGAGCCCAACCTGCAAACGGACCAACATCTTCCCTTTTTGCATATTCATATAAATCTTTGTAATCCGATTCTTGCCACCTTCTTAGCAGCAATCTTTCTGTTTCAAATACGCCCATCGAAATTCACCACCATAAATGTTAAAATCTTCTCATGAATAATTTATCGTAAAGCTAGTCTTTCGTAGATATCTTGTAAAGTACGACATCCTAATTTTTGTGCCCTTTCTAAATAATGACACCATAGAATAGCAGTTAATTTAGCATCACCCAATGCATGATGACGATCGATTACTGGAATATCACTAAATGTACACCAGTCCTCCAATGTTAATATCTTTATGTTTGGTTCAACAATTTTAAATAAAAAGGCCGTATCTACAATTCGATGCTTAAAAGGCGTTTTGAAACTTTTCCAGCATGCAGATTGCATAAAGCTTTTCTCATGCGAGGAGTGATGGGCTACAAGGGTATCCTCGTCTATGAATTCAAAAAATTGTACAAGTACATCGGATAAGGGCGGGGCATCCTGCAAATCATTGGTTTGAATTCCTGTTAGGCGACTAATTTCTTCTGGTATTTCAACACCCGCATTCACTAATGTATAAAATTGTTCCTCTAGGATCTGACACCCTTGCACTTTAACTGCACCAATTGAAATAATTTGATCCCCTTTATCGGGTAAAAAACCCGTTGTTTCTATATCAAAAACAACAGCTTTTAAATTATCTAATGGCAATCTGGAAGCAACTTCAACTTTTAAATCTTTCTGAAGCTGGCGCATAAAAGCGATTTGCTGTGAATTACTTCCACTCGAGGTAGCATGCAATACACTCGAATTGACTTTTCCGTATAAATCTCTCATGTATTGAAGAAATGATTCTACTCCCATGTTAACACCCTTTTTCCATTATCCTTTGTACTTGTTGATATAATTTGATACCATTTCGCATTAACGTTTTTATTTCTTGCCTCTGTTCTTTCGATAACTGTTTGATATTCAAATAATGAACGTCTTCATATGTTTTTGCTTCTTTAAATAAAATGATTCGATATTCTAATATTCTATTAAATGAATATTCATAGGCTTTTAACCATTCGTCATATTTCTTTATCTCTCGCAAAGACTTTATTCGTTCTATTGTAGATGTTTCTTGAATTCTCTCTCGAATGGAAAGAAGTCGAATTGAATTTACATACGGCAAATACATGGTATGTTTTAAATGAATGGAGCCTTTGTGACTTCCAGATCTTTCAACGAAAAATTGGCCAAATATTCCTACCCCTTTTTTTATCCGCATCACATTATTCATAAATCTTTTTAAAAGGGCTGGATGCATAACACAATACTGATGTATATAGTTTCTTAATTCCTGAACATATTCTTGGTCTCCAAAAATTTTTCTGCTGTCATAAAAAATTTGCAAAAATCTAATCGATTCCCAGTTTTCTTTTACCAACCATTGATGTAATTGTTGTTTCCACTCTTCTAAAGATTTACACCATGTTGAATTACTGCTCATGACATTTCCTTCACAGTATGGATATCCTATCTCATCCAAAGCATCACTAATCCATTTTCCGAGTTTCATAAAATATTGATTGCAGGTTATTTCTGTTTTCTCATAAATAATCCCATGATCTTGATCGCTTAAAATCCCCTGTTCCTTTCTACCAGCACTTCCTGTTACAAACCATACAAAGGAGCACGGAGGTTCTCCATTTGTTTTAATATATTCAGAGAGGATATATTGAAATAAACAATTAAATATTCCATCATGAAATTTATTTAATTCCTTGCTATTATACCTATTTGTTTTTAAAAAAACTTCCTTTTCCTTTTTTAACTCAGTTAATCGTCTATTTTCAGAGCACATCCATGCACTTCCTTTGGTAAAAGATATTCATAGTATATTTACATTCAATTTATATTTATGTCTATCTTATCATGTTATCTTTATCCCTGACTCTTTTCATAAAGAGAAACTTTCATAAAAGGATATTTCCGTCATTCACAAATCACCATACACTATTACCTATAAAACGTATTCAAGCTGTGAACCTTATTTTCAAAATGGATTTATGGATAAACTTTAACAACTAAACAAATAAGCAATGCCCTATAGTTTAAAAAAAGATAAAAGCCCCACTTTTCAGCGAGACTCCTATCCTAGTAGGTTCAGTAGCATTATCCTTAAAAAGGGCTATTAACCATTACTTATAAGCTTTTTGTTTCTTCTTTTGATAAGAAAGTTTCAGGGTAACCATATGAACCATGTTCACTGATATCTAAGCCCATGATTTCTTCCTCTTCTGTTACACGTAGTCCGCTGACTTTCTTGATAACAAATAGGATGACATAGCTTACTGCAAAAGCGAAAAGTCCACAAGTTATTACACCAAGTGCTTGAATACCTAATTGCCCAAATCCTCCACCGTAGAAGAGACCAGCTTTACCTACGCCAGTATACTCAGCTAACTCTGCTGTCGCAAATAAACCATTTGATAACGTACCCCAAATCCCTGCTGTTCCGTGTACAGATAAGGCAAAGATTGGATCGTCAATTTTTCTACTTTCAAAGAAACGAGCACTGTAAAATACAAGAACTCCAGCAATTAAACCAATAACAACTGCTGCCCATGGTTCAACGAACGCACAAGACGCTGTAATTGCAACAAGACCAGCTAATGCCCCATTTAGCATTGTTGTGATATCAGATTTACCTAACACAATCCAAGAAATTAACAATGCTGCAACTGCACCAGCTGCTGCTGCTAAGTTTGTGTTTAATGCAACATATCCGAAAAATCCATCTGAAACAGAAACAGTACTACCAGCGTTAAATCCAAACCAACCTACCCAAAGAATCAATACACTCAGCGCAGTATAAACTTGGTTATGTCCGAATATTGGGTTAGCAGAACCGTCTGGATTATATTTACCAATACGTGGTTTTAATAGCATTGTTGCAGCTAATGCAGCCGCAGCACCAGTTAAGTGAACAACCGTTGATCCAGCAAAGTCTTGTTTGCCGTGCGTTGCTAACCAGCCGCCACCCCAAATCCAGTGTGCAATGATTGGATAAACCAAAATACCAAATAATATAGAGAAAATTAGATATACAGATAATTTCGCACGCTCTGCAAATCCTCCTAGAGCAATCGTTAAGGAAATTCCAGCAAAAGCTAGTTGGAAGACAAAGAATACGGTAGTTTGTAACCCAGCATCCTCAACTTGCCCTCCTCCATAGAAAAAGTCGCTCATCCCTACAAAGAAATTTGCATTATCTCCAAAAATGAATCCGTAACCTACAGCCCAGAATACTAATGAGGCAATTCCAAAAGTAAAGATTGTTTTTCCTGCGATATGTCCCGCATTTTTCATTCTTGTGGAACCTGCTTCTAATAATATAAATCCACCAAGCATAAAAATAACTAAAATTGCAGCAACCATTGTCCACAAGCTGTTCATCAAAAACTCTAAATTTTCCATTAAGATTCCTTCCCCCTTTATGTATATATACTTACATCAAGTGTCACATAATCTAACACTCTAATAACTTTATTTTACCTATATTAAATTTTCTGTCAATAAGAATTTGAAAAATAATTTTCTCAAAAATTAAAATATTATAACTAGTTTCATTTTATTCTACATTTTTTTGATTTTCCAATATAATTTTATGTATTTTTCACCCTATTTTAGTAAGCGTTATCATAATAACAAGTTAAACGGGCACGATTCTTCTCATTTTCCCCACTACTAATCCCGTCCTCTATAAATGTAAAAAAAGCTGACAAGAAGTCAGCTTTTCATTCGTATATTAGCAAATAAAAGTTGCACCAACGATAATTAATAAGATAAATAATACAACGATTAGCGCGAATCCGCCGCCATATCCAACACCAGCGCCATATCCGCAACCATAACCATATCCACCATAACCGTACATATATACATCTCCCTTTCTCATTTTTGTAGTATATTAACCATTTCTATAACTGGTTAACGAGGAAGGAGCCTCTATATTTTTTCTTAACTAGCTCCTCTTACAAAATTATTGTATGCAAGGATATATATTTGGGTTGGGTGAATGTCTATTTTTCCGCAAAAAACCTGCATTTGAATGAAAGCTTCCACCAAAATACAGCTACTCTTGGTCAGTAACCACTTTCTTTAGTCGCTTTGTTTGCTCATAGGGATTATCTGCCATGCTAATTTCCGAAATAATTGCAACTCCATCTGCTCCTGCTTTAATTACAGGATATGCATTATCGATCGTAATCCCGCCAATTCCTACTATTGGTATTCGAAGATTTAGTTGTTTAACTTTTTCGATAAGGGATGTTCCTTGCACTTCCTTCGCATCTTTTTTTGTGCTTGTTGCATAAATGGGACCAATGCCGATATAATCAGCTCCTGCCTCCATTGCCAGCTTTATTTCCTCTATTGAATGAGCAGATACACCTAATACCTTATTACCGATCCATTCTCGAACCTTTATTGCATTCTCATCCTCCTGGCCAATATGCACTCCATCTGCATCTAATGCTATCGCGAGTTCAATATCATCATTGACTAGAAATGGAACATTATAATGATTACATAATTTTTGCATTCTTTTTGCAAGTTGAAATTTTGCTTCTCCTTCTAATGCATCGCTTCCTTTCTCTCTAAATTGGAACACCGTAATGCCGCCCTTTAATGCTTCTTCTAGTACATAATCAGGAGCTAAGCTGCTGTTATTGCTTCCCATAATAAAATACACTTTTAGCAATTCTTTTATTTTTTCACTTGTATATATTGTCATATTTCCTCCGAATAGCTATTTGTGCCTACCTTTTACTTTCTTGGTAAGCCCAATGATTTGTCGGACCATGTCCGCTTCCTATATGAAGATCCATTTTAATTGCTTGGTGAATAAAATCTTTTCCTAATTGAAAGGCATCCTTAACTGAATAACCATTTGCAAGAGCTGCTGTTATTGCAGCAGAAAAAGTACAGCCGGTTCCATGCGTGTTTTTAGTTGGAATTCTTTTGGCCAACAAACTTGAAAAGCAAGTTCCATCATAGAGTAAATCAACAGACTCCTTTTCCTTTCCATGTCCCCCTTTAATAATGACATTGGAAACTCCCAACGCTGATAATCTTTTCGCTGCTTCTTTCCTATCCTCCATATTTTGAATATTCAATCCAGTCAATTCCTCGGCTTCTGGTATATTCGGAGTCAATACTGTAGCTATTGGTAGAAGCTTTTTTTTCATGGCATCTATTGCTTCTTTTTGAAGTAAATTAGCACCACCTTTAGCAATCATTACAGGATCTACCACCAAATTCTCCCACTTGTATTGCTTTATTTTATCTGCTACTAATTCGATAATTTCACTATTAAACAGCATCCCTGTTTTTAAAGCATCTGGCTTTAAATCAACAGCTATGCATTCTATTTGTTGTTCAATCGCCTCCAATGACATTGGATACACTCCATCTACCCCCAGTGTATTTTGTGCTGTTACAGCTGTAATAGCACTCATTCCAAACACTTTAAGCTCTTGAAATGTTTTTAAATCGGCCTGAATCCCAGCTCCTCCTCCACTATCAGATCCTGCGATTGTTAATGCTTTTGCAGTAGTCATTGATGTGCCTCCTCTTCTATTTCCACTTTCATCCATTTCTTTACATCAGCTTCGTTAATTTTCGCTAATCGATTTAATAATTCCATTTGAAAACTTCCTGGACCATCCTCTTTCGTTTTTTCAAAGGCAAGTTCTGCAGCGATCCCATATGTAACTAAAGCAGCTGTAGAAGATAGTAATATATCTCCTTCCACAGCAATAAAGGCTCCGAGAATGGCTGAAAGTAAGCAGCCGGTTCCTGTAACTTTTGTCAACATCTCATGACCGTTACCAACGAGAGTAAGTTTCCCGTTAACGGATACGACATCTTGTTCACCCGTAATGACAACAGGTACTTGTAAAAGCTTTGATGCTTCTAACGCAATTTCACGATTATCATGTACATTTACAGAGTCAACACCTCTCACTTCCGCTTTTATCCCAGCAACATTAGCTATCTCTGCTGCATTGCCTCGAAGTAATGTAATATCTACTTCCTTCATAATGCGATGGACAGATTCTGTACGATACCTAGTTGCACCTGCTCCAACAGGATCCAGAATAACAGGTGTATTGGCGACATTTGCGGCCTTTCCGGCAATAATCATGCTCTCCACATTTCCAGCCGTTAATGTACCGATATTAAGTACAAGGGCATCTGCTACTGTTGCCATATCTGCAACTTCTTCCTTTGCATATGCCATTACTGGTGAAGCCCCTAATGCCAATAACCCATTTGCTGTAAAATTTGTAACTACTACATTCGTAATATTATGAATAAGTGGTATTTTATTTCTTACTCTTGTTATTACTATTGGAATCATTTCATATATTTCGTTCATCTAATAACTCATTCCCTTCTTGTTTCTTTATTAATAGTTTTATTTACTTCCTACTATTATCACTATATAAAATTATACATAGTAAAAAAGCCATAACTGACTGTAATGTAAAGCACGCGAAAAAATAGGAAGCTACGTGCTAATTTCAGCAATTATGACAAAAATAAAAACACTACGCCTAAGCAAAGTGTTCTTCTATACTAGACACCTCCCTACGCTGGCATTATCCAACAGGTTCATTCGGTCAATGGCAGAATAGCCATACTCTCAGCCTGTTTCAAACAAGCTCCCGATTCTTATTCAATTGATTTCATTTAAATTTTAGCGAAAATATTCGAATAATGCAAGAATTGTAGGCTAATAGTTTGAGTCAAGTATTTGTGGGAGAAATTTTTTATCGTCGGAATTTCTCTCTTTTTCAGTGTGTTTGCTATCTCTATTGTTAACGCTTTCTATACTTACTCTATTTATAGTCAGGCTGTTTTCGTAAAATTTTTTGGGATCAATAGACCGTTCCTTTCCGCTACAGGCACTTGCTTTCCGCGGGGAGGAAGTCGAGCCTCCTCGCCGTTCCGGCTGTGGGGTCTCGACCTTTCCTCTATGTCCCGCAGGAGTCAAGTGCCTTTCGCTCCAATCCACTCTGCGTTTTCTATGTTGTTAAAATCCATAACCTTTTAGAATACAGTTTACAGTTAAACGTCGACAATCCTTTTTAAAATCCTTGTAATGCTTTTAACGCATGATATAGTGGCTTTCCTGTTGTTTGACTCAAATAGGCAATGTTTTGTCTTGTTGCCTGTCCTGCTGTTTTGGTTAGTTTTTCACGGTAGTATTTTGGTTTTATATGATTTGATTCCTTCTCTTCCAATCGTTTCGTCATTGTTCCGATCAGTGTTTTAATATCTAATCCATCTTTTAAGCCAACCATGAATCGAATAAATGCATCTATTCCTTTTTCACTCCATGCCCTTCCGTTTTTCAGACGCTTGGCAAACACACTCATGGTTCCTTCTGCGCTGCCCATCGGACGCATATCACTCGTATCTATTCCTTGTTCCTGTAACCAAATTCTATAGTCTCCAAGTGCCTCGGGATATGGAGAAAGCTGGTTAATTAATGCTTCTAATCGTTCTTCTTTTTTCTCTGTATCCAGGGTCGCCACTGCACTATTTAACTCTACTAATAATCCCTCTCCATCATACTTAGCTAGCTTTTTTCGTATCGCTTTATATCTAGGATGTTCTTTAAAAATACGTTGGATTTCTCGAGCTACGTGGAATCTGTCTATCGTGAAAAAAGCTTTCTTTTGAAAATACTCTCTGCACGCAGTTATCCAACTAGCTCCGTCCCCATTGATAGCTAAAAGATGAGTAGTTGGATCGTAATGATACGTATCCATTAAAAATTGTTCTAACTCTTCCCAGAAAGGTGCTTCTGCTTTATGAATAAAATGCCGTTTTCCCACAAGACTGGCTCTCTTTCCATTCATAGACCAACCTTCATGGATAGCTGCGATCTTTTCTTCTCGTCCGCGCTTCTTACCACCTTGCCGTTTAATAAATAAGCCATCTACTTCGATAAATAATACCTTTCTTTTTGGTTCGATTGGCAAGCTCGGTACAACTTCTGTTTGTAATAAATGTTGACGAATCGCTTCATGACTAGCTACAGAGTATCCAAGTAATTTTTCTAACGTAGAAGATGCATGTCTGTATGATGGCCCAGTAACCGCCAATTCCATCGCCATTTCTTCCACAACTGGACTAAATCCTTTACCGCCCTCAAACTGTAAATATTGATCTAATAAATAGACATATTTGTTGCCGATACGATCCCAATAGTAATTTCGCTTAATTGAAACAGATCCAAATAAGGTGTCCATCTGAATCGCTCTCTTATCTTTGAGTTGATATCTTCCTTTATCTCGTTGTTCAGCTATTTCTCTGTCATACCCAGTTAACAGCTCCTCGAGAACTTCCGAAAAAGTTTCCTGTAATGTTTTAAATAAATCACTTTCTATTTCTTTTAATGTAGGTAGTTTTATGGTATTTTGTTTCATAGGGACTTTCTCCTTTTGTATGTTTTGTCCGCAAACACTACTATACAAAAAGAAAGTCCCTTTTTCTTTATTTTTGCTCATACTACCGCGCTTGCGTTTGGTTGGCGGTCTAACGACCACCAACCAAACCAGAGGGTAAATTATTTTCTACCCACAAACATTTTACTCATACAGGCTAATAGTCTAATGCATATAAATAATCTTCCTCAGGTGCTACCGTTTTTTCAGCTTTATCCATTTTAATCACTGGAATCACTTGACCTTCATATTCCTTCTTATCCAATTTCCCTTTTAATGAAAACCATTGATCGCTTTGTAAACCACCAACATCTCCTTCTATCAAATAGCCGTATATTCCAAGGTCAGCAATGCAATGTGTCATGACATATCTTGCAATGACCGCCTCCTTATCCGTAAAGGATTCCTGTCGATGAATGAAGCCGGTAATCGTGATTTCTTTTCCAATCATATTGTCCAAATTACTGTTAATCCTATCCATCGATTGCAGATAATTATCATCATCTATTATCATCATGTCTTCCTCCGCCTCAGAAATAGCTTGACTTACAGAAGACGTCTGTCCATGTTCGTATTGAACATTGGGAAGAATGCTCTTGTTAAACGACATATCTTGTAAGGTGAAAAACAAAAATAACGGACTAAAAAATATGAAATAAGACAGTGCTAGGTTCATTAACGAAGCATTTTCATCACACACATCACAGTCACAATCTGCTCCCTTTAAATTGCTATTTAGCAAACGAAAAAAGCCGAGAAAAAATAACAAGAACATCGTGATATATAGAAACGGAACCATATTAGGCTCAACAAGTCGCGTCACATCACCTGTTACCAACAATTTAAAAATAAGGAGACTAAAGCCAATCAGCACAATCCCTTGCAGCTCATTCGCCAATTGCCATGTTGGACTCCATTTGATTTTCACCGCTTTTCCTCCTTATTTTGAATTAATCTAACATAAAATGAACTTCCTTAATAGAAGTTTTCGAACTTTCAGCAATAGATTCACTTAATTCTCTACCTTAAAAAGAAACAAGTCTCTTTTACCGAAGTTTAAGAGGGTGATAAAAAGAATCCTGATAATACAGATAGGATATATACAACAATCGTCACAATCAATATAAATAATAGGACAAACTTGATTCGAAAGGAAGCCATCATAACGAATGTATTTTTAAAATCGAGAATCGGTCCAAACACCAAAAAGCTAATAATTGCTTCAGGGGTAAACGTCCTTGAAAAGGAAGCTGCCACAAAAGCATCTGCTTCTGAGCATAAGGATAATACATATGCCAGACCCATCATAACTGCAGTTCCTTCAATCGATGATTCTCCTGCTTGCATAATATAGCTATCCTTTAAATATACTTGAGCTACACTCGCAAAAACTGCTCCGATAATAAAATATTTGCCAATTGTAAAGAATTCATGGCATGTATGATGCAGAATGCCTTTCCACTTCGAATCACCTTTATTCTCATTAACCGGAACCGATGACATTAAATCCTCTCGGTGTG
The DNA here is from genome assembly GCF_976954375.1 of Niallia sp. Marseille-Q9988. Lineage (NCBI taxonomy): Bacteria > Bacillati > Bacillota > Bacilli > Caryophanales > Bacillaceae > Niallia > Niallia sp. Marseille-Q9988. Next base: position 286,830 of record NZ_CDRJSZ010000007.1, on the reverse strand, counting down.
TTTTTAATACCTTTTGCTTAGAAAAAAGCATGTAAATAATAAAACTTACTATGATGCTTGCTAAAACACAAATAATAAAACGCCCATATGCAATCGATATATTATTTTGGAAAGCATAGTATGTACTCCCAAAAACAATGAAGTTTAGAATCGGCGCCCCCATTAATAACACCACACCAATATGAACCGGAATACCTTTTTGGATCAGCCTGCGAACAACTGGGATGATCGCACATTCACACACTGGTGTAATTAATGCAGCAATTAATGCCACTATAATTGCTATAAAGGGATTTTTAGGCATGATTCTTGCTATCGTTTCTTCCGAAATATAGAGATTGATAATAGAGGAAGCAATTGCCCCTAACAATAAAAACGGTAAAGCCTCCAGAAAAATTCCTAAAAAAAAGACAAAAATGGTTTTAATCTGATCTGGCATCTCAAAATTGATTTTATTTGCAACATATATATCTCCGAAAAAAAACAAATACATTAAAGCCATAAACAAGCCAAATATAAAAATATCCTTTAAACGAGTTGGGATGGACATAGTATGCTCCTTTTCTTACATCGGTCTACTATTACTTATTACATATCTATGCTTGTCCTAACCAATTATGCATACATACCATAAAAAGAGTGTAGGCTTATAAGGTTCCATAAGACTACACTCCATAGAATTAAATACTTACTTCTTTTGGTAATTTTTCTCCTATTATGATAATTTCTCCTTTTCTATTCGGAACATTTTCTGATACTTTTTGCCATTCCAATAGTCCTGATGCATATTGAAAGTGATACCATAATTGATCTTCACTATTTTTTATAGTGCCTTTAGCGCGCAGAAGTTTATCTTGATTGTTTTTTAAAAAATCTCTTAAATCCCTTTTGGTCATGGCAGTTGTTTGCACTAATTTTATCGCTTTAATATGATGGTGGTGATGAAATGAAATGGAATGTTCTTTATTGCTGTTTATTTGCTTTTTTTCTAAAAATTCTGTGACACCATTCCCATATTTACTATGTATCAACGGTGCATCTGCATTTATTTTTCTAATCCTTTTTTCTACTTTTTCGATTGCCTGTTTACTTGATAGTTGATCTATTTTATTTAAAACAAGCATTGTCCCATTTTCAATTTGTTCTTTCTGCAATTGTCTTACTTCTTTACTACTCGAAAAAACGCTTGTATATTCTATAAAGTGCAAACTATCAATCAAGCAAATACTTTCAGCAATATGAAAAACTTCTCTATAAGCCTTTTCATTAAATGTCTCCATTATTTCAGAAGGATTAGCTACACCTGTTCCTTCTAATAAAACGACTTCAATATTTTCCTTATATAAAGTCTCTGTTAAATCATCCAGGGTAGTTCTTAAATCATCTTTAATGGAGCAGCATACACACCCATTCAAAAGTTCATAGAGTGATTCATCATGAAATAGATGCCTTTCTATATTCGTTTCGCCAAGTTCATTCAAGATAATAGCATACTTCTTATTTTTCCCTTTAAAATACTCCATACATTTTAAAAGCGTTGTTGTTTTCCCACTGCCAAGAAATCCATTTATTAAATAAACGTTGATTTTTTTCATCATAAAACCTCCTGCTTATAGTGAAACGAACCATCAGTAAGTGGTGTCTTCCTCCACCCTGATGAATGGTTGAACCAATCGGACCTTTCAGGACAGTTGATCTTCCACTTATCTTCCTCCCATTCTCAATAGCAAAAGATGAAGGATTTACTGCCGTTTATGAGTGGGATAATGCTATCGCTACTTTATGCAAGAGGATATTTTATTATGACAAATTAATAGGTAAACTGATAAAGATTCCTTCTAAGCTGATCTGCCATTTCTGATAAATTTTTTGCCGAGCCTGAAATTTCTTCTATGGCAGCTAACTGTTCTTCTGTTAAAGATACAACTTCTTCAGACGATGTAGAATTTTCATATGCAATTTGTGCTAATTCGCCAGCTGTTACACTTACTTCTTTAAGCGTTTTAGCCATTTCATTTGATGTAGATGTAACACTTTGAATATGTGGTGTCATTTCATTCATACTAATAACTATTTCTTGAAACTTCGTATTTGATTCATCCGTTACTTTCATCCCTGTTTGTACAGCGTTAGACACCTCTGACATTCTATATACTGTATTTTCAGTCGTTTTTTGAACATCCTTAATCAGCTGAGAAATATTGCTTGCAAATTCACCTGACTGCTCAGCAAGTTTTCGAACTTCATTTGCCACAACTGCAAATCCTTTCCCTTTTTCCCCTGCTCTTGCTGCTTCTATTGCAGCATTTAAGGCTAACAGATTTGTTTGTTCTGAAATTGTCGTAATACTTTCCGTAATTTTTCCAATATGCTTTGACTGCTCCACTAATTCCTTAATCATTTTATTTGATTCTACTACAGCCTCATTTATCACATCCATTTGTGCTAGTGTTGCCTGAATAGCATTTCCACCTGTATAAGCTTTCGTCAATGTTTCAGTAGATAGTTCTGAAACATTCTTACTATATTCAACGATTTTGTTCGTACCATTTAAGATGGATTCAATATCATCTGCATTATGCTCTATTCCTTTTGTCTGTCTTTCAGCTCCACTAGCAACTTGCTGAATGGTATTCGTTACATGTTCTGATGCAATCGTTACTTCATTGGCGCTTGCTGTTAACTGTTCTGCACTTGCTGCAACACTCTCCGAACTATTTTCGATATTTCGGAGAAGTTTTTGTAAGTTATCCTGCATATATTGAAAAGCAGTCGATAATTCGCCAATTTCATCTTTTGTCTCCATATGAATTGTTTTTGTTAGATCGCCATTGCTTACCATTGTAGCGTGACTCTTTAATTTTTTTATTGGTTTAATAATAGAGCGAACGATTATGACCATCATTATTCCACCAACAATAAGGGAAACAGCTAATATTACTGTAATCGCATACAAAAGGCCTTTTGTATGATTTGCAATTTCTGATTTTTCCAGTGTCCCAGCTAACTTCCAGCCTGTAAGCTTATTTGTTTGATAGACCATTTTTCTATTAACCTTATCTACTATATAATCCAATGTTCCAGATTCTTTTTTGTAAAGGGTTTCATAAAATATTTCCTTTACAATGTCTCCTTGCTTTTCTTCAGGGTGAACAATGAAACGTTTTTTCTGGTCAAGCAGTATAACATAACCTTCTTTGCCAAACTTTATATCACTTGCTAGTTCTGCTAAATAATCTAGATTCATCGTAACTGCTATAACCCCTGCGTTGTCCGCAATTGTTTTGCCAATTGTAATCACCATTTTTTTAGAAACGGGAGATAAATATGGATCCATAATAACCACTTGTCCTCCTTGATTTACAGCGGATTTATACCAATCTCTTAATCTTGGATCCATCTGATCGTCCAATTCTTCTGTAGACTTCTGAATAAGTTTTCCATCATTTGTTGCAATATAAATGCTCGAAACCTCTGGATGAACTTTAATGTATTGCTCTATAGTGGTCTGCAGACTAGCTGGTTTTTTCTCCATTGCTTCTTTTGTTATCGTTTCTGACAGTGCAGAAACATCATATACTTTTTGTGACATTAAATTAGTTATAGATGTATCTAACACATTTAAATTAGTGCTTGCATTGTTTATAAAATCCTTTTCCATTTGATTATTTGCATATAGAAACGAAAATGCACCAATTAGGATACTTGGGATTAACAGCATTGCTAAAAAGGAAAAAACAAGCTTTTTCTTAATTGGTATTCCGATATTTTTTCGAAATGGAAATTTTCTCATACTAACCGCCCTCTCTTTGTATACGCATACATATAAACAAAAATAAATAGGTAAATCATTCCTCAGCTCTCTTATTTTACAATAGATAGGACATGATTCCTATGCCATAAGTCATATTTTCTACTTGTTACTCGTTAACAGTTTTTTCTTGCACAAATGTCAGGCTTATATTACAGTATAATTAAAATTTTTAAAATAAAGAGCAAGGAGAGATTTATGGAGAAACCGCCGATAAAAGTTGTGATAGGTGCAGGGGAATTTAGAAATAACCCTGGATGGATTCATACCCAAGAAGAAGAACTAAACCTTTTAGATGAATCAACCTGGCAACGTTTTGAACATTCATCCATTACGGCCATTTTAGCGGAACATGTATGGGAGCACTTAACCTTTGAACAAGGTGTTCAAGCTGCCTCCATTTGCTACCATTACTTAAAACATTCTGGTTATGTTCGTTGTGCAGTTCCAGATGGATTCTTCCCGGACGAGTCGTATCAGCAAATCGTGCAAATTGGTGGGCCAGGACCAAAGGAACATCCAGCAGCTAGCCATCAATTTGTCCATACCTATCATACATTGCGAAAAATGTTCGAACTAGCAGACTTTAAGGTTCACTTATTAGAGTATTGTGATGAAGACGGGATTTTTCACAAGAATGAGTGGTATGGAGAAGATGGTGTGATTTTCCGGTCAAAACAATTTGATCCAAGGAATCAAGGGGATAAATTAGCATTTCCCTCTCTCATTATAGATGCAGTGAAAAGATAAGAAAATTTACAATAATGACAGATAAAATACGCTTCCTTCCATCTTTTTGTCTAGTTTCTAGTTAATAGTGAGGAAGCATTTTTTTGAAAAAGCATATAAAAAGAACCACTAGGAAATTAGTGGTTGTCTTTGATTTAGATTTCTTTTAAGCTCGCTATATCTACTTCCGTCTGTTCTTCCATACCACCTACCAGATGAACAATTACAGTCGCATCTTCTTCTTTTATATCATCAATCCACACAGACACTCCGTTATACTGAACCTCTATTTCAGCTGATGAGGATAGTATTTGCTTCACTCTGTTAATATCCAAAATATCACCTACTTTCTTTGAAAGAACCTTCTTACATTCATATGTCATGAAGAAGATTGCGGTTCTAATTTTAATTAAAACCTTTTTTCATTATGTGAAAGTACTGACATTTTTATTCTGTTAATTTTGAATAGACCTAGTTGGCTTTTGAAATACTCTATTTTTTATAATGACTACCGTTCCTTTTCTCGATAACAATAAAACAAGTACTATCAGGAAGGCTAACTAACTTCTGCTCGATATCTGTCACTTTCACATCAGGCAAAAGATGCTCCTCATAGCCCTCTTGCAAGTAATGGCGAAACATCAGGATTTCGCCATTATTCCCGATCACATTTTGTATAGCCTCTTTATATTCACTTGGAGTAAAATAGCCAAACTGCTCTTGTACTTCATGGGGATAGGCTTCTTCTCCCCATGTATATGTATAGAGAAATTCCATTGCATCATTAACGAGGAGCTGAACAGTGTTTTCTTCTAATTGCTTGTATATGATATTTCTTCCTTTAAAATCCTTTACATATCGCTTAAAAAATTCGATGCCATCTGATTTTTTAAATTCTATTTGCCTTAATTCCTCTTTTGGCTCTGTCATAATCCCATCTCTGATAATGATTCTTCCGCCAGGCTTTAGCACATCGAATGCACTTTTAAGACTATGGATGATAACTTCTCGATTAAATTTTTTGCCATTATAGGGTATATAAGAATACATTTCATGGAGGATAGAAGAGTATATTATTGTATCTATACTATTAAGCTCAAACGATTCTTTTAATTGAAGCGCATCAGCTTGTTTCACCAACCAAGATTTCTTTTCTCTTCTTTTTCTTTTTTCTAATGCCTCGATAACATTTATTGAAATATCCATTCCGATAATTTCTGCATGTGGATGTTTTTCAGATAAAATATCTAACATTACCCCTCCGCCTGAACCTATGTCAAGCATTATATTACCAACTGCATAGTCAGCAATAAGCTTTTTATGATTTTCTGCATTGTTCATATCTGTAAGGTATTTTGTTTCATTTTGCAAGCGATCAAAACCATCTTTGCGAAAGCCAAAGAAATCATATAAAAGGATGATAGCACGTTCGTAAAGTGGCGATTTTTCTGCTTCTTGACAGAATTCAATTAATTTTTCGCCTGCCTTGGAATAAGTAAAAGTTACACAAATATTTTCATTTACAGTATTAAGTGGAATAATCGTTAATTCAACATGAGCATTTATACTCTGTCTTCCGACAATTAAATCTTCTAAAGTATATTCTTTCAAATATGCCTCAATAATCCTCTTTTTATATAAATTAACAGTCTTTTTCCCTTTATAATCATAATAAATATTCTTCATAAAGGGTTCAAAGCTGATTTGTTTTATTGTTAATGGATTGGCTTTTTGATAAATGAGTAAGAAGATTTTTAAAAATTCTTCGAAAGCGAAATCATGAAGTGCAGACTCTACATACCACATATCTGTTTTATTAAAAAAAATTTGAAATAGCTCTTTAAGCTTCAGACTTGAGAACAATTGATCATACACTTGATCAAAGTTTTCTCCACGTTTTATTGCCGAATTTCTTAGTCTCTTTATTCTCTCCTTTAAAGAAAGCTCTTTTTCTCTTATGCCTCCTATAATAGAACGAATAACATCTTTAACTTCTTGATGAACATCACTCCAGATTTGTGGAGAAACTGCTTCAATTATACATTGATTTAACACATACAAAAGATTAAAAAATTCCGTCGAATTTACTTTATTGTATTTATAGATATAGACAATTAAAGGTTTTAATTGGCAATAACGGACTTCTCCTCTAATAAATTGGCCAATAAGTCCGTGGGTATAAATAAGTGTAAAAATAAGTTCTTCTTTTTCCAGATCTCTTTCCTGTATTGACAGTTTCATTTTTTCCTCTGCGTAAATTTGTGCAGACCCTATATTATGTATCCCTAATTGAAATCCAAGTCGACTCCATTCTCTCCTTTTGGAGGGGGAACCACATTTAGCCACATCACTCCAAACCAAAACTTCTTCAAGGATTTGTTTCTCCCTCGTATGTACAAGTGTACTGTTGTCTAAAATCACTAACGCTCTTTCAATATAGGACAATACTGGATGACTATCTATTTCTGACAGGGAATGGACTTGTTCGAGGTTAACATTCTTTTCCTTTGTAATATATAGATATTGCAGCCATCTATGGTTACGAAGTTCCTCTTTATCTCCCTTTTTTACTTTATGAATGGATAGTAACGATTCAAGCATGGAAATCACTCCTATTGACGAATCTTTTTTCAAAACAACTTCAATTTACCTTTTAACAAAACGAAGAACAGCATTTTTAAATAGTTCTTGATTTTCAATATAAGCATGATGACCACCATCTATAACATAAATTTCTGCTTCTTTACAGTTAAAAGATAAATGATGATTTGGTCCCACCGCATCGTCGGACTCCCCTGCAATGATTAATATCGACTTTTGAATATCTCTTGTTACATTAGTAAAATCTTGAAAATATTCCTTGGTTGAAAAAATATATTTTTGGAAAAAAGGATTTAAGATCCTATTTCGTTATTTATTAACTTGGCTCTGTTAAAGTTTAATGTTGATATTTCTTATAAAACGAAACCTCCTAATTTACGGAAGTTCCATTTTATAATATTTGCTTATTCAACTAACGTCCCCGATAGTTTAAGTGAAATCGTTCACAAATTTATTCTTTAATGACATAAAAAAGAGACCCAAGTCATTCCCCTAGTTTAAATACCTTATCTCAAAAACTTTATTAATAAAAAAATATTTAACGGTTTGTGTTTTATATACGAACATAAGTACTTGAATTTTAATAATTAGTCAGCTATACTGATTATTAGTAAATCTGATTAATTTAGGAGGTGAATATTACACTTGGAAAAATGGAATCAATCATATGGTTTTTTGTTAGGAAAAGTTCTTCAACAAATGGAAACCAAGTTTGCTGAAGGACTGACTCCTTATAAAATTAATGCTAGACAATATGGAGTCCTTTTATTTATTAGTGGGAACCCTTATTGTTCACAAAAGGATATTTCCGAAAATCTACAAATTGATCGGACGACTATGGTTAGCCATATCGATCACCTAGAAACTTTAGAATTTGTAGAGAGAACTAGAAATCCTAATGATAGAAGATCATATAGTCTTTTAATCACATCAAAAGGGACTCAAGTTTTAGATTCACGTTGGGAATTTCTAATTGAAACGGAATTAGAGGTACTCACCCCTTTAAACCATCAAGAAAAACAATTGCTGAAGGAGTTTCTTGTGAAAATTTGGTATACATTATAAAACTGGAGGTAACTATTAAATGAATGCACTTGATTATTTTAATGCACGTCTGGAAGCAACTATTAGTCCTATGGATTATTTAAGATTGGCACAAGTCAATCCAGAAAAATATTTTCTAATTGATGTAAGAAACGGTCCTGAACATGTAAGAATTCTAACAATTAAAGATGCTAACATCATTCCTCAACAAGAGTTGCAAGAACGATTACATGAGATTCCTAAAGAAAAAGAAATTGTAGTTTACTGTTGGGATGTTTGGTGTAATACAGCAGCTAAAGTAGCAGCTTTTTTGCTAGAACGTGGCTATAAAGTAAAAGAGTTGACTGGCGGGATAGCTGCATGGAAAGAAATGAATTTTCCTGTATCAGATGTTGCTCAAGATGCTAATCTATCAGATAATTGTGGATGCTAACTCTAATGCATACTAAAAAACGGTTTTGGATTGGAATTGCTTCACGAGATCATGTTTTAAATGCAGTACAAGGCGGATTTGCTCAGCTTTGCCATGGCAAACTGGCGCCTTTAAGAAATATGAGCACTGGTGATTGGATTATTTATTACTCTCCTAAGATTAATTTTAAAGAGAGTGCTCCTCATCAAAAGTTTACTGCTATTGGAAGAATTATTGATGAGGATGTTTATCAGGTAAATATGGGGAATGATTTTGTACCTTTTCGAAGAAATATTGATTTTTTCCCTAGCATTGAAACACCCATTAAACCATTAATCCCAAACTGTCATTTATTAAAAATACAAAATACTGGGGTCATTCCTTTCGATATGGTCATATAGAAATAAGCGAAAAAGACTTTAAACTAATAGCAGAAAAAATGGTTAATAAAAAAGGAGATAGAACTCATTAAACTGGCTCCTATGTCAAGGACACAATAAAAAAAGAGACTAAGCAATTAAAAGGTGATTCGTATATTGAATAGGGGTCATCTTTTTTAAATTCCATTGATATCGATAATTGTTATAGTAAACCATGTAATGTAATGATTTATTTTTCCCTTTAGTTCTTTTATGGTTTGACAAGATTGATAGTCTACCTCATCTTTTAAATGTCCAAAGAATGACTCTTGGGGGCATTGTCCCAAAAGTTTCCTCCTAGACATAGATTGTCCTAGTCCATATTTTTTTAATAAAATTTAATATTTTGGACTTGTGTAATGGCTACCTTGGTCTGAGTGAATAAATGCATCTTCATGTAGAGTAACTTTCTAGTTGTTCATTAATTTATGGATGGTCTTGGTAGCGATATCAAGAGTGATACGATCAGAAACATGGTAAGCTAGTATCTCGTTGGTGGATGCATCTTTTATGGTCGACAAATAAGCCATATAGTTACCACTATATGGAAAATAAGTAATGTCCGTTAATAACACTTTTCCAGGAACACCTTGTTTAAATTCTCTGTTTAACATGTTTGAAACAACCTGTTGTTCCTTTGTTGCTTTTGCGATTTTTTTTAAGGATTTGGCCCTCTATGAAGGCAGACTATTCCGTATTTCCTCATTAATCTTTGTATCTTTTTTCGACTAAAGCTAATGTTATATTTATTCTCCAATATCATTTTAATGGACCGGGAACCTTTCTTATATCCCCGTCGATTAAAGGCTTTTAGTATGACTTCTTTCGCTTCCAAGTCCAATTGTTCTCTCGCTTCTCGGATAGTATATGCTTGAAGGAAGCTGTAGTATCCAGAACGAGAAACCTCTAAAAGATCGCAAAAATACTTGGTCATACGCTTAAATCCATTTTGTTTAATGGTCTCAGAAATTAATTGATTTACTCTACTTGGTTCTAGGTTTTTTGTTTCGTTTAGCAGCCTCCTTTCTGTCACTTCTAGCTTTTTTAATAACTCTACCTGTCCCTCCAATAGCTTAATTTTAGCTTCTTGCCTTTCAATCACTTCAGATGGCGTAAGTTCTCGCTTTAATTGTCTACCAGAACCGGCTTTTCTTGAGTCTGTGAGTGCGATTAACTCATCCTTTTCATAGGCTTTCTTCCACCTGTATGCGGATTGTTCAATTCGCTTCATTCCTATTGCGTCCACATCAAAGTCGTTAGCCATGAAGATTTGTCGAGGAAGTTTTCCACCTAGATACTCATCCATAAATCTATTTTTAAATAAATCCGTATAGGTAATAGCTCGCTCGCTGAAACTTTGTACATTTGGATTCCTTTTAAGCATTTTTATCTCTTTAGTTGAAAAAGTAATTTTGTGTGCTAAAATTCCGTTATGCTAGCTGTGTTCGCATCCTTTGATTTAATAATTCTTTGACCGTTTGTACAGTATCTTCTACAAACTCATCGCCTTCATTTGCCTTAAGATATATAAACTCGTGGTCATCAGAAATCGTATGGTTTTGATAAAAATTAGTGATATTTCTAATCTGTTTAAGTGTTTGACCCTGCGGAAAGAAATCTAGGTACTCTGGAAAATCATTGATGTGTTGAAACTTAGTCCAAAAAATATTATCTTTATGATTTTTAAGATATAAAAAATCTAAACCATACCAGTCTCGCTTAACAAGAGGAGTGTATTCAGGGGTGTTTAATATTTCTTCGAACACTTTTTCTTTTTTCTTTTGGTCAGTGAATGCAATCCACTTCTCATCAGTCACCAAATGGATATAGTATCCAAGATAATAGGAGAATTCACTAAGCGAACTTTCTTTTTCATCACAGAGATATTGTTGGTAAAAAGAATCAGAGTTGATTTTCCCTTCAATCTCGAAATGAGTAGTTTCTTTTGGAGGTGTGGGTTTACCATCCTCTCCGATTAGTCCACAATCTGGTCCAATATTACCAACCAAAAATTCAATTTTGGATACAGGAAGTTCTGTTTTTAATAATTCTTCAGTAATCCTAAAGTGAGTAACCCAAGTAGCCAAATTTTTCACTCCTTAAATGTTTATGTATTTTTACATTGAGAAGGATTTCGGCAACAATGCTTATAACCCTTTTTTTGCATTTTGTACTAATTGCTTGTTAAACTAGCCTGCCGTTAGCTGCATAATCATCTCTTTAATATAATACCATAAAAAGTAAATTGTTCCTTGTTATAATTAAAAGCAACAATCTTTACGAAAAGAGCCTTAGAAAAATAGCCAAAGCTATTAGCGTTTTTCATAGCGTTTATTCACTCCTTCTACTTTTACTCTTCGATAATCTAGTAGAATTTCCTTCTTCCTTTCAATCATCGTGAAAAGTCAATTATATAATGAAGTTTAGAAGTAAAACGGAGGGATCTAGAGATTGACTTTTTTATTATGAAGCTATTTTTCTCGATATTTCCCAAACGCAAAAAGGCGGAATTTGCCCCAATATGGACAAATTCCGCCTTTTGCTTTTTTGATTGCTGTGTATAGGACTCATTATGTTAACAGAGATTAGGGGGCGTTCTGAAATAGAACAGGGGTACATTTCAATTTATAGTTAACATAAATAATACTCATTATGTTAACTATAAATTATAATAAATATTTCTTATTCTAATGGAATTTCATTTTTTAAAGACTCATTAAATTGTTTTATTAATTCAGCTTTTTCCTGTTCACTTTTAATTAAAATATCTCCATAAATAGGTACAAGAGTGTGAAACTTTTTTTCTTCATTATATTTTGTTACAAATAAATACTCTTTACCTTCTTCTAAAAGATTATCTCCCTCAACTAAAACTAACTCTTCTTCCATATATCCACCTTGTTGATTTACTATTATTTCTTGTTTAAGAGTCCCTTTTATATTTTTAATCACTTTCACATTAAATTGAGTTTCTGGTAATAAATCAATTATTTCAGATCCTTCTTCAGAAATTACTTTTCCTATGAAAACATTTTGAGAAAAGCCAACTAATTCTCTTTTATCTTCAGGATTAAAAGCATAACTATAACTAATAGTATTACCCACTAAATTTTCAGATTTCGTAGAATTATTATTAATATAATTAATACCAATAAATGAGAAAAAAACTAAACATAAAACTAATGGAGATAAAATATACCCCAAACGTTTCCGTTTCTTTTTTTATTTTCTATTATAGATTGAATATTTATTTTACTAGGAAAAGAGTTTTGTTCAGCTATTTCAAGTAATGTTTTTTTTACCTTTTCTTTCATCAGGAAAAACCTCCTTATTTTCTAATAAACTTTTTAACCTTTGCTTTGAATAATATAATCTAGATTTTATGGTACCTTCTTTTATATTTAATAATTGCGAAATTTCCTTTATTGATAAGTCTTGAAAATAAAATAAAATTACAATAATTTGATGCTTAAAATCCAATTTTTCTATAGCTTTCATAATTATCTCAGATTCTTCTTTTTGTAAATATATTGATTCTGGAATTATTGTCGTTTCTTTAAAGTTATAATCCATAAAATTCATAAAGAAAAATCGTTTCCTCTGTAATTTTAAAGTCGTATTAATTAAAATTTTATTAAACCAAGTTTTAAATAAAGCCTTTTGAGGATTATATTTTTTTAAAGATTTAAAAGTTGCAAATAAAGCTTCTTGTACAGCATCTTCAGCAAGTGAATAATCTTTCAAAAGTAAAAAAGCAGTCTGATAAGATATTTTTAGATAAGGTTCTAATAAAACATTGAATTTTTCAATATCTCCTAATAATATTTTCTCAATTATTTCTTGTTCTTTATTCACATAACTAACCTCCTTCTATATTTTATTACCAATAAAGAAACAAAGGTTCAAAAAATGCGGAAAATCCACATGTTTTTTGAACCCATTATTTTTTACTTTAATTCAGTTGGTACGATTTCTTCATCTAAAGCATCATTAAAATTTTCAACTAAATCATCTTGTATTGATTCTGTCTCAGCGGTAAGATTTCCATATGCAGGAATTAAAGTATACCAATTCTCTGATTCTAAATATCTTGTAGAAAATAGATAAGTATTTCCTTCTACAAGTAACTCATCACCTTCAAATAAAACCAATTCTTTTTGTCCATCTTCATACTCTAAATAACCACCTTGTTGATTAACTGTAACTATTCCAGATAAATCACCTTTAATATTTTCAATTATTTCCACTGAATACTGTGTTTCAGGAAGATATTCTTCAATAGATTTAGTTCCTGTTTGTTTAATGACTTTCCCAAGAAAAACATTATCAGAAACACCAACTAATTTTTTATCATCTGTTACATCTGTAATAAAATCAGGATGAAGTATAACTTCTTCTACCTTACTTTTGTTTGGATTAGAATTACTAGCTTCAATTTTATCTGTTTGATTATATGCTGAAACTCCAAAAGAAGTAACTGTAATTATTGAAATAAGACCAAAAGTTAAAATTATTCTTTTCATTTTTAAATTCCCCCTTTTTAATATCCCCATAAAGAATGATAATCGCTTTTATCATGAGCACCTAAAGAAGTTTTAGTTGTAGCAGCATAATACATGATTTCTCCAGAATAACTATGAGCTAAACCAAGAGCGTGACCTAATTCATGAGTAAAAACATTTTGTTTTTTTGCAGCAGTATAACCACTTAAATAATGTTTATTAAGACGAATTATATCTGCTCCTGTGACTCTTTGATATTGCCCAGCCCAAGTAACATCACTTCGAGTAACATCTACAAAAGATATATCTTCTACAGTGCTAGCTGTATCACCAAGAATTTTAATTGGTGTAATCCCATTCCAAGTTTTTATTGCAGCATTACGTGCTGTCGTATAAGATGTTGATCCTTTAGCTGTTCCCCAACGAATTTCTTTACCATCAACTGAAGAATAACCTAAAAAATGAGCAGACGCTTTAACTGGTGTAAAAACAAATCCAAAAATTAATGCCAACGCGAATAACCCTAATACACTTTTGCTAAACATTTTTTGAATCATTTTACAACCCCACTTTCAATTTGATTGGTTTTTTTCTCTACCTATATTCTTCAAAAAATACATAAATCCTCCAATTTAATATCTTTTTTTACAAAATATTTTTAATATAAAAAATAAAGTGAAAAATAACGAAAAAAATAAATATTTCTGTTCTTACTTTAAAATTTCCGGTTGCTATGGCGAAACGTAATTAATTTAATACAAAAATAGGAAGACAAAAAAACTCCAACATAAAATGGTACCTGTAGTTAGGACACTTGAAAAAGAGTGTTTTATCTACAGGTATTTTTTATATACTTAAATTACTAAAAAGGAATTAGGGGACAACATGAGTAAGATAACATTTTCAACTAAAGAGATAAAAATGCTTAAAAGGAATCCAAATGTACAAAGTGTCAGCGAGCGAGCTATTACCTATACAGATTCATTTAAAAATAGATTTATGGATGAGTATCTAGGTGGAAAACTTCCTCGACAAATCTTCATGGATAACGGCTTTGATGTGGACGTTATAGGAATAAAGCGAATTGAACAATCCGCATACAGGTGGAAGAAAGCCTATAAAAAGGATGGGTTAATCGGACTCACAGACTCAAGAAAATCCGGTTCTGGTAGACCATTAAAGCGAGAACTTACACCGTCTGAAGTGATTGAAAGGCAAGAAGCTAGAATTAAGCTATTGGAGGGACAAGTAGAGTTATTAAAAAAGCTAGAAGTGACAGAAAGGAGGCTGCTAAACGAAAACCTAGAATCAAGTAGAGTATATCAATTAATTTCTGAGACCATTGAACAAAGTGGATTTAAGCGTATGACCAAGTATTTTTGCGATTTTTTAGAAGTTTCCCGTTCTGGATACTATAGCTTCCTTCAAGCATATACTATCCGAGAGGCGAGAGAACAATTGGACTTGAAAGCGAAAGAAGTCATACTAAAAGCCTTTAATCGACGGGGATATAAGAAAGGTTCCCGGTCCATAAAAATGATCTTGGAGAATGAATATAACATTATATTTAGTCGCAAAAAGATACAAAGAATCATGAAGAAATATGGAATAGTCTGTCCTCATAGGAAAGCAAATCCTTATAAAAAAATCGCTAAAGCTACAAAGGAGCATCAAGTCGTACCAAACAAGCTAAACAGAGAGTTTAAGCAGGGTATACCGGTGTTTGTCAACATAGTTGTCGCATTTAGTTACTTTAGTGTTGTGTTCAGTCAAGGCTACCGCGCTACGCTTGCTGGCCTGATGATTTGAATGGAAAGGAAATCCATTCTTTCCATTCAAATCATCAGGGAATAAAGTGTATTAAGGCGGACTCAACGTTACCTTTTTCCCTCATCACGCATTGGATTAAGTGCTACTTTTTCAATAGGTGTCCAATTTCTTAGACTCCTCGCCCAGCGTTCTGGATGCTTCGCTTTTGCGGCTTCATATACGTCTTTTCTCTTTGTCAATATGGTTACGTGTTCTCCGGCATGACACTGTGCCGGTGTTACATAATTCAGCCCACTATGCAGATGAATATGATTATACCAATGGACAAATTGGTGTGCCCATTGTCTGGCTTCTTCAAGTGAGGTAAAGCCCTTATGCGGATAATCAGGGCGGTATTTAAGTGTTCGAAACATGGCTTCTGAATAAGGATTATCATTGCTTACACGTGGTCTTGAAAAGGAACTTTGGATCCCCAACTTCTCAAGTAAACTTAAAAAGGTCTCAGCTTTCATCGGACTCCCATTGTCTGAATGCAACACCAGTGGTGCCCCTTGGATTTTCTCATTAATGACTGCTTTTTTTACAAGTGATTCAGCGTGTGTCGCTTCTTCCTTTTCCCATACTTCCCACCCAACTGCTTTTCTACTAAATAGATCGAGTATTAAATAGAGGCGATAATACAAGCCTTTCACAGGTCCACCAAGCCACGTAATATCCCATGTCCACACCTGATTTGGCGATGTGGCCAGATGACTCTCGGGGATTCTTCGTGTTGGCTTTTGACTACGTCCACGGTGGTGTTGCATCTTTCCTTCACGTAAAACACGGTAAAACGTAGATTCTGACGCAATATATGTTCCTTTATCCGCAAGCTTTGGGACAATTTGTGTCGGCGGTAAGTCGGCATATTCTTCTTGTGTAACAACCTCGAGTATTTCCTTTTTCTCTTCCTCGGACAACTTATTTTTTGGAACAGGTCTTTTCGCAAAGGGACGCTGATCGACCTTAACCTTACCATCTGCCACCCAGCGCTCGTAGGTTCGTACACTAATATAAAGTTCCTCACAAGCCTTCGCTAACCGCGCACCATTTTGATTGGCTTCTTGGATGAGTTCTACAGCTAATGCGCGATTTGATGGGCTAATCATTCTTCCTCGTCGTCCCCCCAAATCGCTTGGGCCTTTTTTCTAAGTAATAATAACGCCGCAGCTTCCGCTAATGCTTTCTCCTTCTTTTGAAGATCTTTTTCTAACTGTTTTGCCCGTTTCTGTTCTTCCTTTAACGCACCAGATAACTGCTTTGATTGATCAAATACTTGTCCGTTTGCCTGGAGACAAACAGATCGCCATAATTCAATCTGTTCACGGTACAAACCCTTTTTACGACAGTATTCAGCCAATTCCGTTTCGTTCATCGCAAAGGTCTCCATCACGATTAAAAACTTATCTTGACTGGTCCATTTGTCACTTGTTTGTCCATTGCCAGGCGTTGCCACACCAGCTTCACGTGCAGCCTTACGCCACTTGTACAACGTTGGTTCTGTGATGCCTTCTTCCTTCGAGATAGTAGCCACTGATTCGTTATGTGGTGGCATCATTCGTTTAACAATTGCCTCTTTTTGTTCCTTCGAGTATCGTACTCCATTTTTTCTTTCATATCGATCGACCTCCGTGTTATTTACTTAAAGTATAACACTAAAGTATCGTACGACATCTATCCTAACAGAGGGGGTTACTGAATAGTATTTCTAGAACACTATTATCTTTATCTTCGTTAATTAGTAAGATACTCTTATATATTGATGACAAGAGTTTTATTCCATAATTATTAATAATGTTGCTATCTAAACAAATATTATTTGGTGAAGGAATAGAAAAGCTTATCGGATGATGTTTTTGTAAATAACTGAGTAACGGTTTATGTTCTGACTCTATAGATGAAGAATCAAAATCTTTTGTGTTAAGTAAATAGAAACTTAACTCTCTCTTCTTAGGTATGATTTCTTTAATTTGTTCAATTGGAGTAGTATTTATTGACAGCATTTCATTAGGATCTCTAACCAACGTATTTATTATTTTTTTCTTATAAAAACTAGTTAAAAAAGGACTTATTTTATTGTTTTTTACCGCATCTCTAAAATAATCAATAGCTTGTTGTTTTGGACTTTCTAATAAAAATGCTATTTTTTTATTACCTTTATAACAATAATATCCTTTATTAAATAAGCATAAAAGATCATCGTAATTGTACTGTTCATGTGAATAAATATATATAAAATCTTGATAATCTTGAGAAATATAATAGTATTTAGCAATTACTAATTGTTGGACTAATGATAGATTATCCGGGATTTCAATAACATCTAAATTTGCTATTTTTTCTTTGTTATCAAAGTAAACTGTTCTGTTATCTTGTCCTAGTTTAGCTGCTTCTTCTCTAGATATTTTCTTTAGATTATTCATTTTCACTTCACTATCTTGAATTTCCCAAGATTCCTTTCAGTATTTTCTTTACAGGTGTCCTCTTAGATTTTCAATCTTATATCCCCATTGATTATTATTGTATGTGAATTCGCCGTCTATTATTTAAAGTCCTTCTTTCACTAAACTGCCCCTTTAGCACCATACGAAAAGGCTCGCCTTCTATTTAAGGAAAGCACCCGTTAGTTTAAACAATATATGCTTTTTATTATTGGTATGAACAGGATATTAAGTTCTTCATATTATTTAGGTAGATTTAGTTGCCACGAAACTCCAAAACGGTCATTTAGCCAGCCAAATTTCTTACTGAATCCATAATCTCCTAGTGGCATAAGAGCTTGTCCACCTTCGATCAGTTTCTGATAAATATTGTCAAGTTCTTCTTCGGTATTACAAGTAACATATATTGAGAACGAAGGTGTGAAGGAAAACTGATGTATTACATTACTGTCACTGCACATAAATTCTTGACCTTTTAAGGTGAAAGTAGCCTGCATGACAGTTCCTTCATCCCCACCTTCATTTGCACCATATCGAACAATATTTGTAATTGCTGAATCCTCAATCAGAGATGTGTAAAAAGTCATTGCTTCTTCTGCTTTGCCATCTTGAAACATTAAAAATGGTGTGACCATTTTTTCCATTATAAATCTACTCCTTTTATTATCTATTTTCTAAATTATAATTCAACTTGTATTATAAATCCATTCTCTTACTAACCTGCCCCTATTGTTACAAACGACATTTATTCTTGAAATACGGCTCTGATAAAAACATAAAGAACTGCAATTTTCCCTGCAGTTCTTTCAGAAATACTTCTTATATAATTCTCGTCTTAATTGTCCACTTAGATAAGCGTAAATCCTTGTTGTTTCACTTTTCTCATGCCCCATCAAGTTTTGAATAACTTCTAATGGTGCTCCATTATTAATTAAGGTGGTTGCATAACTATACCTTAATTGGTGCGGATGTATACACTTACTAATTTTTGCTCTTAACGAAATCTGTTTAATGACATATCTCATTTGTGCAACACCCATTCGGTGTGGGGCACGGAGAGTAACAAATAAAGCCTCCTCATTATCTTTTCTTTCCTCTAGAGTATGAGTAAAATGTTTGTGGGAGAATAAATATCCTTTTTGTCTAGTTGGGGGACGATTCCCCCAACTAGACAAAAAGGCCACCAAGCGAGAGCGCGGTAGCTGGAAAAAATTAAGCATTAAAAAAGAGAGCTTCCTTTTGTAAAGTAGAATTTGACTAGAAAACTACGAAAAGGAGAGGCTCTCATGAATCAATGTAACACAAAAATGCCATCATTAAAAGAATTGGAAAAGACTTTATTTCGAACACTCCAAATGACGTTTCAAGAAATCCTTGTTCAAACGTTAGAAAATTGGGATCAAGAGATTGCCCAGCAACGAGACAAAAGAAGATTTGCTTTACGTGATAAACGAGAAATACGAGTAGATACAGCGTTTGGAGCTGTGGAGCTGAAGCGTAATTATTATTTTGATCGTGTGACCAAAAAATATATTTGTCTATTAGATCACTATTTACAGTTTCAGGGGAATAAGGGATTTAGTCCACTACTAGAAGAATGGGGGTTAGAACTAGCGACGAATGGCTCCTCCTATCGAAAGGCGGTGGAAACGTTCGAACAATTTTTAGGCTATTCGGCGATGAGCCATGAAGCATTACGGCAACATCTTCTTCAAACAAACGTACTTCCCGCTAAGGAAAAACGCCCTTTTCAAAAGGTATTGTTTGTAGAAGTAGATGGATTATATGTGAAGAGTCAAGAAAAGAAAAAGCGTGGATGGGAGTTGAAATTCGCCGCTGTACACGAGGGATGGAAAGAAAACGGAAAGCGAGTCAGGCTCCGAAATAAAAGGCATTTTCTTTATGAAGGAAAAGAACCCTTTTGGGAAGCCTTTGAAACGTTCTTACAGAATCATTATGCGTATGATCCTACCCAAACCTTGCTTATTATTAATGGCGATGGAGCAGGCTGGATAACGGCATGTCGGGAGTATTTTCGGGAACGCGCCTTTTTCACCATGGACCGTTTTCATGTCGCTCGTTCGATGAAGCAACTAATGAAGAGCCATCCTCGATACCGCTACATGAAAAGAGCGTTAAAAAACTACCAGGTAGAAACATTACTTCTAGAGTTGAATAGCGCAGTAGGAACAATGGATACACCAGAAGAAGAAGAAAAACTAGAGCATTTCCTCGGCTTTTTAACGCATCATCAGGAAACCATAAAAGATTACCGTAGTTGGTTACAGGAGAAAGGCTTGGACACGACAGCGTATCGTCCAATGGGAAGTGCAGAGGCAATGATGAATCAATTAGCCAAACGATTAAAGAATGGAAGAGCATGGAGCAAAAAAGGGGTCATGAGCATGGCGCGCTTGTGGATTGGATTGAAGGATGACCTATCCATCCAAACGATATATGGGAAATGGGAAAAAGAAAAAAGCCTAAATACATCAAAGAAAGAACATCGACCGAAAAGAAAAGTACCCACAAAATTAGTAACAGAAACCGTGCGTCAGAACATGCCATACTTAAATCAAGCGATTGGAAAACCCATTCACTTTGCCTTACAGGGATTAAAAGGTTTTTAAAAAAAGAAAAAAACGAAATTTTGATGAAAGAAAACATTTAGAAAACGGATACAAAATTAGAAGTTTTACTTTATAAAAAGGGAGCTAAAAAAAACTCCCACAAAAACTTGACTCAATCCGCGTACCATGTCAATATGAAAATGATAATGAATTGTTATAATATATTAATATATATGTGACCTTTGTTCGTACATATGATACTTTTAAAAATTATATAATTCATCGCTTTATTTTTATAATAAAAAAAGTGCTACTCATACTTGGAGTAACACTGATTGTTTTATATTATTTTCGGAAAACGGCGATTATTAACTTGTTTTCGTTCTCTCGTTAAATGGGGAATAGCAATTGATTAATGTAAAAAGTGGTTTTTTAAGAAACAAAAACAAATACCCTCTTTTTATTCTTTTGAAAACTTCTATCTGACTTAGTATAATCTATCCATCTCATTTGATTAATTCTTGCCATTATCATTAAATCGATTTCCGCTTGTGGTTCATCCATAATTTCTTTAATGGCAGGCATACTGAGGGAAAAGTATTCAGAAGCCTCCTTAAATGGCGATTTTCCGACCATTAGCTCCATAAATTGTTTCTCATTTATGGCCATTTCCTCTAACTCTACTTCTTTACTCTCTATGTATTGATAAATTTCCCGTTTTTTTTCTGGCAAATTGGCAATCGCGCTTCGATAAAAAAATTGAACTACTACAGGATTAACGGAATTCATTTCCTGTTCCTCCATTTTTGATGTGTAGATAAAAGTCGTCAAACCAATAAGCTGACGACTTTTCTTTTTATTCATTACCAGCTGGATTTTTTCACTCCTGGAATCTGTCCTTTATGGGCATATTCTCTAAATGTAATACGGGACATTTTGAATGTTCTCAAATACCCTCTAGGTCTACCAGTCACTTCACATCTGTTTTTTAAGCGGGTCGCTGAAGAATCTCTTGGTAGTTTTCTAAGTGCTTCAATATCTCCTTTTTCTTTTAATTCCATTCGAAGTGCTGCATATTTTTCAACCATTGCTTGCCGTTTTTTTCTTTTACAATTTTTGATTTTTTTGCCATTATTGTTTCCTCCAATACGAAATCATTACGATTTATCGACTATAAAAAATTATTTTGTTTCTCGGTGTAAAGTACGCTTTTTTAAACGTGGGCAATACTTCATCAACTCGATACGGTCTGGATTATTTCGTTTGTTTTTTGTGGTAATATAATTTCTATCTCCTGTTTCTGTACATGCTAAAGTAATTTTCACTCTCATTTTTTCTTCCTCCTAATAAATTTTACTCATTCTGCAAAAAAGGCAGGTAGCGGATCAATGAATTTAGTCCAATCCTTTTTCATTTCCATATCAGTCAATAAACACGCATCTAGCTCTTCTTCCATTTGCTGTTGATTCATGCCAATCCCAATAAACACTAACTCTGTCATGCGATCTCCATAAAGAGGATCCCAACGTTTTTGTAAATCTGGATCTTCTTCTAAAACTTCTTTCTGCTCGCTTTCCGAATAAGTCGCTACCCAATTGCCTGCTCCTTGTATCGTTAAGGATGGACCTGCTTGAGAAAGTAGTCCAGCAATTTCATTTCTCGTAGCCAACCAAATAAATCCTTTCGACCTAACCACTTCAACTGGCCAGTTTACCAACCACTGCATCAATCTAACAGGGTGAAAAGGTTTATTGCTACGATACACAAAGGAAGAAATTCCATATTCCTCTGTCTCCGGAATATGCTCTTCATTTAATTCTTTTATCCAGCCTGCACTTTGACTAGCAGCTTCAAAATCGAATAACCGAGTATATAACACTTGATTTAAGGAAATACGGGAATATTCACTTTCAATGATTTTGGCTTCTGGGTTAAACTTTTGGACTACTGCTTTCAGTTCCTGTAGTTTGCTTTCCGAAACTAAATCCGTTTTATTCAACACAATAACATTCGCAAATTCAATTTGATCGATTAACAAATCTGCTATTTCTCTTTCATCCATTGCATCCACTGCTTGCTTGCGGTCTAAAA
Organism: Niallia sp. Marseille-Q9988; assembly: GCF_976954375.1. Classification (NCBI taxonomy): domain Bacteria; kingdom Bacillati; phylum Bacillota; class Bacilli; order Caryophanales; family Bacillaceae; genus Niallia; species Niallia sp. Marseille-Q9988. The sequence continues at coordinate 264,401 of NZ_CDRJSZ010000007.1, read as the reverse complement.
GACTTTCACCAGAAGAATAATCATGCCAAAAACGATTAGCATCTAATACAGTAACCATCGTATCTAACTGACAGTATCGGGATAAATCGATACCTACACTCTCATCTACATAGGTAAATGTTTGAGCAACAGGAATCGGTTCGCTAATCCCGCTCGATTCAATGACGATATAATCAATATCACCTAATTGCACAAGCTTTTCCACTTCTAGCATCAAATCTTCCCTAAGTGTACAGCAGATGCAACCATTTTGCATTTCCACCAATTTTTCATCTGTTCTTGAAAAACCCTCCTGTTTCAGCAATGAAGCGTCAATATTTACCTCACTCATATCATTGACAATAACAGCAACCTTTAGGTTTTCCCTATTGGATAAAAGATGATTTAGCAAAGTTGTTTTACCAGACCCGAGATATCCGCTTAAAACGGTAACAGGGATTTTCTTGTTGTTCAATACTCTCACTCCCAAAACAAATCGAAATGATTACGATTTAAAAAATCATTTGTTCTTTGTTCTATTTTTAAAACCCTTCGAACTATTTAATAATAAAACGAAATGATTACGATTTGCAAGTGTTTATAAAGAACTTTTTCATAATTATTTTAATTTGGATGGAAATTTATTGTCTTAAGGGAATTAGCCTTAACTAATTCCCCTTCTTTCTTCTACTATTATGTTAATTTCTCTGCTAGCTTTATACTATTAGTCTCTGTATCAAAAATTCTAGTTCGAATATCATTTTTTGAAAGTAATAAATCATTTCCTTTTTGATCGAAACAGTAAGCAATCGGGATGGAAAAACCACAATTTCGATAGGACCCATCAGCATGGCTTGTCCCTATAATGAAAGCTTTTTCCTTCATTGCTTTTTTTCTTGCTTCTCCAGTCCATTCTTCATATTGTTGCTCACTATACATGCCAACACCTATTGGATTCAAAATAAACTTAACATTTTCATTCTCTAAACCTTCTAATCCTTAAAAATTTCTCTGCAAAGTAAATAGCCTGATGATAATGTGTCATCACTAGTCTTGGATGGTCTATATAACATTTCATTCTCTGGCGTTTTAGCTCTATCTAACATCATCCTTCCAGAACGATTGGCGATAAATGCTCTATCCTTATTATTCTCATCTTTATAACCTGAGACAATATATGTATGATGTTTTTTCGCTAAATGACATACTTCCTCTAAATAATCAGCAGTGAAATAGCCCTCTGGAAATAGAATTACATCCACTTCAGGAAAACTTTCTAATTCCACTAATAATTGTTGTAAGCTCTTTTCCATTTTTGGCTGGCCAATTAGGATTTTCATTTTTCCCTCCTGATAACTAGATTTTTCTATTAAATTATTATTTTTTAGAACTCCTATAAAACATATTACCTATATTATTTGATAAAATAAAGAATAATTTGAAAATAATAATTATCGAATTTATTATTTAAGATATAGAAATCTGCTTTCATTTACTGATTAGGATTATAATTATTATTTGTGTTTTTATCTATATGGTTGCTCGAGAAAAATTAATTACAGAAAAGGAAGAGATTTGATAATGAAGATTACCTACAGTATTCTAAGAGAGCTTCACAAGGGTATCGACTTACCAAAACCAAAAGACTATTGTTTAAAACAGCGGGAATTTGAAAATTTTATCTTTTTTTTAGAAAAGGAAGGATATATTGAAAGAGTACTTAGAATCGATACCTTTTTCTCACTAAAGCCAGCTAGACTAACGAAAAAAGGAGATAAATTTTTAGAAAGCCACCAATACTTAGAGGATTCTTATCCGGATAAACAAGATATGATGAAATGGCTCCAAGCGGAAAAGGAAATGTACTCTAATGGAGCTGATGAGGAGGATTAATAATTTAACAAAGGAGCTCCAAGACTTTATTGCAATCTAATTTCATCAAGGAGCTGGCAACTACATTTACTTTTTCCACTACCATTTTTTTAATATCGAATTAGTATTTACTTTACTATTAGTCATATTACCCTTAACCTGCTTCAAGGTTGCCACAATAAGAAAGCTAACAATCACCAATAACAGCCATGAGCTCACCTTTCCCAGATGAACGAGACTCCAGGCATCTCTTTGGTTTGGATATTCCCATGCACTGAAATATGTAGCAATGTTTTCTGCTATCCAAATAAAAAATCCAATCAATAAAAAGGAGAGGGCTAGTGGCATACGATATCTAATACCATTTACCTTGTATAATACCCAGGACTTCCAAAACACGATTAGTACCAATCCAGATAAATACCAACGAATGTCCAGCCAATAATGATGGGTAAAAAAATTCAAATAAATGGCTGCACTAAGAGGAACAACAACTAAAAATGGTGGCCAATTTACTAGCTCTACCTCTAATCGCCTCCATGCCTGACAGAGAAAACTCGCTACACTTGCGTACATAAAGCCGCTATATAATGGGACGCCAAATATTTTTGTATAGCCGTCTTCAGGATAAGACCAGGAACCCATATGTACTTTAAAAAGCTCCAGCGCAAGTCCGATTAAATGGAAAACGGTTATCACCTTTAACTCATCTATCGTTTCAAGACCGGTGCGTACCATTAGCCACTGCATCAAAAGGCAGATAAGTAGCAGCCAATCGTATCTTGGTATCAAGGGAAGTTCTATCATTTTAGTGAGTGCCAAAGAAACAAAAATAACGACAGGAAATATACAAGATAATGCTTGTTCCCAACCAAAATAGATAAGCTGCTTTAGACCTTTCATCATTAGATTTCTCCATCATTTCTATATTCCAAAATATCACCAGGTTGGCAATCCAACGCTTCACAAATTGCATCCAGTGTGGATATCCGGATTGCTTTTGCCTTGCCATTTTTCAAGATAGAAAGATTCGCCATTGTAATTCCAACCTTTTCCGATAGTTCAGTCACACTCATTTTCCTTTTTGCTAACATCACATCAATATTGATTATAATTGCCATTTATATCACCTCAAACGATTAAGTCATTTTCTGATTTTATATCAATTGCCTCTTTTAATAGCTTTTGAAGTACGGCAGCAAAAACGGCAATCACCATCGAAGCAAAAATCAGAATCAGTCCCATTAAAATGATCCCAGGGGCATCATCCACTTCTGCTATAAGGTAAAATAACGGCAAACCCAACACAAAAATAGCACTAATGGAGATGGCACAGTTTTTTATTTTCTTTAATGCATTTACCGATAAATCCGAGAATGCGTCATTCCTATCAATATAGTTTAACAGTTTAAATGCTTGATACAATGCAAAGTAGAAAGGAATAGCTGCAGCATAAAAATCAAGCATTATTAGATATTTTATATAAGCATTATTTGGATACAATTCAGCAGCAAATTTTCCGATTTCCGGTACTAAAAAAATGCATAATGCAAGAATGGGTACTCCAATAAGAATAACAGCAATCTTTAAAAAGAGCGTTGAAACCTGTTTCATCAAAAACACCTCACTTATTTATTTCTATTTGAATTTACCATATCATTTATCGTTTTACAATAAATTATTATCATTTTATACACTTTTTTTATTGTTTTTTTTAAAGCAAAATAAAAAGCATTTCTTAGCAAGAGAAATACTTAAAAATTAGATTTATTATCTATATTATTTTTCAATGGGTAGCTATCCTGTTACAAACATAAAGTCTTGGACAAATACTGAAACGGCCTTTAAATCAACCCGATGACTTTTATACAATGCTTTTGCCTTCTTTAATTCTCTTTTCATTTGAGGTGAAATTTCTTCTGCTTCTTTTAACGAAAGATCCCCAATTAACAGATCAATCGCTATTTTTCTTATGTTTTCTTCACAAGACTGATGCAAAATGTAGGAAATACAGCTAATTTGGTCCATCCATACACCTCTCTAAACATATTTTTATGTATTATTCTATGTTTAGACAGAATATTCCTTCTTTATTTGCCATTCGTAAATCAGGGCAATTCAAATCTGTCTTTTACAAACAATTTGAATTAGGTTCCCATCGAATTCTTGCACCCACCTTGCGCGTAAATCTTTTAAAAAATCATGTGGGACAGATAACATGGTAGCGCCATTATCTATTACATATTGAATAGCGATCTGTATCTTTTGTCCATAACACGATTTCTTATTAGGCATTTTATAGCTCTTTATTACGCTTATTCTTTCAGTATAAAAAGGAGGTTGTACTTCATTCGTGTGAAATCAGTACAATCCTCCCATTGAAATCATTCATTTCTTGCAAACAAACTTATGCGAGCCATCACAATTGGGCATTTTTTGAGATAATCCACAAATACAGTCATTTAAGCCCTTGCCATTTAGAATTCTTTCCATTGCTTTTTCAATCCTTGCAACTCTAGTTTTGGATTGCTTTGGTTGAGAAAAATGAAGAATGTATGCTCTTTGTCGTCCTGGCGTCAATGCTTCAAAGGCAGTTTTCAATTCTGGAATTTCTTCAAATTTCGTTTCAAGTTCTTCTGGAATGATGTATTCTTTGTGCTCTTTTATCGTTACTTCCAAACCGGATTTTTCCACTTCAATTGCTTCATGAATATATTCTTTTATGACAGATTCCAATTTCACTATATCCTGTAAGCTAGTAAATCGAATTTGCCTTGCTGCTTGTACATTCTCCGTTTGTTGGATTAGAATTCCTTGAGGATCTTTTAACAGAGCACCTTTATGAAATAAAAGGGCACAATATTCTTTGAATCCATGTATTAATACAATATTTTTATTCTTTATTGTGTAACAAGGATGCATCCATTTAAATTCTTCCACAAGCTCTTCACACTCAAGAACAATTTGTCTTAACTTCACATATTCTTCCTTCCACGGACTATCTTTACTTAAAAATTCCTCTACTTTAGGATTTAGTTTCCTATTTGCCATCTAATAAACCCCTTCTACATTTTACTCTTTTCTCCAAAATGTCATGCAATCTGCTTTATCAGTAATATTAAACTCGATCATTTTCTCAAGTAAGGAGAAATCAACCGGGCTTTCCCACTTAATTCGTACCAACTGCTTGGTATGATCATAACCAGCTTGTACAATTGCATCAGAAAATTGGATGATTCCAGCTCTTTCAGGTGCGACTGCCAAATGATGTTTTGCAACGCTAAAGCCAATTATGTATGTATCATGATCTGTGAACATCGGCTGATTCCAGGCAATTCTCGTTACTAAACTAGGGAAATTATTTGTTACCCACTCCAAAACCTCTTTTGTTCTAGCACGATGCGCTGGATTAGCAATGCGTTCTAAATATTCTGCAAAAACTTCCATAATCAGCCTCCAAAAAATCAATCTTGCCTTTTTTGATTCTAGTCTACCATATCTTTCATTCATTTGGTATTCTGATTACAAAGAAGGTGAGAGTCGCGATTTAGTAAAATTTAAGTGAAAATACTAAATGCAGAGCATCCTAGCTTCTATCCCATAATATCAATAAACAATTATCTGGAGGTATGCATGGACGAGAAAAATTGTGACATAATACACCCTAATGGCGTAAAAGAAAAGAAACTGGATCTAATAGTTGAGGATACGATTAAGTATCATGCTAACGGAATAACAATTTGGTCAAAAGGAAAGATTATTGATGATACACCTGATGGCTATTGGGAATGGTATCGTATAGATGGGACAATAAAGCGTTCAGGCTACTTTAACATGGGCGATCCTGTTGGGGAGTGGATCACCTATGACGGCAAAGGCCAAAAATACAAAACCACCAACCGGGATAAAAAATAGGCTTAACAAGTGTTTAAGCCTATTTTACATAAAATGACTGCACTTTAATGTTTTTTATTTGTTAATGTAGTTATCGAATGCAAAGTATATCTTTCTAAATTCGTAGTTCATTTGTCGCATAATTGCTCTTAATACATCTTCATACCTTCTGACTCCCTATTTGCATTATGTAAGGTTATTCCTAAGAACATAGATATGGAGAGTAGATGTAGGAAACGAATTTCTGCAACAGTTAGAACAGCGAAAGCATTATTTAATTCCCAATATTATTTTATGAACTCCCTGATTGTAGTCATGCCTATTTCCTAGTTCAAATTTGGCACTTGCTGAATTCGGATACTTTATAACTATATCAAAAATATAATCTAAAAGTTCGATCTCGTTCTTTTTATATAACCAACCGTTTTCTACAAGCATATCAAAATCCCCACTCTTTTTTAAACATACTCTAAACGCTAAGCTGAGAAATATACTGCACTTATACCAACGTAAATTAATACTGAAACGATGATAAATGCTGAAAGAAGATCCACTTACTCAAGCTAGTCCAATTATTCATCCATCCCCACCTTTTTTTATTCACATCAAACCAGAAACAATCGATGAGAACAGTCAAATCGATAATGATAATCACGATAATCGGATTCATTCTTATCCCCTCCTTTATTATCAGTATATGAAAAGTCATTCCTTTTAATCTTATCCAAAAGTTATTTGGCCATTTAGTTGAAATCGAATCTTTTTTCCTCCTAATTTTGTTATATTAAGTAATATAAATAAAATTCAGTATTATTATTATTATGCATAAGGAGAAACATTTCATATGAAGGAAATTATATTTGTCACAACCAACAAAGGGAAAATTGCATCGGCAGAAAAGGAATTGAAAAATATTAAAGTAACGCCAATACAGGAAGAGTTAAGCGAGCCACGAACAGATGATATTAAAGAAATCGCTAGACAAAAAGTATTGCAAGCATATGAAATCGTTAAGCAGCCTTGCATCGCTTTAGATTCCGGCTTTTTTATCGAAGAATTAAATGGTTTTCCAAGGGCTTATGTAAACCATATGCTAGATACGATAGGTATTACTGGCATATTGAAATTACTAAGAGAAGAAAATAATCGCGCTTGTGAATTTAGGTCTTGTTTAGCTTACTTTGATGGAGAACAAATAACATTCTTTGAGAGTAAATCACCAGGAACTATTTCTGAAGATATAAGAGGATTAGATAATGATAAGAAATGGTCTGATCTTTGGTATATATTTATTCCAAAGAATTTTGATAAAACACTTGCCGAATTTACAGAAGATGATTTTCATAGATATGAAGAAAAGAAAGAAGAATCTTGTATTAGTAAATTTGGTAAATGGTTTGAAGGATTATGATGAATATGGTCAGACCATTTTTTAAGGAACCCAATATTTTTTGGGTTCCTTTTCTCTTCTAAATAGTGTTTACATATAAGATTATTTTAACGGAACTTCAATTTCTAAATCTTTCAATATTTCAGGAGCTTCTTCCTGCATATATTCAATCGTTAGTTCTTTTTTAGAAATATTCATAAATGCTTCTTCGACAATATAATGATCCTTCTTTTTAAAGGTTATGGATGTTTTAGCACCATAATATACTTTTCCCAAATGATCCTTTAACGTAAAATAGTTTGAATGCAGAAATGGAAATTGGCTATTTAATTCATAGGTTAACGTCATTACATTGCCCGTATATTTAACCCCAATAATGTTGATTTTGCCCAATTCTCCCAAATCTAATTTAGTATCTTTTCCTCTAAATGGTTTTTCAATTGGATTATAAGTCCAAATATTTTGGACTATCATTGGTTGAATCGTCACCGAATCTGTATTTTTTTCATCCAACCCTTCAAATGATTCCTGAATAGAATCCATTACTTCCATATTATCCTTTATTGTGATTCCACCATAGCCATGTGTATTATAAATCCAAGGTATTACTTCTCCCTCATTTGTGATTAATCGGAACATTAGCATGTTATCATCGTTTTCCGTCACCGGACGTTTATAGCTCATATTAACTACTGTCGTGATTGGCGTTCTTTTTATTTCCTTTACTGTGAATTCGCTCTCCTTGCTTTGTCGAGTAATCATTGGTGTAATCGTCTCTACGTTTTCCGTTTTGGTAAGTTTAAATTCAAATTGAAAGATTTCATACTTTCCGTTTATTACTACTGCATAGTAGGGCTGAACTTCAATTTCCTTTGGTAATTCCTTATGTTTAATGAAATTTACTGTTCCAATCCCGGCTACTTTATTGGGAGTCACCAATTCATAATTACCATCTGTTAACTTCCCTATACCAGCTCTTGCTTCTTCCTTTAAGGAAACATTTAGGTTATCAATCTGATAATCTCTAATTGGTTCCTTTGATTCCACTACATAACTAAAGGATATTCTTTCTCCATCATAAATTGCTTCCTCTATCGTCATTTCTGCTTCATTACTTTTTGAAGTAGCTATAATATTCGATACTAATTGGCTGTCCTTCCCTTTCTTTAATCCGCCATCTCCATATGCTTTGAAAATAGATTCTATAAAAGGGAGAGAGGAGAGTGTATTTGCAAGAGTTGGTGATAATTTTGGAAAAGTAAGCAGCATGGAAATAAATAAACAAAAAATAATAGCAGCTACGATATGCTTTTTATATAAAACAATTATGTTAGGACGACTAGATTTCTCTTCCTTCACCATTTTTACTGCTGTTAGAACTTTTTTTCTGTCCCTTTCAGAAAAATGAACATCCTTCATCACATTTCCTAGTGTTTCTTTTATAAATTTGGAATCATTCTTCATCTGAATTCCTCCTTTTTTAGAAATGGCAAGAGATTTTTTCTGCCTCTTCTCAATCTCGTTTTAGCTGTATTCTTAGAGATTTGTAGAATGTCTGCAATTTCATTAATATCTAGCTCCTCGTAGTAATATAAGAGGATTACTTCTGCATATTTTGGTGGAAGACTTAAAATTATATTTTTCAGTTCCGCCTGCATCGTTTGATACATTACTTCCTCTTCTGGTGACGGCATAGTATCACTCTTATGATTGATATCTTTCTTAAATAAGATAAACCGCCTAAAATAGGCACTTTTCACATGATCTTTACACTTATTGATTGTGATACGGTAAAGCCATGTTTTTAATTTAGCTTCTCCTTTAAACGTCTTTAAATGGGTATAACACTTAATAAAAACAGTTTGGACAATGTCTTTTGCCGTTTCACTATCTTTAACATATGTATAAGCTAATCTTGTCAGTTCGTCTCCATACAAAATCATAATTTCTTCTAACAGTTCATCTAATTCATTCTCCTCTAGCTCTCTTAATAATGAATGTTCTAGTCTTTTAGAAATCAAGTCATTCCCCCCTTACAGATTCGCTAGTTAGACGATATGGATTTACTATAGGATTCACTTTTTATCGTTAATAATTATCTTCCGTAATTATAGCACCCTTATTTCCCTCATCATGCGATAGTTGGAAAACAAATAAGCTGAATTCTCCCATGAATTCAGCAATTATTTGGAACTTTGAGATTAAATAGACAAAATTGTTCATGTTAGGAATGACCACTCTCTAAAACACTAATAATAGGTAAAATAAAAACTTCACAAATGTCGGAAGCGCTTCGAATATCATATACATTCTCCTAACCTATTCGATTATCTAATATATAATATATGAAGCGGCTATCGATATGTAAACGCTATCTTGTTACCTAATATTAAAATTCCCACAAAAAAACTCTCAAACAGAGAGTTTCCTTAACTTACTTTATAAAATTTATCGATTTTGCCAGCTAAAATTCTTAGAAAGTTATTAATTGTCATATTTTCTATTTTTTAGAATACCATGACAATTTATTTCCCATATCTTCCCCATCATAATTAACATTTAATGGGACATATCCTTTTGATTTGGACGATAAAGTATGATCGAAGGCAATAATTAATACTTTCCCCTCAGGTGTTTCTAATTTGACCTTGTACCTTGGAAATTTGTATTCAGAACTATACTTAACACCTTTAATCTTAGCCTTAGTTTTCATACATTCTCCTTTTCAAGTGTGTCTATTTACTATTATAGCTTAAATAAAGATAATTAGACATCTTTAACCTTTGAAAATCGAAATAATATAAATTTGTCTACACAATTATACAAATAATGTCTTGTTATATTTGGATTGATCTTTCTTTACCTATTATTCTGCATTTGCTATTACCTCAACAGTTCCGTCTTCTGCATAATGCATAATATTCACAATTTTATAATGAGCTTTTTCTATTACAATTGTTTCTCCAATGGAGGGAGCAATTTGATATATCACTTGTTTTGATTGCCAGCCCTTCACTTTATGCTGATATAAGGTATTTAGTCTCACCATGCACAATCTCCTCTTTCTATTGATATTCCAAAGGATTTTGCCCTATATGAATATGTATGCTATTCTACATTTGTCCTTTCCCTTTTAATAAATAAAACTTATTTCAGTTAATGACTTAAGTAAAGAATAGATGTAATCTGACAATCTGTTCAGAACATTTATGAAAGTATTTTCTCTATCCAATGACTTGGTTTTTCCAAATAGTTTGGTATCTTAGTATCAGCATCCCCATTAGCTGAATTAATTTGCGATTGTGTAAGAAATAGAGCACCACCCAAGTTTGCTCCTTTTAAGTTAGCGTCTCGTAGATCTGCTCCAATAAAATCAGCTCTTCTCAAATCACAATTGCTTAAATTCGCAGCAATCATTAATTTTCCTCGAAAATCTTCCCCTTGTAAATTTAATCCCTTTAAATTAGCACCGATATAATTTGATTTTTTCTTTCGTCCTTTTTTTCCTTTATTCGTACTATTCTCTCTATACTTTATGCTTGAAGCAATTAAAAGCTCATTAACTTTATTTCGGTGGGAAATAAGATCGAGTATTAAAATCTCTTTTGGTGTTCTTTCCGTTAGTTCTACTATTGCTTCGTAAATCCGTTGAAGTTTATTATGAAAAGAAGAAGTTTCCTCTAAAGTAAGAGCTTGCCTTAAATAAAAGAGCATTTCATGTAGTTGTTGAACAATTGGAAAGACACGGAACATTTCATCTGCATGTTCTCCCTTCCGCCAGTCCTTTCCATGGTAAATCTTTTGTGATACATGCTGTCCCGCCCCGAAACATTCATAGGATACACAACCGCGGAACCCTGTTTCCCACAATTTGTCATGGATCGAGCATGCATTGTTTGAACATAAGTTTCTACATGATACCCCACTATCTTTATCAAAAGGAAAATCTGCAGATTCTCCATATGGCAATGCTACACAACATAACCCAAAACAATTATTGCAATCTGACTTTAATGCATTATCCATATTCAAAACCCCCAGTAATTATTCACAAGATTCTCGGCGAATCAGGCATACTATTTACTAAAATAATGTAAATAAGAATAGAAACGGGCATAGTTAAAAGAAAAATCAATCGAATACCTAAAGGTGTAATACCAAAATATTCACCTATTCCCCCACAAACACCATAAATAGATTTATCATTCTTTGATTTCATCATTTTACGATTCATTCTGATTCTCCTCTTCATCTAACAAGCTATTTGAAATTCCAATGCTTAATAGACTATTGTTTATCTTTTAATTCCCTTCATTTCCGATACTCCATCAGCCAACAATCTTGATACTCCCCTTCATGTAGTTCTCGTTTGGGAAGAATTTTAACTTTTTTCAATCCACATTTTTCATAGCATTTAATCGCCCTTACATTCCTTGTTTGTGGATCCATCACTACTCGATCGGCTTTTTGATTCTCGATTAAGAAATGAATCATCGAACTTACAAGCATTTCCCCAATTCCTTTATTCCAATATGCCACTTCTCCAATAAATTGATCAGTTCCGTATATTAATTCCTTACTATATGTACTATATCCAAATAACTTTTTCGCTTCACTATCTAGTGGATAAAATTGTATATACCCTATTGCTCTATTTGAATATTCGACAATGCCTTTTACTTCTTCCTTATCATTAGGCGGATAGAACACCCTATTCACTTTATCTAAATCAAAGGGATTATCTCTTCCTTCATAATATTCAAGGACAGATGGATCTGAAAGCCATTTTGCTAAATATTTATTATCTTTTTTTTCCAATTTACGAACTTTTAAAAGCCCGCTTTCAAATAGTTTCATCTACAAATCTCCATTTTCTATCATTTTCTTGCAATGATTGTAAATTCCCATGGGATATTTTCCATTTTCCAACCACGATGTTCTTCAAAACGCTCTAGTCTTAACCCAGCAGCTATCAATGAATTAATAATTTCGCTAAGTGTATAAAAGCGGATAGAAACATCTGGAAAATCATCCTGTTCTTCTTCAGGAAAAAACTGTTTATAGGCAATATCTCCTGTTTGTAATTCTGTATCAAAATAGGCTAGTTTCACATTAAAATCATCATTCAAGCATTTTAACAAAGGATGGAAGTCACTTAAAATCAATGTTCCATCATTCTTTAAAAGAGAAAACAGAAGTGACATGAAATGATCTATATCCTGAAAATAATGTAGAATCCCACCTTCGAGATAGAGAATATCAAATGCTTCTCCATATGTCTGTAAATCGATTTCGTAAATATCTCCTACAATATAATTTATAGATGTATTAGCATGATAAGCTAATTCCCGAGCATATCGTTCATTCTCCTTGGATATATCAAAGATTGTTACTTCAGCTCCTAACAGTGCTAATGGAACTGCCTTTCTTCCATTTGATCCACAAAGATTGGCAATCTTTTTTCCTTCTACATTCTCAAAAAACGTTTGATGCTTTTTTAAACTTGTTCGAGGATCTTTCAATATTTCTTTCGCCTTTTCCTTTGGGTGCCCATCACGCTTCATCCAAAATTCATAAGCACGGTATTCCCAAGCCACTTTATTAGTCGTACTTTGCTCATTCATAAGGAAATGCTCTCCTTTATAATTTTTCAACTCACTCCCACAATCTTTTCACTTCTACTAATTCATTTCTCAAAAATTTCATTCGGTAAATATCCGGCTTTGTTGTATGGAGTAAAAAATCTAAATCAAACCGCTTGTCATAATAGCCCATCATTAGCGTCATTACTGCACCATGGGTTCCAATTACTATCTTTTTTCCTGCATATGTATTTAGTAACTGTTTTAATACCGTTATCGCTCGTTTTTGACATACATTATTAGATTCAGCTCCAGTTAGAGCATAATCAGGATTCGAATATGACCTACTAAGACAAGATTGTAATTCATGATCAGAAAGAGGAGTATCTCCTTGACTAAACACTCTTTCTTTTAAATCCTCAAAAACGAACACCTCTTTGCCCAAATCTGTACCTAAATCCTTTATTGTTAAAATGGCGCGTTGATAAGGGCTCGAAACAAATAGATCTATTTCTTCCTTATGAAGAATTTTGCCGATACGTTCAGAATCTTGTTTCCCTTTTTCCGTTAGCCCTCTTGTTCTTTCTGTGCCTTCTGTTTTTGGCGATTCCCCGTGTCTTACCATGTATATATAGGTTATCACCTTACTCCCCTACTTTCATGCTTCCAATTTGGAGCCACTCTGTAATGGTATTTTTTACAAAATGCTTCTCTATAAAGGTAAGAACTTCCTCGTTTCCCGGTAATGTGACTAATTGCCTTGCTTCATCAAAAGACAGCCACTTGTACTCACTATGCTCCTCATTTAATTCTACAACTTGGTTTTCCTCTACAAAACCAACAAAAACTGGGGCAATATATATGTAATTTTCTAATGGTGAATATAATTGATCAAATGTATTCGAGCTATAGAGATTTACGTTTGTAATTCCTGTTTCTTCCCTTACTTCTCTTAAAGCGGCTTCCCAAGCTTTCTCCCCTTGTTCTAGGCTCCCACCTATATAACACCACATATCTTTCAATATCTGGGTCGCACGTTTCATTAACAAAACATGATATCCTCCCTTTATTTTTTTTAGCAAAACAACAGCAATCCCATTACTATGAATAGGAGTTTCTATTTTGATGTTCACCAATGAACTCTCCCTCCATTCCATCATTCTACCTAATAATTTTTAAAATTTAGATAATATTTATTATAAACTTTCAACCCTTAATATGGAAATATTTCTCCATTTTTACTTTTAATGAAGTGAATAAGTGGACGATACATAATTCCTATCATTAGAAGAGTAAAATGAAACTATACTAACAATCCACAACAAAAAAAGCATTCATTTGCGAATGCTTTTTTGGCAATATTTCCTTTTATCTTACACCTTACATCATATTAGCCACTAATTGAAGCGCACTTAAGAACAGACCGATAATAAAACCACATACTGCACCGTTTACACGAATCCATTGCAGATCTTTACCGACGTTATTCTCAATCATATCGACTAGTGTTTCGTTATCCAGCTTATCAAGATTTTCTTTTACTAAATTGCCAATTTGATCATGGTTTTTCTCGATAAAATTAGAAATTTGCTGAATAATCCACGGATCAATCTTTTCGCCATTTTCTTCGATTTTTTTCATTAATTGCAGAATAAATGGAATTGCTTTTGTTTCCATGAACTCCTCATTTTCAAGAAGCTCGATTGCTTTTTCTTGTGCTTGTTGAAGGCTAGCTAAAATCGTATGATTGGATTCTAGGGAGTCTAGTACCTTATCCTTCCATGTATTGATTCCTTCTAATACTTTATCATTTTCTGGAAGGCTTTCGATTTCCTTGCGAATATAGAGAATAAGTGCTTCACGGTTTTGCTCCCCATCTCTTTGAAGACTTCGCATTCCACTCAAGCAAAGATTTTGGACAATTTGCCCTAACTTATCTTCTGTTAAAATATTCTGCAATGTTTTTAAAGCAAATTGAAGCATGCCATTTGCCTCTACATTATTTAATACATTCATGGAAACAGAGCCAAGTTTTCGAGCCGTCTCTTCTTTTCTGAGCCACGTTTCTGTTTTTACAAGAACATGATCTAATGCTTTCTTATCAACTTCTTCTGAAAGTAATTGATTGGTAAGCAGCTTTAAAATATTACTAATTTGGACATCAGATAAAGCCGCTGACATTTGCTTACGCACAAATGGAGTGATTTTTTTTACATCAATATTGCTAATTGCTTGCTGTGTAGCTTTTATCATTGCTTTCTTTACTGGTTCTGTTTCGATTCTTGTTTTAATGGTTGCTGTAATCTTTTCGGTAAAAGGAATATTCTTCACTTTATCCTGAATGCTTTCCTTTGATAACCAATCCTTTTTCAAAACATTCACTAATCCATTAACCATTCTATCCCTATTTTTAGGTAATAAAGCGGTATGTGGTATTGGTAAACCTAAAGGATGTCTAAAGAGTGCTGTTACGGCAAACCAGTCTGCTAATCCCCCGACAAGTCCTGCTTCAAAGCCGCCATGAACTAAATGTATCCAGATATTATCTTGAAAAGGGAAGGTTAGAATAAATCCCAATCCCATGATAAGAAGTGAATACCTTGCAAGTTTTCTTGATGATTTTTTTTCCACGCAATGTCCCTCATTTTACTTTTAAAATCGTTTATACATTTTTTTAGGTTATAGAACCTCTATCCTGTAGTATACCAATAATCTCCTAAAAACAGAAAGATAAAGTAGATATTTACCGAATTTTTTCTGTTTGCATACAAAAAGCCAAAAGGTTCCTCCTTTCAGCTTTCTTTATCGCTTTATTATTTGTCTAATTGGGACAAGAATTCATTCATGACATGTCGATATTGTTCTGGTTCTTCTATATAGGCCATATGGGCACTTTCTTCAAATACATGAAAAGCTGCATTTGGCGTTTTGCTACTAAAATATTCCGTTGATGCTGGTGTTGCTTCATCATATCGCCCACAAGTATACAATGTTGGTATAGATATTTCAGATAACCGATCCGTACAATCAAATGATTTTAAGTTCCCTTGCACAGTAAATTCGGAAGGTCCCCACATTACTTGATATACATGTGGATTTCTAAAATGCTTCCCCTTTTTTAAATGTTCTGGGTAAGGCTTTAATCTACATACAAAATGGTCATTAAACACTTCAATTGCTTTTTGAAAGGCAGGTGTATCTGTCTTTCCGTTTTCTTCACAGTTTTTGATGGTTTCTTGAACCTCTAGTGGTAGTAAAGTTAAATTTTTCTTTTGATCTTTTTCCCATAATGGTGCGCTTAAACAAGGGCTTGAGAAAATAATACTGCTAATCCCTTCTGGTTCACCAAAATAATATGCAGCTGCAAGGGTTGTGCCCCAAGAATGGCCAAGTATATGTACTTTATTCAGCCCTAATCCTTTTTGAACTAGCCCAACTTCTTCCACAAACCTGTCTAAAGTCCAAAGGGAATCATCATCTGGCCGATCTGATTTGCCACAGCCTAGCTGATCATATAAAACGACCGGGCGATCAATTGCCAAATCTTTTAATCCTTGTAAAGAGTAGGAGCTAGAACCTGGTCCTCCATGTAAAACAAGCAGTGGGATTTTATTAGCTGTCTCATTATGTATAACATACGAAACTTTTCCACCTGTTACTTCTATAAATCCTTCTTTCATCCGTTTTCTCCTTTACGTATTTTACTTACTAGTTTAGCACATTACCGAATATCTCTCGTAAGTAAATAGATTATTCCTTAAGCTTTTTTTCGATAATCTCAACACGATTGCCGAACGGATCACGAAATTCAAATCGTTCAAAGCCTTCAATTGGAATGGAAGCGCTATTTCTACTCCTAGTTTGCTAAGTTTATTTTTCCAATCACTCATATTATCTACTTGATAAGCTAAATGAGATTTCGTTGTATAGCGATCAAAACCCTCCTCTGTGCCAACATGAACATCTATATTTCCAAGTGACAGCCAAAATCCACCTCTCCCTTGCAACGATGAAGGCTTCTTTATTTCCCCTAAACCTAATACTCCACAATAAAAATCCTTAGCTTGTTGTTCCAATCCTTTTGGTATCGTTATTTGAACATGATGAACGCCAATAATAGTCATCTTTTCTATTCCTCCCCCCATATCATCCTCTTATTTATCGTACAATATAGACGTCTAAAGAAACATATTATAATTCTAATCACTTATGATAAGAAAAAATAATGAAGAATACATTGATGATATAGCATTCGTTTCTTTGCTAATCAATCTTATTTTTTATATAATGTAATTAAGAAACTGAATATTTAATCTTTTCAAAGGAGGAACCTATGGAGTTACTTTTTGGTTTATTAATTGCTTCTGCTCCATTATTAGCTTCTATTTCGTTTGCAAATATGGCAAAGAATAAACAATAAACTGAATATTCACCACAGCGGATGCCCTATACATTTTGGACATCCGTTAATTACTATGTTTCTTTTCCTTCCCAAGGGAAAACCCAGTAAATAATTTTCCGCCATATGGCTTTAATACTCTTTCCGTAAGTATAATAATGTTTTCCTTTTCCCTAGTCCGATAAAAGGTTTCAAACGCTTCAATGAATTCATCCGCAAATTTTTGATCAAATTGCCGTAATGATCGCACCATCCATTTCGATGTACCAATCCACTGTTTATTTACTCTTAATACAAATTCATGGAGAAGGAAGCTTAGTGTGCTTGCTATAAAAATTACCTCTTGCTCATTGTCTGAACCGATAAAATCATCCAGTACGTCTGATATAAAGTAACGCTTTGTTCGAATTGTTTCCTCTGGCCATTCTTTCGGACCTTCTGCCAGCATTTCTTCTGCTTCTTTTTTTATAACTTGCAAAACTCCGTCATCTTTTAAAACGATTCCTTCTGTTACCATTCGTTGCATAGAAGGTTTTGCTAAATTATAATCCATTAAGAAAAAATCCTTATAAGAAGCTAAATTATGTACAAATATCTCGATTGGCCAACCAAATTCCATCATGGACTCTCTATAAGAGGAAACGATTTTCTCATCAAAAATGACAATATCAAGATCAGAAGTAGGTGTCGCTTGTCCTCTCACCACACTTCCTGCTAAAACAGCAGCATTACAATTCGGAAAATATGTATCTATAAACAATCGAGCTGCTTCCATTGGCACTATTTTTTCCATGTAAATCCCCCTTTTCGAGTCGCTCCATCATTCGATAGTTAATTTGAATTCCTTTACAAAAACCGCGGTTCCACTTATCTCCACATCCAATTGACCTTTCCTTTCAGCAACAAGAACAGTTACTCTTCCATCACGCCCTATCTCCTGACCTTGTTCAATGATAATAGGCTCGTTCTTCCACTTTTCATCCACATAGGTAACGTAATATGCTCCCATTACTCCCGAAGCTGTTCCAGTAACAGGATCTTCTATTGTACCTGAGTAAGGGGAAGAAAAATGTCTTCCATGCATCGTTGCATTTACATCATAGGTTTCAAGAGAAAATGGATGAATGGATGCATGGGGAATTTCCTTTAAAATAGATGGAAACAAATCATTTTTTACAGCCATTTTCGAAAATACATGCAGTTCCTTAATAGGAACAAGTAATGTCCAAAGCCCTGTATTTCCATATAGAATCGGATGCTTTTCATCTATATCAGATTCTTTAATACCAATCACATCTGCTAATTCATGGCGCGAACCTTTAAATTCTTTAAATTGTGGTGTTACTTGCTTCATAATAATGGAAGGAGAAGACTGTTTATTTTGATTGATCCGAATAGGTAGAACACCTGCTTTGGTTTCAATCGAAAAGACCACTTTTTCAGAAAGATGACCATTTGTTTTTAATGCAAAAATAGTAGCGATAGTGGCATGTCCACAAAGATTCACTTCATGGCCTGGGGTGAAATAACGAATTTTCAGATCCGCCCTATCTGATCGTAATACAAAGGCAGTTTCATTAAAACCCACATCTTTTGCTATTTTTTGCATTTCTTCCTCTGTATATTTCTCACCCTCTAATACGATTCCAGCTGGATTCCCCTTATCTGGCTGTTCTGTAAAAGCATCATAATGCAAAATAGAAATTGTTTTCATCTCATGATCTCCTCCTATTCTATTTATCTCTCACTAATCATCTATCATACTCCATCCGCTTTGCTGTTTCCCTGCCCACTTCTTTGCCACATAATTTCTCCACTAAATGAAAGGACATATTGATTCCCGCAGATATCCCACCAGAAGTTAATATCGTTCCTTCATCCACAAATTTAACATTTCTTACAAGCTGAACCTTTTGGAATTCCCTTTCCAACCTGTCAATATCCATCCAGTGCGTAGTTGCCCTTAAATCATCCAATAAACCGGCTTTTGCTAACAAAAATGCTCCTGTACAGACAGAAGTCATATATTCCACTTGTCTTGCTTGCTCTTTTATCCAATTAATAACAACAGGGTTATGCATTTCGATTTCTTCTGCACCATAACCACCAGGAAGGATAAGAATATCCAAATCAGGGTGGTTTTCAAAAGAAAAATCTGCTTCTATCTTCAGACCATTTCTTGCTATAATAGTCCCCCCTTTTTCTGAAATAGTATGGACATGGAATAATTTATTCTCCCCTCCAGCTAAAGAGAAAACTTCAAATGGACCAGCAACATCTAATACTTCTACTTCATTAAAAATCAATATTCCAACAATACGCTCTTTCATTTTGCCTCCTAAAATAGTTACTCCTATAAAAAATTTAATAAATGAAAAACAACTATAGTCTTTTTCATCCTACCATGAATTTCGAATTTTTAAATAATATTTTTTCTCACTAGTGTTGCATAAATATTGTCGCAATTTTCAGTCTGATTATCCTCCTTGTTTAGAGCCAAAAAGGTAAATACCTATTCAAAGGTGGCTCCATCCATTTGGTTTTTTTTTACAATTAGACTTGTGCGACAACAACAATTTGCTTATTAAGGGATGGCTTTCCCTTCAATCTTTCGAAGCCAGATATGAGCTGGTTTCCACAATGCAGCCCTTAAATAACGGCTAATTTGTAAGGTTTTTCGCTTACTTCTTGTTTCAAGTTGTACGAGAACATGTAGGCAAAAAACAATCAGTGCGATAAACACTTGGTTTTGAATCGCCCATTCACTTTGACCGTAGAACTTTTTGATGCTGAGATGCTGTTTGATCCATTTAAAGAACAACTCAATTGCCCACCGTGATTTGTACATCTCTGAAATTTCTTCGGCACTCAAATCAAAACGATTGGTAATTAAATGCAGTTCATTTCCTTTTGAATCCATCACTTTTAGAAGACGAAAGTAATTTTCAGCACGGTTTTGAGTCGTACCAATCAACACCATTTGATCTGACAAAACAGCTGAATTCTCGGGTAGTTTAAAATTATAAACTTCCCGTATGACTGCGTTTTTCCGTAGCCTTGAAAGAAAAAAGTAACCATCATCTGTCATTCGGTCAAAGCGCTCGTAATCTAGGTAGCCACGGTCAAACACATACATGCATTCTTTATCATCAACCATGATTTCAAGCTGACCACGATCATGTTCTTTTGCCGTTGTTAAAACAGCCTTTTCAGGATAGGAACTCCCTTTTTCCATAAACACAAGTCTCAAATGCAACTTGACACCCGCTTTTGTTTTGCGGAACTTTGCCCATTTATGATTGGTCAAATTAAGTGGCAATGTGCTTGAATCAATGATTTTTAACGGCATAATAAGCTTTGTATAATGTGTTTTTGCATGAATTTGTGCGACTAAATCAAGGAAAAGCCTTTGAAATAAATCTGGATTTATACCGTTTAATCGGCGTGAGAGCTGAGAAATACTGATTGAATCAAGATCAATGCCTTTTTGTAGTTGGTCGTCGAAAAGACAATCGCTTAGCTCATGCAAACTTTCGACTTCTTGTAGCTGTGCAAAAAGGAGTAATTTTAGAAATGAGTCTGTTTTTAGTTTTTTCGTATAGTAATCTAATTTCAACGTTTTCACGGTTTCTTCAAAAAGTTGAAGATTTATTGGTGAAAACCATTGTCCAAATGAAGTTTTTCGTGTAATCTTGTCCATGAGTTGGTCCTTTTTTAGTGGATTTGGACGGGTTACCACCTGACTTATCCATTATAAAGGACTTTTTCTTTGCACAAAATAATAAAATTGAACATTTTGAGTATTTTTAATAGTGAAAATAAATTAATGCAACACTAGTGATTTTTTCTAAATATCTTAAAAATAAATGGTATAATATTTGTTCGAATGTTTTAACTGGGAGGAAGGTATGATTCAAGCAATTGGAGTCGTTGATTTTCATTACAAGCCAATGAGAACAACGAAATATAAAGAGAATGTTACAAAGAGATTAAATGCAAAAACAAATAAATTTGATGATTCCTTTGAAGTCATTACAATATCGGAACCATATGACATGGATGGAGACATTTATGTCCGTGTATCCTGTTCCTTTACGATTTATATGTATGAAAAGGCCTATATTCGAAACCCTGAGGAGTATGTAGGATCTGTCTTTCCTACTTTAAAAGAAAGAATAACACCAAATATAATAGCAACAAAGGTTTATAGTTTAACCAAAAGAAGATAAATATTTTTTCATAGATAAAAGGAATGTGCACATTTTTAGCGAATAAAAGGGAAAATAATCTTTTTTAGGAGGAGAAAAATGCAGCATCATTTATCTTTAAAGCAGGAAAACTTGCATGGTTCCTTTAGCAATAACTATAAACCAATATTAACAGTGGAATCAGGCGACTCGATTACGCTAAAGACACTGGATATTGAATGGGGCTATTCAGCCTCTAAAGAGGAAGATTATCGTAAATACTCCTCACGAGAACAAGAAGAAAAACCACAGCATCCGATGATTGGTCCTATTGCTGTTAGAGGTGCTAAGCCTGGAATGGTTTTAGAAGTAAAACTTAATGATATTGTTCCAGGTTGGTATGGACGTAATTGGGCCGGCGGAATGGCGAATTGGCAAAATAATGCGATTGGAATCTCTCATACTGACAGAATTCAATTAGATTGGGAATTAGATACGGAGAAAATGATTGGCTCAACCTCCATTCATTCCCGACCATTTCATATTGCCTTGCAGCCGTTTATGGGTGTTCTTGGCGTTGCTCCAAAAGAAGCAGGTGTCCATTCTACCTCTCCACCAAGATATTGTGGTGGTAATATTGATTGTAAGGAAATCGTAAAAGGCAGCAGTTTATTTTTACCAATCTCTGTTGAAAATGCTCTTTTCTCCATTGGAGACGGCCACGCACTCCAAGGAGACGGAGAAATCTCAGGTACAGCAATTGAATGTCCAATGGAGCATGTAGACATTACATTAATTGTAAGAAAAGATATGGATTTAACGTATCCTAGAGCGAAAACGCCAAATGGCTGGATTACATTTGGGTTCGATGAAGATTTAAATAAGGCAACAGAAATTGCCTTATCAGATATGATCTCTTTAATGGAGCAATTCTATTCTATTTCACGAACAGAAGCAACTGCTTTAGCCAGTGTTTCTGTTGATTTACATATTACGCAAATTGTTAATGGAGTAAAAGGTGTTCATGCCATTTTGCCACATGGCGTTATCCGTTAATTAGGAGGATTTACTTTGAGAAAAAAAGATAAAAAAGACTCCTTTGCTTGGAATCTATTAGAAGTATTACTCGATTTCATTGAAATCTTCTATGGCTTTTTCCGATTTTTATTTCGCTCATTTTTGAAACTCTAATTAAATATGTATGACAAGGAGAGAGGAGGAAATATTAGATTAGTTCCTCCTCTCTCTGCTTTTAGCCCACTATACTTAGAACCTTTGCATTCCCTTGTTAATTTGCCTTAAAATTATACAATGGCTTAATAATTTCTGCGATATCAATTGTATCTGCTGTGTGCTTAATAATTTCTTCCATCGGTTTATAAGCAAATGGACTTTCATCTAATGTACTATTCTTAACTGAAGTGCTCCAAACATCTTTCATCGATGTTTCAAAATCCTTTAAACTAACTGTTTTTCTCGCTTTCGTTCTCGACATCAATCTTCCTGCTCCATGTGGGGCGGATTGATTCCAGTCATCGTTGCCTTTCCCAAATGCAATAATGCTGCCATCTCTCATATTTAATGGAATGATTACTCTTTCTCCTTTTCTAGCAGAGATTGCACCTTTTCTTAATATCATATTTTCCATATCAATATAATTGTGAATAGTAGTAAATTGATCTAAAATAACCCAGTTCATCTTTGTAACTATGACATCAATCATTGCAAGACGGTTTAAATAAGCATACTTTTGAGCAATTTTCATATCGTGCATATAGTCTTTAAATCCTTGAGATTCTAAATAAGCAAGCTCTTTGTTTATTTTCGGTAGTTTCATACTATTTATACTTGATTGGATTTCAGCATGTCTTCCCTCTTCTTTCAATTTAGCAATAAGTTCTTTTTTCATCCCATCAACATTTAATAAATTATCATAAGCAAGTGTCTGGTAATATTCTGCAACTTGTGCCCCTAGGTTACGGCTGCCGCTATGTATAACAATATACACATTTCCATCAGTTGATTGATTCAACTCAATAAAATGATTTCCGCCACCTAAGGTTCCAATACTTTGTTCTGCCCTTTTTCTATTTATTGGTGCTTTCACTTCATCCAAATCTATCTCTTCATTATACGGATGTGCTTTATCACGAATAGAGAAACCGCTTGGAATGTATTTGCGAACAGCGGCATCTAATGCGTCATAATTGATTTCTTTATCCCCAGTATTCACTTTCGCCACCGCCATGCCACACCCAATATCGACCCCTACTAAATTTGGAACAATTTTGTCATGGATAGTCATTGTTGTCCCAATTGTACAGCCAACGCCTGCATGGGTATCTGGCATAATGCGGATTTTGCTTTTTTGTGCAAATTCCTGATCACACAATTCTTTAATTTGTGCTTCAGCCATTTCTTCTAATTGATCAGTAAACACCTTAGCAGTATTGTATTTTCCTGTTAATTCAATCATTTGGTCACTTCCTTTTCTGATTATCTTTTTTAACTTTCATTTATCCCCATATTTATTGACGTACCTTCTTAAACTGTTATACACTTAATATAACAGTTATGAAATAGGTTGAAAGGGGAAAATCGAATGAATTCTATCTATTTAGGAGTATCTCTACAATTATTCCTTGCTGTAATTGTGCCTGTTCTTTTAATGATATATTTACAAAGAAAAAAGATGATGTCATGGAGATCCTTGCTTGTTGGAGTACTTATCTTCATAGTTTTTTCACAAATTCTAGAAAAGATCGTTCATTTCCTCGCACTCGCTCCAAATGGAACTGAATTAAGATGGAGCACAAACCCATATATCTTTGCCTTGTATGGAGGGCTTGCGGCCGGAATATTTGAAGAAATGGGTCGATATTTTGCTTTTAAAGTATTCTTAAAAAATAATCATCATTTTAATGATGGGCTATCTTACGGTTTAGGTCATGGAGGAATAGAAGCAATACTTATAGGTGGAATGTCAGCACTAAATTCTCTCCTTATCTCCGCAATGATTAAAACTGGGAACTTAGAAACTATTCTTGGAGCTGCTGCTACACCTGAAGAAATTACGAGCATTAAGGAGCAATTTGAGGAAGCAAACACTTGGGTTTTTGCCACAGGCGGATTAGAAAGAATTTTTGCTCTTGCTTTACATCTCGCTCTTTCTATCCTTGTTCTGTATGCTATTAGACAAAACAAATTCACCTATGTTCTTTACGCTATTATCATCCATGCAGCAATTAATTTCTTGCCAGCTCTTTATCAAGCAGGCACTTTGACAAATCTTCTTGTCATCGAGATATTCTTAGGATTCATTGCTATTCTGTCATTCGTATTTATTGTAAAAATGAAACCAAAATTTGAGAGGTAGATTTTATCTCTCTCCTTTTTTATCGAAGAACATTTTATTTACCACTGTTCCCCATCCCATTCATCCAAAATAGATACATATTCCGTTTTCGCACCTGAACTTGTGGAACTGCTATTTTCGTAGTAGTTATATGGTTCTACATAATTATTTTCCCTATCATAACCTTTAACGCCAAAATGCAGCCCTTCTTCATTATTAAAAGTAAATAAATCTTCTTCCTGTTCCTCAACCTTTATCTGAGTAGCCTTCCATATCCTCTCCCATTCATCGGTGACTTTGTGTATCCCATATGGCTTATCGCCTAAAGAAACAACTTCCTCTATTTGGATTGCAGGTTCATAAAATTCAACACCCCATCCACTTCTAAAATTCCGATGCTTATTCATAAAAAAAGTAAGATGATCTATTTTATATTTTGTTTCAAGGTTCCATATAAAATATGATTCAGACTTATTTCCACCTGTAATTTTCCACAAAAGCGGTTGTCCTGATGATGTTACATAGGTTACTTCCCATTTATTCTTTTTCCATTCTAATAAACTATAGCCATATTGATTATCACTAGAAAGGTGGGGCATAAAAATATGATTATCGTCGATAGCCATTTGTTCGAAAATAGACTTAATGTTTACATCGCCTGTTTCCAAAATCATTTTCTTTAATTGATTTTCATTTGGAAGAGAAGAAGGAGTACGTTGCTCTTCATTTAAAGGAAGAAAAATAAGTAAACATATAGCAATTATTAATACGACCACTAAACTCCATATCCATTTATATCTCACTTATTCTTTCCTTCCTTCTATGATGGATTTAGACGATTGAAAATAGAACTGCTCTTTTTCTGTTGAAATAAGCATGCCTTTTCCATCTTTTTCAATATAAATAGTAGATTCATAGCCACTCCCCCACTTTGGACTTGCTCCTAAAAGAATATAGGGAAAGCGTTCCGTTGTCTGATATGGCGCCTGTTCATCCTCTTCCCATTCTTCCTCATCTATTTCTGGATATGATTCATCATACCAAAGCATCGAGTCCATTTTGCTTAACTCCCATGATGATAGACTTTCTATAAACACCTCATTATTAAGATCTGCTTGTTTACCAGAAGGATGGATTAATAGAATGCCAGGATCATCTAATTCAGCTAAAAAAGTTTCTACTTTTTCTATTGGATACAAAATATTCTGTAATGGAGAAATAAGTAAAGTAGTTATAAGAAAAATATAATTCCCAAAGAACCCAAACCAGGCATATGGTCGATATATCTTCCATCGTTCTTTCTTCTTTCCAAAAACCAATATTAGTATCCATACACCAAGTGGTAATATTGCTATTTTCACTGGTGTTTCACCAATGGCGAACTGAAAGTTAAAACAAAATAAACCTATGTAGACAACAATTACCATTTTCCATATAACAGGTTTTTCCGTTTGTCTTCTATATAAATAACAAACAGCACAAATAAGTATGCCCCAACCAAATATGTTCATCAAATTTGTGCTTAAATGATTTGCTTGCCAAAAATCAAGCATAGATAATCTCCAATCTATAATAGCTTTTATATTTATCCTTATTTTAGCATATTTCCCAAATTGCAACACTCTTTATTAAGAAAGCATGAATGTTATATAACTTGTAGAAATAGAATTATAATAGAAGAATCCTAAACCCTATGATAAGATACGGATAGGCAAAATAGAATATCTAAATGCATAATAGTGATAATCATTTAAGGAGTGCAGTAAATGGAAAATTGGATTATGGAAATAATGGAAAACTTCGGATATATCGGAATCCTTTTGTTAATTATGCTTGAAAATATCTTTCCCCCGATTCCATCGGAAGTGATATTAACATTCGGGGGGGCGATGACGGCAAAAACAGAGATGACTATAACAGGGGTTGTTCTCGTTTCTACGATTGGGTCGGTTCTAGGAGCAATCATTCTTTATTTTATTGGTTCCTTATTAGAAATCAAGAAGTTAGAAAAAATAGTAGATAAATGGGGTAGAATTCTCCGATTGAAAAGAGAAGATTTATATAAGGCAGATCGCTGGTTTGATAAATACGGTTATTGGACCGTCTTCTTCTGCCGCTTTATTCCGCTAATTCGAAGCTTAATTTCACTTCCCGCTGGTATGGCAAAAATGAATTTTGGTATCTTTTTATTTTTAACAACAATTGGTACGTTCGTGTGGAACTTTGTCCTTATTCGAATTGGAGCAGCAGTAGGCGACTCTTGGGAAGATATCGTCCACTATATGGACATGTACTCCAATGTTGCATATACGCTTATTGCTATCATAGGAATTGCTTTTATCGGAAGATATATTTATAAACGAATGATTAAACAAGATTAATTGATACTGCTCCTCATCTCATGGACTTTTTCCATGAGATGTTTTTCTTTAGCTTTTTTCCGAATTTGATAAAAAGAATAAAATAATATTCCAATAATTATTATTACATAAATAATGCTCATCCTCATTGGATAAATGACGATAATTCTTGCATGCTTTATAAAATCAATAAAAAAATAAGCAAAAATTCCGAGGAAAAAATCTTCATTAATAAACCTTTATTCTTCATTTTTGCCCCACATCTCTGTAAAGTTTTATCCATATACCATCTTATGAAGCATTAAGAATATTTAGTTATGAATTATTAAAAAGGATTTTAATTGTATAAAGAAAGAAACCATATAAAGAAACTGCATTTCCAATTTTACAAGTAAATAATTCATCTAATTTAATCTGCTTATTGAAAAAAGCACGGTAGAAAAAAGCCTGCCTTATCCTTTTTTTCAAGACAGACCGGAATAGTTAAACAATGAACATTTGTAGAATAACAGTCGCTCCACAAATAGGAACATCCTCTGTTTTTAGACAAATCATTCCCTTTTTCACTTCGTAATTTTCCTTTGGTTGCAAGACAGCATTAATAAATAAATTCATATAGGATACCTTCGATGGATCTAGAATTTTTTGATTTCCTAATTCCTTTACACCATCTTTCTCTGTAAAAATATTCGTTATTCCATCAGCGATAGCAAAATACTCTATAACCATCATTTTCTTAGGGATGTGCACATAAATCTCTGTAGAAGGAACGTCAGGAAGTATCAAATAAGGCTTAGGCAATCGTTGTTTTTTTTCCATTTCCCCCACCTTTTTTGCCATAATATTTATTTTATAAATAGAATGTCAGATGGTGCACATATTGTGATTAATTCCATTACGTCTAGTCGTTTTCGTTCTATTTTCATATCATAAAGTATAAATGGATTAAGGTGGTGATACTATGCCTTTGCAAATCATGAAGCTTGCCGTGAGTGCAGCGCTTGATATTGATACGGTTCCAACTGTTGATCGTTTTTTTAATATCGTTACCGAGCCAGTAACTGGAGCAGGAACACTTACAATTGCAGCAGATGATTTTATGACAGATACTGGTGCCGATGGCGCAACGTTACCAGAACTTACTGCTGATAACAGTTATTTAAATGTGTATGTAAATGGAGTACTCCAAATGGATGATCTTATTGCTTATACACCTGGAGGTACTGGTGTTGGACAATTAATTATTACCGTTCCTGCAGATTCTACCGTTATTGCTGATACTCCTGTTGTATTAGAAATTACCAACTTTGCACCAACCTCAGAAGCAACCATTACAACGTAAGAATACGACAGGCAGAAAAACTATCCATTTCTCTGCCTGTTTTTTTCTTGTACATAAAATATCTAACCTAATTTATAGCCACTACATACTTCTATCGAGCAATTTAATGAAGTTGTAGGTGCAAATGGTTAATAGAAAGCATATTACGATTCCATTAAAAAAAGGTAACCTATATTGAATTTCCTCTAATCATTTGGATTAATAATCGCCAAAATCTGATGATCTTTCCACTGTCCATTTATTTTCACATTACTTTTTGCTATTCCTTCTTTATGAAACCCCGCTTTCTCTAATACGCGAATCGATCCTATGTTATGTGGCATGACTCCTGCTTCTAGACGATGTAATTTCAGGGTGTTAAATGCATAATCAACTAACTGTTTCACTGCCATTGTCATATATCCTTGGCCATTTTGCTCTTTATCCAGTACATAGCCTACAATTGCGTTATGAGCAGGTTCTCTTCTTACCATATATAGATTGACACTTCCAATCAAAACATCCGTTTCCTTTAAAAATATCCCGAAATGATAATCAATATCCTTTTTCTCATTTTCTTTCCATGTTGTAATAAGCTCACGTTGGAATTCTAATGTATAAAATAGTTCTTTCCTTGCAATTGAATATTTTTCAAAAAACTTTCGATTCCTTACCTCTAATTGCCAAAGACTTTCTGCATCTTTTTCTTCAAATAACCTTATGTATATTTGTTCAGTCGTTTGTACCATTTAAACGCTCCTCTCTCTTCATAATTTTAACCCCCTTCCTTTATAAAAAACAACAGATTTTTCTGACAACAAGGGATATAAATTTTAGAAGCAAAACGGAGCTACAAGAAATTTTCTCATAGCTCCAACTTATCCTTATTTTGTAATATCAATGGTAAAGGCTTGATCAAAATAATACGTATTTGGACTAAAAATCGTATAGTCATCGTCCATAAGATTGCCATCCATCACTGCAATTGCATCAGAGTTTACAGTAGAAGGTACATTTTTTTCATAAATACGGTAGTAATCCTTCCCTTCTTTATCCCGAATAATAAATGGCATATACTCATACACTGGTACATCTGCATGATAAGAAAGATAGGTTTTACCATCTTTTTCTTCCACGTTTGTAATCGTAATATAATTCCCTTTACCAATTGGTAGATTTGTTTTGCCACTAGCATTAAATTTTGTAGAGTTCTCTGCAGTTATTTGTGGTTCTTTATGATATTCAAACGGTACAATGGTTAATGATTTCATTAATGGATTATTATTCTCATAATTACTTAATAATCTATCAGGACCATTATCATTCACATAAACAGATCCCCCTAAATTAGTTTTTGTTTCTCCACTATCATCTTTTATCACATAATCTAAGTTACTACTATTCTTTTCCTCTTGAAGTCCTTGTAAATATATTCGAATAGGTGTTATAACCAATTTTTCAACCTGCACATTATTTCCTAATTCCGGGATATTTTTGTTTAAGTCAATGACTTTACTGTTTTCCATTGCTTTTACCGTTTCTATTGGCAAGTCAAATTCCCAGTTCCCTTTTATTTTATTATTTTCACTTTCATTTTCTAAGCCTAAACCGAGCTCTTCCAGATTGAATTGTAAATGAAATGTTTTAGGTAAATTAAAAATATCTAGTTTATTTTCTTCAATAAACTTTTCTTCTGAATCTATTTCATGATTAAAATCAAACGAGCCATTATTTAATGGAAAAACCGTCACACCATTGTAAACTGTATTATTTTTATCTTCAAAATCACCATATTCATTTGATACCGATACAAAAGA
Source organism: Niallia sp. Marseille-Q9988 (assembly GCF_976954375.1). Lineage (NCBI taxonomy): Bacteria > Bacillati > Bacillota > Bacilli > Caryophanales > Bacillaceae > Niallia > Niallia sp. Marseille-Q9988. The sequence goes on along the minus strand of NZ_CDRJSZ010000007.1, from coordinate 234,245 downwards.
CTCTTTATCTCCTGCTACAATTTTTGCATTTTGCGGAAATAAGATTGGCTTATGTTTAAATGGGTCTTTCTGTTCTGCTTTATATGACACCAGTAGATAATACCCATCAAAAATGGTATTAGTAATCGTTAATTTAACTCCTTGACTTTCTTGTACTTCACTTGTTTGGAGAGACACTTTTTCATAGTCATTTCCTAATGAAAGAAATTTCTCTAAATAGGTAGGAATGCCAATATTTTGTGCTAATGATGGGTTCATTCGAAATGTTACCATGGATAAGACAAGAATTGCGGCCGCCGCTGTTGAAATAATCATTCGTTTTTTCTTACCATGCATTTTATGACTTGGTAAATTGGCTAGTGTTTCATTTATTTTGTTTTCTAGTTGCTCAGAAATCATATAATCATCTTTTACCATTTCTTTTACCTTTTTATCAAAGTGATCAGTCATTGTTATTCTCCTTCCTTCTCTTGTATATTAAGCTTTTTTTGAAGCTTTAATCTTGCTTTGGAAAGCCTTGAGCGAACGGTTCCTTCTGGAAGAGCCAGTACATTAGCAATTTCTTTTGTTGATAAATCTTCGTAGTAAAAAAGAATCGTAACAATTCTTAATTTTTCTCTTAAAGAATGAACTGCATGATACAAATCTACATTTGTATATGTATCTTCTGTAGTAGCTAGGTCATTAATGTTATTTTCCATTGGAACAACTTTTTTTTGACCTCTTAAAACTGTTGTACATTCATTAATTAGAATTCGTGTAATCCATGTTTTGAAATACTCTGACACCTTTAGTTTTCTAATATTCTCATATGCTTTTAAAATTGTAATTTGAATGACATCCTCTACGTCTGCTTCATTTTGCAATATTCCCTTGGCTACTCGATACAAACTTATTTTATTTTCTTGAATTAAATGCACAAATGCTTCTTTATCTCCTTGTTTTGCTAGTATTACTAAATTATTCATTTTCTCCACTTCAAAACTTTTCAATGCAATAATTTTCAACCTTTTCCCCTCCTTTCTAACTATTTGATAAGCTATCAGCTTAAAATGTTCCCTTTTTCGCAAAAAAATCTTACATTGCAATATGCAACATAAGATTTTTTGAAAGCTATGTACCTATTAGCAATTTTCCCATGATTATATGGAATGAAAGTTTTTTGCTTAATGCCTATTATTCCTGCTGAAAATTATTCCTTAATTACCGTTGAAATAGGAGTCTCTACAATTAATTCTTCATAATGCTCTGTATATTCGCCGCCGATGAGATGACGATGCCCGAACTATTGTGAAGTAGTTCGCTTGCCTCATCTGCCAAAACAGTTGGTTAAGGTTATATAGTGAAATTCTTTTATCCCCCGTTCTGTCAGTGCTAATGTATATCTAGGGCATATACATTTGCCAATTTGCTCTTTCTAAAATAAATAAAGATATTTTCCCACTGCGTGTAGAAACCAATTCTGCAAATTCCTTCACCAATCTACTCGTAAATGGAGGCCACCACCAAATAAGAAGAGATGTCTATCCATTATGATCTTCCCATATTCTTTGCACAGCCTGTAACTGTTGACCTTCAAAGGTTAGTTTATAAATATCAGGCATCTGTAAATTTCTCCAAAAATAAAAATCATATTCCTTAGAAAAGTATTTCATTATTAAGACCATGATATTTCCATGCGTACCAATAACAATGTTTTTATTTTCATATTGTTTTAGTAAATGAAAAAGTGCTCGTACTCCTCTTTTTTGGGCAATGATATTCGATTCCCCGCCGTCCCATGCAAAAGTTTCCTCTGTCCACACCTTTTCGATTGCCGTATTAAAATCACTCACTTCTCCTGATGCTAAGACACGTTCTTTTAATTCTTCGATGGCTTCAATCTCAACTTGAAAATATCCAGCAATACCCTCAACAGTCTGAATCGCTCTCTTATAAGGACTTGAGACAACAATATTGACTGACTCTTTTTCCATTCTCTTTGCTACTCTTTTAGCATCTGCAAGACCTTTCTTTGATAATGGCCTGCCTAATTCATCTGTGGAATACTCCGAGTGAGCATGTCTTACAAAATATACCGTTGTTAAAGAACCCACTTTTTTCCTTCTCTCTTTTACTAAATGTCTTTTATTATTGCATATACATTTGCATCATAAGTTCGACCATTTTGTACAAAATATGATTTGAGAATGCCCTCATGGTGAAATCCGAGCTTTTTAACAAGATTATTAGATGCAGCATTTTCTAAATAAACCAAAGCCCCTAAGCGGTTTAAATGAAGCTCTTCTAATGCATAGGAGACAACTCTTTCTACCGCTTCTGACGTGTATCCATTTCTCCAATAATCGGGATGTATTTCATATCCGATTTCAGCTCGTTTATGTGTGAGGACAAAATTATTTAAACCAAGCGTGCCAATTAGGCGCTTGCTTCCTTTCCTTTGAATTCCCCAACGAATTCCCTTATTATTTCGATAGCTATCTGAAAAGTGGCGGATTAATGTTACCGCTTGATCCATGTTTGAAAAAGCTTCTTGGCCATAATAGCGCATTACTTCTGGTTTAGAAAAGGAAGAAAATAAGTCTGCTGCATCTTCTTTTACTAGTTCTCTTAATATTAATCTTTCAGTCTCTAATGTTGGAAACATTTTAATCCCCTTTTCTCTGTTTATCCATCTAAAAAATTACCATTTTTTCCTATTATAATCAATTTCCGCTTATTATCCTAGGGTAATTAAAAGCTGTGTACTAATTTCCTACTATATCTAGAAAAAGGAAATGGCTAACAAAACGAAAGGCTGTGTTCGGAAAGCTTTTTGCTATGACCTCCGTTATCTTTAGTCTATAATTTACATATTGTAAAATACAAAGAGCTTTCATTATTAGTTAATTTTGCATAATAAACGGTAGAAATGCCCGTAAAGAAAATGATCTCATTCCTTATTATAATTCTTTAAAATAGATGCTCCATGGTATAATAATAGTCATATAGTGTCAAAAGGAGGAGTTACTTTGACAACGATCTTTTATAGCTTCCTGTCTGCCATTATCTTATTAGTAGTTCTTTCCCTATTATACTTTTGGTGGCGGACAGATAAATATGTAGAAAATCTCCAAGCAATTCGCAAGTCGTATTATGTATTATTCTTTCTTCTTATCTGCTTGGTTTTTTTTTCTAATCAGCTGCAAATAGTCGACTGGAAAACAATATTGTCTTTTGTTTGTGCTGCCGTCTTTCTTGATATTGCCGTTTTCCAAACTCCTGATATTCTGAAGATTTGGAACACTGAATTTCAGCACAGCAATTATATCCGAAAAACAATCCGCAAAAATGAGGAAGTTTTAGGGTATAATGCAAAAAAAGTTCAAAACTTTACAGAAGTTATTTCCAAAACAGCTGAACATTTTATAGATCGTAATCCTCCTCAGCATTGGAGGCAATATCGAGAAGAATTACGTACATATTTAAATCTTTATGCCGACACATTTCAATTTCATATCGCCATTTTTCCATTTGCGATTAGCACAAATGGAGAAGAATTAAAAGAAAATGTGAATATAGCTTTTAATAGTGTAGAAATTTGTTATAATATTAGCTTTCTAGATAACGAAAGTAGAACCAGCATTATTCAAGAGCTTCTCGAAGGAAAGAGTATTCCATTAAAGGGTCCAGGTACTGATTCAACAGTAGAGGAATTAACGAAAAATGTTTTTATCGTTGCATATTATGGGGAAAGTTACAATATGCTGATTGGTATCAGCTCTCATTTCGTAGAAGTTGACGGAATCGACGCTTCCCATATACTGAACCTCGCACAAATTTTCGATTGGTACATGGTTTAAGGCTCCATTTTACATATTCTGTAGTATAATAATATATAGATAAAGCATGAGCATTTCTAACAAACGAAAGTTTGCTAGTTTCCTTGCTTAATAGCTTGTGTCTTGTTCATTCAAACACTTTTCTTTAAGGAGGAATTGATATGGCAAGCAAAAAGAAAACGACAGCTGCTTCAAATCCTACTCCATTCAACAAACCAAATAAACAGTCGAAAAAGTCAATGAATCCGAATAGGAGAAAAATGACAGTAGCAGTATCAGAAACATTTGAAGATATTCATGACATGAATAAAAAAGCATTAAACTTACTAGCAAAACGTGCTTAATTAGTTATAGTCTCAAAAAAGGAGAAGAATTCTTTCCATCAAGAATTCTAACTCTTTTCCGAGACTCTTTTTTTACGTTTTAAAGGCTTGTATAAGAATATTGAAAAGATGGAAAACCTATAGATAAAAAGTAATCAAGAGGCTTATTTCTATGACAATAAAAAGAAAACAAAATCGCAATCCTAATCGTCGACATATGTGTGTACCATCTATGCATTTTTCTGCTTCTATTTACAATAAGAATGCAATAGAATTATTAGAATCCTTAGAAAAAAGAACGAAATTCAGTAACTGATTTTGATCTCAAAATAACTCGTTAACCGTTGATTCTCTATTTTATTTTAGGTTCCTTGTCGTTATAATAGGAATCCTGTTCTAAATACTTATCAATATAGGAATAAAACTTTTCCATCGTATCCTGTTCTTTTAGAATTTTTTGGAGTTTTAAAGGATCTTTAATAACCACTTTCTGCTTTTTTAAAAGCTGAATTAGCTCAGGAAAGAGACTTATATCTTCACTTTCCAAATATAAAATGGAATGGTCTTTTAAGTGGAGAATAATATTCAAATGCAAAGAGGATCCTAAAAGGTATAAGTAAACAGTTGGTACTCGTTGGACGTTAAACTCCACTGACATAATTTCTTTATATCGAACCGTTCGAATACTTTGTTTCTTCTTTTTTCTAAATAAACCACAGGGTGTAAAAAGAATTCCCAAATCACTAAAGCTTGTATAACATATTGGATAAAGCTTACTTGCATAATGTGGATATTTTTTGCCCAATACCTCTATAATGACTGGTAAGACTCTGTTCTTTCCATGGGATACAAACTCACTCCACTTCATTTTTAGCTCCCTCCTTACTTATTAACTGCTTTATTCAACTCCTTTTGCCATATACTCTCTGATAATCCGCTCTTTGTTTATTACTTTATGTCTATTCCATAGTAATGGAAAAATTGCCAAGTGATTTTTCTTACGGTCCAAGTATTGTATTTAATCTAGTATATTCATATTACATGAAATGGTCATAAATGATAATATTAATACCTATCAATTCGATATATGAACGCAATTTTCCTGTATTTTCTCTGAAAAAAATCAATTTTCTACAATCAATTTCGGTCTTTTAAGAAAAGTCATTCTTACTGCCAAATGGTGACATACAAGATAAATGCTTATGTCGTTGTATTATCAGAGGGAGCGGAAGGAAGACGGTAAAGTAATTGGCTCTCGGAGGAATTCATCTAAAACCTTCTGATGAATAATAATTTCTTACCTATTCAACAGGTTCCTTCCCATAGAAATAAAAACTAACCATTAACCGGAGGGTTCTATCCTCTTCCGCTAATGGTTAGTTGAAGCAATCGGATTAATACAGACAGATATCTCCTACTACTACTGAAGTTTAAAAGTGAGATACTAGTGAAAAAAAGCTAAGCGAACTGTCAGAAGGCTAGCCGTTTATCACTCCATCTTGTAGTATTTTTAACTCTTCTTCGATTAATCCTAAATCCAATCTTTCAAATAAAGGGGTGACATACAATATTTCGGATGGAAGTGTGTGTTGTAGCTTCCATTCTATTTTGTTAATACCAAGCATGTCTCTAATTCTCTGTGTAGAAAAAGGAACAAATGGTTCGAGAAGTTGGGCTAAATTTATAATAATATATGTACAATTAGCTAAAGTAATTTCTGCATCTTCCACCTTTCCCTTTATCTGTTCCCATGGTTTTTGCTTGTCAAAATAACGATTTCCATAACGAATGTAAGAAAAAATTTCTTCTAACGCTTTTTTTCCACTTCCCTTTTCAACCCATTCTCCTGACTTTTTATACACCTCTTCTGTAAACGCTATAATCCTTTTTGAAATCTGCTTTTCTGGAATCTTGCTATTCATCGCTTTCTGAATGAATTTTAATGTTCTATTTACAAAATTACCGTATGCTCCTAATAGTTCACTATTATGACTATAGATAAATTCCCGCCATGAGAAGTCTGTGTCTCTTGCTTCAGGAGCATTCATTGTTAAGAAATAACGAATGGAATCAGGATTATATTTTTGTAAAATATATGGAACCCATACAGCCCAATTTTGGCTGGTGGATAATTTCTTCTTTTCTAATGTTAAATACTCACTAGAAATGATATGTGTCGGTAAGGATTTTTTGCCCAGCCCAAGCAATATACTCGGCCAAATAACGGAGTGGAAGGGAATATTATCTTTTCCATGCACGTAATAAGAAATCGTCTCTTCCTTCCAATAATCTTCCACATTCATGCCTTCCTTTTTACATACTTCTATAGTAGCCGTTAAGTAGCCTGACACAGCTTCAATCCAAACATAAATTTTCTTCCCATCATAGCCTTCTAATGGAACATCAATTCCATTTGGTAAATCTCTTGTAACTGCTCTGTCAGGAAGTCCTTCCTCTAAGTAACGTTTTGTCAAAGAAAGAGCATTTTCACGCCAAAGCTGGTTTTCTTCAGCATGTTTTAAGTATGTCTCCATCTCTTGCTGAAACTTGCTAAAAGCAAAATAGAAATGCTCTGTTTTTTGAATGACTGGTGTTTCACCACAAATTTTACAGCGTTTGTCTTCTAACTCTAATGGATCTAATATACTAGAGCAGTAATCACATTGATCCCCTCTAGCTTTTTGTTTGCAGTGAGGACAAATGCCTTCTACTAAACGATCAGGTAAAAACTGGTTGTCTTTTTGACAATATGCCTGCTCAACTGTTTTTTTATATAAAAAATTATTCTTTAATAAAGTAAGAAATATCTCTTGAACTGATATGTGATGATGCCGTGCATCTGTTCTTGTATAAAAATCGAAAGTAAATCCTAACTGGGTAAAGCATTGATAAAATTCATTGTGGTAGCGATCGGCAATTTTCTCAACAGTTGTTTGCTCCTGTTGTGCTCGTATCGAGATTGGCGTTCCATTACAATCACTTCCTGAAACGTAAAGTACATTCTCTCCCTTTTGGCGAAAATATCGTGCCAAAATATCTCCTGGCAACAATGCCGCCACATGTCCTAAATGCAAGGATCCATTTGCATATGGCCAAGCTCCCCCGATAAATATTGTCATCATTTATTCCTCCTTCATTCATCTCTCCATTTTGTTTTGCTTATCTGAATTTCGATAACGCACACTCTTACTGCCTATAAAATCCTCCTATCATTTTAAAAACCATAAAAAAAACGCCCTAATCTAAAAAGATTAGGACGAGTTTACCCGTGGTACCACCTAGCTTTACAAATAATTTGCACTATTTGCCTCTAATCAGTACGTCTTTTTGAAAGAGATACTGCCGCTGTTGTAACGAGTGCCTGTCTCGTCGTAGTCTACTCACACATAGTTTTCGGTACGAAGCTCAAAGGTCATTTTCAATAAGGTTCATTTACTTCCTTTCCACCCTCGGAAGCTCTCTAAAAAAATTGCCTTATTTACTTTTCCTTATCTACGCCATCATTTTTATTAAGATTTATTGTAGATTTTTCTTCGTCAATTGTCAATATCTTTCGAAAAGTCCTTCAACTACAAAAGAAAACTTCCATTATCATAGGGGCCTTTATCCCCTCAGAAAAGCTTAGTGAACATTCGGAATCTGATCTTGCTCCCATATTCCTAAATAAGGGGTGAGAGTCGTATAAAAGTTTCTTAAAGGAAATACTAGTATTCTTCGAAACACTCAAATGATAGCGCCTACATAAACATGCAGGTCATTCGGAACTAGGATTGTTTCGTCCTTACTGTACTTTTCAAAAAGAAATTCTAGTTCACCAACAAATTCCTCGTAAAAAAAGTCATCTTCTTTTGGTGCATAGGAAGCAGACAGATTTCTGCCTATAAAATGTTCTTTATCCATTTTTAATGGATTGGAGACAGCATAATGCTCATAGCCATGCGTGAAAAATTGCTGTAAATCCAGGCGCTCAATATTAATTCCACCACTAACCCCCTGAAAATCAGGACAATATTTTTTCGATATTTTTGCCGTTTCCATATTTAAGCTACTCGTATGATCACGACTATTCCATATAAGCATGACAAGACCATTGTTCTTCAGAATTCGTTCGCACTCTTTTTTAAAGGCAATTGCATCAAACCAATGATATGCTTGAGCAACCGTAATTAAATCCACACTCTTATCAGCAAGCGCTGTTTTTTCAGCTGAACCGTTTACACATGTCACCTGTGTGAAATTTTCCATTCTTTCTTTTAGAATAGATCTCATATCGTCATTTGGCTCTATCGCTATAATATCTGTTCCAAAAGTAGCAACTAATTCTGTAAAAATCCCCGTACCAGCACCGATGTCAGCAATGACGAAATTATCTTTGGCACCAATATACTCTGTAAAAAGCTCAATAAAGAAACGTTTTGGATAACCTGGACGATAACGATCATATAATGTAGACTTCCCTGTAAATTTCGCTTCTGAATGCATATTATTCCCCCTATTCCACCCAATCTTTCCTTCTCCACCTATCTTTATCCTATAAGCACCATACTAAATAAATATTCCACAAAGAACATTACATTCCTTCTATATTTTTTTAAGAGAATGTCCCATAACTGTCTTTAAACAGTCAGGGACTAATTTCCAATTATCTTAAGCCTTTGCCACATAACTTGCAAGTGCTTTTTGCACGTCATATATGCTACTATCTTTTTTGAATTGTTTGGATATAGCTGGCAATTCTGCACCAGAAATCCAAATTTTTAATTCAGCATCTAAATCAAAGTGACCAGCAGTTTCGATACTAAACCGAGAGATGCTTTTATAAGGCACTGACAAATACTCGACTTTTTTACCAGTTAAACCTTGTTTATCAACGAGAATTAATCGTAAATCAGTAAATACAATTAAGTCTCGAATTAATTTATATGCAAGCTCTATCTGTTCATTTGATCCGATAATCTTATCTAATTCCTTTTCTAATTCTTTCACATCTGTTGAACTTGCATTTCCCATTAAACCATTTAAAAAACCCATAAAAATCTACCTCCATTTTTTAATGTATATACGAATTAACAGCTATAAAAGTTTCCTAATTTAACACTTTTCCATAAGATTGTAGTATTTATTGCGAAAAATACGAAACAACTTTATGTGATAAGCCATTGCTTTTTATTCTATTCTTATTTCCCTCCTTTTTTAATATACTTTGCAAAAAAAGTTCAAAATTGTTCTTGCATAACATTTACACCTGTAATAAAATTATTACATATGAAAAGTATAAATAACGGTGATCAATTACTCCTAGTACTTGAAGCATTGTCTAATCCGTATCGATTAAAAATTATTGCAATATTGCAAAAAGAACGAAAATACGTAAGTCTGTTAGCTCGAGAGCTTGGAATTAGTAGACCATTGTTATATTTACATCTTCAAAAATTAGAAAACGCAGAAATTGTTAAGGGACACCATGAAATTTCGAAAGATGGAAAAGCAATGAAATACTATGAATTGATTCCTTTTCATGTTCCTTTATCAGAAAAATTCATTACAGACTTGGCTAAAACCGTGTCGATAAAAAAAAGAAAGGAGTAGCATATTACATTTTAGGAGGTAACAAATGCAATTATTTAGTATGATCAATTTACTCATTTTTATTCTGCCTATAGTCTTGATCCTTGGGTTTCTATTCTATTTAGCTAGATATATGAAAAGAGCGGAAGCACGAGCAGATGAAAAGATTATTATAGAAAAAGAAAATATTGAAAATCAAAAAGAACAAATAAATGCTCTTAACAAAATCAAAGAAAGAATTGTCCACATTGAAAAAATCTTAGATGAGACAAATTAAAAGGAGAAATAATATGACTATAGCCATTATGGTTTTGCCAACTTTATTCCTTTATATTTTCATTCCTGTTTTACTTATATTTATCGTTGTTCGCTTTCTTAAACGGAAAGAGGCTAGAGCCATCGAAAGATTAAAGTTGGAAAGAAGCAGCCTATCTATTCATAAGCAGCAAATGACCATGATAAATGACCTAAATAACCATCTTAAATCCATTGAAAAAAAGCTAAAGGAAGTCGATTAATCAACTCCCTTTAGCTTTTTCCAATTATCACCATACATATCCATTCTCTTTCGTAAAAAAATAGTAATACTATCTGAAAGGAATGGAGATTTTTATGAAAAAACAAACGAATTTATTTATTCTTACGTTATCTGTCTTACATATACTTATTTTTACTATTCAACCAATACCTGCATCTGCGATTAAAACACCTAATGTGGTTATGACAAAACAATATAAAAATATCGAAAATCTCAAATATCCTACGCTAATAAGCGCACCAAATAACAAAGCTCAAAATCAAGTAAACAAAATTCTTTTACAGCATATCAAACATTCTTATAAGAGATATTTTAAATGGATGAAAGAAATGGAAAAAATGAAAACAGATCCAATTTGCAAAGAGTCACCATCTGTTTGTAAATTCGAATACATTACCAATTACAAGGTGAAATTCAACAGTAATAATAAACTTAGCATCATATTTAATGATTATCAATTTACTGGTGGTGCACATGGAAACACGGTTATTTCGTCATATAATTTTGATTTGAAATCAGGAAATCAATTGACATTAGATGACTTTCTCACATCAGAGCGAGAATATGAAAAGGTAACAAATTATGCATTAGCATATATGAAAAAACATCCTGAAATATTTTATTCAGATTCTACTGAATTTGCAGACTTTAAAGTAACAAATGAAACGAATTTCTTTTTATCTGACAAAGGAATAGTCCTAATATTCCAGCAATATGAAGTAGGTCCATACGTTTCTGGCAATCCATCCATATTGATTCCTACTTCCGTATTTCAATAATTTGAGTAGTAAAAATGGGAAGAACTTTGGTGGCCATTATTACTTTTACAGTATTGACCAACTCTCAGTTCCTCCCATTATTTCTATTTATTTTTTCTTTGTTTTTCTATTTCCGCTTTTAATCTGCCTTCTGGTGCAAAATCTGCCTCCCAATTCGGTGGCTTAATAATCTTGCCATCCCCTTCTCTGAAGCGTGGTTTGCCATCTTCAAATAATTTTCCCATATTCGCTTCTTGCACTATCTGAAAGAGAGGAAATGGCTCAACACCAGCAATGACAAAACTTCCTTGATTGAAATATTCAACATCTGTTAGTGCATCCATCTGTGCTACTAATTTATCATCGACTGGTTTCTTTTGGGTAAGTATTTTATCAGCAGCTTTATCTAATCCTTGTAAAAACTGTTTATATAATACTTGGAATTTCTGTTCATTTCCTTCAGCCGTAGCATATAGAAATTCAACTAATTCTTCTCCTGTCCAAACCGCTCGATTAACAGCTGTTTTTTCATCAATAGCAGTAGGTTCTTTTGCCACTTCATGTCCAAATGCTTCATGAAAATTTTTCACCATATGATACATCTTATTATTATCCATTACTACTCCTTTTCGAAATAAACGTAAATGTAATTAGAAAACTTCCATTAAATATGAATTTTCCCTTTAGTCCTCTCGCTGAAATTTATTATACTTCTCCTATTCTAATATGGAAGAGTTTAAAACACCTATCTTCCTCCATTTATGTAGTTATAGGCTTTTCCCGTTCGGTATGGACTAAAGACTATTGTAACATTTTGACTTTCTTTTTGTAGTACTTTCCTTTATTTTAGGAATAACGATGGAGTTAAAATAGGAAAAAAAGCCTTCCTAATCTTTCTTCTAATCTTTTATATAACACCACTGAAAGACTATTAAATCAAGCTTTTTCAAATAGTGTAAAATCATCAATTTACTACTGTTTAATAGCCTGTTATAATACTAGAGGGAAAGAGGTGTATAATCAATGGAGATATTCAGTATTCAAGAATTAGAAAAAGTAATACGTCATGTCGAAATTGAAGGACAAGGAGGAATTTTTCAAGAGGAAACTGGTAAGCAGCCAAAAGATTACCCGAAGGAATTCCTTGATCGTATCGTTAATTACATTACTGATATTCAACTAATAAAGAAAATCCAGAAATTAACGGATGATGAAGCATTACACTTATTTGTAAAATCTGTTTACGTAGTCTGTATTAAGGATTTACATAATTCGGACGATATTCAAGAAGAAGTTCTTGTACAAAAGGTTTTTTCTGATTATTTAAAAGAAACATCCATGGCATAATAGAAAATATAGCTAAATGATTTTGAAACATAACAAAGACTAGGATGCGTCTCACCCTAGTCTATTATTTTTGTTCATTTTGTTTTTTTGATTTTAAACGGTACATATTAAGATATATCATTTCTGTCGCATTTTTTTTGTATAAATTTTCATATTTTTTGTGTGCAGTTAAATTATCCTTCCAATTATGCATAAAGATTATCTTGTCTTTTAACTGGTGAAAAATGCTCATGATGTTCACACCTTCTTAAGTTGATAATCTACTTATACCACATCCATTTCCCATTTAAACTTAAAATTACTCCGTATTTATATATAAATGTGTCTCTAATTTTTTCATCAATTCCATCAGTTCCTACAAGCTGTTAGAAAGAAGTAGCACTTTAAAAATGAAGTTGTAAAATAAATCATTTCTTAATGCGAATAAATTTTTTCTTCTAACCGAATGAAATGATCCGAGTCTTTCGTGTAATTTCCTTTCAGGCTTGATAAAATCGCCGATTAAATTCAGCCCTTTTTACCAGTATTGTGTTAGGAGCTGAACGAATACACCACAATTTTCGACAAACTACTAGCCAATAGTTGTGCTTCGCTTCTAATTTGCGTAAAATAGGTAATTATTAATACATTTTATTTAAAGGACAGGAAGTTTATTATGACTAAATTTGGTTGGTTTTTATCGCTAATTGGTTTTTTCGCAATCTTAGGCAGTGTACTGTATCCACTTGATGTTATTAGCAAGCAAACAGTATTAATACTTCTTTTTGGAGGAGCTGGCACGATGTTTGTCGGTTCGATGATTAGAAATTTATCCTTGCTAAAAAAAATACCGAAATAAACACTATTCGGCAATTATAAGGAGTTTATTACAACATAATGAATTATGGTCAAAAAGGCTGTCTCCTTGATTAGAGGCAGCCATTTTCCGTAATGAAAGGAGGAAGAAAGATGGAAATAAGACAATTACATTACTTTGTAGAAGTAGTTAAGCAAAAAAATATGACAAAGGCATCAGAGAATCTTCATATATCACAGCCTGCACTTAGTAAAGCAATCAAAAGCCTAGAAGCAGAGATTGGCTTAACATTAATTCATCGGTCAAATAAAACACATGAGCTAACAGATGCGGGATCAGTCGTTTTTGAATATGGACAAAAAATCCTTGCACAAGTGGAAGAAATGTCATCCACACTCCATGATATGACCAATTTAACAAGAGGAAATATTAATATTGGGCTCCCGCCAATTATCGGAAGTTTATTTTTCCCGAAAATAATTGCCGCTTTTCATAAAGCATATCCTAACATCCAAATTAATATAAAGGAATACGGCGCTGCCAAAGTAGTTAAAAGTGTCGAAGAAGGCGAATTTGAAATGGGGGTTGCTGTGCTTCCTTTAGCGGATGAAGATTACCATGTGTTTCCACTTGTTAAGGAAGAATTAAAATTAATTGTCCCAGAATCGCACCGGTTTGCTAGTAGAAATAAAGTTCATATGAAGGAATTAAAAGAAGAAGAATTTATTTTCTACAGCGAAGAATTTGCTCTATATGAAATAATGAGGAAAAAATTCATTCAAGAAGGATTTGAACCAAATATTATTTTCAAAAGCTCCCAATGGGACTTTATGGTGGAAATTGTCGCTGCAAATCTAGGAATTTCCATACTACCGGAATCGATATGCAATCGAGCAAATAATAATCAAGTTCGGTTCATTGATTTAGAGCCTGTTACAAATTGGGAGCTCGTTATCATAACGAAAAAGGATCGCTATCTATCCGTTGCCAGCAGAAGATTTATCGACTTTGTCCTTGATAATGAATAATTATCCTTATATTCTTCAACTCTCTCGCTTTCGCTTTTCAATAACTTTTAGTTATATTAACTATAATAACTATGTATTTTACGAATAACGATTAGAAGCGTATGATATTCATATACCAAGGAGATGGAAGATATTATTCCATCAAATGAATAACAGAAGGTGAGCCCATTGAAGAATATATTGATAATCGCTGGTCAAATTTTATTCCTCCATGTTTTTCTTTTTATCGGCATGGGAATTAAATTGATCGTTTCTATACCAATTCCAGCTTCAATGATTGGATTAATTGTCCTTTTTATTGCATTAAAGCTTAAATTAGTGAAAATTGAATGGGTCGAAAAAGGCGCTGCTTGGCTGCTTGCAGAATTGTTGTTATTTTTTATTCCATCAGCTGTCGGCATTGTAAATTACAACGAAATTCTAAATGTTAAAGGAGTTGAAACAGTACTACTAATCGCGATAAGTACTTTTATCGTAATGGGGGCTACAGGTTTTACTGCTGAAAAAATTTATAATAGAAAGAGACGTTTTAGTAAATGAAAATTATCATAATCACCATTATAACCTATGTTCTTTATCGGATAGCTAAAGCCTGCTATAAAAAATGGAATATCCCATTATTTCATCCGTTGTTAATTACCCCCATATTGCTAATTGCGTTTATTAGTATCTTTCGTATTCCAGCAACGACTTATATGGAATCAGCACAACCATTAACACATTTATTAGGACCAGCAACAATTGCTTTCGCCGTTCCAATTTATAAAAACTTACATTTGTTAAAGAAATATTTTACGATTATTATGATTAGCGTTACAACAGGTACTTTGGTCGCGATTTTTTCTTCTTATTTATTATCCATTTTGATTCATTTAAACAATGACTTTATAATGAGTATCTTGCCGCGTTCCATCACTACACCTATTGCAATAGTCGTATCAGAGGAAATTGGTGGCCTGCCAACACTAACAACAATATTTGTGATTATCACAGGGGTTCTAGGAGGAATCATTGGGCCGTATACAATAAAATGGTTATCCCTTCACTCCCCGATAGCAAAAGGCTTAGCGCTTGGAATGGGAGCACATGGAGTCGGCACATCAAAAGCGATGGAATTTGGAGAACAAGAGGCAACCTTTTCTACACTTGCAATGATTTTAGCAGCGTGGATTACTGTTTTATGGGGAACTTCTTTGATCCCGTTAATGCTTAACTTTACTGCTTAAGAGTTCGCATGCACCAGTAACAGAATAAATAATGGCAGAAGAAATGTCTCTTTATTGGCATTTCTTCTTTTTTTTGCATTAAAAAATAGACAAAAAAAATAGGACTTCTCCAGATAAGATTAGACCATACAAGATTTCTCAATCGATTACTATCAATCGAATGAACAAATCTTGTGAGGTCAATCCTTTTGGAAAATTCCTCTTCTTTTTATTTCGAATAGATGCTATTATTATTAACTACTTGAAGTTCTCTAGTTGTTTTAACCATTTCACTTCCGCATATTGGGCACTTTGGTGTCTCACTGCTTTTAAAATTATCACGAATCCAGCACTTACAAGTTTCTGATGTACAATCCCAAACCATCACTTCTTCTTTAACAATTTCTTCATTATTTCTTCTTCCAAATCCCATTGCCAAATGAAGCACCTCCAGGAAGCTAATTTTTTGTTAAATGAACTATGTGATAAAGGTAGTTTGCGCATTCTATTTCATGCTTCTACCCACATCTCTTATTACTATATTCTTCACTTCACATAGAAAATTTAACGCCATAAAATAAAAAACACTTGTAAACAAGAGAAAACACAAGAAATAATCCCTAAACAAGTGCGTGAGAAATATAAATCTAAACTAAAAACTAATATTAAATATAACATAAATACTTATGAAAGTCAAACTTTTCATTATGCCATACTTCCTACCATTAATGCAAACATTATTTTAATAAAATGTCGAGTTATCTTTCTTTCCCAAATTCTGAAAGGATTTTGGATATTAAAAATTCTTTCAATTAGCTATTCCCTACTTAATATGATATTATTTTTGAGGTGACCAAATTATCAATTGTTTTATCGAAGAATTATTGGAGGTTTATTAAGTGAACATAAAAGAATATACCATTGAGGAAATAAAAGACCCAACTGGCATTCTTATCGGAAAACGTTACGAATTTTTCCTAACTGTTGAGTTCGATGAAGACGATGAATTAGCAGAAGAAGACCATCTGCAAATAAAAGTTCTTTTCTCAGTAGATGAGGGTGTCTCTCGCATTCTTAATTATCATTTTTATAATAGCTTAGAAAATAAATACTTAGATTATGGCTTAGAAGACGATGAACTGGAAGAAATAAAAACCTTTTGCAACATGCATTATTTGGAGGAAGAAATTTAAGGCAGAAAAGAGAAAAGAACGGAAGGAATGCACTCCTTCCGTTCTTTTCTCTTTTAGCTTAAACTTCAACAGTTTTTCCATCTTCTACAATATGATGCATTAAATGCGCCAGATAGTGGATAGGACCAAACTCTTCTTCATCCTCTTCCTCATCTTCTTCATATTGCAAATCATTTAAGTGCAATGCTACAAATTGATAGAAATCTTTTAGCTGAAAACTATAGCAAGCAGATGGATCCTCATTTTCTTCTTCATACTGAAGAACTAAATAAGATTCTTTTCCTGCCTCATCCACTGCATCAAAATAAATAAAAAAACCAATATTTGTATCTAATTCAAATAATTGTCTAGTACCTCCACTCGTAGCACGATTAAAATCGTCCTCACTTAGTTTTTGTACAACCATTTGATCGACTCCATCTTCTGCATGGAAACTCACCTTAAATTCTTTCATATTATGCACCTCTTTCTTTACTTTATTATTTTATACAATTACAGTGAAATTAGCAAAGAGTTGTCCTTTCTTATTACATAAGCTCTTTCCTTAAGTGAAACAAACGACCAGTGGCGTTCGTTTGTTTCACCCATCATTTCTTTCGAACAGTTGATTTCCCAGTGTTTCTTCTAAGACATTATCACAAAGCTTGCAGATGCGTGTCTTGCTCTCCATTACTCACTTTTATTGAACTTTTCTTTTCACAAGCAACCAGTAAAAAACTTGAAAAATAAAAAGAGCCCCATAAAAGGACTCTTTATTACGATTATAGTTTTGTTACATTTACAGCCTGTGGTCCTCGGCTACCTTCTTCTATATCAAAATTAACTTCTTGACCTTCATCTAAAGTTTTGAACCCTTCTGTTTGGATAGCAGAAAAATGTACAAATACATCCTCTCCACCTTCCACTTCGATAAATCCAAATCCCTTTTCAGAATTAAACCATTTTACTTTACCTGTTGCCATTTCTTATTGCCTCCTAGATTTAAATAACATGGATATTTATGAAATACCCTTCATTTAACTAGTATACCCAATTTTCCATATTTAAAACGCTGAAATTTAAACGTCCATCTATTGTCGGAAAAATAATGTATTCTAGATAAAAGAATAGGATTTATTTGCTTCTGTTACGGCTTCTAGGTCTTCTGCTATCACCTGAAGAGTTTGGGCGTTTTCTATCATATCCGCCACGTTCTCCGCCACGATCATTGCGACGTCTACGGTTACCGCCACCGCCACCAGAACGATTATCTTTCTTTCTTGAACGCAATGGCTCAACAGCTGTTAATTTAACTGGTGTAGCATCTGGTTCTTTTGTAAGTAGCTTCAATGCAGCAGCAAGTAATGTTACTGAATCTGTTTCTTCTAATAAACCTTCTGCAACACGCTTATATTCAGAATACTCATTTTCTTCCACAGTTTTAGTAATTTTATTAATGGTAGCTTGTTGGTTACCAGCTAACACATCTGTAAGGGAAGGGATTGGTTTTTTAGACATTGATTTCTTCGTTACATTTTCAATAATACGTAAATGATCAAGCTCTCTAGGAGTAACAAACGTTATAGCAAGACCTTTTTTACCAGCACGTCCTGTTCTACCAATACGGTGAACATAGCTTTCTGGATCTTGTGGAATATCAAAGTTATAAACATGAGATACACCGCTAATGTCTAATCCTCTTGCTGCAACATCTGTTGCAACCATTATATCAATGCTTTGTTCCTTAAAGCGACGGATCACTTGGTCACGTTTCCCTTGTGGAATATCGCCGTGAATACCTTCTGCAGAATAACCACGTTTGATTAATCCTTCCACTACTTCATCAACACGTCTTTTTGTACGACCAAAAACAATTGCAAGCTCAGGTGATTGAATATCAAGTAAGCTACATAGAACATCAAATTTTTGACGCTCTTGCACTTCCATATAATGTTGTTCGATGTTTGTTACTGTCATTTCTTTTGCTTTCACTCTTACGATTTCAGGCTCTACCATGAATCTTTCTGCAAGGCTTTGAATTCTTTTTGGCATTGTCGCAGAAAACAATAGTGTTTGACGAGAATCTGGAGTTTCACTTAAGATTCTTTCGATATCTTCAATAAATCCCATATTTAACATTTCATCTGCTTCGTCTAGTACAATCATTTTTAAATCTTGTAAACGAATTGTTTTACGCTCTATATGATCAATTAATCGACCAGGTGTAGCTGCAATAATTTCTGGTTTCTTTTTTAATCCGCGAATTTGGCGATTTATATCTTGGCCACCGTAAATTGGTAATGTGCGGATTCCTTTTACAGAACCGATACGATTTAATTCTTCTGCTACTTGGACTGCTAATTCTCTTGTTGGAGCAATAACTAACCCTTGAACTGCCTTGCCAACTTCAATTTTTTCAAGTAAAGGCACACCAAATGCTGTTGTTTTACCTGTACCTGTTTGAGCTTGTCCAATCATATCTTTACCAGATAATGCAATTGGAATAGCCTGTGCCTGAATAGGTGTTGGCTCTTCGAATCCCATGTTTGATAATGCTTTTTCTAAACTGCTGCTTAATTTAAAATCTGAAAAAGTTGTCAATACTTTTTCCTCCTTGTAATTGTACTCCGTTGATTGATATTCCTTAGAATATAGGGCCATAAATGTCGTAGGATAGGATCTTTATCATTTTAAATGAATGGATTCCACTAATTTTAGCGCATGATTACTCTTTAATATAAACCTTAAAACACCGCCCTATTATAAGGGACATTATTGTTTAGAAAATACCAACCTAGAGTGTATTGTTTTATTTTGTTATAAATATATACTCTCCATTTTATTTCACTTTTTTTCATTTTCCAAAACATTAAGGTAAATAGGATCAATTAAAAGCCTTTATACCATACTTTAGTGGGAAATTATGTGGTTTTTTAACGGATGAATATAATGAAGTTGATGGAGATTTTTTATATAAATGCTAAGTTAATGTAATAAGACAGTGAGTAAATCACATTATGCTTTCATTCTAAAATGATTTTTTCAAAGCGTTTATATGAAATAATCTTTGTTATAGAAGTTCTTGTAAACATCATTAAAAAAGGTGATGCATTTTGAAAGGCATCACCTTTTTTTAATTTTTTATTAAGCTTTAGTTACGTTAGAAGCTTGAGGTCCACGGTTACCTTCAACGATTTCGAAAGTTACGTCTTGGCCTTCTTCTAAAGTTTTGAAACCTTCTGTTTGAATAGCAGAGAAGTGAACAAATACGTCTTGCCCTTCAGAAGACTCGATGAAACCAAAACCTTTTTCTGCGTTAAACCATTTTACTTTACCTGTGTTCATTGTAAAACCTCCAAAAATGTGTTACACACTAAGCACCTAATATAACTTTTAGGAATCGATACCTCATTCAACATGAAAAAGCCGTAGCTGGAATGATGTAGAAGAAAATCGCCTACATACATTGCAGCTACGACCACCTTATCCATAAAACATATACCGAACTTAATTGCGTTACACTTATAATATAATCTTATTGGCTTTTTGTCAATAACGTTTTCAAAACTGATTGAGTCAAGTTTTTGTGGGAGTTTTTTTAGCTCCCTTTTTATAAAATAAAACTTTTAATTTTGTATCCGCTTTCTAAATATTTTCTTTCATCAAAATTTCGTTTTTTTCTTTTTTTAAAAACCTTTTAATCCCTGTAAGGCAAAGTGAATGGGTTTTCCAATCGCTTGATTTAAGTATGGCATGTTCTGACGCACGGTTTCTGTTACTAATTTTGTGGGTACTTTTCTTTTCGGTCGATGTTCTTTCTTTGATGTATTTAGGCTTTTTTCTTTTTCCCATTTCCCATATATCGTTTGGATGGATAGGTCATCCTTCAATCCAATCCACAAGCGCGCCATGCTCATGACCCCTTTTTTGCTCCATGCTCTTCCATTTTTTAATCGTTTGGCTAATTGATTCATCATCGCCTCTGCACTTCCCATTGGACGATACGCTGTCGTGTCCACACCTTTTTCCTGTAACCAACTACGGTAATCTTTTATGGTTTCCTGATGATGCGTTAAAAAGGCAAGGAAATGCTCTAGTTTTTCTTCTTCTTCTGGTGTATCCATTGTTCCTACTGCGCTATTCAACTCTAGAAGTAATGTTTCTACCTGGTAGTTTTTTAACGCTCTTTTCATGTAGCGGTATCGAGGATGGCTCTTCATTAGTTGCTTCATTGAACGAGCGACATGAAAACGATCCATGGTGAAAAAGGCGCGTTCCCGAAAATACTCTCGACATGCCGTTATCCAGCCTGCTCCATCGCCATTAATAATAAGCAAGGTTTGGGTAGGATCATACGCATAATGATTCTGTAAGAACGTTTCAAAGGCTTCCCAAAAGGGTTCTTTTCCTTCATAAAGAAAATGCCTTTTATTTCGGAGCCTGACTCGCTTTCCGTTTTCTTTCCATCCCTCGTGTACAGCGGCGAATTTCAACTCCCATCCACGCTTTTTCTTTTCTTGACTCTTCACATATAATCCATCTACTTCTACAAACAATACCTTTTGAAAAGGGCGTTTTTCCTTAGCGGGAAGTACGCTTGTTTGAAGAAGATGTTGCCGTAATGCTTCGTGGCTCATCGCCGAATAGCCTAAAAATTGTTCGAACGTTTCCACCGCCTTTCGATAGGAGGAACCATTCGTCGCTAGTTCTAACCCCCATTCTTCTAGTAGCGGACTAAATCCCTTATTCCCCTGAAACTGTAAATAGTGATCTAATAGACAAATATATTTTTTGGTCACACGATCAAAATAATAATTACGCTTCAGCTCCACAGCTCCAAACGCTGTATCTACTCGTATTTCTCGTTTATCACGTAAAGCAAATCTTCTTTTGTCTCGTTGCTGAGCAATCTCTTGATCCCAATTTTCTAATGTTTGAACAAGAATTTCTTGAAACGTCATTTGTAGTGTTCGAAATAAAGTTTTTTCCAATTCTTTTAATGATGGCATTTTTGTGTTACATTGATTCATGAGAGCCTCTCCTTTTCGTAGTTTTCTAGTCAAATTCTACTTTACAAAAGGAAGCTCTCTTTTTTAATGCTTAATTTTTTCCAGCTACCGCGCTCTCGCTTGGTGGCCTTTTTGTCTAGTTGGGGGACGAGTCCCCCAACTAGACAAAAAGGATATTTATTCTCCCACAAACATTTTACTCATACTTCAAAACTATTCTCGGAAATACAACAGGAAAAGCTTCTTTTTAACGAGATGCTATTTCCGCTGAGTCAACCGTGTGTTTTAAAAGCATGCTTATTGTAACAGGACCAACGCCTCCTGGTACAGGTGTAATCGCAGAAGCCTTCTCTATACAAGCTTCATAATCCACATCACCAATATTGCCTTTATTATAGCCTGCGTCTAAAATAACTGCTCCTGGTTTAATCCAGTCTCCTTGAATAAAGTTTGGTTTTCCTACTGCAGCAATAACTATATCTGCTTGTCTTACATAGCTTTCTACATTTACCGTACGAGAATGGCATGTTGTTACTGTTGCATCTTCATTTAGGAGCAATGCAGATACAGGCTTTCCTAAAATTGGACTACGACCTACGACAACCGCATGTTTCCCACTAACTTCTACTTCGTAATGTTCCATTATTTTCATAATAGCAGCTGGAGTACAAGAAGGATATTTCCCAAAACCAAGGGCCGTTTGTCCATAACCGAAACTTGTAACACCGTCGACATCTTTTTCGATATCAATTGCTTCAAATGCTTGTCGTTCATCTATTTGACTTGGGACAGGATGCTGTAGCAAGATACCATGGACATCTTTATCTTTATTTAATCTGTTAATCGTTTCTAACAATTCTTCTGTTGTTGTTTCTTTTTTCAGGTGGATTTTCCTAGATTCTATCCCAAGTTTAGCACATGCATTACCTTTCATTCTAACATATGTAGCAGATGATGGATCATCTCCAACTAATATTGTTGCTAAGCAAGGAGTTACCCCTTTTTCTTTTAGAGCGCTTATTCTTCCTTTTAAGTCATCCTTTACTGCATTTGCTACTACATTTCCGTCTAAAATCAGTTTTTTCGACATGTATATACCTCCTGGTAAATTATAGAAAGAAGTGCGTTTTGCTGCTCTTCTGCCCAGACGACCGGCTATACATATACACAGCTCCCATATGGTTATTTCCATCTATGTCGTCAGTCACTATGTATTGATAAGTACTTATGTATCATATCATAGCTCTATTTTAAATGAAATAAATTTTCCGATCATTTCTGCTTTTTAAAGCAAATGAAAAAAGGATCTTCTAAACTGATTTTAAAGTCAGTTTTAGAAGATCCTTTGACTACTGTATCCATCATGATGAATACACATTAGCTATGCATATATTTAAGGGAAATACACGAATACTAGTTAATTGGTGTAAATGCCTAAAACAACGAAAGCCCTACCTCTCTTTCATCCTTACGGCTCCTAGGCCGTGCCAGTGTGAATTTAGGGTGAATTGTGCAGAACACAAAAATACATTTCTGAAAAAAATAATGGAAGGATTAATCCGCAATAGGAAGGATTTTAAATGTGTTTTTGAAGATAATTGGAGTGTAATTGTCATGAATGTTCTTATATAGCTGTTCCGTTTACTTATAAATATCTTAGTTACCTTACACATAATTCTACAAAATTCTTTTTAAACCTCAAATACATACAAGAAACATCATATCTTAGAAATGGATATAAGTCAACTTCAACCTTCCCTATTTTTGTAAAATCATTCATTTAATGGTTTTAGAATCTAAGCAAATGAACAAAAAGTATAGCAGGCTAAATACAGTTTACTTTAGGGCAAGCAACGATTCTATTGGTGTTGACTCGCCCTACTTCTTACTACATATTTCCCATTAAATTCCTATAATAAGATTTTAGGCTTTAAAAAAAGAGAACCACTTACGAGTTAATTTTTAATTAAATTTCCTTCAAATGGTACTGTGGCTTTTTGGATTTCTTCTTCTAATTCAGCTGTTAATATGTTTTTCCTTTCGTAGCTCCAATTATAATAATTTGCCATATACTCTATAACGGCTTCCTTTATTTCTTGCACTTTATCTATATCAAATAGTAGCATTCCTGTTCGTCTTAAAAGAATATCTGTAGGTGTCATAGCGAATTCATATTCCATTGCATAGCGTATTCTTGAAAGCACTACTGGCGAAAGCTCTTCATGCTTTCCGATAGATTCTTTTGCCAGCTCATATAGAATTGGCGCATTGCTGCCATATAGCTTTGCGATTTTTTCTGCATCCTCTTTAGAGAGTCCTGCATTAATTCCCTTCTCTACTACCTCTTTGATATATGTCGAAAAACCTTTTGACCCTCCGACTTCACCGCCTGAAATTGGCAATGATTTTGTCATACAGTTTTTAAATGTTTTGCCTGTTTTTTCTTGCAATCTACTTGCTACTAGATTAACAACTGTCTCTGCCATTTTTCGATAACCAGTTAGTTTACCTCCAGCGATTGTAATTAATTTACTT
Source organism: Niallia sp. Marseille-Q9988 (assembly GCF_976954375.1). Taxonomy (NCBI): domain Bacteria; kingdom Bacillati; phylum Bacillota; class Bacilli; order Caryophanales; family Bacillaceae; genus Niallia; species Niallia sp. Marseille-Q9988. The sequence goes on along the minus strand of NZ_CDRJSZ010000007.1, from coordinate 210,145 downwards.
TCCGATTCCCAAATTTCATCCTTTCGCGAAATTTCAGATGGGTCTTTTCCGTCTTCCAAAATTAATGGTCTCACTCCAGCCCAACTAGATTCTACATCTGCTGCAGAAACAGACACAGAAGGGAACATAAATTTTATGGCTCCTAAAATATAATCCCTATCTTCTATAGACATGGATGGATGTATAAGATCATCACTATAAAAGGTATCTGTTGTACCTACATAGGTTTTACCATCTCGTGGAATAGCAAAAACCATTCTACCATCAGAAGTGTCAAAATAAATGGCTTGTTTTAGCGGGAATACAGACTGATCAATAACTAAATGAACTCCTTTTGTAAGCTGAAGCGTTTTTCCTTTCTTGCTTCCATCAATTGTTCTTAACGTATCGACCCATGGTCCTGTTGCATTAACAATGGTATTCGCATAAATTGGATACACAGTACCAGCTATTAAATTTCTAACTTCCACACCTTCCACCATACCATTTTTATCATATAAGAAGTTTTCTACTTTCGTGTAATTAATGGCAGTCGCCCCATTATCTACTGCTTTTTTAAGTACTTCAACCGTTAAACGGCTGTCATCTGTCCGATATTCTACATAGTATCCGCCACCTTTTAGTCCATCTTTTTTTATTAAAGGCTCTTTAGATAATGTTTCATCCTTTGATAACATTTTTCGACGTTCTGATTTTTTTACTCCGGCAAGAAAATCATATACTCTTAAGCCAATATTCGTTGAAAATTTCCCAAAAGTCCCTCCTTGATGCAAGGGGAGAAGCATCCACTCAGGCGTGGTCACATGTGGTCCATTTTCATATACAACCTCTCTTTCTTTCCCTACCTCTGCAACCATTTTCACTTCAAATTGCTTTAAATATCTTAGTCCCCCATGCACTAATTTCGTTGATCTGCTTGAGGTTCCAGCTGAAAAATCCTGCATTTCTACTAGCGCTACTTCCATTCCTCTAGTTGCCGCATCTAAAGCGATCCCCGCACCTGTTATACCTCCACCAATAACTACCATATCAAATTTCTTATTCATTAATTGCTGTTCTATTTTTTCTCTATTACTTGGCTTCTTTTGCAAAGTAATAACCTCCCTTTAAGTGAAAACCATGTTGGTTAAATATTTTCCTGCTGTAACAAATGAGATAATTGAGTCGTAAGTAGTTTTTTAGGAAACAAAAAGAGACCACAAAGCTACATTATCATTATGATGACAATGGCTTGTGGTCTCTCCAATTCTCCAGACAAAAATTATTAACTTGTGTATATTATAACATATTTTTCTTTATATTCATAGTATTTATATTATTTTTATAATGTTTTCTTATTTAAAAGCCATCGTTGCTTTGACTGCTTTCTTCCAGCCAAGATACAATTCTTCTCTTCTATCTTCTTCCATTTTTGGTTCAAAGGAACGATCCAAACTCCATTGTTCTGCAATTTCACTTTGATCTTTCCAGTATCCAACAGCTAATCCAGCAAGATAAGCAGCACCTAATGCAGTTGTTTCATTTACAACTGGTCGTTCTACAGGAACATTCAGTATATCTCCTTGGAATTGCATGAGGAAATTGTTTCGAACTGCTCCCCCGTCTGCACGTAATGTTTTTACTTGAATATTCGAATCTGCTTCCATTGCAGAAAGTACGTCTCTTGTTTGATAGGCAAGTGACTCTAATGTTGCACGAATAAAATGTTCCTTTGTTGTTCCTCTCGTTACGCCGAACATCGCACCCCTTACATCACTATCCCAATACGGTGTACCAAGTCCTACAAATGCTGGTACTAAATACACTCCATCGGTTGAATCCACTCTGCTTGCATATGCTTCACTATCCTTCGCATCTTTTAGCATTCTTAATCCATCTCGTAACCATTGAATGGCAGATCCAGCAACAAAAATGCTCCCTTCTAGCGCATAATGCACTTTTCCATCTATCCCCCATGCAATGGTTGTTAATAGTCCATGATCTGATTTGACTGCCTTTTCTCCTGTATTCATGAGCATAAAACAGCCTGTTCCATACGTATTTTTTGCCATTCCAGCTTCAAAGCACGCCTGCCCAAATAATGCAGCCTGCTGATCTCCAGCAACTCCCGCAATCGGAATTCTGTTACCAAAGAAATGTCCTTCAACTGTATATGCGTATATTTCAGAAGAAGCCTTTACTTCAGGAAGCATCGATTTAGGAACTGTTAAAATATCTAATAATTCCTGATCCCATTTTAAATCATAAATATTAAACATTAATGTACGGGATGCATTTGTATAATCTGTTACATGTGCTTCTCCACCAGACAACTTCCAAATAAGCCATGTATCAATCGTCCCAAATAACAAATCACCATTTTCTGCTTTTTCTCTTGCCCCATCTACATGATCTAAAATCCATTTAACTTTTGTACCTGCAAAATACGCATCAATCAATAATCCTGTTTTATCTCGGAATAATTGATTATACCCCTGTGCTTTTAATTCTTCACAAATGTCATTTGTTTGTCTTGATTGCCAGACGATTGCGTTGTATACAGGAACCCCAGATTTCTTATCCCACACAACCGCTGTTTCACGCTGATTTGTTATCCCGATTCCTTCAATTTGTTCTGGCTTAATATCTGATTCTGATAAAACGGTTGCAATTACAGCCAGAATGGAACCCCAGATTTCATTAGCATTATGTTCCACCCAGCCTGGCTTTGGAAAAATTTGTGTAAATTCTTTTTGCGCAACATGCACAATTTCTCCCTTTTTATTAAAAATAATCGCTCTAGAGCTTGTTGTACCTTGATCTAATGATAAAATATATTTTTCCATGTTCATTCCTCCCCAGTTAGTAAATATTCACGCTACTTTTTTTCTAATACTCTTACTTTCCCCTTTTGTCATAAAAAATGCAAGCATTAAAACAACTGCATTTATGGCTAACACTACCCAGAAACTGGATAAGATAATACCTTTAAAAAGATAAGTATACATAATTGCAGCTAAAGAACCACCGAGAATCGGTCCAACTACAGGTATCCATGCATATCCGAAATTCGATGAGCCTTTACCTGCTATCGGCAGTACAAAATGAGCAATTCTTGGACCAAGGTCACGGGCAGGATTAATGGCATATCCTGTTGTTCCTCCTAATGACATACCAATTACAACAATCAACAAACCTACAGCTATTGGGTTGAGACCTTCTGTAAAACTATTTGCACCAATGAATAACAATCCTAGCACTAACATAAACGTTCCAATCAACTCACTTAATATATTGGAAAAAGTATGTGGAATCGCAGGTCCAGTTGAAAACACTGCTAATTTTGCACCAGGATCCTTTGTTGCTTCCCAATGTGGGAGATAGTGTAAATAAACAATACAGGCTCCTAAAAACGCACCAATCATTTGCGCTAATATGTAAGGCCCTACTTGATTCCATGGAAAGTCCCCAGTTATTGCTAGAGCAATTGTCACTGCAGGATTTAGATGTGCACCACTAATGCTTCCTACAGCAAATACGCCCATTGCTACAGCTAATCCCCATGCAATCGTAACGACAATCCAACCACCGCCATTTGAGTACGCCTTTTTTAAGTTACCACCTGCTACGACCCCGCCACCAAATACAATCAGAATAAGCGTTCCAATAACTTCTCCCATAAACGCAGACATTCGAATCCCCCTTATCCTTTTTTCACTCTGTTTTAATTCGATGCTAAATACATTTTTTACATCTTCGTTAATACTTATCAACCTGTCTTTTCGATTCAAATCACAGAGTGTAATTGGTTAAAAAATGCGCAAAAAAGGAGAGCACAACAGAATATCGCCAATAAATAAATTATGGCTACCTGCGTGCATCTCCTTTTCTCCTACACATTAAATTAACTTGTAAATCTATTGTAAACGCTTACCAGTAGACTGTCAATTATTTTTTGATATTTCCACTATAAAAATAGTAATTATTAATTAAGTGTACATTATCTCTCTTCCCATAATTCACGCTTCGATGTCGTAATACTTGTAGCCCCAGCATCAATTGCTTTTTTAACATCTTCTTTTGTGCGAATCAAACCACCAGCGAGTATCGGTACATTCAAACTATCTTTTAATTCCTTAATCATCCAAGGCATCACGCCTGGAAGAACTTCAATATAATCTGGATATGTTCTTTTCACCAATTTAACACTTTTCGCTATCGCATGGCTATCGAGTAAGAAGACCCTTTGTATAGCAATGACATTTTTCTGTTTTGCTTTTAAAATAACGGATGATTTTGTAGATATTACTCCATATGGCTTAAACTCTTGACAGATAAACTCTGTACCAAAATCATCACTTTTTAATCCTTGAATTAGATCCACATGGTAAATCATTTTCTTATTAGCCTTTTTTGCCAGTTGGCTAATGTGCTTTAATTGAGAAATATGTACTTCTAAGAACACGCCAATTTCATAATCACTTTTTAGAAAAGCTTCAAATTCCTTCATATTTGATGATGCAGGTATGATATGCTGATTCATTTTTATCCCCCATAATTCACTTTATTGCAAAATTACTATACCTTGTATACGCTCTCCTCTTTATTAACAGCTTTCTTTAGTAAAAAATTACCGTTTCAATTCAGTTTGTCAAAAAAATGATTTTAAAAAAGTTAAATAGAATTTTTATGCGTCGCTTTTAGTGTAAGAGGTGAGACTCATTTGGGATTAGCGCGAGCCCTACTGAGGAAGGCAAACCCCAAAAACGGAAAGCAACATTCCAATCCTAAGGACCTAATAAATATCTATAGACAAACCTTATTTCTACAATCCAGGCGTTTGGCTACAGTCTAGATTTAAATTCATATAGCCGAAAAGCTAAAATACAAACGGCTGAATAGGCTATTCCTATTGAATATCCGCCGACAACATCTGTCGGATAATGAACTCCTAAATATATTCTGCTTATACCAATTAGAATGATAAATAGGCAAGCAACCACATATGCAATTATTTTATGTCCAGTCGATTTCACAATATGTATACATAGATATGCACATGAACCAAAGAATATAAGAGAGCCCATTGAATGTCCACTTGGGAAACTATAGCCTTTCTCTATTATAACAGGCAAAATATCTGGACGCTCTCTTTTAAAAAACCATTTAAGCAGTTTATTTAATAGTGCGCCAATACCATTTGTCAAAACAAAAAAGGTGGCTAAAGCATATTTTTTTCTCCATAGCAAAAGAGCTGTAATGAATAGTAAAGCAATTGTGATAAATGATACCGATCCAAAAAATGTCACCCGTTCCACCCATATTGTTAAATCATCGGAAATGAATGACTGGATAAAATCGATGATCATATCGTCAAAAGTAATGATATCCAAACTGGTAACTAGGTTTGCTATTAAATAAAATACCGTACTAAAAGTTACGATTATAGCAATCATCAGGATTATATACTTTAATGTTATATTTCTTTCCAAAATTATCCCTCGCTATTTTTCGGTGCTAGCTTGTCCATACAAGCATAGCACCTATTTAAATTTTAAGCTTCTTTTGCGACTTTCTTTCTCGTTGTCTTCTTCTTCTTTTCTTCTGTTTTCTTAGGCTTTGTATTATCAATAGAAGCTTGAAGAGCCGCCATCAGATCCATGACATTCGATTTCGGTTGCTTTTCTGTACCTGTAACTACTTCTGCTCCAGCTTTTTTTGCTTCAATTAATTGAAGAAGAGCTGTTCTGTACTCATCCGTGTATTTTTCTGGTGTAAACTCTGTTGTTAATTGATCTATTAATAAAATGGCTGTTTCTAATTCTTTTTTCTCTATTTGACTGGCTTCAGGTACATTTGGTACATCTTCTACATTGCGAACTTCATCTGGAAAATGTATCGTCTCCATCACAAGTGTATTTTCATACACTCGAATAATAGCTAATTGCTCCTTAGAGCGAATAATAATCTTAGCAATTCCTACTTTTCCTGTTTCAAGCAAAGCTTGTCTTAATAAAGCATATGCCTTATTTCCGCCCTCACCTGAAGACATATAATAACATTTTTCAAAATAAATCGGATCAATTTCTTCCATTTTCACAAAATCAATAATCTCTACCGCTTTATCCTCGTTCTCTTTGCGTAGATTTTCTAAGTCATCATCATCGAGGACTACATATTTTCCTTTTGCATACTCATACGCCTTCACAATTTCTTCTGGAGCTACTTCTTTTTCACAGGCAGAGCATTTCTTTTCATATTTAATAGGAGCATGACACGCTTTATGAAGTGTTCTTAACTTTATATCTTTATCCTCAATTGCAGAATGCATCTTAATCGGTATACTCACTAGTCCAAAACTTATATTTCCTTTCCACATCGTGTGCATCGTATAATCTCCATTCTCATTTAAATTACTTTCCCAAAAATTTTACTTTTTGATTCTATTAATACATTGTGTTTCCATGTCTTTTTCATACTATTTAATTATTGGTAGTGCACATCATTCATACATACCCATATCAATTGGATATACTACTATTATCGAATGATTATCAGGAGGATTACTTATGCCTAAAGCAGCATTTTTTATACATTATTATCATAAAAAATCAGATACATTTGGTGTGAGCGTTTGTTTAAATAAGGAAATAATAACCGTTGGGAGATTTAAGAAAGGGTTAAAGGAGGATGAGAAAATCGCCTTGTTAGGCATTATAAAGGAACATTACAAAAAAGAAGAGGATGATTTTTATTATATGGATCCAGGAATTTGTGTAGAATTACATTTCTCTTCATTTGTACATGATGAAATAATCAATCCTACTTTCTCAAAATTTTTATATAAACATAATTGGCGCGATTGCAAATTGGAACAACTTATAACAGATCGCACTACTATTACTCACCCTGACAAACCACTTTTTCCCGATACTAATATTACTAAACTTAATTATCTTTTATATTTAAAAGAGGTAAGTCCCTATTTCCTTCCTTTTTTGCATAACCGTTTGCTGACAACCATTCGCTTTCCACATGGTCTATTTGGAGAATCATTCTATCAAAAACAATGCCCAGATTATGCTCCTTCTTTTGTAGAAACATATGTAAAAGAAGATATTGAATATATTTTATGTAATAATCAAGAAACCCTAATGTGGTTAGGAAATCAATTAGCTTTTGAATATCATATCCCATTCGAAACCATCCACTCCAATGGAATGCCTTCTGAAATTGTATTTGATTTAGATCCTCCTTCAAATGATCATTTTCATATGGCCATTGAAGCAGCTAAAGTTCTGCATGAAATTCTGAATAGATTGCAATTACAAGCCTTTTTAAAAATCTCAGGAAACAAAGGCATACAAATTTATTTGCCACTTCCCGAAAAAACTTTTTCATACGATGAAGTGCGGATTTTTACTGAATTTATCGCACATTTTATGATAGAAAAGAATCCAGAACAATTCACCATTGAAAGACTGAAAAAAAACAGAAATAATCGATTATATATTGACTATATCCAGCACAGCGAGGGCAAAACGATAATCGCTCCATACTCTATCCGTGGTAACAGAGGTGGATATGTTGCATGTCCAATTGAATGGAAGGAACTTACAAACACCCTCCATCCAAGTCAGTTTCCGATGAAAACTGTCCTTGAGAGATTAGAAAAAGGAATAAATCCATTTTCTACTTATTTTGAAGCCAAAAAAAGACAGCCGTTCCGTCAAGTGCTGGATATATTAACACAAATTAAAAATAAACAGGGATTCCTGTAAGAGGCTCATTCCATTAGGCACTCTTCTATAGGGACGGTTACAAAGGATTCAATTACTGGATGTCTTAAGGTTCTACCCTCTGTCCACTCTAAAAAGGTGATTTTCACAGTAAGAGCTGGCCTCAGCCAAACACTTCCCTTAACTTCAACTTGGTTAATAAACGGATTCTCTTTGATAATAATTGGTTCAATAGCATTTGTAACAGCAACCCAGTCTTTTGCCGTTAATTTTCCAGAACCAGCACTTCCAATATAAAATAATTGGCCGTCCTTATTAAACTGCCCAAGATGTAGGGAATGGACAGTCTTATTCTTCAACGTAACCCCGCCTACTACTGCGATTAAATCCTGCTCTTTTTTTCTCTTTCTCCATCTTGAATCTTTTCCTTCAAGTAAATATGGACTATCGAGATCTTTACAAACAATTCCTTCGAGCTGATGCTCCATGCATACGTTAAATAAACCTTCTGTATCGGAAAAGCTTTCCACTAGGCGAATCACTTCATTCTCAGTAATTCTTTCTCGTAGTATTTGTTGTCTTTCACGTAGAGGCTTCTCTAATAACCAATGGTCATTAACATAAAGGATATCAAAAATCATATAGGTAATGGGAATTTCCTGCTGCAATTGGCTTACTCTATCCATATTTCGTATTCGATCACGCTTCATTACTTCATAAAAAGACGGCTTGCCATTCTGTAAAGCGATTATTTCTCCGTCCAAAATGCAATTTTCAGCCTGTATAAACGTATTTGGGCGTAAGAGCTCTGGATATTGTTTGGTTCTTTCGTTTTTCTTTCTATTAAACAATTGGGTTTTATCTCCATCATAATAGGTGAGTATCCTTGTTCCATCCCACTTCACTTGGGCAACCCACTGATCACCTTGAGGAATTACATCTGTTAAGATTGGTTCAAATGGCTTTATTGGCTTCATAGTAGATATCCTTTTTATCCTTACCATTTGCAAATAGAAAAATAATATACAGTATTATTCCAACACATCCCATTATCTTTCAGAATTTAACTTAGCAATAAACTGTTTAATACTTTTTTAGACGAAAAGACTTGGGACATAAGCCATGAGGCTGTGTCAAAACTAAATAACTAATCTTTAAAGACGAACAATCTCTAATTTAGCTCTTATATAAGCTACTTTCTCATGATGGTTATCTATGATACAAATGTAGTTAAGTGTAAAAACTAAGTCGTTTTTTAAACTTGTTCTAAACCAATAAACACGAACCTTTGTGTAATTAAATTACATAAAACGTTCGTGTTTATTGTTGATTGAAATGCTTATGTCCCAATCTCTTTATACTTTTAAAATAGCCATTTCAATTACAATTACCTGCAACCTACTCACTCTGATGATATATCGTTTCATCTTAGTAAATATAGCTTACCTTTTCATCCTATCCATTTGGAAAGAACTATTATTATACTTACTTTAAATGAGCCTCTACATAATTTTGTGCTTCTGTTTGTAGTTTATTATATTGGATAGCTTCATCCTCAAAATAAATCTTATTCTTAACATTAAAATTTTCAATCGTATCCCACTCTAAAGCTACTTCTGCACGATATACATAACTAGCATTTCCAATTAAATCTATGCGGTATTGTCCATTTTGATGGTGAACAATACAGCGAACTTTCCCGCCATTATTATACACATCAACATAAGTATTTTCTTCATTAAATCCATTTAATATCGTAACGAGGGTAGATGCGCTCATCGCTGTACCGCATGCATTAGTAAAACCAACTCCTCGTTCATAAGTACGAACATAGATACTACCTTTATCTAAAATCGATACAAAGCTAACATTAACTCCGTCTGGAAAGTATTCATTTGACCCATTCACATATTTACTTAAAGTTTCCTGTACTTCAGAATCCAGTACCTCTTTATTCACTAACGTAATTAAATGTGGGTTTGGTACTGCTAACGCAGTAAATAACAAATCTTCATGCAGTCCTGGAATCTTCTCATTCAGTAGTGTATCTGCTTCTAATTGTAATGGAAGATCTTCTGTCTTAAAGGAAACTGGAGATATTTCTACCAAATAAGTTGGAATGTTTGGATAAATATCCTCTTCATTTTTCACTTCCAGATTAGCTTTCATCGTTTCAATTACAGCCTCTTCTACTTTAAGCAATTCACAAACATAACGGGCAACACAACGAATACCATTTCCGCACATAGACGCTTCCGAACCATCTGCATTAAATACTCTCATTCTTGCATCGGCTACTTGACTTGACATTACATAAAGAATTCCGTCAGCTCCCAAGGAAGACTCTCTATTACAGAGCGCTTTAGCTAACGTCGCTCTTTCTTCTTCAGAAAACTGATAATCATCTGATATCTCATCTATAATTAAAAAATCATTTCCACTTCCATGACATTTTGTAATTTTTATATTCATTTCCCTATTCCTCCAAGCTGATATCAATCTTCTTCCATTTTACCGTTCCTGCATTTAACCTGCAATTAATTCTTATTAGTAAAAGAGTACAGAAAATAACAAAAGAGGCTGGGACAAAACTAAATAACCAACCTTTAAAGACAAATACTCTCTAATTTAGCTCTTAAATAAAGCTACTATCTCATGATGATTATCTATGATTTTAAATATAGTCAAGTATAAAAACTAAGTCGTTCCATTGCGCTACAGACCCACGATGCGCCATGGAGGAAGCTGAGCCTCCCTCGCATGCTCTGAGGGGTCTAAAGCGTCTCTATTTCCCGCAGGAGTCGAGCGTCCTCTGCTCCATTTCACTTCGTTTTCAAACCTATTTTTAAACTAAAAAACACGAAAATTTATATATATTAACTATATAAATTTTCGCGTTTTTTATTAGTTGAAATGGTACTGTCAATATTTTTGTGTAAATGACTTTTCAACTTCTCAAGGTAGATGATCACCTTCGTATTCAAATAGATTTGTTCGAAGTGTTGATTTGGGTGTCTAGGAAAGGGCTAGCCCTTTCCTAGACACCCAAATTTCGCGCTGGCACGTCCCGGTTAGTTTGTCGGTTCATGTAGCTGCTCAAACATCTCTTCCAACTCTGCACGTGCCTGATTGAAGCCGATGTGACAGCGTGAGGCGAAACGTTGATTGTAGTCCTCGAACTGCGTCACTAAAAAACGTTCCAGTGATTCTTCGTTCGGAAACTGTTCCTTGCGCTTTGTATATTTTTTGATTTGCTTATTGAACGACTCAATTAAATTGGTCGAGTAGATGCTTCGCCAAATTGCTTTTGGAAACTGATAAAACGTCAGTAAATACGGGTTATTTAGTAAGCCTTGTGTAACTTTTTTGTACGATTTGCTCCATTTCTCGCAGAACTGCCCAAGTGCTAGCTCAGCTGCTTCGGCGTCCTTTGCCTGGTGAATCATTTTAAAATCTTCGCAGACTTCCTTGCGATCCTCTACGCGTACTTTATGCATAATATTGCGACCGACATGAACTAAACAGACTTGATATTTTGCTTTTGGAAACACAGTGAAAACAGCGTCTGCCATGCCTTTTAAGCCGTCTGATACGAATAATAAGACGTCTTCTACACCACGGTCTTTCAGCTCTTCTAGTAGCTCTTGCCAGTTGTAAGCAGACTCTGTTGGGGCAATCGTATAAGCGAGTACCTCTTTAGAGCCGTCTTCGCGAATACCAACAGCGATATAGACAGCTTCTTTGGACACCGTATCACGACGCACGGCAATATACGTCGCATCTAAATACACGCATACGTAACGATTATGCAACGAACGGTTGTTAAATGCATCGACTGTTTCTGAAACCGCTTTTGTCATATTCGAAATCGTTTGAGGCGTATAGTGATGGCCGTACATTTTTTCGATTAACTGGGCAATTTCAGCCATCGTAATGCCTTTTTTAAACAGGTGAATCACCGTATCTTCAAGCGTATCATTCGAACGCTTATACGGAGCCACGGTCTGTTGTTTGAACTCACCATTGCGATCACGTGGAATTTGAATGGCTAAATCGCCGTACTCTGTGTGAAGCGTACGCGAATAAGACCCATTGCGTGAGTTGCCTGAATTAAAGCCAATACGGTCATATTTTTCATAATCTAGAAATTCCGTTAACTCTGTCACAAGTAGCGAGTTGATCGCCATTTCCAAGTGCGAACGAAAAACCTCGGTAATATCTTGTTTTTTTACTAGTGCATCGATAATTTCTGTTGTAAACTGATTCATAGGGAAGACCTCTTTTCTAGGATTGGTTGTGGTGACTTAATTCTACCAAGAGAAGGTCTTCCTTTTTACATGGAAATTTTCATTTACACAAAATATTTTATACTCTCGTTGAAATGCTTTTGTCCCAACCTCTCTATTTAATAAACATTATAAATAATCTTCATCCAATAGCTTTTTAGCCCATGAAATGGATTCTGCATATTCTTTAAATAGTTCCTTTTCTTGTATATTTAACTCTTTGCAGCCAAGTCCTATTCCAGTCCAATCAGCTGTTTCTGCAGCTATGACCAATTGGAGTACATCTCGTTGAATATTTTTCTCTCCTGATAATGCTTGTACAATCGTTTCATCTAGAGGTAAATCAGAAAGAATTGTCGCCATATCTCTATTCATAATGGTATCCATAAGGGAGAACATACCCGTTAAAAAAAAACTGCCGTATTCTTGTCTTCCAGGGATTAGCTTTGCGACCGATTCACACATTTTAGAGCGGATTAAACAATTAAGCATTACTTCAAATGAGATTCCATTCTTCCACTCATTTTCTCTTACGGTTAAAACGTATATCCATTTTTGCAGCTCAATAAGCCCAATATAAATAATCGCATTTTTAATACTTGTTACCTTTTGCTTCATTCCATAGCCTAGTGTGTTTATTAGTTTCAATAATTTATAGGACAATGAAATATCCTGCTCGATTAATTTTGAAATACGATTAATATCTGGATCTTCATCATTCAAAAGTTCAAGTATCTTATAATACGTATGAATATAGATTGGTACATCGTGAGTAGACATAATCAGTGGTCTTGAAAAGTAGTAACCTTGAAAATAGTGATATCCTTTATTTTTAGCTTGTTCATACTCTTCTTTTGTTTCCAGCTTTTCTGCAACCAATTCAATATTATTCTTTCTCGCCAACGTTTCCAAATCTGAACGTGTTTCCTTAGTTGTTTGCTGAAAATCAACTTTAATCATATCAGCAAGTAATAGCAAAGATTGTGAGTATAGATTGCTTTTGTCAAAAATAAAATCATCTAACGCTAATTTATAGCCTAGTTGTTTTAACTCTATGCAAATATCGATTATTTTTTGACTGGGAATAACGCTTTCGAGAATTTCGATTACTATGTTTCTTGGTTGAAAATATGTAGGCAGTCTTAGTTCTAATAAATTTTCTGTGAAATTGATGAAACAAGGTTTTCCGTCTGATAGCTTATCTATCCCAATATTAAAGAAACTGTTAATTAGAACTTCTGTCGTCGCCTGATCTCCATTTATATTTGGAAATGAATTCATGTTATTATGTCTATAAAGCAATTCATAGCCATAAACCTCTTCCATTCGATTAAATAGTGGCTGTCTCGCCACAAAAACTTCCATTCCTTTACCTCCGTCAATCTATTTGTGCCATAGTTATTGTCATTTTAATAAATTTATAAGCAGAAGGTTGTCGAACCTTGAGTGTAAGATAATTATTTTTAGCGCTTAAAATGTCTTATTTTGATTAATTATAGGGGCATCTATGGTGCAGTTATTTTTCGATGATAAAGACCATCCTTTATCCTGGTATATTAGTAAAGTTCTTATTCAAAAAATAAAATAAGCGCTATGATAAAGGATGGATCTTCTTTTTGATTAATGTGTATATTGAAGTACAAAATTAATCAAAAACAATGAGGATATGAAATACAAAGGAAGTGAAACATCTTTCGCTTTACCTAATGCTATCTTTAAAATTGGGTAAAGGATAAATCCGATTGCCATACCATCTGCGATACTATAAGTAAATGGAATCATAGCAATAATAAAGAAGCTGGGAAAACTTTCACTTAAATCCCTTAAATCCAGATTACGGATATTTTGTAGCATTAATCCTCCAATAATGATAAGAATCGGTGCAATCGCACTGTCTGGTATTAATTTAATAACAGGAATAAAAAACGCAGAACAAAGAAAAAGAAGTCCTGTTGTTACCGCTGTTAGACCTGTTCTCCCACCAGCTGTCATACTTGCAGAACTTTCCACTGTCGCTACTGTTGGACTTGTGCCAAAAAAACTAGAAAGAAATACAGATATAGAATTAGCTCGAAAAGCCTTTGTAAATCGGTCTGGTCTATCAATAGATTGCACATGGTTATTTACCAATCCAATATTCTCAAAAATAAGTACCATCGTTAGGGAAAATACCGCAATCCAGAATGGAATCGATATTAGTTTATCAAAAGACATATGACCAAACACATTCTTGTATTCTTGTAAGTGGAGCGATTGACTCTTTCCGCTATTTACATCAATTATTCCAAAACTTGCTGCTATCAATGTGCCAACAACAATCGTAATGAGGAAATTTCCCTTCACATTTCTTAAAAATAGGATAATACTTATTAAAAATGTGAGTACAGTTGCTAATACATGTAAATCACTAAAAGATCCTAAAGCAATAATGGAATTCGTTCCTCTTACAACAAGCCCGCCTTTCTCCAAACCGATTAGCATTAAAAATAGACCTAACCCTACAGTAATCGATTCTTTCAATGAAACAGGGATTGAATCACTTACAATCTTTGCAAGCTTCGTAAAGGCAACAATCATAAACAAAATTCCTGAAATGAATACAACCGCCAGAGCTTCTTGCCAAGTTAAAGCCATTGAATGGACAATTGTATAGGAAAATAAAGCATTAATCCCCATACCAGGTACAAGTAAAATCGGAACATTCCCGTAAAAACCCATTAAAAAACAACCTACAACTGACGTTAGAATCGTTGCAATGATCGCTGCTTCTAAAGGAATACCTGCTTCTGCCAAGATTAAAGAGTTCACCACCACAATATAAACAACAGTAAAAAATCCAATAATCCCTGCAAAAATTTCACTTTTAAAAGTGGTTTGATTTTCTTTTAGCTTAAAAAATGAAAAAATATAATCTTTCATTTGAAATACCTATTTAGTTATAGCCCTCTCCCTACCCGCTTCCCTCTTAAACACAAGAAAAGCATGTCATATATTGACATGACTTTCAGCATGAAATAGGGTAGCCACAAGAATTTATGATAGCAGATTCCCATTACTTTGCCAATGTTTTTTAGGAGAAAATACTTACTTTTTCCTACAGATTATGATGATTTCGCCTTTCCTTAGTAATATTTTCTTATCAAAAAAATTTCAGAATAAATTCAAATAAATCAATGATTTGTATACGCAAATATTTTCGCCAATAAAGCATATAGATGGATTACTTCTCTATCCGAAGCATGTGGATCAATTGTAAATAAAGGAAGATTAGGGTCCATGAATCGCTTTGACCACTCCTTTGGCATCCAGCCTTTTCTCAAATGTGCTAATACAATCCCATCTTCTTTCTCAAAATGATATTCCGTATTACCAAAGCTCTTTTTCATCCTGAGTGATTTTTCACCAAATAAAAAAATCCGCGAAGATCGTTTATCTGTTTTCATCTCCATTATTGAGCTTATCATTCTATTGTCTTTATTTAAAATCTCTATCCTATTCCGCTTCATTCTGAAAGTATATTGAAGCACGTTCTCCGTATTATAAAATCCATATGATTTTACATAAAACAGATCAAATAGAAAGGGAAGATACCAGCGAATCACCGAAAATTTCACATCTTTAATTTCTCCAATCTCTTGCCCATTTCTATCAAAAATAACCATACGCAGTGAGGGTGCAGGTAAAAATGATAAAACAACTGTATTTGTTTTTAAAATGGAGTTAACTTGACCAAATGAAAATATTGTATCTACCTTTTCGAATCGTCGTTTATGTAAATAATACTGGCTATAGCAAGTTACACTATAGCATCCAAATGGCACTAAAAGTAAGAAATAAGTAATGCTAGAGTGACTAAAAATAAACAGCACCGTAAAAAGAAAAATTGGAATGCAACTAATTAGACTAGCGTTTAAAGCAGAAACGGCTGTGTATTTATAATATTTTTCTATATTCATAACGAGTCTCCTTTATTTCCATTCTTCCTTACAAGGTTGGATTGTGAGTTTTGGCATATTTTTTAATCTGTAGTAACTATTCTATTAATTTCTACTCAAATCTATGATTAGTTAATGGAGACTTTTTTGGAAAAAATGAAATTAGTTCTATTAAATTGTCTATTATTCTTTTTTATTTAGGAGCAAAAGAAAATGGAGGTCTGCTTTCCAACGCTTTATCGATGGAACAGGAAGACTATAAATTCATTAGGGATATATCAATCCACAAAAGGAGGACAAGGAATGAAAAGAATGGTACCCTCTGCATGAATGAGGGATTAACAGTAATGATGCTTTTTCTGTTAAATGGAATAATACAAATAAAAAAACTGCTGCATATTCCCTATCTCATATACACCACTATCAAGAAGGATAGTATTATACTTAAGAGAATATGCGGCAGTTCTTAAAGCATGTCATGTTTAGTCAAATGGACTATTTAATAAAACGAATTGTTAATGGAATATGATACGCTTGACCCTCATAAGATTTTATTGCTGCAATAATTGTAAATACAAACGCCATTATTCCGATAATAGGTAAAATAATCACTCCTATAATAATAAATATCAGAATCCAGGCAATAAACGAATAAATAGCATAAGAAATTAAAAAATTGAAATATTCCTTACCATGATAATTAACAAAAGGTGAATCCTTTTTCACGAGCCAAATAACTAATGGTCCGATAAAATTAGTAAAGAAACTTGATACGTAAATCAGCATTGCAAAAATTCTCTCATCCGTTGATGATACATCTTCTTTGAAATCCATTTGAAACCTCCGAATTGTAATAATAATTGCTATATTATTATATACCATTGATTAAATTAAATGTTTCATTTTTCTAATAATATTTGTCCAATTATTTTATTATGTTTTTTCATCTATATAACTATTTAGCCTCCCTCACCTTTACATTTATTCATAAAAATTTTACATTTTGTTTGTATTTTCCTATTTTCATTTTCTACATAATTTTGTATGATATAGAAAAGTAATTTGTTATCATGAGATAATAATAAAAGATGGGAAGGCAAATGGTGCGCCACCGCTTTGGTTCTAGTGGGTTCGATTCCCACCCCGAAATTTTTTTTCAATTGGATTAAAAATTTCGAGGGTGGGCATTTCTTTATCAAGAGTAAGTTCTGCCCTCAGGACACGGAGGGATTATTATGTTAAAGAAAAGAGATCTCGAGGATTGCCAAGTGTTATATCCTTTAATGACGCATCCAGTTGTCTTCCCATTTGTGCGTCAAAAAGCTAATTCATATGAAGAATACCTGTTTCTAACAAAACAAACAATGGAAGCAGAAGAAAGAGGAGAACTTATTTCAAGAACCATTTTGGACGAATGGCAAAACCCAATTGGTACGATAAGTTTATTTGATCTAAATAATAATATTGGCTTTCTAGGAACATGGCTAGGGAAGCCATATCATGGAAAAGGATACAATAAATTGGCAAAGGAACTATTCTTCTCTGAAGCATTTTTTGACCTAAATATTGACAGCATATTAATGCGGATTAGAAGCCATAATACTCGATCGCTAAAAGCAGCCGAAAAGCTTCCTTATGCTATTTCTGCCAATGAGACAAGAAGCAATCTTTTACAAGCCTTAAATAGCTCTGGCACAAATTATCAACTATTTGAAATTCCTAAAGATTTATTTACTCTTTATACTTTACGTCAAACTACTGAAGAGAGTACAAATGATCTCAGAGAGGCGTAAATTCATTGGTCAACTGTTCATAATCTACTAAGATCAGCGATAGCTCTAGTATCTATCTACTGATCTTATTTTATTTCTTACATTTTTTCTGTGACATTTTGAATGAAGAAAAGAACCGATAAAGCTTGAACTTAAAGGTTCCTTCCTATGTTAGCAAACCCTTTATTTACTCTTCTTAAAGGTTTGATAATTTTTATTACCACCAGAAAGATTATAAATATCGCTGTACCCTAAATTTCGTAATACATTTTGCGCAGCATTACCTGTTGTACCACTATTGCAATATGTCACAGTAGGGAGCAACGGATCAAGATTCTTCGATTTTTCACGCAAATCACCAAGAGCTATATTAATGGCACTATCCACACATGAGGCTTGAAATTGTTTTGCAGAACGCGTATCAATTACCTGTATTGCTTCACCATTATTTATTCTTTCTGATAAATCACTTGGGGTAATTAGTTTATTTTTCTTTTCTATAGCATTCTGTAACGCCATCCCAGTATACATAACAGGATCTTTTGTTGTACTAAAAGGTGGAGCATACGCTAAATCAAGATGGAATAAGTCTTCAGCTTTTGCTTGAAATGTAATGGCTGTAACAAATACATCCATTCGCTTATCCACCCCTTCTTCCCCCACAATTTGTACGCCTAATATTCTGCCTGTTTGTCTATCAGCAATTGCCTTAATGATTAAATCTTTCCCTCCAAGATACTCCGCTCTAGCAGGTTTGATATTGTGCAGGATTTCAATTGAATATCCTTCTTCTAATGCTTCTTTTTCTGTCATACCAGTTTGTCCAACAGCTAAATCAAAAACTCGCAGAATTCCTGTACCTAAAATACCTCGATGCTCTAGTGAACCACCAGTTATCACATCACCAGCTATTCTCCCCATTTTATTAGCTGTACTACCCAATGGACGATACAGCGGTTTCCCTGTTATTAAGGAAAAGCTTTCCGCCACGTCACCTACTGCATACACATCTGGTATATTTGTTTGCATTTTACTATTTACAGCAATGGCCCCTGATTGACCAATATTAACACCTATTGCCTCAGCCAATTGTGTATTTGGGCGCACACCTGTTGCTAAAATGACCATATCTGCTTCGATAACTTTTCCTGATTTTGAATGTATTTCCGCTTCATTTATTGCGGTTATTTCTTCATTTAAAAGGAGTTTTACCCCTTTTTTAACTAAGTGCTCCTCTACACGTATAGCCATATCCTTATCCAAATGAGACATAACTTGATTGCTACGCTGAACTAACGTTACATCTAATCCTCTTGTTTTAAGCTGTTCTGCCATTTCTAAGCCAATATAACCTGCGCCAATAATAGTTGCTTTTTCGGGCTGCTTTTCTTTCATAAATTTTTCGATAGCTTTCGTATTTTGAATGGTTCGAACCTGAAAAACATGCTCCAATTCTACACCACTAATTTCAGGAGTAATTGGTGTTGCACCTGTTGCAAAAACTAATACATCATATATATCCTCTTTTACTTCGTTTGTATCTAAGTTTTTCACTTGAATCTTTTTCTCTACAGCATCGATACTGGTAACTTCATGTCGGATAAAAATGTCTACATTATATCGTTTTTTAAACCAAGATGGAGTCCTTGGTGTTAAAGTTTCCAATTCATCTATTTCTCCACCTAGAAAATAAGGAATTCCACAAACTGAATAGGAAATGTCATAATCTGCATTATATAAGGTGATCTCGGCTTGTTCGTCATTTCTACGTGCTTTTGCTGCTACAGAAGTCCCTGCTGCAACCGATCCTATTATAATAATTTTCATGTTTATCCTCCTATATGCATTCATTTTTTTCTTAAATCGATTTAACCTTTCTTTTTTGCAATGAATCATATAAAAACAGGCGACTAAAAATGGCTCGTTCCTTCTCTCTTGCTTTTTTTAGAGTTCGGAGATTAATGGTTTAACTTACCAACTATGAAAGGAAAGAAAGCCAGAAGTATAAGCCAATTAAAGTAATAAAAAGAGTCGGAATGGTTAAAATTATTCCCGTTTTGAAATAGGTTCCCCATGAAATCTTTACCCCTTTTTGTGATAATACATGTAGCCATAATAAAGTTGCCAGTGAACCGATCGGGGTAATTTTTGGACCTAAATCGGAACCGATTATATTAGCATAAATTAATCCCTCTTTGATTACTCCAGTTGCATTAGTATCTGCTATTGCTAAGGCATCGATCAGGACAGTCGGCATATTATTCATTATGGAAGAAATAATAGCAGCGATGAATCCCATGCCAATGGTTGCAACAAACAATCCCTGATCTGCAGCTGCTTGAATAACGCTTGAAAGCAGGTTGGTTAATCCTACATTCCGAAGACCATAAATAACAACATACATTCCTATCGAAAAGAAAACAATTGCCCAGGGTGCTCCCTTCATTACATTCCGAATAGATACCGCCTCGCTTCTTCTTGCAAAAAAGAGAAAAATAATTGCGATAATGCCAGCAACAAACGATACTGGAATCTTCAAAAACTCACTTCCAAAATAGCCAATAAGTAAGACCACTAAAATGCCCCAAGAAATCCGGAACATTTTTTGATCTTTAATTGCATCAACGGGAACCTTTAAGTGGCTTGAGTCATACTTCTTAGGAATACTCTTACGAAAGTATAGATATAACACAAGGATACTAGCTAATAAGGAGAATAGATTTGGAACAATCATTCTGGATGCATACTCAACAAAACCAATACCAAAGAAATCAGCAGAAACTATATTCACTAAATTACTTACCACCAACGGCAAGGATGTAGTATCTGCAATAAATCCACTAGCCATAATAAATGGAAAAACCATTTTTTCTTCTAGCTTTAATGCTCGAACCATCGCGAGTACAATGGGGGTTAAAATAAGTGCTGCACCATCGTTTGCAAACAACGCTGCAACAATTGCACCTAATATCGAAACATAAATAAACATCTTAAGCCCGTTCCCGTTCGCGGCTCGTGCCATATGTAGTGCTGCCCATTCAAAAAAGCCAATTTCGTCTAATATTAAAGAGATAATTATAATTGCTATAAAGGCAAGTGTTGCATTCCAAACAATCCCTGTTACATCAGCAACATCATTAAAATCTACTACACCTACCAGTAATGCTAGTATTGCCCCTCCACAGGCAGACCAACCAATCGAAAGATTTTTTGGCTGCCAGATAACCAATGTTAATGTTAATAAAAAGATAATTATTGCCAAGACTGTTTGTAACAAAGTGTCAACCTCCATTAATTACATATGATTCTAAAACCTTTTTCTTCTAACCTCTCGATTTTTTCTCGCTGATTTGGGATGTGTTTTAATAGCTCCATTATCATTTCATAATAGTCACTAGTATTATTTAATGAATAAAAAACCCACTGCCCCTTTTTTTGTTCCTTTACAATTCCCAAATCTCTCATTTTACGAAGATGCTGACTAATTGCTGGCTGTGATATATTAAAGATTTCAACAAATTCACACACACAGCATTCTTGTTCAGACAACAAGCTTACAATGCTAAGTCTTGTTTTATCCCCTAGTAATTTTAAAACACTAGCTGTCTCTTTTAAAGATTGGTCTTTTTTGCTCATTTTTATCCTCCTTTCTACACGATTTCCTATTACATAAGCTTATTGTTATATACTTATTTAAAGAAAAGAAATACAATATTTATTAGTATTTGTATCTATTCTTTTAATATATAATTATATACTTATATATTATCAGTAAAAAAAGGTGCTGTCAATTACATTTTTTTACTTTTAAATACAAGAAATTCTTTTGCCGTGATCTTCTAAGCTAATAAATTTTTCTTCTTGCTCATTTACTTACTTTAGAATATCGTTAACCATCGAAAAATGTATATTTTGTTGATTTAGAAAATTGATTACCCAGTCCAGCATCCTTTTACTTTCTCGAATGTTGACTAATAGCAGGTTGAGACAATTGAAACCCATCTACAAATTCACATAAACAGCATTCGTGAACCGTTAGCATCCCTACCATTAATAACTATGTTTTATGCCCTAAAAGGTTTAAAATATTTGCTTCACTGTCAAATTGTTTCGAAGACATATATTCTTATCCATTTCCATTCATATATAAATTTCATCATAATCTGTTCATCTTAACTACAAACCACTTTTATGCAAAGAATTTAGAAGTTTCCGTTTCTTTCGTTCCATCATTCTCCCAATCTATGGTATAATACGAAACGTTATTGTTAAGAAAGAGGACAAAAAGATGAAACAATCAAATTCAATTAATCAAAAGTTAACACAAATGATCGTTATTTTAATGCCTGTACTTGTTACACAGGTTGGCATATTTGCACTAAGCTTTTTTGATACGACAATGTCTGGACATTATAGTCCCGTTGACTTAGCGGGAGTAGCAGTAGGGAGCTCCTTATGGACACCAATCTATACAGGACTCAGTGGGATTCTTCTTGCTTTACCTCCAATCGTTTCCCAATTAATGGGTAGAAGCGAACCACAAAAGGTACGATTTTCAGTTATCCAAGCTGCGTATCTTTCTTTTAGTATGGCTGTAACACTTATAATAATTGGCTACTTCTTTTTAGAGTCCATATTAGGAAGTATTGGGTTAGAAAAAGAAGTCTTTAACGTTGCTTACCATTACTTAGTAGCCTTGAGTACGGGGATTATTCCTATTTTCTTATACTTTGTTCTTCGTTCTTTCATTGATTCCCTTGGCCAGACTCAGATTACCATGTTTATTACTTTAATTGCCATTCCGATTAATGTAGTATTAAATTATGCACTTATCAATGGGATATGGATATTTCCCGAGCTAGGTGGAATAGGAACTGGTTATGCAACAAGTATAACGTATTGGATTATGTTTTTTATTGCCATTTATATCGTGCATCGAAAACAGCCTTTTGTTTCGTTTCAATTATTTACTCAATTTTCAAAAGTATCTTGGATTAAATGGAAGGAAATTTTGACAATTGGGATTCCGATTGGTTTTTCCGTGTTCTTTGAAACAAGTATCTTTAGTGCTGTGACAATTCTAATGAGCAATTACGATACTAATACAATTGCTGCACATCAATCGGCAATTAACTTTGCCTCACTCTTGTATATGGTTCCCCTCAGCATTTCTACAGCATTAACCATCCTTGTTGGTTATGAAGTTGGAGCCAATCGCTTGAAGGATGCAAAAGCATATAGCTGGTTAGGAGTGGGACTAGCGTGTTTCATTGCATTTATAAGTGGAATAATTCTGTTAACATTCCGAATGGATATTGCTGAAATTTATACAAAAGATTGGGAAGTGCTAAATCTAACAGCTCACTTTCTTATTTATGCGATATTCTTTCAATTATCAGATGCTATTCAAGCACCAATTCAAGGAGCTTTACGAGGCTATAAAGATGTAAATGTTACACTTCTTATGAGCTTTCTATCCTATTGGGTGATTGGTTTACCAAGCGGCTATCTTCTTGCTATGTATACCCATTTAGGTCCCTTTGGCTATTGGATCGGTCTCATTATCGGTCTTGCTACAGGAGCTATTTTCTTAACGAGTCGATTAATAAAGATACAGAAGAAAAAATTTGCTTATCCGCAATATCAGCATTAAAAGAGTGATTACCACAAGGGGAAAGATGTAAAAAAAGATAAAGTGAAACTTCCATCAGTGGTGGGTTTTCCTTTATCCCCCTACTATTGAATGGTAAAACTCTTGGTCATTACGGTGCTAATCTCCGACCTACCTCTAAGTATCAATAGAACTAGAAAATTTCTATCCCCTTCATATAAGAGAATATCTTCCATCATATAAATCTATGATTGTCACCATTCACATTGTTGATAACTAAACAAATCAAAAGTCCCTACTTTAACCTCTTACTGTTTAGTTAATAAATGTTGCTTTAGAAGATATAACAGAACAGATTACGACTCAGAGGCAAGTAAAATTCGTAGCATATCAATATCATGATGATTTAACTGGTTTATTCAAATGAAGAGGAATTTATCGAAATTTAGAAAGTCACCATTCACGCTAACACGCTTGTGGCAACTATTCTTATCGATCTCGACATGTTCAAAGACATCAATAATCTTGGCCATGTCGCTGGAGATACCTTACTGAAGCAAGTTACGGGAAGATTAAAAAAAATATTGATACGAGGTGAATTGCTTGCAAGAATGGGGAAGACGAATTTTTTCATTTGCCTTATTGCGCCCTATAGTCGGAACGAAGTATTTGAAAGAATCAAGAATATTCAAGATTTAATGAAGGAGCCATTCCTAGTACAAGAGACTTTGAAAGAAATTACTATAAGCATCGGTGTTTCTTTTTATCCAGAAGATGGCAAAGATTTAAACACGCTGATTAAGCATGCTGATATGGCCATGTATGAAGTCAAGCATTCTGGAAGAAATAATGTCATTTTCTTTTCTTCTCAGGTTGAAGAGAAGAAACTAGAACAAATCAATATGCTTCAGTCATTAAAGATAGCTCTTAAGCAAGAACAATTTATTCTTCATTTCCAACCCAAGCATAGTACTAATCACAAAAAAAAAGTAGGTGTAGAGACATTAGTACGATGGAACCATCCAGAAAAAGGTTTTGTCAGTCCAGATGAATTTATTTCATTAGCAGAGGAAAACGGTCTAATTATTCCTCTCAGTAACTGGATTATTGAATAGGCAATAAGCTCATTTTCGGGTTGGATACTAGAATATAATGTGAATTTTCACCTTTCTATCAACATATCGCCTATTCATTTTTTAGATGAGAACTTTATACCATTTTTATTTGCGCAATTACAGAAATTCAAACTTCCAACACATATGATTGATCTAGAAATCACCGAAAACCTGGCTATTGAAAATACAGAACAGACTAAGAAAAAAATTAATATACTGAAGGAAAAAGGAATCCAAAAATCGATGGATGATTTTGGAACAGGTTACACCTCCCTGACATACTTATCACAGTTCAACCTGGATCGCATAAATATTGATCGTTCCTTTATTAAAGAATTACCAAAAAATAAAAATGATGCGGCCATAGTACAATCTTTGCTATTTGTAGCCAAAAACTTAAATATTACGGTAACAGCTGAAGGCGTTGAAAAGGAAGAACAATTAAATGCCTTTTAGAATGGGGATGTGATGAAATTCAAGGCTACTATTATAGTAGGCCATTACCAGAGGATAAACTTCTTAAGTACTGGCAAGAAACGGTACAGTAATATATTGATAATGGTCCTTAGGCTACTTTGTAAAATGAATAGTTAGACATGGAGCATATGAAAAAGGCATTGCGCTTATCTGATTTTTTTCAATATTCATTTAAAGAAATGCCAACTAGGCAAATACACACTTTTATTATGTGTGAATACAATGAAAAATAAGCATATATTTGCAAAGGTGAGAAAGGATGAATTTCCAATGTTCCCATGGAATTTATTCCCTTTTAATAAAGATTCAAAAAATAGAATGGATCAAATGAATCCTCAAGATATCCAAAAGTATGTACAAGAAATGATGGATAAACTTATGCCAGAATCTCTTCAGAAAATGGAGCCAGATACTATGTTCCAGCAATTTTCAAAAGGTGCGAATTATCGCAATGATAACATTCACGATTCAGAAAAATTCAATTATGTCGTTTTTGAAACCCATCATCACGTTTATGTCAGAATTCCTATTCTAGAAAGCAGCTGGCTTGAACATATTAAGATCTTTTATACATCTAACCAATTAGTAATAGAGCATATTCCATCATTTGAAGACAAACATATGATTACATTGCCTGCCATTGTAAGAAAAAAAGGGTCTGCTGCCGTTTACAAAGATCATATTTTAGAGATAAGGATTCAGAAGAATATTGATATTCAATTTTCGGAGATTGATGTAACAGAAATGAATTAAAAAGGAAGCGGGAATTTTTATGAGTTTTGACAACTTAAAAAAAATCTATCAATTTTCAGAGAATAGTCATAAGGAAGATTATTGGAAAGAAATGTTTGGATCTAGTGACAAAGAGTGGTCTTCCCTTTCACCAACATCGATAAAAAATAGCGATACTTTCCCAGCATGTGATTATTATTTATTTGAATCTTGTTATTTTATTGATATGGAGTTGCCAGGAATGGATATAAACCTTTTAAAGATTCGTATTCATCACCATGTCCTTTATATAGAAGGATATTATAAAACCCTTTTTCCTAAATGTTCCTATCTTTTGAAAGAACGACAGAATAAACATTTTCTAAAAAAAATCAGCATCCCAAAATATGTGAATGAAAATACGATTAAAAAGAAATATGAAAATGGAATTTTACAGATTTCCTTTGCTTGCAAAGTGTGATAAGAGGAGATCTAGCGATTTCCTCCTATCTCCCTTTAAGGAATCATAGAAATAATTTATCATAGCAATAAAATGGTTTGTCTTTTCCTTCAAAAAAAGTAGAACCAACTTTATTATATCCATTTTTCATAAATAAGTTTTGTGCTTTATCATTTAATGAATATGTATCAGTTTTCAAGTAAAATACATCTTGTTCAATGGCGTACACTTCAGCGAATGCTAATAAATTACTCGCAATACCGCCACCACGAATATCTGGATCAACAACTAATCGATGGATAACCATGTATTCTCTATTATGATAAGTCCAGGCAATACCCTCATAGTTTTTTCCACCAATTTGATCAATTGTAATAGAACCAACCACTTTGTCATCCATAATAGCAACAAAGAGATTTTTATTTTCGATATCTATTTCAAAGCTATTTTCATTAGGGTATTTATGAGACCATTGATCATTTCCTTCTTTTTGCATAATCACTAAAGCCTTCTTAACAATCTCCATGATTGTTGGTAAATCATCTATATGTCCTTGTCTAATTTCCACTTGTAATTTCTCCTATGCAATAAATTCTTCCCTGTAAACTCTCTTAGTTAGTGTGCTTGTTCTTAAAGTAGATATTCAGGAAAAATTATTATATAAATTAATGCTCAAAAATACCACTATTTTGTTTAATAAACATCTATTTCTATAATTCTCTTTATTCAGAATCATCTAAGTTAAAATATAATTTCCATAGTTGGCTACTCTTTCTCGCCTGCCAATACTACTTGAACTCAAATAAGCTTGCGGTTGTGTCTACTATAGCTAGTATTGTATTAAACTTGATGCTTTCCAAAACACTATTGATTCAAGATAATAAAAAAACAACTCTATCAGAAAAAAATTCTGTAGAGTTGCATGTTTAATTATTTTATATCGATAATATTATTGGTGTTACTTTCCGATAAATTGCTGTGTCCAATAACTTCCATTTTCAACATATCCAACACCTATATGTGTAAATTTATCACTTAGAATATTTGCACGATGTCCTTCACTATTCATCCATGCCTTTACTACTTCTTCTGGTGTTTTTTGGCCTTTGGCAATATTTTCTCCTGCCGCTTTATACGTGATGCCAAATTGCTCCATCATGTCAAAGGGACTGCCATAGGTTGGGCTTGTATGGTCAAAATAATTATTTGTACTCATATCTTGTGACTTTGCTTTAGCAACCTTACTTAATTCGCTATCTAAAGTAAGGGCTGGTAAATCATAGTTAGCTCTTTCTTTATTAGTTAATTCTACTACTTCTTTTTCAAAAGCGCTTACCGAAGCAGTTGCATCCTCAACCTTATTATTAGTAGGTTCAGCTACCTTATTATTTTGTGAAGTAGTTGTTTCAGGCTTTGATTGCTCTTGGTTTTTTTTGTCTATTTGTTCTGTATTATCCTTCTTAACTTCCGTTTGTTTGTTTTCAGATTGATATGTTTGTTGTTTTCCAATTGACTCTTTCCATTCACTCCATACTTTATCCAAATCAATTTGATAATTACTAGAAAAATCATTTACTATTTTATTAAGTTGCTCTTCTGAAAGATTATATGATTGATAGATTACCTTTGCCTCTTTTGGTTGAACTGTAGCAGCCTCTGCTTTGCTTGCTAGTGGAGTTGCCATCAATGTTGTTGCTGCCGCTACTGAAAAAATTAAATTTTTCTTTTTCATTCTATATTTCCTCCTTAGTTGTCCAAATCGAAAGTTTAATAGATTTTGTTGTTTTCGACTTACTACGAAAATCATAACATAGGTTTTTTGTCATATTTTTGGATAAAAAAACCAATTAGTTGTTAGATAACAAAGAATGTATATAGGAAAAAACAGGAAAATGAATAGAATAATAGATACATCAACCAAAATATATCCTTTATTTTATCCATAAATAGAATGGATAAAAAAACCATTAATAGGAATTATATTATAGAAACCTATATTTTGGACAACAAATGATGCTTGACAGACATTTTTTTTTCGAATGAAAATAACATTAAAGTCAATGTGTTAACAAAAATGTACAAGTTGTTACAGTGGGAGCTTAAAGAACTATTTGTATTAATGAGTAAAAAAGGATGATTCCTTATTTCTACTTCTGCTATATGCATAAAAAAACGATAAGATTGGAAATATAATTAGGAATAATATCTTATAAAGAATGGAGTAATGATATGAATACACCGTATTGCTGCCCCAATTGCAAGACGAATCGAAGTCGCTTTAATATTATTAAGCAAGTTTCTCAATCAGTTAAATTAGATCCACAAACAGGTAATGTTATGGAGGAATATTCATCTGATAACCTATCTCCTTTCCATATGGGTTATTCTGGACCAGAATATCGAATTCAGTGTGCTGCTTGCGGCTTAGTGGAAGACGAAAATACATTTATTAAGTTTGGAGAAATGAAGGGATAACGAAAAGTAACCTTTCAGTAAAGTGAAACTTGTGTGGGGATTTCCCTTCGTTCCCCACTGTAAGATTAGAGTAGATGAAAATTCAGAATAACGGACAGTTAAACTACCTATCTTACGTTCAAAAGCAAAAGGTAATAGTCCTGTCGCCAATAAAAGTGGTAACAATTGAGTTTACTCAAAAAAGAGGAGTTATGGTACAAAAGTATTTTACTTAAAAGGAATACAATAACGGGAGGTCTATTATTATACCTACAGCCTGAATACCACTTTGCTTTCCAAGGGGAGAGTGGTATTCAGGCTGCTCTGTTTTTCCCCTTAATTAGTGGTCTTTTCTTTTATTGAAAAAGACACTTTAAAAACTAAGTTGAAAGGAGGAGAAGACACTGAATAAGTATAGTTCTCCTTAAACGAGGATTTATTTATTTGAAAGCGAGCTATTGCCTCAATAGAGGAAAGGCTATAGCCCCCGTCCTGTCGTTCATGCAGAGAGGAGGCATAGTTTCCTCCTCTGCATGAACGAATGTCTGCATCTATAGCCAATAGAACGACTTTTTTAAAATCCATAGATAAACAATATGAGAAGGAGCATTATTTATAGCTATTAAAATAATGGTTCTTCTACTTTAACCTTCCAAGGTTCTAGTGGGGAGCTTCTGATTATTACTAGCTCCTTGTTTATACTTTTTGGTTTCTCGTTCTTTACGTAAATATTCCAATCAATTGGAAGATCAATTTGTAATGCTTGTTCAAACTGTTGGTGGTCAGGCTCTTGTAATCGATTAATTTTTATATTTTTGATTGGTTCTAACGCTGTCCACCATTCCTGTTTCGTTGAAATGTACCGCAAAATGGTAGTATCCTTTTCCTTTAATCCAGCAGTATACGCTTTGGCAACCTCGCTAGGATTCATCTGCTCTAAATACTCTTTTAAATGGCCAGCAGCCTTATACACCATTAATTTATGGGAAAAGTCCATCTTCTCTGTCTTATGTGTGGTACTCCCTAAAAAGTGCACACAGAAATGACCAGGAAAATCGTTATTTAAAGCACCTGCGCCGTGCGGCATCCCATGCATCGATGCAGCAAACAATTGGTCATCTACCATTATAAGAATCGCTCTTCTTCGCCAGCTCCATTTTCCGTCATATATTTCTTTCATTATCTTTGTATCCTTCACACTTAGAGGCTGCACATCAGCATGCTGGCTTCCAGCTCTCCGTTGTACTTTAAACTGCTTCTTTGTCTCTATATCAATAATGGTAAACTTACTGTATCTAGGAATCATTTCATTTATTGTATTCCAATTTAACAGTTGAATATCAAAACTAATAGGAGAGGTTATTTCTTCTTCTGCAGCTCGCACTGAAATCGCAGAAACCAAAAATTGATAACATATAACCATAAATAAAATTTTTCTGTACACAAAGGACCCCCATTCACTTTTATTTGAATAATGAAAGTTTGCCCCTTTTTCTCTACTGTACTCATTCTATTTTACTCATTGCTAACAATTACCAAACTATATTATATGAAAGGATCCTTGCTAAAAAAACCAATATCTTATAATTTATTTAGTGATTCTTCAACCAATTTCCAGTCTATGTTTTCCCCTATAAATACCATATTTAATGGCATTTTCATGTCTTCTTGCATGAATAAAGGCATTCCATATGAGTATTGAAACAAATCTGGATATTTTGCTTGGTGAAATTGAACATATCCTTTTATTCTATAAATCGTATCTGGAAGCTCTCTTAAAAAGGTTTCAAATTCATCTGCAGCAATCATTTTTTTAAACGTATACACAAAAGTACTCAAGTGTAATTTATGGATTGACGTTTTTTGTACGTTATCGTAAACCTGTGTATTCATTTCCAGTAATTTTTCAAATGGAAATTTTGAAAAGGTTGTTAATATAGTAAATGCATGTGGGGAAATGGATTGAAGTTCAAAACTAATTTTTGCTTTTTCTGCTTCCGTCAATTGATCTTCTTTATTAATGATTAATAAACTAGCATGTCTGGCTTGCTCCAAGATTAGCTGTTGAACTGGGGCGTTTAATGTAGCTCGCTCTATCCACTGCTTTCCATTTATTACTGTTATTATCCCTTTAAATCGAAGACGATCTGCGAAAATGGGAGATAGAATTCCATCGATCGTTTCTACTGGATGTGCAGCTCCTGTTGTCTCGAAATATATCACATCTGGTTTTTCTTCCATTAATAATGTTTGAATTTGGGCTTCCACCTCATCTTGTATAGTGCAGCACACACATCCTCCGAGTAACTCTTTTAAAGGAATATCTTCCTCTATTTCATTCGAATCAATCGATACTTTACCTAATTCATTCATTAAGACGGCTACTTTTCGTCCAATTTCCTTTTCTTTTTTTAAAATTTCCTTTAATAACGTAGTTTTTCCACTGCCTAGAAAACCGGATAATACATAGATATCTGTCTGTTTCATCTTTATAACATCCTTTAACTATTGTCTTTTTACTATTGAAAACAGCCTATGAAAAAGAGGATGACAAATTGTCACCCTATTCTTCGATGTTAAAGCTTATTTTTCCATTTCCTTTTTTAATACTTCTATTGCTTTATTCATTTGTGTATCTGATTTTTGGAGTTTTTCACTAAGTTTATTCATTAATTGCGTAGTTGTCTTGTCAGTAATAACTCCGTCTTCTTTTAATTTTTCTTTCTTTTGGAACTCTTTTGTTGCTTTTTCAGTACTTTCATCAAAATAACCATTGGTATTGTCTATTTCATACCCTAATGCTTTTAGCATTTCTTGTGCTATTTTAACTTCTTCTGAATTACTGCCTTTTTTCAATTTACTTTCAGGATTGATCATTGTAAGGCTTGCATAGCTTGGAAGCTCCACTTTATAGGTTGGCTCAATTCCTTTTTCATGTATCCAGCTGCCATTAGGAGTTAGCCACTTATCAATTGTATACTTAATATTGCTTCCATCTGTAAAGCTCTCTGCACGTTGGACAGTTCCTTTTCCAAACGATTTAACACCAACTAATGGAACGTCTGCAGATTGATTAACAGCACCAGCTAAAATTTCAGAAGCACTTGCACTTCCTCCGTCAATGAGCACAACAAGCGGAATATCCATATTGTTGCTATTTTGAGAGGTAACTTTGTCAACCGTACCATTTTTATGTTCAATTTGATAAATAATTTCTCCGTTTGGAACAAAGAGATCTGCAATTTTTTTCACTTCTTCAAGTATCCCACCAGGATTATGTCTTAAATCGAGGACAATTCCTTCCATACCCTCTTCCTGGTATTTATTTAAGATTTCAACTAATTCTGACGCTGTATGTTCTGAAAAGCTTGTTATTTGTATTTTAGCGATTTTATCTTTTTCCATTTCTCCATAAACTGTCTCAATCGGAATCGTATCTCTTGTGATTGTTATTTTTAATGGATCACTTGCACCTGCACGTTCTATTTCTAAATCTACTTTTGTTCCTTTTTCACCACGTATTAACAGAACTGCTTCAGAAGAACTCATACCTTGTAGAGATTTCCCGTCTACTGTTAGAATTTTATCGTTCGGCTTAATTCCAGCCTTTTCAGCTGGAGAACCTTTAATGGGTGATACGACGACGATGCTATCATCTTGTTCCTGAATTTCAGCACCTATTCCTTCGAAAGAAGAAGAGATACTTTCTTGAAAACTTGCGGCTTCTTCCTCATTCATATAATCAGAATATGGATCATCTAGTGCTGTGAACATTCCATCAATAGCACCATTAACTAAATCCTCCGAAGTTAAATCCTTATAATAATCATCCATTAATGTATCATACGCTGTATACAATTTATTAAATTCATCTCGTTGATTATTTACAGTTACAGCAGGTTCCTCGCCAAAAGAAAAAGCAATTGTAGTTATACCTGCTGCTGCAATTACAACAACAAATAAAAGCATGACAAAATAAAACTTTTTTATTTTTATATATCCTTGTCCACTTTCTTGTTCTAATTCCTTTTCATTACTGTTTTTTTCGTTATCCAAATGCCTCACCACTTTCGTTTCCAAGAGAGTTATACACTATGTATAAAAATAGAATACCATTTTTATTTTTATTTAATCAAATATGAGAAAGCTTCTCCTATAGAACTACAGAAAAGGAATAATGTAGGATCCCACTCCTTTCCTGTATTCTTCATTAGATTTTTCGAACAACTTTGAAGTATTCTTCTAATGTCCAGTCATTTTCATATATATCTTTTGCAGATTTTTTCCCCACATATCGGAAATGCCATGGTTCGTATTTATACTGCGTTATACTTTCCTTTCCCTCAGGATAACGCAGTATAAATCCATATAGATGAGCATTTTCCTTTAACCATTTTCCTTCTTTCGTTTCTCCGAATTCTTCTGTTAATAAAAAGTCTGCACTTTTGCTTGAAATATCCATAGCTAGTCCTGTTTGGTGCTCACTATTACCAGGATAAGCAACTGCTTGTACCGCCTTTTCTTCTCCTACTCGGTCCACTTCTGCACCAAATAAGACTGTTTGACGATCATAAGAACGGTAACCTGAAACTGCGTAAAGGGTTATGCCACTCTTCTTTGCCCCATTAAACATGTCTTCCAAGGCTTTAGCAGCTTCTTCTCGCATATAACT
This sequence comes from Niallia sp. Marseille-Q9988, assembly GCF_976954375.1. Taxonomy (NCBI): domain Bacteria; kingdom Bacillati; phylum Bacillota; class Bacilli; order Caryophanales; family Bacillaceae; genus Niallia; species Niallia sp. Marseille-Q9988. Next base: position 176,934 of record NZ_CDRJSZ010000007.1, on the reverse strand, counting down.
TTTTTCAATATCCTGATTACCAAACGAAAATTCCACATTTGGTCGGACTAAATCTTCTGGTATATATCCATCTGGCAATCCAAATTCTTTATTGACAAGTGATACAATATTCATTGGATTTTGAATAATATTTCTTCCATCTACAACTTTAATTTCGTTAAAAAAGATCGATTCTAATGTCCATGGATATTCTTCTTCTTCGACCTCTTCAGGAGGAGTTTGTTGCTCTTCCTTCTCTTGCTCCTCTTCGTTAACCTGGTTTCCGCTATCTTGCTCATCCGCTTTTTCGTCCCAAAAAGAAATTTTATCTTTGAGGGATGAAAAATCAACTTTTTCACATCCCGTTAGCATAAGCGTTGCTATTGCTAGTGCAGGGATGGTTACTGATCTTTTCATTTATGTCACCTTACAAACCTTTTATATTTTCTCATTAAAATGATTATATAAAGGTATGCCAAAGCATACCTTTATATAATCTATACTATTTTTATTTAATTGCAGCTTCTAAAGCCACTTCGATCATTTCATTGAATGTTGATTGTCTTTCCTGTGCCGTTGTTTCTTCTCCAGTTAATATATGATCGCTTACTGTTAAAACAGATAGAGCTTTACGATTAAATTTAGCAGCGATAGTATAAAGTGCAGCTGATTCCATCTCGATAGCAAGAATTTGATACTTAGCCCATTTCTCTAACTCAGAATTATCATTATAAAACATATCTGCAGTAAATACATTTCCTACTTTTAAAGATAGTCCTTTTTCAAGTCCACTGTCATATGCTTTTTTTAGTAAATCAAAGTCAGCTGTTGGCGCATAATCTACACCACCAAATGTTAAACGATTCATTTGAGAGTCAGTTGAAGCACTCATCGCAAGAATGACATCTCTTACTTTTACATCCTTTTGAATGGCTCCACATGTACCAACACGAATTAAATTTTGTACATTATAGCTACTAATTAACTCATTAATATAAATAGAAATAGATGGAACACCCATTCCTGTCCCTTGTACACTAATTCTTTTCCCTTTATATGTTCCAGTGTATCCAAACATATTACGGACTTCATTATAGCATTTAGCGTCCTCCAGGAAATTTTCAGCAATGTATTTTGCTCTTAATGGATCTCCTGGTAGTAAAACTGTTTCTGCAATTTCATGTTCTTTTGCACCAATATGTACACTCATTAGTATTTCCTCCAATTGATACTCTTTTCAATATTCCTACTCAAAAATATCATACTTATGAAAACTTCACTATTTGTACTATATCATATTCTAATATGCTGTAAAACATATTTAATTTTAGCATAACTGTTTTTTAAAAGGTTATACTAAAATTAGTTTTCCTCTACTAGGAAGGAAAACAGATTATCTAACTGTTTGAAAGCAAGTAAATGATAATGATAAATGCTTAAGAGGAGGATTATAATGGGAAAAAAGCATCGAAATCGTATAAATTCTCCAAAGAAAAATAATCATATACCAAAAGAAGCGATTATTGCTGAGCACGAAGCACATGGAAAAGAATATTCTGCAACAGGTCGGAAAAGATAGTTTTTAAAAAAGCGCTGACTTTCTTCTCCATTAAATAGGGAGAAGAAAGTCAGCGCTTCAAAAATTCATTTACTTACATAAAAAAAGGGCAAGGATTTAACCATTCTTATTTTTTTATTCATCAAGTTCCTCATCAATTATGCATTTTTCCAATAAATATTCAAATGTAATGTCAGCCAATTCTTCCATTTCACCTTCAGTAGGAACGAATCCCCTTTTTAATAGCTCACGAAAGAAAAACTCTGCTATTTCCTCAGTATCTATAATCACGTCGATTTCTTTCAAGCCTATCGCCCCCTTTTTAAAGAATATATGTGACATCTAAAAAAAAAATGCTTTCATAATAAAATTATCTGATAAAACTGACTTTATTTCAAGAAGAAATATCTACAATGCCAAATAATGAACGCAATTAAAAAATATCCTCCAGATAAGTTTAAAAAATAGACATGTTTATTAGAGCTTATACATATAGTTTTAGTAAAAAAAGGGAGGCATCCTATTATGAATAAAATCCAATATATAGTCGAAGATATAAAAGTAGATTTGAATAATGAAAACAGTGAGATCCTTACTATTTTTCATTCCCTTTTAAAAAAGCTCTTTACCCTACTTCTACTTAGCAGTGTACCGATGTTTATCTACCTATTATTCTAAATTTTTGGTTCCATTGTCCTTATCCGATCTGTTGCTTAATAGCTTCAATTTACGAAGAGTTAACTTCATTACTTGTTCATACTCAGCGTCTTTAAATAACGAATAAAGAATTCTGTAATCATTATATATATCTAACAAACCATCAATAAGCTCTTTCTTCTCCTTTGTTCTTTCTAACAATTCTTTTTCTGTCTGATGGAAGGAGCTACTTGATTTTTTAAGATCGATGGACTTTTGTTTTTTATCCATTATATATAAAAGCCCTAATTTTTGTATAAATGAATCAGCACTATCTGCATCTGCCACTAACGTTAATTCATCTTCTCCTGCCTCTAACCATTCACCATCACTAACTCTAGAAAGCTCGTAAATGACGTCTTCCCAAGCATCTGACTTATATCTCCAAATCTCTGTCCGAAATCCCATAATTTTAAAAAGGTTTGAACCATATCCTTTTACTTTCACTAAATCACCAATAAAGAAGCGATACTCTATATCGATTTTCTCTGAATCCATTATTTCTCCTTCATATTCAGACAGCATCTGTAGACTGGATTCTAAATATAATCCTTCACTTTTATTTACTTCATATACATGCATTTGATCTAAATATTTCACATCGGTAATTTTACCTACTGTACCATATATCGTGATTACAACTGTATCACCAATTTTGAATTTAGGTTTTTTTCGATTCGTCATAATTACTGATCCTCTCTAAACAAGATTGTGTGGCATTGCCTACTTATGCGGTTTTCCCCCACACTCTTGAGTAGAACATGTAATCAAATGAAGATGGGGGATATTAAAGGAATATAATCCTATCTTCAGTCACCATTTAATTTTCATCCTTTTTTGTTCGTCTACACTTTCACTTTCGCTTTTGTTTCTATTATCATATGCACTTATCTGCTATTCGCTCATAAAAATTCATGTATCCTAAAATCCAGTAGTTCCTTTTACTTTAAAACTTTTTATTCATTATATGTCTGTATGTCAATAGGAAGAATACATTCTTACGTTTAAGTACATGCAGTAGCTCTTCCTTTTTTCATTTAGGATATATAATTCTTAGAAAAAGGCAGTTACTTTGAAAAAAACCCAACAAAAAACACCCAAACAAATTCTTGCCGGATGTTTTCAATAGCTGTAATTTTTCTTTTCTTCTTGAAATAAGTATTGCTCCCAAGCCTCATCAAAAACGCGCATACTTGGAAGATAGTGCCCATTTAATTCTAAATAATCACTAATTTCGTCATAATCAAAGCTATTTTTAGGAAAATCATGATCAAGATAAGCGTCATTTGCAAATTCGCTAATTTGATCATTTGGTTCAGGGTGCCGAAACTTCATTAGAAAATGATAAAAGGATTTAGTCAAGATCTCACCTTCCTCGATCAATAGATATAACGTATACTATACATAAATGGAAATAATGGTGCAAGCGATACGGCCAATTTCCAAAGAAAATCTATTTGTTTGTCTATTTTATAAAAAGTCATTCTTTTGTCAGTAGAAATGCTTAGCTTATCCTTTAGTAGGGTAATTTAATGAACAGAATAAAAAAGGATCTCTTTTATATAAGGAGGGAAAATAAAAAAGAAAGATGAAGAAAGGAATTAAATATTTTATTTACTCTCTTATTTTTATCGCCATTCTTGGCATGCTGTATTTATTAATTCATTCGAAAAAACCGGAAAGAAATGTCTATGAAAAAATAGCCGATGGTAAAAAGGTGAACTACTTAATTGTCGGCGATAGTATAGGACGTAGCTCAGGTGCTAGCAATAATCAACATAAATGGTTTCAACTAGTAGAAAGAGGTTTAACGAAAAAATACGGTGGCGCCTTTTCTAGGCATTTAGTTGTTCAAAGCGGTGCTACAGCATTTGAAGGACTTTATAAATTGAAGAATAACTTGTCTAAAGATATAGATCTAGTCTTCATTGTTTTTGGAGAAAATGATCGTAAATATATGGATAACAAGCAATTTTATTTCTTATATCAATCCTTATTAGATGAAATTGTCATCCGATTTCCCCATGCTGAGTTAATTACCATTACCGAAAGTAGTTTGGATAACGAGGAATTTATTGATGTTATTAAACAGCTTTCAAAAGACTATTATGCTACAAACATCGATATGAGAATTCCATTTCGAAATTCTCGGCTATCTACTGAACGATTAACAAATGACCTTGTACATCCAAATGATTATGGCTACTATTTATATGCTCAAGAAATAATCCAAACAATCGATACAGCAATACGCAAAGATAAAAAAGTGCTTACTTCTTCCATCCCTGTGAATGAGGTAAGTAGTTTAGAAATGAATACGAATTATTCTTATCGCTCTATTGATCCATCTTTTCAAAATAAAAAAGGTTATTATACCTCAAATCAAATTGGTTCCACTATAGAATATCAATTCTCTGGATCATTTTTAGGTGTAAACGTGATTAGAAGTGAAAAAGGTGGAAAGATGGATGTATTTATTGATGATAACTATGAAACCACTATTTCAACATGGTGGCCATTTAAGAAAGAAAGGTCTTTATATGTAACAAGTGGATTAACCAATAAAGATCATACTGTTAAATTTCAAATTTCTGCTGACAAATCTAGATATAATATTACAGATCAACAACTTATCCAAATTTCTTCCATCATTACGAATTAGCTTTATTTAAAGGAAAAAAATGAGGTTTGGACAACAGCTGATATCAAATATTTTATTATGGTTTAAAAAGTCAAGTAGAGAAAAATGCGTTCCATTAGCTATAGACTTTTGCTTTCTGTAGCGCACGATCTTAAGCATCAGCCGGTTCACAAACACAGACCACCTCAAAAATAAAATAACCCGAACAATTATACGAAATTTCAATTAACATCTCCGTATAATTGTTCGGGTTTATATTTGGTTGGAATACTTTTATCCCTGTGTCTTCCTATTTTTCAAATAATCGCAAATACTTTCCGTATCCTTTTTCTTCTAATTCTTCTTTTGGAATAAACTTCATTGCAGCTGAATTCATACAATATCGCAAACCTGTTGGATTCGGTCCATCATTAAATACATGACCTAAATGAGAATCAGCTTCTTTACTTCTTACTTCTGTCCGAATCATCCCATGACTAATATCTTTTTTCTCCATTAATTCTTCTTCATCAATTGGCTTTGTAAAACTTGGCCAGCCACAACCAGCATCGTATTTATCGAGAGAACTAAACAAAGGCTTGCCAGAAATAACATCTACATAAATACCTTCTGAAAATTCATTCCAATATTCATTATGAAACGGCGGCTCTGTTCCATTATTTTGGGTAACTTCATATTGTATAGGGGATAATTTTTCCTTTAATTTGTCTTTTTCCATTACTTATCTCTCCAATTCTCTTGAATATAGGCTGCACGTCCTGAACCGATATGGTAACGATTGTAATGTTCAGGATTCTTTTTATAATATGCTTGATGATAATCCTCTGCAGGATAGAAGGTAGAAGCAGGCAGTATTTTTGTAGCAATCGGCTTATTGAACTTTCCACTTGCCTCTAATTGCTGCTTTGATTCTTCCGCTAATTGCTTTTGTTCTTCCGTATGATAGAATATCGCCGTTTGATAAGAAAGACCACGGTCAAAGAACTGTCCACCGGCGTCTGTTGGGTCAATTTGCTGCCAGTATATACGAAGCAGTTTTTCATACGAATATACACTCGGATCATATGTAATTTGGACAGCCTCATAATGTCCAGTAGTCTCTGAACATACTTCTTTATAAGTTGGGTTCTCTTTATGGCCTCCTGTATAACCAGAAACAACCTTTATAATTCCAGGCTCTTGATCAAAGGGCTTAACCATACACCAGAAACACCCCCCCGCAAATGTTGCTAATTCCGTTTTCTTTTCCATTAAAACAGCCCCTTTAAAAAACATTCTTCTCTTTATATTCCCTTATCTTGATCATTTCACACTATTAGCTTAATGTTTAAGAGAGAAATATGCAAAAATAATGGCTTTAGTGGAAAGTAAAGTCCTTGCACTAATTATGCTAGGACTTTACCTTTTAATGGTGGAAAATTATCTTTTTTTGGATTGCTTTGTCATGTTCTTCCATTTTTTCTTTTCTTCAGACTGTGCTTTCTTATCCTGTCGTCTTTCTAAAAAAGCTAATTCTCGCAATAATTTTTTATAGCTTTGCAGTCTTTCTTCCTTCAATTCTCCCTTTTCAATCGCTAATTTTACTGCACAGCCAATCTCTTTTTCATGCTGGCAATCTCTAAATTTACAACTAGATGAAAGCTGTTCTATTTCCGAAAAGCTGTTAGAAATGCCATCTTCACTATTCCATAATTGAAGTTCCCTCATTCCTGGTGTATCAATTAAGATCGCATGGTTAGGTAATAATACCATCTCACGATTAGTTGTAGTATGCCTTCCCTTTGCATCCGAACCTCTAATTTCCTGTACTTCCTGCTTTTCAAACCCAATCAAATAATTAGTTAAAGTCGATTTACCAACACCTGAAGAACCTAGTAAGGCGATCGTTTTTCCTGGAAGAAGATATGTTTGCAGTTCATCTAATCCCAAATTATTTACAACACTTATTGTAACAATAGGGACACCATAACTAACACCTTCTACTAGCATTATTTTTTCTTTTATATCAACAGCTAGATCGGCTTTGGTTAAAACAATAACAGGATTTGCTCCACTCTCCCATGTTAAAGTTAAATATCTTTCTAATCTTCTTACATTCAAATCTTCATTTAACGAAAAGACCAAAAAGATTGTATCAACATTCGCTGCAACTATTTGCTCTTCCGTATTATTACCAGCAACTTTTCTAGAAAATTTGCTTTTTCTCGGCAAAATAGCAGTAATTGTTCCTTTTCTTTCTTCTTTTCTTGGAGAAACGATAACCCAATCTCCTACAGCAGGATATTCTTCCCTTGATTGAGCATCAAAAGCTAATTTACCAGATACTTCACATAATAGCTCTCCAAAAACGGACCATACTCGATACATCCTTTTATGCTCTAGCGAAATTCTGCCGATTATTTGATTTGTCTTTGCTGCCTTTTCAAATTGTTCTTTTATCTTATTGTTATACCCAATTTTTATTAACTCCATCAATAGACCTCCAAATGTTTACATAATAAAAAACCATGATACAGCCCATGGTTTTTAACAAACATTTAAAAATCCACCATAATAAATCGATTAGTCCTATTATTAAAAAAATAGGAACTTTAATACGAACTTATGGTTGTAACCGTCTGGGCTGTATGCTATATAAGCTATTTACGTGGAATAAAATAATTTTGCTCATAATACATCAGCCTCCTTTCATCAATATCTTTATTATATAAATTTTCTAACTAATTGTAAAGCTATTTTCTCCTTATTCCTTAGGCACTTTCCCTAATCTTTGGCATATTCTATTCTCAGAAAGATTCTTAAATATGGTATTTCATATACACTGAAAAAATTATTATTCCGAGGAGTGAGTAGAATGACCCAAGATCAAAATCACTCAATACAAGAAGCTGGTATGTATAATGTATTAAGTGATTATTATAAATATACTAATCCAGAATTACATGTTTATTACTATCATAAACATCTTCAAAGCTTGAAAAGTGCTTTTAATCATGAAAGTAAATCTGCAATAGTGCCAGATATCCAACGTCAAAAGGAATATGGAAAAATAAGAATATTAAATGGTTCCCTGGCTACCGAAAATGTCGATATTTACCTAAATGGGATGCGTATGTTTAAAGACGTCTCCTTTAAAACAATGAGCAATGATTTAACCATACCTGCAGGAAAATACCAAATAGATATTTATGAAACTGGAAAAATGATTGATACATTATGTAGTCAGAAAATAAATGTAGAGAGTAATGTTTACCATACTTTTGCAATTGGTGGAGTAGATAATAAGCTTAAACTACATGATTATCCTGAATATCCAGTAGTACCTCCTAATGAAACAAAATTACGATTTGTTCAACTTGCAGACAACTTACCACCAATTGATATTGCCGTTCAAAAAGGGGATGTCGTCTTTCCCTCCATCCATTATAAAGGGGCAACTTCTTACTTAGGATTGTATCCAATGACCGTCTTTTTAGAAGCAAGAAAATCACAAACAAAGGAAGTAATCCAAGCATTTCCTGCGATAAGGCTGGAAGCTGATAAAGCATATACGGCCTTTATTGTTAATGGAGCGGAAGACAAAAGTAGTGAATTGCTTCTCTTTTCCTGTTAACAAAAAAAGGCTATCCTTAAAGCTCATACAAACAAATTTCCAATGAGCGTTTAAAGGATTAGCCTTTTTTAAGTTTCTATTCCGTTGGCAGCAATAAGTTAAATTGAATATTATTTTGTTCTAAATCAAACGTACTCATTTCAACTTGCATCCCATTTTTTAAGTCCATATCGGTTAAATGAACATATATTTCTTCATCACTCGGTTGAATATCAACCCATTCTGGGAAATTGTATTGGTTAGCGATAAAATTCATGATGTATGAAACTGGCAATGGCAGCTGACCAATGCTAATTTCTTTTTGTTTTAATAATAAATCACCGTTTTCCAATGCTATTGGTTCAAATGTTAATTTCATTTGAATATCAGTATTAAAAATTGGTAATGTTCCATATAACTCTACTTGATCTGCTATATTTATTTCATAATGAATGGGGCCATTTAATCCTTCTTGTTCTAAATAGTGATTTATTAACTTGGTTAAATCCTCACGATTTGTCGTTACCGCAAAAGGAACTTCTTCTCGCTGTTCTTTCTTCACGATTGTTGACTTCTCAACTGGTCTAAATATCATAATCGCTAAAATAATAATACTAAGTAATAGAACACCTAATAATGTTAAAAAAGCTACTTTCCATTTATTGTTAAACAACCTTTTCTCCTCAATTCTCTTCTGTTTGCAAATTCTCTAGTATATCCGCTAACGGTGCTGTTAACATTTTATTATAGATAGCCTCTGCTATGAGCTTATATCCCTGGTCATTAGGATGAAAATAATCTTCATACAATAAATCTGATGTCGGATTTTCAAAAATACTTTCAATGCTTACAAAATAAGTATGATCATATTCTGCTAATACTTTTTCGCTCGTGTTATTCCAATCTGTAACAATTTGATTCATTTCTTTTATATCTGAAAACATCTTAATAAAAGGATTGTATACTCCTACCAATATAATTACTGCATTAGAATTGTTAGTCCGTACATTTGACAGTATTTCGTATAGGTTATTTTCATATTCATTCAATTGTTCATTAAAGGATTCCACTTGTAAATTGGTGAAATTATTTCTTACTACTTTCATAATGTCATTTCCACCAATAGTTATTATGACTCCATCTGCTTTTTGGATTGCTTTGCTTACTTCCTCTGTTTTAATTCTTTTTAATAATTGATCTGACCTGTTGCCTCGTACTCCATAATTAACAAAATCTGCTTTATTTACTCCCTTTGTTTCTTCAAGTAAATCTTGCAGATAAGGAACATACCCTCCTTTTCCAGTGCTGTCACCAACACCTTGTGTAAGGGAATCTCCAACAGATACTATGGACATTTCCTGTGGTAAAAAACTTACCGGAATGTCCTTTTTTTCGGTCACTACAACATCTTTTTCCTTAATATAGAGCGTCTGATTAGAGCAGGAAACAAGCATCAAAAGAGAGAATAATAAAACAAGGAAGGTAAATGGTTTTTTCATTCTTTCACCTACCTTCATTTTTTATAGTATAGCATACTGATAAGGTTTCGAAATTATTTTATGCACTTATTTTTTTACCAATAGCCTACCTATATTCATATTATTCGATTTTAAAAAAAGTGAAACGCTTTCTCTCTTTTTCACTTCTTATTTTAGCGTTTTTATTTAAAGTAGAATTGCTGCATGTCTAAACTCAACTATGACTATCCTTTTTAGAAAGTGGGATATAAATCTTAAATATTGTCCCTCTTCCCTTCTCACTTTGTACTTCAATCCGGCCCTTCATTTGTTCTACCATTTGATAACAGACCATTAATCCCATTCCCGTTCCTTTTTCTTTTAATGAATAAAAAGCTGTTCCTAACCGATTTACCTCCTCATCTGTCATTCCAATTCCAGTGTCCTCTATTTCAAACACGCCATCATTCATTGTTGAATATAGATTAATGGTTATAGTCCCTCCATTTTTCATCGCTTCGATTGCATTTTTTAAAATATTTATTAATACCTGCTTCAATTCATTATTATTAGCTTCTATGTATACTTGCTGTATATTCTTCTTAAAGTGAATTCCCTTACTTAGCATTGCATAAGAATGCATTAGATCGATGACTTTATTTGCTAAATCTGCTCCGTCAATCTTCTTTGATTGTTCAACGTCAGGCTTTGCTAGTGATAAATAATCATTAATTATTGTTTCGGCCCTATTCATTTCTTCAATCATCAATTTAATATAGGTTCTTTCTTCTTCACTCATATGTTCTTTCGCATGAAATATTTGTAAAAAACCTTTGACAACCGTCATTGGATTTCTGATCTCATGGGCAACAGATGCCGCAAGCTGGCCAACGGCATTCATTTTCTCTGCCTTTTGCAGCTCACGATTCATCTTCATCGATTCGACAATATTATCCATTTGCTTAAGTGCTTCTTCCATTGTTGTTAATTGAAAATCCTTAGATATTGTACCAAGCTCCTTTGCCGTATTTGTCAATCTGTAAAAAAGAGAGGCAAGATTATCAACGACTTCATTAAAATTTCGCATTAAGCTTTGCAATTCTTTATTTCCACTTAATTCCATTTTTACTTCGAAGTTCCCGAAACTTAATTCATTTAAACTTATCATCAATTGATTTATAGGACGAAGAACTTTATTTAACCACCTTCTTAAGTATAGAAAAATCATTAAATAACTTATTAAAATAAACAAACCAGTTTGAATGATTATCTTCTTAAAAAAAATGAATTGATCATTGATCTTCGTGTCCATCCCTATAATTCCGACTAATTGTCCATTTTCATCATTAATAGGTGTAAAGGAACTCATATAATACTCTTCCTTTAATCTGTATATGCTACTATGCTGCATATCATGCGATGCAATTGATTTATTGTAAACGTCCATTGCTTTATCTGCTAAAGTATTAACATAATTGATTTCCAATTTTAAATCTTGGGGAGAAATAACTGCTATAGGAGCCTGTTCTTCATTTTCTTCTATTATTGATATATATATATTCTCCGGCATCTCTGAAAGTTTATTGTTAAAATCAGTTGAATGGATCACGTTTTGTAAAATTTGATTAGAAGTATTACTTTTCCATAATTTCATTTGAAAAGAAACATTGTTACTTAATGAAGTTAAAACTTCTTCTCCATCATTTTCAACATGTATTTTTAAATCTTGATAATGAAAATAAAAAATGAATGTCATAAAAAGAATTAAAAGGAAAAAAGGCAGAAAAAAAGATACTACTTGTTTTTTATTCACAAACGGAATATTACATATTTTTTTTATCATACTGGCCACCTATTTCTTATATTCCTTGGTCTGTATCAGTCAATAAGGTTATGAGAGTATAAAATATTTTGTGTAAATGAAAATTTCCATGTAAAAAGGAAGACCTTCTCTTGGTAGAATTAAGTCACCACAACCAATCCTAGAAAAGAGGTCTTCCCTATGAATCAGTTTACAACAGAAATTATCGATGCACTAGTAAAAAAACAAGATATTACCGAGGTTTTTCGTTCGCACTTGGAAATGGCGATCAACTCGCTACTTGTGACAGAGTTAACGGAATTTCTAGATTATGAAAAATATGACCGTATTGGCTTTAATTCAGGCAACTCACGCAATGGGTCTTATTCGCGTACGCTTCACACAGAGTACGGCGATTTAGCCATTCAAATTCCACGTGATCGCAATGGTGAGTTCAAACAACAGACCGTGGCTCCGTATAAGCGTTCGAATGATACGCTTGAAGATACGGTGATTCACCTGTTTAAAAAAGGCATTACGATGGCTGAAATTGCCCAGTTAATCGAAAAAATGTACGGCCATCACTATACGCCTCAAACGATTTCGAATATGACAAAAGCGGTTTCAGAAACAGTCGATGCATTTAACAACCGTTCGTTGCATAATCGTTACGTATGCGTGTATTTAGATGCGACGTATATTGCCGTGCGTCGTGATACGGTGTCCAAAGAAGCTGTCTATATCGCTGTTGGTATTCGCGAAGACGGCTCTAAAGAGGTACTCGCTTATACGATTGCCCCAACAGAGTCTGCTTACAACTGGCAAGAGCTACTAGAAGAGCTGAAAGACCGTGGTGTAGAAGACGTCTTATTATTCGTATCAGACGGCTTAAAAGGCATGGCAGACGCTGTTTTCACTGTGTTTCCAAAAGCAAAATATCAAGTCTGTTTAGTTCATGTCGGTCGCAATATTATGCATAAAGTACGCGTAGAGGATCGCAAGGAAGTCTGCGAAGATTTTAAAATGATTCACCAGGCAAAGGACGCCGAAGCAGCTGAGCTAGCACTTGGGCAGTTCTGCGAGAAATGGAGCAAATCGTACAAAAAAGTTACACAAGGCTTACTAAATAACCCGTATTTACTGACGTTTTATCAGTTTCCAAAAGCAATTTGGCGAAGCATCTACTCGACCAATTTAATTGAGTCGTTCAATAAGCAAATCAAAAAATATACAAAGCGCAAGGAACAGTTTCCGAACGAAGAATCACTGGAACGTTTTTTAGTGACGCAGTTCGAGGACTACAATCAACGTTTCGCCTCACGCTGTCACATCGGCTTCAATCAGGCACGTGCAGAGTTGGAAGAGATGTTTGAGCAGCTACATGAACCGACAAACTAACCGGGACGTGCCAGCGCGAAATTTGGGTGTCTAGGAAAGGGCTAGCCCTTTCCTAGACACCCAAATCAACACTTCGAACAAATCTATTTGAATACGAAGGTGATCATCTACCTTGAGAAGTTGAAAAGTCATTTACACAAAAATATTGACAGTACCAAGGTTATATCTAATGCTTTTAACACACAATTTCACAATTAAATACACTGCTTTACTTATAAGTGTGCCTAAATATAATTATTATCTTGATTCGACATTTTCGCTTAAATTCCCTTTAATTACTCCATTTTTTTATTTAATAGGCTAAGTTTTGTAAAGTTTGTTGCTAAGAGTCGCAGCCTGAATCCACTTCTCTAGTTTCATTTCTCCCATTTTCTACAAATACGTTCACCTGTCATAGAAGATTTATTTCCTTTTTTTCCACTATTGTCAGAATAAAAGAAGCTGGGACAAAACTAAATAACTAATCTTTAAAGACGAACAATCTTTAATTTATCTCTTAAATAAAGCTACTTTCTCATGATGGTTATCTATGTTTTTAAATCTAGTTAAGTGTAAAAACTAAGTCGTTCCATTGCGCTACGGACGCTCGATGCGCCGGGGAGGAAGCTAAGCCTCCTCGCTGCGCTGCGGGGTCTAAAGCGTCTCTTATTCCCGCAGGAGTCGAGCGTCCTCCGCTCCATTTCACTTCGTTTTTAAACCTTTTTCTATAAAACAAACACGAACTATAATGTAATTAAATTACATTATAGTTCGTGTTTGTTGTTGATTGAAATACTTATGTCCCAGCCTCTTTTATAAATGCATCTAAAATCTTATCAAGTTGGTAAGATTGCTATTCAATATAGTAGCTGAAACCAATAGCTCCGGGTCCTGTATGTGTTGAAATAACAGGTGTAGTATAATCTATATCCACTTTATTAAATCCAGTGGCCTTTTCTATTGCTTCCTTCAATTTAATGGCAACTTCAAGACTACCAGCATGTGTAATTCCTACACTTTTAATTTTCTTGCCAAGACTGTCTTCTACAAATGCACCTACTAAATACTTTACTGCTTGGGAGCGACTTCTAACTTTTGCAATAGGTGTATATACACCTTCCTCAAGCGTTGCGATTGGCTTAATATTTAGTAAAGAGCCTAGAAAAGCTTTTCCTTTTCCAATTCTTCCGCCCTTCATTAAATTCTCTAATGTATCGACTACTACAAAAAGTTTCGTATGCTTTTTCACATGATTTAATCTTTGCAATATTTCCGCTACATTATGTCCATTTTGCACCATTTTTGCAGCTTCTAATACTTGAAAAGATAACCCCTTTGAAATAAACTCAGAGTCTACTACAAAGACACTCGCCTTTGTTAATTGGCTCGCACTTTTAGCTGATTCTACCGTCCCACTCATACCGCCTGTCATATGAATGGATATAATATCATACCCTTTATCAGCAAGTTCATCATATTTTTCAATGAAAGTGCCAACAGAAGGCTGTGAAGTTTTAGGCAATTCATCTGATTCCATCATTTTATCAATAAATTCAGCAGGGGTAATATCCACCCTATCCAAATATGATTTATTATTAATATAAATTGATAAAGATATTACCTCAATTTCATATTTTTCTAATATTTCCTTCGATAAATCAACTGTTGAATCTGTTACAATTTTAATTTTTTTCATTTCACACGTCCCTATTTGTCATTCATTTTTTCATTAAAACGCTTACTTTATTATACATTTATTTTTTAGGATTTTCCTATGCTCACTCTATTGATTTTATTTTTTGAGCATATACTATTCACTATACCACAAATTATACTTTTCGTAACCTGTGAATTTTATCACATATCCTTGATGTTTCTTTAAGAATAAAATATGTGTACGCATTTAGAAAATTATTTCTACTTGTCCTTGTTTCATGTTAAAAATAGTTAAAAAAATGGCCATGCATGATTAAATTTCTCACGCATGGCCATTACCGATTACTTTAGATGTTAGACGAGCAAATGAAATAAATTAGAATCTCTATTCACTTCCGTGTAAGGAAAACCTTTTTTATCCATTCTTTCAATTAGTCCTTTATAGTCATCCCTATTCTTCAGCTCTAAGCCAACAAGCGCTGGACCATTCTCTTTATTATTCTTTTTGGCATATTCAAACCGGACAATATCATCATCGGGTCCTAACACATCATCTAAAAATTCTCTAAGCGCACCTGCTCTTTGGGGGAAATTTACAATGAAGTGATATAACAATCCCTCATATAGTAGAGAACGTTCTTTAATATCCTGCATACGATCAATATCGTTATTTCCACCGCTAATTACAAGTACAATGTTTTTCCCTTTTATCTTTTCTTTATATAAATCGAGGGCAGCAACTGGCAAAGCTCCTGCTGGTTCGGCAACGATAGCATGCTCATTATATAAAGAAAGAATAGACGTACAAACTTTTCCCTCAGGCACTAAAACAATATCATCAACATAATCTCTACAGATTTCAAAATTCTTTTGTCCAACACTTTTGACTGCTGCACCATCAACAAATTTATCAATCTTATTTAGTGTTACTACCTTATTTCTAATTAAGGCTTCTTTCATCGAAGGTGCACCAGCTGGCTCCACACCAATCATTTGAGTTAATGGAGAAACGCTTTTCATGTATGTACTTAATCCTGCCATTAAACCGCCGCCACCAATGCTTGCAAAAACATAATCAATTGGAACATCAATATCATTCATCATTTCAATGGCCATCGTTCCTTGCCCTGCAATGACATTCTCATCATTAAATGGATGAATAAATGCTCTTTCTTCTGCTTCTGCACAAGCAACTGCTTCTACATAGGAATCATCAAATGTATCACCAGTTAAAATAATCTCCACATTTTCCTTCCCAAACATTTTAACCTGCGTAACCTTTTGTTTAGGCGTTGTAGCTGGCATGAAAATTTTCCCATGAACATTTAAATAACGACAAGAATATGCTACACCTTGAGCATGGTTTCCTGCACTTGCACAAACAACACCATTTTTCATTTTTTCTATTTCTAGCATCTTCATCGAATAAAATGCACCCCTTAATTTAAAGGAACGCACATGCTGTAGATCTTCCCTTTTTAAATAAACATTGCAATCATATTTTTCAGATAATCGATAATTTTTTTGTAAGGGAGTATGGGCTACTATGTCTTTAATTCCTTGGTATGCAATAATAATATCCTCCAATTGCACCCATTTTTTCATTACATTTTGTTCCATTTCCACACCCTCATTTCTAACCATTTTAATTCGTACATTATACCATGAATTTTTCGCTTTCTCCTAATAAAATTTTAAATTTTCTTTTTTTTCATATATTTTGATTGCGTAGAATTTTTCCCAATAAATTCATCGCTGTATTTGTTTGTTTTTATGGAAGTAATACCTTACAATGAAAGAATAAGGAGTGACTTTCATTTATGAATTTTTCAATAAAAGATTTTTCGCTAAAAGAAGAGATAGCCAACAGTATAACCCATGGTATTGGATTACTTATGAGCATTCCCGCTTTAGTAATGCTTATTTTAAATGCAGCTGAAACTGCTAACCCATGGAGAATTGTAAGTTTTTCCATTTTTGGTGCTTCCATGATTATCCTCTATCTATGCTCCACATTATTGCATAGTATTACCCATGAAAAAGTAAAGGATTTTTTCGAGATATTGGATCATTCATCCATCTATCTTCTAATCGCAGGAACATATACTCCCTTTGTTTTAGTTGCCATTCGTGGTAGCTTAGGCTGGACCCTTTTTGGGATTGTTTGGGCATTAGCTATTATTGGGATTGTCTTTAAATGTTACTATGTCAAAAAATATATTGTAACATCAACAATCCTCTATGTTATTATGGGCTGGCTAATTGTGATGGCAATCGTGCCACTTTATCATGCAATTGGAATGACTGGTTTCCTGTTTCTCATTGGAGGTGGCCTGCTTTATACTGTTGGTAGTGTATTTTATGTCATGCAAAAAATCCCCTACTTTCATGCCATTTGGCATATTTTTGTTTTAGCTGGCAGTGCTTTAATGTATTTTTGTGTATATCTCTATGTTTAATTAATATAAAAGATTACTACAATCTTTCTATAAGAAAAAGGAAGGCGAATTCGCCTTCCTTTTTCTTATTATTCCGCTCTTTCATAGACATAAAACACATGAGGATACAAGTTTTTGTCATTTACTATCCCTTTTTGTTCACTTACAAGTTTCCATTCATGCCAATTTAAAGCAGGAAAAAAGGTATTTCCTTCAAATTCATGGTCGATTCGTGTAATGTATAATCGGTCTGTTTCGCTTAATGTTTCTGCAAAAAGCTCAGCACCACCAATTACAAATATTTCTTCCTCCTGATGGGCTTTACTCCATTTATAAAATTCATCAATCGAATAGAATATTGTACATCCTTCACAAATATACCCTTGATTTCTCGTAATAACGACATTTTCACGATTTGGAAGATTTCTGCCGATTGAGTCCCTTGTTTTTCTCCCCATCACAATTGGATGCCCTGTCGTTATTTTTTTGAAATACTTTAAATCCTCTGGCAAATGCCATGGCAATTGATTATTCAAACCAATAACATTATTTCTATCCATTGCAACAATTAAGGAAATCATACACTGACCACCCCTTTAATATGGGGATGTGCTTCATAATTAACGATTTCAAAATCTTCATATTTAAAGGAAAAAATATCTTTTACGTCTTTATTCATTTTCAACTGTGGTAATGTCTTTGGATCTCTCGTTAACTGAAGTTTTACCTGCTCAACATGATTTGTATAGATATGAACATCTCCAAAGGAATGAATAAATTCTCCTACCTCTAAATCACAAACTTGGGCGATCATATGTGTAAGCAGAGCGTAAGAAGCAATATTAAAAGGCACTCCAAGAAATACATCTGCTGAACGCTGGTACAGTTGACAAGATAATTTACCATCTGCAACATAAAATTGAAAAAGACAATGACATGGTGGCAAAGCCATTTTCTCCATGTCCCCAACGTTCCATGCACTAATAATTAATCTTCTAGAATCTGGATTTGTCTTGATTGCATGAATCAATTCAGATATTTGGTCAATTGTGTTCCCTTCTCTTGTCGTCCAAGAGCGCCATTGATGTCCATAAACTGGGCCTAAGTTACCTTGCTCATCTGCCCATTCATTCCAAATTCGAACATTATGATCTTGTAAATATTTCACATTTGTATCGCCATTTAAAAACCAAAGCAACTCATAAATTATGGAACGTAAATGCAGCTTTTTCGTTGTAATTAATGGAAATCCTTCTGAAAGATCAAACCTCATTTGATATCCAAAGGTACTAATAGTTCCAGTTCCAGTTCGATCTTCTTTTTTTACACCATTTGTTAAAACATGCTTACATAGATCTAAATATTGTCTCATTTTATACACCCTTTATATTAAATTGCGATTCCCTACAAGCTTATTGTATTGTAGCGATATACTGATATGTTTTCGGAGCTAGTTGCGAAAGTGTTTCCTTTTCCTTTCCTCCCATATAAAACATGGCAAATGTTTCTGCGAAATATTCTTCTGCATATTGAAGAAAGTATTGTCTATTAGGAAATAACTTCCCTTTTTCCTCGTTCCAAACTAATCTATATGCTTCTGTTTTGCTCGCATTGTTTAGAACTTTATAATCAATGGAATGAGCCAATTCATGATATTCTAAATTAACAGAGCTGTGCCCTTGTCCCTTTTCACTCGCACCTATTTTTACAAGAACCACTTTCCCGCCACCAATACCAGGAACATCATCCCACGTCTTTTGAGAGGTGTAGCCCCTTGGAATAATTCCAGCAAATTTCTGTGCTGTCTTATTATCTGTTAATTTTCCAGTAAATAATTTTACTTTTATTCCCCTAGATTGCACCTTATTTAATAGAGTAGAAGGCAATTGATTTAATCTTTCAATTATTGCAGCTGCTTCTTCTTGATCATAAGATTCTTCTGGCAAAATTATCATATTTCCTAAGTTTTCTTTTGCTTCTAGGGATAAATTCGCCTTAATAATGGTTAGTTCAGATAAGTTTTTTAAGTATATTTCATTATTCGGAAGCTGGGAGTTTCCCATCAAAATGCTCGTTGCTGCTATCATACATAATGGTGCTATTCTTTTGAGCCATCTCATCCATATCCCCCACAACTAATCTCTCTATGTTCTTTCTAAAAATAAGAAAGAGAGGAGAAACCTATTCTACTAAAATTATAGCATAGGTTAGGAATCTCAAAAACTAGATAAAATTACCTAAATTCTTCATAAAAAAATCCAAAAGAATGGATAGAAGAATCTTTTTGCAATTCTTCTACTTTCATTCTTTTGGGATATGACTCTTTTTAAAGACTTACAATTCTAGTTAAACTTCTAATCCATAATTACGGCACAGGGCGGCAAGTCCTCCTGAAAATCCACTTCCTATGGCATTAAATTTCCATTCCCCATTATGTTTGTAAAGCTCACAAACGATAACAGCTGTCTCGACAGAAAAATCTTCCCCTAAGTCAAAGCGTAGGATTTCTATATTATTATCTTCATTTACGACACGTACAAACGCATTGGAAACTTGTCCAAAGTTTTGTCTTCTTGATTCTGCATCATGAATAGTAACAGCAATGCCGATTTTATTAACGTGAAGAGGAATCTTCGTAAAATCAATAATGATTTGTTCGTCATCTCCATCTCCCTCACCCGTGCGATTATCACCAGTATGCTCCACTCCACCGCTTGGATGGACAAGATTATTATAAAAAATAAAATCCTCGTCATTAATAACCTTGCCGTTTTCATTTGCCATAAAAGCTGACGCATCTAAATCAAAGCCAGTTCCACCATCGTACTGGTTAATATCCCAGCCCAACCCAATGATAGCTCTAGTTAACCCTGGATTTGTTTTTGTTAAATCAATTCGTTGTCCTTTAGAAAGATTAATACTCATTTCTATTCCCCCATATCTGAATAATAGATTGATTTATAGACAGCAGCTTTTTTGTGCCTATTTGACAAAATTAGGAATAAGATTTAACAACTTCACCTAGACTACCTGCGTTTGTCCCTGTACCAATTGCCGCAAACTTCCAATCTTGTCCATGTCTATATAATTCACCGACTATCAAACTAGTCTTACCTGCATAATCATCTGTCAAGTTGTAGTGAATAAGCGATTGATTGGATAAAGGATTGACGATTCGAATAAAAGCATTTTGAATCATGCCAAAAT
Source organism: Niallia sp. Marseille-Q9988 (assembly GCF_976954375.1). NCBI lineage: Bacteria > Bacillati > Bacillota > Bacilli > Caryophanales > Bacillaceae > Niallia > Niallia sp. Marseille-Q9988. The sequence goes on along the minus strand of NZ_CDRJSZ010000007.1, from coordinate 156,532 downwards.
GTTGTCTTCTTTTCACTGCATCATATATATTTACAACAAATATTAACTTTTGAATATGTGATGGCACCTTATTTAATTCAATATTTATTTGTTCATCATCCCCATCACCGTCACCTGTTAGGTTATCTCCTGAATGGTGGACACTACCATCGCGGCTTTTTAAATTTCCAAAATAGATAACATCATTATTTGCTTGAACCTTCCCCTGTTCATTGACCATAATGACAGAAGCATCACAATCAATACTTGCTGTCGAACCACCACCAAATAAAGATCCTAAAAGCCCTCCGCCTTTATTTTGCTGAACTGGATCCCAGCCAAGACCAATTAAAATTTTACTTAATCCTGGATTTCCCTTTGTTAAATCAACTCTTTGTCCTTTTTGTAAATTAATTGCCATGATTCTCACTCCTATGTATGGTAGTAATATTTGTTATCAAACTTTTTTTAAAGCTTTCAATAAATGAAATAATATTAATCCATGCTAACTTCCAAAAGAAATTTGCTATTAAAAGAAATGTGTTGATTGCAGAGAAAACAGGCATTCATAAGGAAGAAAGACGTACTTACTTAACCAACCCTATGTTTTCAACTTAACTACCTATAGAATAAAATGAAGTCACTACAATCAACACTGTTAGTCAAATACTTTAATAAATTGGCTCATAAATGAAGTCTGAATTACCCTTGAAGCTTCATTTGCTTGAAGTTATTTTGCAATTCTTCTAATTTTTTTGTTCCTTCTTCTCTTAAGCGTTTATTTTCTTCTTCAATCGTTTTTGTTTCCTGCATTCCTTTGATAATAATATTCCATGATTCTTCAATTGTCTCAATCTTAATGCTCGGGCTGCCTGCAAGCCTTGCAATATCTACACTTTGCTGGGAGATATTTTGAGCGTTTTTCACCAGCATTTCATTTGTTCTTCTATCCAATTCACTCATGCTGTCTGCAACTAACTTCTGTCTTTTGGCTGCAACAGCTTGAATAAGACCATTTTTAAAAATAGGTATAGTCGTCACAAATGCTGAATTGATCTTACCAATTAATTTAGTGTTTCCTCTTTGTAATAAGCGTATTTGAGGAGCAGTTTGTAAGGCAACCATTTTTGCCATTTCCAAATCGTAAACACGCTGATCTAAGAGCTCTATTGCATTTCTTAAGGTATCAAGCTGCATTCCTGCTAATTGATCACCAGCAACTGCTTTCGCCTCAAGTTGAGGAAGTACATGGGTCTTTAATTCTTCCGATTTCATGCCTCCTGCTACAGCATATTTTTCTAATGTTAAATAATATTGATAATTTTGCTCGTACATTTCATCGAGCATCGTTGTAGAATCAACCATTTCATTTTGATATTTTGAAATTTCTACATAGACTTTATCTATCTCTTGTCCCATAGACTGGTATTTTCCAAAAAGCTTTTCCATTATTTTTTCACTTTTTTTAAACAGTTTGCCAAAAAAACCCTTTGATGACTCTTCAAAATCCTTTTTGTCAAATTTATCCATGATTCTACCAAGCTGTTTCAATAATTCGCCAGAGTCTTCTACTTTAGTAGTTCTCATATTATTAAGGATTTTATCAGAGAATTTTGAGATTTGCGTTGCAGGTTCCTTCCCGAATTCGAGTATTTGAATTTGATCCTTTTCGTCAATCGACTGTGCCAATTTCTGTACTTCTGGCTCATTTCTAAGCGCTAACTTTATTTCCGACACTTTTTCTTCTGTTAATATCTCTGCAACTTGATTGTCTGCATTATTTACATTTGATGGTTGCATATTCATCTTTTATTCTCCTTTTCTATTCTTTAAAAATCCGCTAAATATACCCCTTTTTAAAAAGGATGGTTCTTTATATTCCATGTCAAACACCATATCCTCAAGCCAGTGTACATCAAATAATGTATCTTTTGTATAGTTCTCCATGTCTACATGTCCTGCAGGATTATAAATAATAATATCTACACCAAGTGTGTTCATTAATAGCAGCAAGGCTGCATCTTCTCTTGTAAACACACCATTTTGCTCTGTTTTAAACAGTACGATACTTGGTACTTCTTGTGCGTAATCAAACTTTTGCAACATTTTCAAGAAATCATCCGGTATTAATAAGCATTGTGAAAACAGAAAAATCGCTACATCTTCGTCTGATTCATTAGCCAGCTTCTTCAGAGATGTCCTTGTGCAAACTCTTGATATAGCAGCAGCTATTCCTTTCTGCAAACCTGCTGGCAACTGTTTATACTTCCAATAATGTGCTGCCATCATCTTATCTGGATCAAGTATACCATCTGTTCCAAGTGCACCGCGATAATGGTATCGAAAATCACTAATAATAGCTCTTGTGAACGGAAAACTTCGAATTAATAAAGTTTCCTCTTTATTCACGATAGCATGGATTCGATCCCAGTACTCTTTTCGATTCTTACTTACACCAAATATTTTAGCAAAAACAGACGGGATATGCACTTCTCCATTTTTAACATCAAAGTTTGGACGAATCATTGCCGGTTCTTTCTCAAGAAGAAAGATTTCATCATACGTAGTTTTTAATGTAATGGAAATCGGTAGATATTCTCTAAATTGCCACGGTTTATAAAGATTGGAACCTTCATGGTGAAGAATACTCTCAATCTCCCTTGACGCTCGATATGCTACAGTTGCTGTTCTTTTTCGTTCTTCTTTAGGAAAACTTTCAGGTTCTTTCATTCGTGGGTATTGATGTTGAAAAAATAATTCCTTATCCAATTTTAATTTTTCTAGAATGTCATCCCCATTAGGATGTACAATGACGATGTCACAACCAAAGGTAAGAAGATAGTAAATAAAATATGACTGACTTTTATTGGCATCACCATACCAAAGAAATTTAGGCATATTTTCATTTAATTGGCTTTCTTCTATAGCTGGTTGTAAATGATTGATGGACCATTTTATTATATCAACTACTAATCTTCTTAAATCATTATTTTTCAAGCCGTTTTCTTCCACTTCTGAAAAATGCTGAATGACTTTAATAAAGCTCTCTCTCAATTTTCTATGAATGGCAGGAATAGAGGATTTTATCAACACATTTTCTCCATCTAGAAAAGCAACAAAACGATTAATGGATAAATTTTGCTCCTGCATCCGATTAAATACTTTTTGAATAGATTGAAAATGCTGATTATCAATCGTCCGATCAAGCGATTCATCTGTCAGTAAATGTAAGCCTGTATTATCTTTATTTATCCAATCGAAAAGCTGATTATAATATTCATCCTCGTCTACTGGTATTCCAAGTAATTTTACTACAGCCTGACCGAACGTAAAAATGCGGTTACTCGTATCGTGTAGCGGTCGTTCTTTAACTGGCTTTAATAGAATATCAAACCAATTTTCCGTAGACAAAGGAAGGATAACATTATTGATTGTATAATAGTCTTTATTCATTTTCTCCACTTCCTAATTTTAAACCAATGATAACTGTCTACCTTTATCATAGCATAGCATTACGCTATGACTAAATATTCTACTTAATAATTCTTTACGAAAATGTTATAAAAAGGTTTCATTTTTTAGGCGAAAGGACAAGATTTTTCACTTCTCTCTTTCAATCGTGATGTAAGCACCTAATCTTTTACTCGAGCATATAATACAGTACATTAGGCGAGTAGGTGCTAACTATGAGATCATTTTTTCGAAAATACACGTATCATGAAATTGAAACAGATTTAAATTATGTACAAAATGTTCTATCATCAAATATGTATGTTTTTGTTGATTTAATCTTTATTTCTCTAATGATTAGTTTTTTTATGGCTATATTTTTTGAATCTATTTTATTCGGGGTTATTGTATTTATTTGCTGTTATTTATTTTTCATCTCCATTTATTGTTTATTGCTTAAATGGATTAAAGATCCGCCAGAAGATGAACTATAAGTAAACTTACTCTTATAAAGGGAATAACCATTATGATCGTTTCATATTACCATTCTAACCATCCATTACTATTGGATAAAGTATAGAGGCGAGTGTTTTCCATTCGCCTCTTTCTTCTAATCCTATTTATTCCTATTTAACAAATAAACTGTTTATGCACATTTCTCACGATTTCTTCACCAGCAAATGCTCCTTTTTGAATGGTTAGATGCTGTGTTGGATTTTTTATTTTTTCTAGAGTTAACTCTCCATGTCTTGGAATATAACCTATTTTACAATTATTTAGAAATGGTAAATCTAATAAGGAATCACCTGCGCCAATTGATTTCTCCACTCCTTCTCTTTCTATTATGTATTTAATTGCCTCCCCCTTACAGATAGGCTTTGGCATAAAATAAAGCTTTCTTCCTTGTAAAGATATATTCCATCCATTTTCTATTGCAACTTGGATTAGCTCTCTTTTGATATCTTCGTCTATATTTGTTTTTAATACATAATAAAAGAAAAGATTATCGGCAATTTTCAACTCGCCATGTAAAGAATAAATCTGTAGCTTTTGTAGTAATTCACCTTTCTCCATACAATCTTCTTTTAATCTGGTGTGAATGGTTTGTGCCCACTCCTTTACAAGCTCTCCTTTATAATGAATTTTTGCTCCATTGCTTGTAACACAGTATGTCATTGGCATTTCTTCATTGAAAATAAAAATTCGCTTATATTGTTCATAAGTTCTCGTCGTAACAGGAACGAAAAAATGCTTAGTAGCAATCTCCTTCAATAAATCATAACTATCTTTTGTCATATAAGAAACAGGTTCACCATTTTTCACTTCCACACCAATCATCGATTCATTCCAAGGTGTTTCCATTTCATGTAATGCACGTTTTGAATAAATTAACGTTCTGTCTAAATCTGATGCAAATAGATTCATCCTTTTCGCACTACCTTCTTAATTAATCCACAGCATGTATAGCTCATATTAGGATATGGAATTACTTCTACGTTTCTTTCTTGTGCTAATAAGACGATATGTTGAACATAAGGGCTATCTGGATCCTTCATTAATATCTTCCATGGCACCCTTCGTAACAATACTCTTGTTGTTTCACCGACACCTGGTTTTACATAATGGGTACTATCAATACCGAATTCTTCCTTAATGGTCAGAACTTCTTTCATTCCTTTAAAATCAACGGTTTGATCTAGTTCATTTGCACGAATACATTCCTCTATTTGGAGTGGATTTACTTTTGGAAATGCCTCTGTAATCTCGTCTAAATAGCTATTCGATACATCATATGGCTCTAATTCCTGATAATACTTCGCCCCATGAAAATCATCTTTTTTGATATACTCTTCATTTAACACAGTACGACTTACTAGTCCTGACACTGTTGAATTTAAACAAGCACTTGGAATCAAAAAGTCTTCTCTCGTTCCATAAAGTGTTGTACAGTATCCTGGATCAGCAAGCACTGCTAATGTATCATCTAATCGAATCTGATACTTTTGGTAAAACTCCTCACAGTTTTTCGTTAATTCAGTTGAAATTGCTCCTTTTCCTGTCCATCCATCAATAAATTGCAGGGCATAACCATTATGTGTTTGCAGCATGTAATGAATTGCATTTTCATCTATTCCTCTATCTCTTATAATAGAAATACTGTAGTGAGGAAGAGAAACGTCATATTTCCATTTCAAATAGCGTTTAATTAAGATTCCAATAGGTGTTCCTGCTCGTGCTAAGGAAACCAATACTGTTTGTTTACCATGTTTGTGATAAATTTGTTCTGCAACAATTGCGGTACAAAGGGCTACTTTGTCTTTATAAACATCGAGCGTCTCCCAAAAAAGCTGCAAATAATGTTCAGGTGGATTGTATTCGATTGGTAATGTTTCACTATAATGCTCTCCACCTTGAACCCTTTTTTCCCTTTCCTCGGTTGAGCCCTCTAATGTAACATTACTTAAGTCTTTTAATAGAAATATAACATCCTCTTTATCATAAGAACCGAACCTTACTAGATGATCTATGTTTGCTTTCATGATTTACCTCCCGTTACAGTATACAATATTTATTTTTTTCACTTGAACTGCTGTTAATTCAGCCAGCAACTCCGCTAATCTATCCTCACTAACCTTGCGCTCAAAAAATAAAAAGATATCGTCGTATTGCTTAGCATCAATATTGTATAAATAATGCACAATATCCAAATCTTCTGGATTTGAAAAACAGAATGCATTTTTAGCCCCATAATGCTCTTCATTATTGGGATAAATAGGACTTCTAGTCGTTGATTGATAAAATATATTTTCTCCCATATAGCTTGCTAGCTTCATTGGAATATACATAAACTCCCCTGTTCCAATGCAAAGCGTAGTACCCACACGCTTTTTCTTCAGGTCATTTGCTGCGAGTCTAATCCAATCGTCTGTGAGTTCCTCCATATGGATGCCAAATCTTCCTGTATCCTTTAAGTACCCATAGTCATTTCTTATCCCTGCCAAACTTGTGGAAGTGATTGGGACGATTCGCTCTTTCACATAATTTTCGAGACTAATATATTCAAGTTGAGGTTTCTTTCTATTTGTTTCAGTTATCTCCGTTTGCGAAACAAGATTAAGAGGAACACCAATAAGCTCAAAGCTACCTTTAAGTAAAGAGACGACTTGAACCTTAATTTGCAATTCCTGTTCAAGGGATTCCATCTCTAACTGCCATTTTTTGGAACGCCAATCTAGAATGGATACAACCGTATATTTATCTCTAGGATATTTCTGATGAATATCTCGGATAATGTTTATAGCTGTTTTGCCTGTCGTTAATTCATCGTCTACTAAAATAATTTCTCGTAGATTATCAAGAGTGTCTTCCTCAACATAACAACGGTGAGATGTTGCATGTGAATGCTCTTCTTCAAAAGTAATGATTGGCACTAGCTCATTTACGTTTTCTCTAGTTGTGTGGAAAAAAGTAGCCTGTTTAAATGCTCGAAAAAAAGAATGACCTAATCCCGTTGCAGTTTCTGCAAAGCCGATTATAATAGGATTTGCTTGTGTACTTGAAATAAATGGCTTGTCCAAAAACTGTGAAGCTGAATCACGATAAATAGCCATTATTTCCTCTCTTTGGGGAGAAATAGTGCCAGTAATAATTTCTTCATAATGTGCTGCCAACATAAATCCAGTAAGGAGCCCTTTATTTGGCTCAATCGGTAAATGCTTGCCTAATAGTTTACTAACAAATAAAAATGCCCGTTTCTTATTGATTCGTGCTGCCATTTTAAAAAAATCTTCTAGTGGAAGATGAAATGGATTTTCTTCGATGATGATGTCCATCTGTAAATTATGAATGATTGGTAATGAAATTTTCTTGTTTAAGTAAGTCAATGTATGTAAATCCTTCATGAAACACCCCGTAAACCTTTGATTTTAAAATAATTTTTTGTGCCCAGTAGAAATGAGGCTTAATTTCATTCATCTTATTTGAAAAACTACTTTTTACTACACCAATCTCCCCATTATTACTTTCTATAATATTACAAGCATCTAAATATTCCTCATAGGAAACAACATTTAATGCTTGCACTGGTTTTATATGTGTAGGATGAATAATTGTCTTTCCGGTTAAACCATTCGTAATATCCATCATAACTTCTCTAATTAATCCATCCATATGTTTATCTATGAGCTGTGTTCGCATATTCATTCCAGCTTTTCCATACCGCTTTCGGAATGGTGTCTCTCTCAATTGCGGAATTAGAACTCGCTCGCTCATTGTAAAATATTCCCAAACTGGTCCAGAAACAACATATGCACTATCCGCACGTGTAAATACATTAACAATATCCGAAATACAATCTCGAATAATCGCAACATCATATACAGTCGTTTCTGCATTTCTACGAATACCATACAATCCGCAAAAATCAGTAGCGCCAATCCGCACATTTAAAATGAGATGCTTATATTCATCTAGTACTTTCTTTATGGAAAGAAGTTCATCCATTCTAGTTTCTTTTTCAATTATTTTTTTTGTTTCTAAAATCGGCATCGCATATAAAGAATGCCCTAGCATATTATATTTTTCTAATTCTTTTAAAATGATCTCTCCCACTGCCGCTTCAAACTTAGGTATGACGATACCAGTTAATAAACTAATTTTTTCACCAAGCAAATCCATTAGATTTAAAAACTGAGATACAGAGCGTATTCTAATAAAAATCAATGGTAATTCATTTTTTATAAGAATGCTGTCCTCCAACGCTTGATATATGTTTGTTAATTCTTCGACTAATTTACGTTCAGCTATCTCCACTTCGTGATCACCTATGGAGTCCTCTAGACAAATTACCATGGATGTTAAAGCTGCGTGTTTTTTTGTTAATAAATCGTGGAAAATATTCGGTCTTGTTGCAGGCATGTATAAAGTGGAAGCAAGTGCATAGGATAATACTTCCTTCTCCGAAGTACTAAACACCTCTTCTGGTAATTTAAAGAAAAGACGTTCCATTTGTTTTTCATTTAAGTCAGAGAATAATTTCATTTCCTTTGCTCCATTCAATGATATTAACAACTTTTTTAATAATTATTCTGAAAATTCAAAAATAAGAATCGAATTTTATAGTAGGATAATTAATTATATCTTACAATAAAACTATTTTTTGAAAATATTTACTTTATCATGGCGTTTTTTTAGGATGTTCCATATTGCCTATCGTAAGTAATGCGAAGGATATCCTGGGCAGGTAATAGGCGGAGGAGAAAAATAAGATTACTTTTGGAAGGCTGTTTTCTTCCAAATTGTTGCTCTTAAATCTTAAGTCTTATAGTCATTTAACCGATTTAAAAACAACAATCTATTAGAAAAGAGTCTTAGGGAAAGAGGATATCTCTAGTTATCTTAATGTAATACTACTAGAAATATCCTCAAATAATTATGCTTCGCCCTGTTGTTCTGCTTTTTTCTTATTTCTAAAATGCACAACAAAGGTTGCACCAAATGCTATAACTAATAATCCAAAGAAATAAATATGATCAATATGAATATCAAATACTCCTAGCAGCATCTTAACTGCGATAATTAAGATAAGGATATATGCAGTTGCTTCCAGCTCTGGAATTTTATCGATTAATTTAAGGAAAACACCTGCGACACCTCTCATCATAAGAACGCCAAGGATACCACCAATTAATAATACCCATACTTGATTGCTTACACCGAATGCAGCTAAAACACTGTCTACAGAAAAGGCAATATCCATTAATTCAACAGAAATTACTGTTCCCCAAAATAGACCAAATGTACGGATTAGAATCCCATTTTTATTAATGCCTTTATTTTCTTCTTCATCTTCTGTTTCATTCGCTGCTTTTCTTCGATCCATGAAATACTTAATAGCGAGATATGCTAAATATGCAGCTCCGAGTATTTTCACCCATGAGAATTCGATTAAATAAACACCAATTCCAATTGCGATAAAGCGGAATAAATACGCACCTAATAAGCCATAAAACAATGCTTTTCTTCTTTGCTCTGGTGGTAGATGTTTAACCATTACAGCTAGTACCAATGCATTATCCGCAGATAACAGGCCTTCTAATATTACTAATGTTCCAATATAACCCCAACTTACTGGGTCAGTTAATACTTCTCCCCACATTTCCCAATTAAAAAACTGGGCATATGTATCAATAATTGTCTCAAATATTCCCATGAAAAGAGCTTCCCCCTATAATATGCTGATAAAATTAGCCAATTTCCAGACCAAAATCAGTAGCTAATGCAGCTAAACCGCCTTGGTATCCACTTCCAATGGCACTAAATTTCCATTCATTATTATGACGATATAATTCTCCAACAACTAATGCTGTCTCGATAGAGAAATCCTCGCCTAAATCGTAACGAATTAACTCTTCATTTGATTCCTCGTTTAAAATACGAACATAAGAATTAGAAACTTGACCAAAATTTTGATTTCTTCCTTCTCCATCATGAATAGTAATGGTAAATGCAACCCGTTGAATGTTAGCAGGAATTTCTTTTAATTCAACAATGATTTGTTCATCATCTCCATCACCTGCACCTGTACGATTATCTCCTGAATGAACGATGGAACCATTTCCACCTGATGGATTATTATAGAAAACGAAATCAGCATCATTTGTTACTTTTCCATTTTCTCCAAGTAAAAATACAGAGGCATCTAAATCAAAATCTTTTCCGCCATCATACTTATTTACATCCCAGCCTAATCCAATAATCACTTTTGATAATCCAGGATTTCCTTTTGTTAAGTCTACTTTTTGTCCTTTAGATAAACTAATTGCCATAACTAAACTACCTCCAAATTTTTTCATTATAGTTTCTATACGTAATCAGAAAAGAAAAGTTTCAACTTCTTTCATTCACAAGCAACAATTGCTACAAGTAAAGCCAACTCTTCTAACTCATCCACTTAGGGGGAGTATTTTTATCCCAATAAATTTCCCCAAGTGTATAATGTGTTTGGAATTGATCATGATACGTATGATAATGGAAGTTAAAATAATACCCTTCCTGTGGTGGTCGATCCCTTCTTACATGAAAACGAATAATGTCCTCATTTTGTCTTGAAATATGAAATATCCGCTCACTTGTTCCTGATGATGGAAGCTCAGTCACATTCAAATAGCTTAACTCCTCTTCCGGAAAAATACTCGTTACCTCACTAATTGCTTTTTCCATATTTGGGAGAACGACTAGTCGAAATTCATCTTCAATTACCGGTTTGATTTTCGATCCGAATTTTAAGTAACTTTGCTCTTCTGCTCGTTTAAGCATATCACTAATAAACTCTTCTCTTGATATGCCTTTACTATCTGTCAGTATAGCCTCTTCTATACTTTCTCTAGCAAAAGACATTTCTCTTTCATCAATTGGTTTCTTATCGTTATCACTGTTATTATTTAAAAATGTGGATGGTGATGGAGACACAAGGCCAAAAGTTAAAATAGAAACAAATACAACCAGGCTTTTACGAATCCAATTAGGCATTTATTACACCTCGCTTTCCGTTCATCCTGATGAGAATAAAATGTAATAAAATAATATTGATAGTCTAAGTATATATTATTTCTTATCAAATCATCTAGTATTATCCTATATAGATAGATTATTTTTTCATTATTCTTTTTTTAGCCAAATTCCATAGTGAAATTTGGCTGACTTACGTTTTAGCTGTTCAAATTGAAATCGATCAAATCTGCTACTTTTAAAATGATCTTTCAAAACGACCCTTTGTTTTGCAACCCGCTTTGCATGATTGATAATTTCTTCTGTCAATTCTTCATAATATGCTAGCTTTTTTAATGAATGGATACCATCAGAAGAAATTTCTTCTTCGAACATAGGATCCAAATAAACACAATCCATACTATTTTCTTCTTTTTTGATAAGCTCCTCTAATGCGTTAACATGCTTAACTTTGACTCTACGCATCGCATTATCGATTGTCGAATGACTTGTCTTCCATTCCTTTAAACCAGTTTTTACAAGGAAAGCGATTATCTCATTCACTTCCAATCCCTCTACATACCCATTGCTTCCAACGGCATAACTAGCAACAATGCTATCTGAAGCAAGTCCTAACGTACAATCTAAAAAGGACATCCCTTTCGATAAATTAGTTGCTTGGATAAAGGGATCATGTTCTTGATTGATAAGTCTTTTGATCCGGAATACCGCCGAATTCGGATGAAAAAAGAATGGTTGTGCTGTATTTAATGGATAATATTCAAAACGATTTTTGCCGATGATTAATATATCCATCATATAATACGCTTTAAGGTAATCAATTGAAGCCTTCTTTCGTTCTACGAATTTACATTGAAATTTTTCGGCAATTTTATTTGCGAGAATTTCCATTTCCTTATTCGTTCTACCTGCAGTAGTTATAATCATGTTGTTCTCCTATTTATCATACTTTTATTTTTCTAATAAAGGAAAACTTCCATCTAAAGAGGGATTCCTTATACTCTTAGAATGTTAGTGGAACCATTCGGATGGTTAGGAACATTGGATTTCCCCCCTCTCTTTTCTCAAATGCAGGATAAGCAAGAGAGGAGAATCATATTGAAGTTTAAATAAGGACAATAAAGAGTGTTTAATCCTGTTTATTGAAGGATGGTAACATGATAAAAAAAAAGAAGGTTCATGAGAGAAAGTGGCAAGCCCGCCTCTCTCATGAATCATTCTTTGTTTAGCAATATTGTTCAAAAGCTGATACTAGATTTTCCATAATTGCTTCCATGGAATTTCCTTCAATATCGTAACGGTGAATAAAGTGAACGACTTTATTGTCTTTAACAAGTGCCATAGATGGAGAGGATGGCTCAATATCGCCGAAGTATTCGCGCATTTTTGCTGTAGCCTCTTTATCTTGCCCAGCAAATACGGTAACTAAATGATCTGGTTTCTTTTCTGAAGCAAGTACTGCTTGTGTAACAGCTGGTCTTGCTAATCCTGCTGCACATCCACAAACTGAATTTACTACTACTAAGGAAGTCCCTTTATTTGTTTCTATAAATTGCTCCACTGCTTCTTCTGTTAATAACTCTTCAAAACCTGCTTGTGTTAGTTCTGCTCTCATTGGCTTTACTACTTGTTTCATGTATTCATCATATGCCATTGACATAATTAATTCCTCCAATTCCTCTATGTTTTATATCCCATAAATATACATTAGAAATACTCTTCCTGCAATCAAAAAAGCATTAGCATTACTAACAGCGTTATTTCCGCGCCTCTGTCATTTGTTTCCAAACCGATCCTTTTGCTTCCTCACCTAGTTCGATTCGTTCAATTGCTAATTTTATTTGCAGGCTAACTTCAAATTCTAGATCATCTTCATGAGCTTTCAATGCTGGAAGTGCTCTTTCGTCACCAACTTCATATAGAAACATAGCTGCTCTCCAACGAACTATCTTGCTCTTGTCTGACAATGCCTCCATCATTTCTTCCATTGCTTCAGGGAATCCTAAGTCTGATAAACAATCACCTGCAGTACGTCTGACAGTAACTGTTTTGTCCTTCAACGCCTTATACAAGGAAGGTAGAACAGCGGGATCTTCAATCATTCCAAGATATACAGTTGCAAGTCTGCGAATCGATGGTTTTTCATCATCAAGCGCCTTTGTTAAAACAGGAATATCGGCAACTGTTGGATCTTCACTTTGTTCAAGCTTTTGATATCTTACTTTCCAATCAGGATCCTCTAAATCGGCAAAAGTAAGCTTTGTTTTTACTCTGGCAGCATTTCCACTTACTTCCGTTTGAGGATTTATAGCATATTCGATGATTGTATTCAATCTTTCTTGTGGATATGCAGCAACGAGTTCTTCCACCATAACATTACCAATTTCTTCAAACTCGCCATATCGCACACCAGAATCTTTCCATTTTCTTGTCATCACAACATTATCTTCAGGCGTACGCACTGCTGAAACGGCTTGAATAAACGATTGAGGCAAGCCAAATCTCTTTTCTTCATTACCATCCGATAATTTAATTTGCATTGGTATGCCCTTATACATTTGAACTTGGACCTTAATTTCTCCGTAATGCTCATTTAGCTCCTGTGGATTCTGGGTTACTTCATCCTCACCAAAGACATTGCGCACTTTTGAAAGCAATTCCTTCCAATCATAGCGAGCATTTCTTTCAACTGCTAAAAAATCAGCTACATGATAGACCCCTTTTATCCCTTCAATGGAAAGGATATTTCGAATTAATTCCGGTGCATCTTCTACTGTTTCAGCCTTATAATTATTGCTTTTTCCCATTGGCAACTCTTGGTCTAAATTAATCTTCATTGTATTTGGACTTGGTGTTGGTTCAATAGAAATAATCCTCACATTCCATTCCCCCTTCTTACATCCTTTATATTATCATGCTTTTTTCCTTTTCAAAAAAGAAATAGCTTTCGGATTTTTATCGTTATTTTCAAAAATAGTACATCCTCGGCCTGAATAAACATTCTTCTTTCACCTGCATACAGCTAGGTCATTTGTTCATAAATTCCACTCTTTACGACTCTTTCCAAGACATTTTTCCTGTTGTTACGACTTATCCGCTATTTCCGATAAGTAGCTCCATCGTTCTATAAGATATTCTAATTTCTCATTTAATTGTTCTTGCTCTTTCATTAATTCAGCAGCTTTTTCGAAATCACTGCCTGTCTCGGCTAAGTCTGTTTCAATGTTTGCTAGTCTTTCTTCTACCTTTTCAATATCTTCATCTATTGTTTCCCATTCTCTTTGTTCATTATAGCTAAGTTTTACTTTTTTCGCTTTTGGCTCTTTCTTGACATTCGGTGTGTCGAATTTTTCTTTTGTTTGTTGTTCTTCTTTTCGCTCAACCTCTAAATATTCACTGTAGTTGCCATAATATGTGTCCGTTACACCATTTCCTTTTAATATTAATAGCTGTTCAGCTACTTTATCTAGAAAATAGCGATCATGAGATACGGTAATAACGACACCATTAAAGTCGCCTAAATAATCTTCTAGAACCATTAATGTTTGTGTGTCTAAATCATTGGTTGGCTCGTCTAATAATAGTACATTTGGTTCTCCCATTAAAATTTTCAATAGATAAAGCCGTCTTCTTTCTCCACCAGAAAGTTTTCCAATAATGGTCCCATGTGTATGAAGGGGAAATAGAAATCTTTCTAGCATTTGAGCAGCTGTAATGACTTTTCCATCTGAAGCCTCTATTACTTCTGCAGTTTCTTTTAAATATTCAATCATTCTCTTGGAAGTATCCATATCTTCGTTTTCTTGTGTATAATATGCAACCTTTACAGTCTGACCAATAATTCTTTCACCAGCATCAAGAGATAAATTGCCCGCCAAAATATTTAGGAACGTCGATTTTCCTGTTCCGTTTTTACCGATTATCCCATATCTATCTCCAGGTTTCACAAGTAAATTAAAGTGATCTAAAATGATTTTATCCTCAAAACGCTTGCTAGCATCAACCAATTCAAATACTTGTTTTCCTAATCTGCTCCCTTTAAGCGAAATATCTAATTTATCTTTTCCTTTAACATTCGCTAGCTTATCGTCCAAAGTATCAAAACGTTGAATTCTTGCTTTCTGTTTTGTGGAACGAGCCTTTGCTCCTCTTCTAATCCATTCCAATTCTCTTCTAAATAAATTCTTTTGTTTTTCAATCGTCGCCGCTTCATTTTCCTCGCGAATAGCTTTAGCCTGCAAGAAATCTCCATAGTTCCCTTTATAGCTATAAAGATTCCCTCCGTCCAGTTCAAACATTCTGTTCGTTACACGATCCAAGAAGTAACGATCATGTGTTACTAGTAAAAGGGCGCCGGTATATCGACTTAAATAATCCTCCAGCCATTTCACAGCCTCAAAATCGAGATGATTTGTTGGTTCATCTAAAATAAGTAAATCTGGCTCTTGGATGAGGACTTGTGCCAACGCAACACGTTTTTTTTGTCCTCCGGATAATTCGCCGATTTTTATATCAAAATGCTCTATCCCCAATTTCATTAAAACAGTCTTTGCATTTGTATGAACTTCCCAGCCGTTTAAAGCATCCATTCTTTTTTGCAGAACAAAAAGCTTTTCATGGAATTTCTCATTTTCAGGGTCATTGTTGATTTGGATCAACAGGGCTTCATACTCTTTTATAAGCGTTAATACAGGTGCATCACCAGCATATACTTGATTCAAGACACTAAGCTCAGGGTTTAATTCAGGACTTTGTGCAGAATAGGCAATCTGATAATCTTTCGGTGCAGTTATCTCTCCTTTATCAGCAATATCCATTCCAGCCACTATTTTTAATAAAGATGATTTTCCTGTACCGTTTATCCCGATTAAACCGACTCGTTCTTTTTCACTTATCGAAAAAGATATATTTTCAAATAGTTTTTTCTCTCCATATGTTTTTGTTACATTTTCAATTAAAATACTCTTCATCCTGTACATTCCATTCTTTATAAAATTCTTGTAAAAAGGTTTCCATAAACAGATGCCTTGCTTCTGCCATTTCTCTGGCACTATCTGTATGTAATAAATCTCTTATTTTTAATAGCTTCTCATAGAAATGATGAATAGAGGAAGAATTATGCTTCCGATATTCTTCTTCCGTCATCTTATCTCTTATTGGTAAAGCGGGATCATATATAGGACTTCCAGTGCTTCCACCAAAAGCAAAAGTTCTCGCGATTCCCAAGGCCCCAATCGCATCTAAACGATCTGCATCTTGGACTATTTTCGCCTCTATGCTACTTGGAGGTATTCCGTTTCCGCCTTTAAAGCCGACAGAAGAAATAATGGATAAAATAACCTCTTTATCTTGATTATCTACCGGAATAGTATCAAGTATAGACGCTAATTTCCTTTGCCCCTCTTCTTTTGATTTATTCAATTTTTCATCTGAAATATCATGTAATAATGCCGCGAGCTCGATAATAATCGAATAGCCTATTCCCTCTTTTTTCGAAAGGAATAAAGCCATTTTTCGAACTCTATCGACATGATACCAATCATGTCCACTCGTATCTTTTTCCATCTCAATTTTCACCAAATTTTCTACTTGGTATATAATATCCACTTATTCTCACATCCAGCTATGCTTCTATTTAACTTATTGTATCATGAAACGCAGTTATTCGAATAAGAAAGAATATCACTTGTTCTAAACAAAAAATAGGAGAAGAATGTTTTATCCATTCTCCTCCTGCTTTCTTTTTTGTATGATATTTTTATTCATCCTTTAAAAACGGTTTAATTTTCGGAAAAACTTTCAAGGCTGTCCGATAAAATACATCTTTATGAAAGGTCTCTGGTATAAGTTTTTTAATAAATTCAATATAAGGACCAAATGGCGCTAATGGCCAATCTGTGCCAAAAAGCAATTTATCATAGGAATGGGAAAAGACTAATGCATGACGCAAATGGTCAAGAAATATTCCTTCATGTGCTTCTTCCAATTCTTTTTTTGTTCCAACAATTAAACCAGATAGGTCTGCATATACATTCGAATTCTTGTAAATAATCTCAGCACCAGTTAACGTCCATGGATCACCGAAATGAGCCATCATAAAATTCACCTTACGATGTTTTACTGCCACTTCATCAATTGCAAGAGGATGACTATATTTTAATAATCCTCTTTCAGAATACGTATCTCCTGTGTGAAAAACGACAGGAAGATGATACTTTTCTGCAAGCTTGTAAACTGGTTCATAAACATCATCATAAGCATAAAATGGATAATAGCCTAAATAGATTTTCATTCCGACAACATTCGGCTTTTGAATCTCTTGTTCCAAACGTTGAATTGCTGACATATCCATATCATATGGATTTATGCCAGCACAGTAGACTATATTTTCAGGAAGAGTTGCACTTAAATCAAGTCCCATCGGCGTTTGCGCATGGTAATCAGGAAAACCCATTTCAGGAGTTTCTGTAACGCCCATTCCAATTGCAAGGACAACCTTTGCCTTCTCCATCTCCTCTTTAACTCCTTCAAAGCTATAATCAACTAAGGAAAGATTTTTTGCAGTATCTTTGAATGTGTCTATATTCGAATAATGAATATGTGCATCAATTATTTTCATTAAAAATATTCCCTTTCTTAAAATGCAATTCTTCTTACTTGTTTTAATAGACTGGTAGAGATTTCCTCTTTCGCAAACAGTAAATAGTTCGGTTCTGTATATAGGCGGTTTGTTTTTCTTTTACATTTGTCAAAGGAAATTAACTGTATCGCATCTTTATTACTATAATATTCTGCATCCTTTGCGTCTTCACTTGTGATAAAGTAAAACTTATCTTCCCCTAATGATAAGTAGTAATTATCCTTTACATTTGCTTCCTGCTCTTCGTCAGCAACGATAAATCGCTTATTTGCCACCGAATCGCTCATTATATGAAGCACACACTTTTCTTCCTCGTTACATGCCATAAATAGATTGGTATGCCAATCTTCTTCCGCCATACGTTTTCCAGCATCATTCATTATTTCTACAAATGTAATAACTAACGGTATGCCTGGCATTGTTACATAATATTGCACATACTTTAAACCCTTCCATTTTTGATGATGATTAATCGTTGTTTCCAGCTTTATTCCAGACCAGACATTGTGATGGATATCCTTTAGACTAGTAAACTCACATATTGTATGTTCTTTTAATAAAGAAAAGACATTTAACTCTGGTGGACCATTTTTTATGCCACCACACCACGGATTCCACCAGCTTTTTGCAATCGGTTTTGGAAAAGAGTGCTCCAGCCAGTGTTTCCCGTTCGCTTCAAGGGAATAAACACCGGGATAATAGGCAGGAGAAGCTTTAAATGTCACTACTCCGTTGGAAACCTGATAAACAGCTAATCCTTCTTCTTCTAAAAGATGTGTAGTTATCCCTTTTTGATTCGAAACAAAAAACAAATGAGCTGTGT
The DNA here is from genome assembly GCF_976954375.1 of Niallia sp. Marseille-Q9988. Taxonomy (NCBI): domain Bacteria; kingdom Bacillati; phylum Bacillota; class Bacilli; order Caryophanales; family Bacillaceae; genus Niallia; species Niallia sp. Marseille-Q9988. The sequence goes on along the minus strand of NZ_CDRJSZ010000007.1, from coordinate 138,131 downwards.
CCATATCCTTTGTTGCTGACGCTATAGTAGTAGTCATTTTATTTAGACCTAATTGTATGGCATTTTGATGGTTTACTCGGTAAACTTCTGATTGCTCTGTATTGATCTGAACGCAATCGACCTTATTATGATTTATTCTAAAGGTAGCATCACCAATTATTGGTTGATTTCTAAAGTTTTTTAGAGATACTTTAACATCTTCATCTTTATCCCAAATCATATTTCCATCGTTATATTCAATGATTAATTCCTTTACAACTTTTCTTTTGTGTTCGTCCTTCATTCCCTCCGCAGCTAGCTGCCATTCTTGCCATTTGCGATAAGCACCGATATTTATGCAAATAGGGGGGAAATCGACTGATTCATTTGATTGAAGGAAGTGTGTAGACTCTATATGCATTTTCCAATTATCCATTTTTATGCGAGCGTCTTTATCCCATGCTACTCCAAAAGGAAACACTGTTGGAGTAGAAAAATACCAATTACCCGTTATATCCTTTGATGCGATTTCAAATGGAAGTACAGTATTTAATTCACAAAATGACACAACTTCTCCTTTTAAAGGGAGAAATAAATTATGCCAAGAATCATAGAATGTTTCTTGTAGGCTTATTTCTTTTTCTACCAAGTTATTATTATTAATTGTTACCAAACGCTTTATTAAACCTTCTGCAAAAAGTTCATTCGTTAAAATAATTTCCATACCAGGAAAATCGCTAGACTTAAAGAATAATTTTATTGCAATACTGTTTCCAGCTTTATCTGTGTTCACCAAATACGGCTTTAGTTTAGACAGTTCACTAGAAAAAGGCTTTCCGATTGCTGGTGCAAAAAGAGTGAAATCTGTATCAGCAATTTCCGTTGTGTGATCAACTTTACTTATAGAAAGCTGATGTGGACCGTTATATACCTTCCAGCTCTTATCATTTTCCACTACAAACTGTTCACCAATCCCTTTTAATGCAAGGGTTATCTCTTTCTGAATACTTAATAGCTTATTGTCATTACCCATCATTTCACATTGAAAGTATTCTTTAAAGCAGCCACAACTCTTCACTTCAACAGGAATTCTAATCCACTTTTTCTCTTTTTTTGCCAGAGTGAAAGAATACTTCTCCCCATCAAATTGAATATGTTTATTCATCGGTATCATTAGGTTAGCGCTAATGTCTTTGTTTAAATTGTTTTGGAGTTCCAAATCTAAGTAAGTATTCATTCCTTTAGCTAAAATGGCATCTATTTCTTTTGTCTCAATAGAAATTGGCGACTTAGGCAATATCCCCAATTGTAAACTTGTTTCCAATTCGTTTATGCTGAGATCAACTTTTAACGACGGGAAAGTTTTCCCTTCTACAGGCTCCTCTCCTACCTTTACTACAAAAGGAAATGGAACAATCAACTCTTCCTTTTCCTTTACTGTAAATGTGTTGGAGAAACTGCAGCTAATTCTGCCATCATTATCAGCCCTAGCTTGCAAGGAAATTGGGTTTGCTCCTTTATTTTTAATTTTCAAGGATACTTGCTGTTCTATTTCTTCTATACACTCATGATTTTCCATTATTAATTCCAACTGAAAATCCTTTGTTTCAATATAGCTGATTCCTCTACCTGTTTTTTCGAATTTAACTACAACACTTTCCCGTTCTTTTTGCCAAACATATTCATAGTGTGTAAATCCATGAACAATTTCTCCATCTGGTCTAATTTCCAGGTTTCTTTTTAAATCATCATACCAATCCATGTCTTTTAAATAATGATTGATTAATTCATTATTGCGAACAGTTGGAATAAAGTTCATTAAGTGAGTATTTTTATCGTTATCCTCCCAAAAGAAACCACAGCGCTTATATAAAGGAACTGCCTTTAAGTTACCTGCCCATGTATATAAATCAAGCCTTGGCCATTTTTTGTCTATTGCCATGTTAAGGGCATGTAATAATAACTTTTTACCTATTTTCTTTCCATGATAATCTGGGCGAACATTTAACAACGGTACATATAGCGCTCCAACATCTTCCTTATAAACAGAAAATCCGCAATATCCCACCACTTCTTCTCCCAACACAGCTAAGAAAGTGTCAAGATTATCGGAACTTTGCTGCTGCTCGAGCACTTGCTCCTCTGTTTTACCTGAACCTCCCCAAGATTCCTTACTCTTTGTCCACATATCAGCAACACTTTTGGCAAGCCCATCATGATAGCTAACGATTTTTATTGTTTGTGTTTCATCCTGCATCTTTTCCACTAAGAACCCTCATCCCTCTTATTTTGAATTTTTGTTTGCATCGATACTTCTTTGTGGTTTCGCATAGTACCTCCTCCTTTCATTAATATAGGAATGTTTTTCCAACGTTCCTTTCTTATCGTATTATTATTAAGAATGTTTGTAAAGATATTGCAATAATAATTTTTCTGATAATTAAATATGATATCCAACAAAACTAGACAAAGCTCGTCAAAGGATATTTTTCTCTTTTCTCGAAAGATATAAAGACAAGGCCTTTAAACGTCCTTCTTGCCAATGGTTTTGCTTTGATTATGATTATTGAGGGGTGTGTAGAATGTTAAGTGTACAAACAAAAGAACTTTCTATTAAGGATGAACAAACAAAATTATTAAGTGTGAAAGAAGCAGCGGAATATATTGATGAAGGTCCTGGGGTTCTAAGAAACTGGTTAAGAGAGTTAAAAACCCTTATCCCAGTTATTATTGGAGAAAATGGCTATCGCTATTTTGATCAAAAAAGCTTGGATATTTTAGTAAAGGTGAAACAACTGCGAAATGAAAAGCAACTGTCTTTAAGACAAATTGAAGATGAGCTTACATGCCCTGTCCCTACCTCTATCCCAATTGCCACCGATGCCACGGAAAAAATTCTTCAAGATTTACAAACAATCAAAGAAGAATTAGAACTTCAAAAAAATTTCAATCAAGTATTAGTGCAACAATTAAAAAAACAACAGGAGCATATTGAACTTCAGCAAGAACATATTGTCAGCCAAGAAAAAAAAATAACACGATTAGAAAATCCGATTATCCACCAAGATAAAGAAGATAATCTTGCTAAATCAAGAAAAACAAAACAAAATTTCATAAACGAAAAGGAAACGAAACAAAAAAAATCAGGTTTTATCCGCTTATTTTCTTATCGTTAATAGAGTAAAAATATGTATAAGAAACGGGGTTCTGCCTTTCTTGAAGTAAAATTACGTCTCCACTAAATTTCGAGCAGAATCCCTTTTTTATTTTAATGATTCAATAGCTTTTCAATGTCTTCTTTTAATTCGGATGGCTTTGTATTTGGTGCATATCGCCCAATAACTTTTCCATCCTGATCAATTAAAAATTTAGTGAAATTCCACTTAATCGCCTTTACTCCGAGCGTACCAGGTGATTCTTTTGTTAAATATTGATATAGTGGATCAGCCGTTTTTCCATTTACATCAATTTTAGCAAACATCGGAAATGTTACACCATAGTTTATTTCACAAAACGACATAATCTCCTCGTTTGTTCCTGGATCCTGATTTAAAAACTGATTGCTTGGAAATCCTAATACAGAAAATCCCTTATCTTTATACGTTTGATACATTTCTTGTAATTCTTTAAATTGAGGTGTAAAGCCGCATTTACTAGCTGTATTTACAATCAATAATACTTTCTCTTTATAATTACTTAATGATTGTAAGTCTCCATTCATTGTTTTAACTTCAAAATCATAAATATTCATTTTATCATCTCCTTATACAGTTAATAATGCATCAACAGAGTAAAGGGAAAGAAATGTTTTTTCCATAAATTCCATCATAATGATCATATCATCTATTTGTTCTTCGGTAATGAAGCGTTTAAAATCAATAGTAATATGATTATTTACTATTTTATCAGCATTAAGTGGATTATAACTAATTTCCTGGACAATCATCATCTCTTTTCCCCATATATCTTCGACTTTATTTTGCAAGGTATGATATAGTATATCTGACTTTTTATGGCGTAAATAAAGGTGAATATAAATAGTCGCACCAATTAAGGCTTCCTTGTTTGTATTTGGCAGTAGCTCTGCAGATAAATTTTGCAAATCAGCCGATAGTTCGAATGTTAACTTTGCGTTTTGCTGATTTTTCAACCTAAACGTAATCGTATAATTTCTTGATAATTTACTACTATTAAATAAATCATTCCGGTCTAAAACGACAATTTTCCCATCTAAATCACTGTCATAAATAAGGCCTTCCATTACGGTTCTCATGTTTTCAAAGGCAGTGGGATCAAACATTCATTTTCTCCTTCTTTACTTTTTAAAAAGCGCAAGAAACTTCCCAATAGCAGCATACAAAAAAATAACGCAGCTACTATTGGCAACGAATACTTGCACTTGATTGCTAAATTTATCTTTATTTAAAATAGCCCTATTGCTTTCCCGTTCTCGTCTACATCCATTTTTAAGGCAGCGGGTTTTTTTGGTAATCCCGGCATTGTCATAACATCACCGGTAAGTGCCACGAGAAATCCTGCCCCGATAGAAGGCTTAAATTCACGAATCGTAATCGAAAATCCTTGTGGTCTGCCAATTAACGAAGGATCATCTGATAAAGAATATTGTGTCTTCGCCATACAAATTGGAAGATTAGCCCAGCCATATTTTTCAAAGTCTGCTATCTGTTTTTTTGCTTTAGAAGAATATTCAACACTTTTTGCTCCATAAATTTTCGATGCAATTGTATGTATTTTTTCTTCGATAGAAGCATCTAATGGATAAATATGTTCAAATTTTTGTTCCTTTTGCTCCAATATAGCTAACACTTTTTTGGCTAATTCGACACCTCCATCTCCACCATTTTCCCACACTTCTGTTAAGGCAACTGGAATTTGCGCTTGTTCACAAAGCTGTTTCAGTACCTCAATTTCCGCCTCTGTGTCTGTCACGAACTTATTAATCGCAACAACAAATGGTAAACCAAATTCTTGAATGCTCTCCACATGCTTTTGTAAATTTGCAAAGCCTGTTTTTAAAGCTTCAGTATTTTCTAAAGAGAGTTCTTGTTTTGCAACTCCTCCATGCATTTTTAATGCACGAATCGTTGCAACAATAACGACAATTTCTGGGTTTATCTCTTTATTTCTCGACTTAATATTCAAAAATTTCTCTGCACCTAAATCTGCTCCAAATCCTGCTTCTGTTACTACGTAATCGCCTAATTTAGCAGCTGTTGTTGTTGCGATGACACTATTACAACCATGGGCTATATTAGCAAATGGCCCCCCATGGATTATGGCTGGAGAATGTTCAATCGTTTGAACTAAATTTGGCTTTATCGCATCTTTCAACAATAAAGTAAGTGCCCCTTCTACTCCCAAATCACCAACAGTGACTGGCTCTTTATCTACATTATAGGCAACAACCATTTGGGATAATCGTTTCTTTAAATCGGTGATATCTGCTGCCAAACATAATACAGCCATAATTTCAGATGCGACTGTTATGTCAAATCCATCTTCTCTAGGTACTCCTTGTAAGGGACCTCCTAAGCCGATTACTACTTTTCTTAAGGCACGGTCATTTAAATCGACTGCTCTTTTCCATACAATTCTTCTTTGATCAATGCGGCATTCATTGCCTTGATGAATATGGTTATCAACTAATGCAGCCAAAGCATTATTAGCAGTGGTAATTGCATGAAGATCTCCAGTAAAGTGAAGGTTAATATCTTCCATAGGTAGCACTTGGGCATTTCCGCCGCCTGCCGCTCCTCCTTTTATGCCCATTGTGGGGCCTAAAGAGGGTTCTCTCATGGCAATGACTGCTTTTTTTTGCAATTTATTTAATGCGTCGCCTAAACCAACTGTCACAGTAGATTTCCCTTCCCCTGCAGGAGTTGGATTAATAGCCGTCACAAGAATTAATTTACCTGATTTATTTTTTTTCAAGTCAATCAAGGCTTGTGAGGATATTTTCGCTTTATATTTTCCGTATAATTCAATATCATCGTCAGATAGGCCAATTTTCTCGGCAATATGTATGATTGGTTTCATTACTGCTTGTTGAGCAATTTCGATGTCAGATTTCATTTCTTTCTTTACCTCCATGATTTTCCTCTGCAATTTTAACCTTCCATTTTATTGTACAATAAAAACCATGTTATAAGTACACGTTTCGACAAAATCACTTTCATGTATCAACTACCATGGCATTCCCTTAATAAAAGATTTTCGATATAAACATAGAAAATATGCTATCATTTAAAAAATTCCAAACATTATGATTGCGACATATTCAAATCAATTTTATAATAAGCTATGTTATCGGTTATAGAAAGTTCCTACCGTCAAACATATATAAACACCAAACATTTTATGTAACACTACTATTTCTACTATGGAAATACAAAATAAGATGATTATTAGGAGGAGACATACCTATATGCCAATAAAAATCCCTCATCTTTTGCCAGCACGAGAAATACTAGAAGATGAAAATATATTTATTATGGATGAAGGTCGGGCAAAAGCACAGGATATTCGCCCATTAAACATATTAATATTAAACTTAATGCCTGAAAAAGAAAAAACAGAGGTTCAAATATTGCGCTTGCTCGGAAATACGCCTTTACAAGTAAATATTTCCTTTTTAAGAACAGCTTCCTATGAATCAAAAAATACGAGTCCATATCATCTTGAACAATTTTATCGAAACTTTGAGGCAATAAAAACAAATAGATACGATGGTATGATTATCACAGGAGCTCCTGTAGAATTAATGAGTTTTGAAGAAGTCGATTATTGGGAAGAATTAACGAAAATTATGGAATGGTCAAAGACTAATGTTACTTCTACTCTCCATATTTGTTGGGGAGCCCAAGCAGCTCTTTATCACCATTTTGGAATAAATAAATATAAATTAGATCAAAAATGTTATGGAATTTATTCTCACTATGTTTTAAATCCATCTGATAAGCTAATGCGCGGCTTTGATGATAGCTTTTTAGCCCCTCATTCAAGACATACAAATGTATCGATACAAGAAATTAAAGAACATCCTGATTTAGAGCTATTATCTGCCTCAGAAGACGCTGGAGCTTTTATCGTTAGCGCAAATAGTGGCAAACAAATTATGGTGACTGGCCACTTAGAATATGATTCTGTTACATTAGCAGAGGAGTATAAAAGGGATAAAGAAAAAGGATTAAACATCCATCTTCCGCTGCATTATTTTCCAAATAACGATCCGAGTGTGCAGCCCTTAAATAGTTGGCGCTCACATGCCCATTTATTGTTTTCTAATTGGCTGAACTATTATGTCTACCAAGAAACACCTTACGAATGGAAATAAAATAGAGAGCTAGCTTAAGAAGATACAAAAAAAGCGAGGGTAGAAGTCGATTGACCCGCGAACCCCCTCGCTATTATGCCATTCCCAACCAATTTAGCCATTATTATTGCTACCACTTGTAAAATAAACTTCTTCATATGGTTGAATAACGACAAATCCCTCTCCTGCAAATTTCATCTGTATCGATTCTCCACTTCCTCTTCCGAAAAAGGTTTTAAGCGAAATATCTGTTACAAACTCTGGCTGCAAGTTTCCAGACCATGCAACAGTAGCATTCGGATCTGTAAAAACAGGGTTATGTGGAGTAACTCGTAGCGTAAGTGGTTCGTAATGAGATGTTATCGCAACCATTCCTCTTCCAGTTAGATTTATATTAAATAAACCACCAGAAAGCATGCCTGCAATTCTTCTCATTAGCTTGATATCCCATTTGATTGTTGGTTCAAAAGCGAGAAGATCATTACCGTTTACAAAAATGGAATCTCCATTTAAATGCAAAATAGAAATTTTCTTTCCTTGGTCTGCTAAATATAGCTTCCCACTCCCTTCTGCTTTCATTAATGAAGCGCCTTCTCCTGTAAGTGCTTTCTTAAACATCTTTCCTATACCATGCTCCAAAATCCCTTCCCGTGTAAATCGAATATTTCCACGATATGACACCATACTTCCAGCTTTCGCCCATATTTGACTCGCTAAATTTATTTCAAGCATTCTTTCTGTTTCTAACTCAAAAACTCCCTCATTCTTATCTTTTTGCTCTGTCTTTGCCAAGAATTCTTCTAATTCATATCTTCCCATGCTCTCACCTCTTCAATAAATTGTTAATTTAAGGATATCATCTAGTAAGTTGCATGAAAATATATAAATAGGGTAGAAATAAATATATTTACTACTGTAAATGTAAAATAGAGTATGATAATTCCCCTTACATTTGTAAATACTATTGTTTAGTAGAAGGATAAGATTTATCTATTTACTAGGAAGGAGCAAAGTAGAATGGAAAAAATTATCGCTGTTGAAAGAAATTATATGGGAGACATTATTAGTTTTAAAACTTCAAACGGAAGAGTTATTTCTTATCGTAAAGCATTGATGGATATTGAAACAGGTGTTATAGAGGGGGTAGAAATCACTGAAAATGTACAAGAGGAAGAGGATTTATCTTTTTCCATTATAGATAGCTTTGACAATTATCCATCTATCTTTTAACTGCTTTCAAAAAAAATAAGGGCAATTCTCTGTCGGCATCATGCTGCTTTAGCATATACCTAGAGAGAATTACCCTTTCTTTATTCTAGCGAATCATTTTTTTGCTGAATTATTTTTAATACTTTCGTATACTCTGGATTTTCCTCAAAAAATTGAACTAAATCACCAATTCGATCAATAGAATCCCAGCTTAAATGATGCTCTATTCCTTCCACATCTTCATAAATATTCTCTTCTTTTACTCCGATAATTCTAAGTAATTGTTCTAAGAGTTCATGTCTGTATACTAAGCGTTTACCGATTTTTTTTCCTTTTGGTGTTAAAACCAAGCCTCTATATTTTTCATAAACAAGATATTCATCCTTATCCAATTTCTGAACCATTTTTGTCACAGAGGAGGGATGTACAGATAAGCCTTCCGCAATATCTGATACTCTTGCATATCCTTTATCTTCAATTAGGTTGTAAATGCGTTCAATATAGTCTTCCATACTAGGTGTCGGCAATTCAACCCCTCCTTTACCAGGATTTCTCCTTTTTCTATTCTATTCGAAAATATTTGTTTGCGTTTTTATCTATGTATGTACTGCCCATTAAAAAAGGACTCCCACTATTTGAATATCAAAAACTTTTATCGAACAAATATAAAGCAATTTTAGTGGAAAGAAATAGCCTTTAAAAAAGGCATGGATTAAAAGAACATTTCTTTAGCATTTTACTATAAAAAAAAAGGGGAAACAAGATTCTTTCAAACGTTAGATTTTTTTATATAGCTGTCTTGCTTCCACTAATAGGATAAAAATTGCTTTATTCACCTATAGTATTACTGAGATAATTCGAGGAAAATCTATTCTGGGAATTCCATTTTCCAACTAAAATATTCATTATCTTGATTCTTCTCATATTTCATCATTGCATCAAATTTATTCCCTTTTTTACTCACTAAACCTTTAACAGGAGCTTTACCATTTTTCAGTAAATGTTTAACCATTGTTTTCGTCGGTTTTTTCTTCATAGTTGCAAGAAATTTATCATTCTTCCAAATGACGAATTTACAACCATTCTTCCAATTACTGCAGCCAAATCCTTTTTTTCCTTCCACTACAGAATGTCCACAAACAGGACATTTCCCCAACACTTCTGTCGTTTGTTTAGCATCTGTTACTTCTTGAATAATGACATCTGCTTCGTTTTTTATCGTTTCCACTGCGCTTGATGTGAAGTTACTGATCATTTGCAAAAATTGCTTTTTGCTAAATTGCCCTTTTTCCATATCATATAGATCTTTTTCTAGTTTCCCAGTAAAATCTAAATTAAATAGATCTTTAATTGGGAATGTATCAACTATTCTTCTTCCTAAATCAGTGCAGACTAAGTTCTTATTTTTTGCCTCAATATACCCTATATCCTTAAGCTTCTTTATTGTTTCTGCACGTGTTGCTGGCGTTCCTATACTAAAACCACTTAAGATGGTTAAAACATCTTCTTCATTTTCCGCATCAAAATTTTTTCCGCATGTTTCCATCAGCCTTAGTAATGTCTTTTCCGTATGCTCTTTTGGAGGCTGGGTAGTATGAGTTGTTGTTACTGCATCGCTAGTGAAAACCTCTTCTCCTACTTGTACCATTGGAAGCATAACATCTTTCGATTGAATTTTCTCTATCTTTTTCCAGCCTTCTACTAATTGAACCTTACCTTTCGTTATAAAGCTACCTTTAAGTTCTAGAAGATTTATACTTGTAATGATTTTTGTCTCTTCTACCTCAGCAACTGGCATAAACTGCATTAATAAACGATTTTTTATCGCCTCATATACTTGTTGTTCCTCTTGGCTTAATCGTTTAGGCAATACATACGTAGGAATAATTGCACTATGACTCTCTACTTTTTTATTATCGAAAATTCGTTTGGATGAAAAAAATTTAACTTCCTCTTTAAATGGTAAATCTGCCGCAAGAAGATTTACTACTTTTTCCGTTTTCGAAATAAGGCTTTCTTCTAAAGCAATGCTTGCTGTTCTCGGATACGTTATATATTTTTTTTCATACAGACTTTGTGCTACCTTCAATACTTTATCTGCTGTCCAACCTTTATATTTACTAGTTATATAGCCTTGAAGATTAGAAAGATTAAATAAAAACGGTGGATATTCCTTTTTCTTCTGCACCTTTTTATCTGCTATAATTGCGGTTTTCCCGTTAATCTGTTCCTCTAACTCTTTTAAATATTGTTCCGACTTAAACTTTTCTTCCCTATTTTCTATATAGGCACCTAAATAACTGCTTCCGTTTTCCGTTAAAAAGGTTGCTTGTAGTTTATAATAATTTTCTGGAACAAAGGTTTCAATTTCTTTATCACGATCATAAATGATCTTAAGCGTAGGTAGTAAGACTCTTCCGATATTTAAAGCCTTCCCTTTGCCCTTTTGATATTTTAAAGTGGCAACAGATGTTAAGTTAATCCCGATTAGCCAATCTGCCCATTGTCTGCTAACACCTGCATCTTGTAAGGGACGCAGTTCTTTGTTGGAACGAAGATTTTCTAATCCATTTAATACTTCTTTAGGCGTCCATTCATTCAATAATAAACGATAAACTTCCTTTTCGGTTCTTAAATTATAAATAATACTATCCCCAATAAGCTGTCCTTCTCGATCATAGTCACATGCAGAAATAATTGTATCTACATCTGATCTTTTCATCAGTCTGTGGATGATTTTAAGCTGTTTTTCGGCGCCACGATCTGGCTTATCTTTATTTTTAGAATCTGACTTCACTTTATATTGAAACTTACTTGGGATAAAAGGAAAGTTTTCTAGTTTCCACGTAGCCATTTTTTCATCATAATCTTTTGCATCATTTAATTGCAATAAATGTCCGAATGCCCATGTAACAATATAGCCATTTCCTTCAAAATAGCCATCTTGTCTATTTTTTATTTTTAATGCATCTGCAATATTTTTAGATACAGATGGTTTTTCCGCCAATATTAATTTCATCTATATCACCTTTTTTCATTTCTTACATTCATTAATATTTTTTATACAAGATAACATTATAATCGCAAAAAAGAGAAATGTATAGAAAGGGGTAAATTTATAAAAATGCAAATGGAGTAAGTTAGAGGTTTTTATTGACTTCATTATATATGTTCATTTTTCTTACCTTTTACAACGAAGAGAATTAAAAAGAAGATAATGGTGTGGGGGAATGTTGAGCTATCAAATTACGCTCATTATTGTTTTTTTTCCATGCTATACTAAATTAATTAGACGGAGACCATAACTGTATTAGAGTCCCCGTCCATTATAAAGTTTAAGAAGGAGCATAATGTTAATAGGCTACCTTTAAAGATTTTTTTATTTGTAAATACTGTTCTAATTCTTTTATGACAAAAAAGACATGTGCTTGTTCCTCAAAAGAACGCCAATCATTCGGTAGTTTATCGTGTTTAATCATTTCCTCTAGTCGCTGAAGCTTACTTAAAAACAGTACAGCTGTATTACCTGAATGGACACATAAACTCAGTTCTTCTAAAAAGTCAGCTACAAGCTCTCTTTGATTATCAAGCGTTTCGACAGTTATAATCCGATCAAATAGCCTAGAAATGATTTCTAGTTGCTTTTCTCTAATCGTAAAATATTTATAATAATAATTTTCTTTTCTAGAAAAATGATTTTCGACATCACGATATGCAACGGATTTAGCAAATTGCACTTCATCAGATGCTTGTTTTAACTTTAATGCAAAATCTTCTTTCATTTCCTTTGTGCGAAGATACACAACCATATCCATCAAAAGAGCTTTAAAGTATTGCTCGATATCTTTTTGATGTACTTTCATTTCTTTATCGAGACTTGGCATATAACTATTAACAAGTAATGCTGCACCAATTCCAATTATAATTAAGCCTAACTCATTAAATACAACCTGCCACGACATTTGATTGGTAGAATAAATATGAAGAATAATAACCGTACTTGTTACTACACCTTCATTTACCTTTAATAAAACCGTTGTTGGGATAAATAATAATAGTAACAGCCCAATAATATAGGGCTCAAAAGCAATTCCCTCAAAGAAAATATACGAAAATGGAATAGCAAGCATACATGCAATAAAACGCGATAAGGCACTATGAAGTGATTTCTTTTTGGAATTTTGTACACACAGGATTGTTATTATCGCAGAAGATACATAGAAATCTAAGTGGAAAAACTGAGCAATAGATATACCTATGCTAACTGCCACTGCTGTTTTAAATGTACGATAACCAATTTTATACTTTTTTAATTTTTGCAAAGCTCTTTGCATTTGCATCATTAATCACAACCAGTAACTAGTAAATCATCCTGTAAAGAAGCTAGCCTCGTATTTATGGCAATTTTATCACCAGGCTTTACTAATAATTCCACAACAGATCCACTAAAAGGAACACTTACATCTTTTATTTCCCCTGCTAAAGTTCTAATAGTTAAAATCGTTTCCCACTCATAAAAATAAGCTTTTTCTTTCATTAGAATTTCATTTACAGTTCCTTCAAACGGGCTAAGTATCATCTGATTTTCTCTGGATATTTCATAATACGGACTTTGACTGCTCTTTACAATCGTTTCAATCATTTTAATAAATCTTCCCTTTTTATTTATAGTTTTTTACCTAATGACATTCGTTTATTTTATCCAAAAATAAACTTGGCTTAATTATTGTAATCATGTTAATAAAAACACATTTTCCCCTATAATTCAATAAGTTCGAGAATTATTTTTTCATAGGAAATTTTTGCAAGAAAAAATTCATAGAAAATCCCACTCGTATTCGATTTTCCACGTTAAGAAATGAAAGCGGAATCAAGTCTGTTATATCAAAAGTTACCTTCAATCACATGATATAATAAAAAACTAGCTGGTTAGCTAGTTCACATAAAATACTTTTTTATCTTACTGTCTGTTTGGATATACCAATTTTCTTTTTCAATAATATTCGATACAGTTAAAATAAGAGATGGGATCTTTTCTACATTGAATACGATTAAGCCGATTTTTTTAACCATAATGACAAAGGACTCCCCATGTGAAAAAGTGGGTAACACATTCCCTAATTGAAGAATGCTTTTTACAACTGCCTCCTTGCTGCCATCCTCTAATACAGTATTCGGTGTAAATCGCAAAATCCAATTTTCATTTTCAATCGAAAATCGATACATTATAGCCACCTTCTTATTCTATTTCCTTTAAAAACAAAACTGCTACTTCATCATATGTTGAAAATGAATATTTATGAAATATTTTATCAAAGTCAAGAAATGATATAAATTGATGAAAAAGGAAAGACTTCACACTTGAAGAAATTATTAATAGTATTTTTGGTTTATTGTATCCGTTTTCTATCTAATTTTAACCAAGTAAGCCTTTTCAAAATTTCGGTGAAGTTTTCAGAAAAAACGCTTAGAAACCTTGACTACATATAGGTTATCGTGTATATTATAGACATCATTTAACAAAATTCAGAATAATTATTTTCTATTATTATTTTGTTCTATGAAAATATTTATTTTATAGGCACCAATCATGTGTCTTGAAAGGCTTAGGAGGAAATTTAATATGCAAAACGGTAAAGTAAAATGGTTCAATAACGAAAAAGGATTTGGATTTATCGAAGTTGAAGGTGGAGACGATGTATTCGTACATTTCACTGCTATTCAAGGCGAAGGTTTCAAGTCATTAGAAGAAGGACAAGAAGTTTCTTTCGAAATCGTTGAAGGAAACCGCGGACCTCAAGCTGCTAATGTTGTTAAACTATAATTAATAAACAAATATATTAATAATAGTAGTCAGGGGATTTTTCTAGAAGTTTTCTTCTTGAGAAGTCCCCTTTATTTTTGCCCTTATTAATACAACTAGTTCTTTTCGAATCTTAATATAAGAGAAAAAGGTGGAAGTATGTTCCCCCCTACTTCGCACCAGATAACTTTTCCCCGTATTCCTTTAGCTTATATCCCACCGTACACTGCGAAATACAGAAGCGGTGAGCTCCTCTTTTTCCTAACTCTAATTTATTTTGTCGATATAAAAAACAATCTTTGCAATAATCTTTCATTAACTCATCTGCTTCTTCAATCAGTTTCTTTCGTTCCAAGCTCCACCCCTCCTTTATTTATAACGATCATTAAATCAATTGCATTTTACTATAGATACGCTTTCCTTCTAGGCTTTGCGTTGCAAGCTTATCCGCTTCTTTATTTTCATTTCTTCCAATAGAAGTATATATCATATTTAAATGTAATTTTTTTATTTTAGCTTCAATTCGATCAAGCCATCTATTTAAGTCCTCTTCATAGCATGGCCATTCGCCTTCTAATTGCTTCAATACTACTTGTGAATCCCCTTTTACTTCACAAGTAACATCCCTTACCTCTAGTTCCTCCAAAAGATTTAAAGCGTGAAATAGAGCTGCGTATTCTGCTTCATTATTAGAAAGAATATCATGAAATAGTTCATTTGCCCGAACTCTAAATTTCTTTTTGCCCTGCTGAAAGAAAAGAACAACACCGATTCCTGCTGTTTTTGTTTCCTTGTGGTAGCCGCCATCAAAATATACCGTAAAATCATGTGGCTCCTCTTCCATTTCTTCATTCAATTTTCGTAATTCCTTTAATGTCCAGCTTGTTCCTTTTTCATCATAAAAAATTAGATCCTTTGTATCATTTCGTTTCTCCAGTTCTTCCCCCATTTC
This sequence comes from Niallia sp. Marseille-Q9988, assembly GCF_976954375.1. Classification (NCBI taxonomy): domain Bacteria; kingdom Bacillati; phylum Bacillota; class Bacilli; order Caryophanales; family Bacillaceae; genus Niallia; species Niallia sp. Marseille-Q9988. Next base: position 122,855 of record NZ_CDRJSZ010000007.1, on the reverse strand, counting down.
AAGAGCAAGAGCTGATTGAATCCAATCAGAAGTAAAATGAATACTTTCCTTCTTTTTCTTCATCTGAAATGTATATTCCAATTTGTATTTCATAACGGTACAACCTTTCTATAAGTAAAGTAACTTTCGAAGCTTCGAGGTCTTATTGCTTAGTAGTTGGATAAAAAGCTACTCCTAAAGAAATTATAAAAAACATTACCATCACAACTTTTTTTCATTTATAATATTTTACATCGTTTCATTTATACATTGTACTTTTTACAGTAACCCTTGCTTGTCATTATATCATTTTTCAATTCATCAATAGGAGCCTATCTACTATTTATTAACTAGGTTACATATTTAATGATATATATACAGCTATTACGTTTTGTATGAAAACTAAATGTAAAATAACTAGTACAGTCATTGATTAATCATATCAAAATTTCAGGAGGTATCAAAATGATTGAAGTTTATATTGATGGCGCCAGTGCTGGAAATCCTGGTCCTAGTGGCGCTGGCATTTTTATAAAAGGGCATGGTTCTGCAGAAAGATACTCCTTCCCACTTGGGTTAATGAGTAATCATGAAGCAGAATATTATGCACTCATTAAAGCTTTAGAAATCTGCATTAATCAAAACTATCGCACAGTGAGCTTTCTTACAGATTCTGAATTAGTAAGTCGAGCTGTTGAAAAGGAATTCGCTAAAAATAAAAAATATGCTCCTCTCCTTGATCAAGCCTTAAAGCTTATAAGAGAATTGGATTTATTTTTTATTAAATGGATTCCAAGTAATGATAATAAAACAGCCGATGAATTAGCAAGACTTGCCATTAGAAAAAATAATTAAGGAAAGGAATCATCCGTTGAAAATACTTACTTCCCAAAGATTTGCAGATTTATCCCTTTTATTTGTTGCTCTAATATGGGGTTCGACCTTTGTAATCGTTCAAAATGCAATAGCTTTTTTACAACCACTTATCTTTAATGGGATTCGCTTTTTCCTAGCTGCTCTTTTTTTATTTCTATGGTTACTTCTATTTAAGCCTTCCCAACTGAAGCAAATAAATATACATTGTTTAAAAGCCGGAATTATTTTAGGTATTTGTTTATTTATCGGCTATGCTTTTCAAACAATTGGGCTTGTCTATACTACTAGCTCGAAAGCAGGTTTTATAACTGGACTAAGTGTTGTGCTTGTTCCTTTATTTATGTATCTTTTTATGAAACAAGCTTTATTGATCAACCATATTATTGGTGTTATTATTGCAACAATTGGCCTCTATCTCCTAACGATAAGCAATGTATTTTCTTTTAATATTGGTGACTTTTTTGTATTTATTTGTGCGATAGGCTTTGCATTGCAAATCATCTTAACAGGAAAATATAGCAAACAATATCCCACATTATTATTAACAATTATGCAACTTTTGACAGTTTCAATTCTTGGGTTTATTGGTAGCTTTTTATTTGAAAATCCAAAAGCTAATTTTAAAGTGAATATCCTTTTTCACAAAGAAGTAATAATTGCTTTACTCATAACTGCTATCCTTGCTACTGCTGTTGCATTTATAATCCAAACAAGCTTACAAAAATATACCAATTCTACTAGGGTTGCGTTGATTTTTGCAACCGAACCAGTATTTGCAGCAATGACTGCATACCTATTTAATAATGAACAGTTAACAGCTAGTGCTACGATTGGTTGTATGCTGATTTTATTAGGAATGGTTTTTTCCGAATTACCGAGGAAAACACTGCTTGCAGCATTTAAACGGGGTAGCTTTATTGAGAAATAATTAAATCATGTCCTTAGATTTACTGTACCTCTCCACATTAATGAAGAGGCTGGGACAAAACTAAATAACTAATCTTTAAAGACGAACAATCTTCAATTCAGCTCTTAAATAAAGCTACGTTATCTATGTTTTTAAATCTAGTTAAGTGTAAAAATTAAGTCGTTCCATTGCGCTACAGACGCACGATGCGCCGGGGAGGAAGCTGAGCCTCCTCGCTGCGTGGCCACTGAAAAAGTGAATTACCTGGTGAATCGGTAGTTACCAAACCATTCTAACATAGTGTAGGCTTTTGTTTTCCGAGGCTTACCGCACGACTCACCGGGGCGAGCGCCGAGCCGCTTCACAGCTCACGCTCCTGCAGGGTCTCGGACTTTCTCGCATCTCCCGTAGGAGTCGAGCGGACACCTCTCCAAACCAACTTATTATTCGCTTTCAAATAAATAAAACCTCATTTTATTTGGAGAACTAGACTTTTTCAGTGCCCTCCTCGCTGCGCTGCGGGGTCTAAAGCGTCTCTATTTCCCGCAGGAGTCGAGCGTCCTCCGCTCCATTCCACTTCGTTTTTAAACCTTTATCTAAAAAATCACGAACTATAATGTAAGTTAATCACATTATAGTTCGTGTTTATTGTTGGTTGAAATACTTATGTCACAGCCTCTTTAGAAAAAACAAAAAACCACTCTATGTAAATACATTAAAGTGGAAATAAATGATTTCTTTTTATAAAGCTGATTGCTTCTTTTTTTGTTTTCAGTTCATTGTCTATAAACATCTCAAGCAAAGAAACAAAAAAGCTGCCATCAAATTTCTTTTGTATTTTTAAAGTACATTCAATTGCTGTTATTACAAGCTCATCTGTAGCATTTGTATATGCTTTGCCAAAATATATAAAACCTATTGCATCGTCACCGAAGGAAAAGCCTTTCCCATCTAAAAAAAGCAAATACTCCTCTACTGTTTTCAAACTTTGTGTACATTCCCCTCTATCCTTTTACCTACATGTTACTTTATATCACGACATATTTCTAGCTTTTTCAACACTTATTTTGCATTTTTAATGACCATTGTCACAATTTTTCTATTTTCTTCGATAACTTTGCAAAAAAAAGATAGAGAAGCAAAATGGGCTTGCCCCTCTATCAATTGTTAACGGCGTATAATGGTATTTTTCTTCTTCGTACATAAATGTCCTAAGAAACCTATACAAACACCTAATAAGGCACCTCCAAATACCTCTTGTGGCTGGTGGCCTAGCATTTCCTTTAGTTTTTTTGGTTGCTGCTCTTTAAAGGCAATATTCTTATCTGTATTAATTTTATCTACTAGCTCTCCTAAATCATTTACCTTTAACGTTAATTCTCCTGTCTGTCTTCGAATTCCCTGTGCGTCATACATGACAATTAATCCGAAAATAAGCGATAACGCAAAATCAATAGTTGGTAAACCTCGTTTTAATGCAATAAAAGTTGTTAGAGAAGAAACACCTGCTGAGTGGGAGCTTGGCATCCCTCCTGTTTGAAAAAATAAGCCTTTATCCCACTTTTTTGTTTTAAAAAAATGAATGGGGATTTTTAAAAATTGAGCCATTCCAATGCTTATTAAGGCAACATATATGCCCTTATTCATATCAATCACCTCTTTCAAATAGTCTCTTTATTTACGGATGATATTATTCTTATTTGCTCATACTAAAATTGATTTTTATTTCCACTATGACTTTAAGAGGTGATTGATATGAGTAATAAAAACCATACAAATAGAGGAAAAGCTGCTGGCGGGGTTAATCCACAAGGGTACGGTCAAGACGCTGATATAACGCCAGCTCCAAAAAGCAAATTAGAAAATGCCGCGAAAAAGAAGAATACAAAATAATGATATTTCATTAATTTTCGCTATTTAGCTGGGGCTTTAAAAAAAGCTCCAGCCAACTTGTATTATTCAGTCTTTATCTTGATTGATTTCTTTCATGAATTGGGCAAAAGTATCTATCCTTTTGTATATTTATTCTAAAGAATTTTCAACTCTACCCACATCTAATGAAGTTAAACATGATAAATACAAATAAAAACCCAAACGATTATACGAAACTTTTAAATAAGCATTTCGTTTGAATCGGTTGGTTTAACTTTTGTTAAAATATTTGTTTCAGTCTCTGAGATATCTAGGCGTTTATCCTTCTAGTTTCGTATACCAATGCAAATTTTGCGTAATATATAAAAAACCATTTCTTAAAATAAGGTGAGCTCTTCTTTCTTTTCTACATAATGATGAAATCTTTTAAATTCTAATTCCTCAAATTTCTTCATTGCGGTAGCTGGATTGATATTTAAATAGCTATCTTCTAGCATGCAACTTACTGGAACGTCGCATTTAATCTCTGCTAATTGTCTGCTTAAATGGAGCATTTCGAGGTCTGTTTCAATTTTCGTACGCTGACCCTTTGTAAGCAACGATAAATTAGCTAAAATCCCTTCTATATTCTGATGAACTTGGAGAAGCTTTAAGGCAGTTTTCTCACCTATCCCCTTTACGCCAGGATAGTTATCACTTGTATCTCCCATTAATCCCTTTAGATCGATCATTTGCTTTGGAGTAATCCCTTTTTCTTCTTGAAAATTTGCTGGTGTATAAACCATATAGTTACCATACCCTTTTTTTAATAACGCAACAGAAATATGATCATCCAGTAATTGCAGAATATCCTGATCTCCTGTTAAGATGGTAACATTTGCTTCACCTTTCATTTGTTTCGCAATTGTACCGATACAATCGTCAGCTTCAAATCCAGTTATCCCTATATTTGGAACATTAAAGCTTTCTACAACTTCTTTTACCAAATCAAATTGTGGAATTAATTCAACAGGGGCGTCTTGACGATTTGCTTTATAGGAAGGGTACATTTCTGTTCTAAATGTAGTACTTCCCATATCCCAGCAAACCGCAACATGTGAAGGGTTAAAATGTTCAATTGCTGTAAAAAAATGTTTTACAAAACCATGAATTGCATTTGTTGGAATTCCTTTTGAGTTAACCATATATTGACCTGTAACAGCTGTAGCAAAAAAAGCACGAAATAATAGCGCCATCCCATCTACGAGCATCAGGTTTGTCTGTTTGTCATTATTCAAATCGCATCTCTCCTTTATTTCCATTCGTTTATTATAACAGATTCTAAAATAGTTTTGGCTGGTAGCTTTTTCTTCTCCCTTTTTATTAGTTGGAATTTAACCTGATTGTACGTTTGTTGTAAAACGAAGTCTGAAAAATAATTATCTTCTAAAGAAAAAAACAGAGAACTAAAATTCCCCATTAGTTTCCTGTTCCTAACCCACTTATTTTAAGCTAAGTTCAAAACTACACTGTACTACCTTCTCATGCCATCTATATTTGCCTCTACTTTTGTAAACTCTAAACTTACTGCCTCACCTAATAATAGAATGCTTTGTTTCATTCTTCTATCTTGTTAGACAAACAGGTCTCAATTGGATTTTCATCATAAGAAATCCAATCACTGAAACTTCCAGGATAAAGCTTTACATTGTCTATTCCAGCCATTTTTAAGGAAATATAATTAGGAGTAGCAGTTATGCCAGAGCCACAATAAACAATATATTCATTTCTGGGGTCTAATGAGGAAAACCTTTCTCTTTGCTCATTAGTCGACAAAAAGAAGCCATTTTTTAATCCATCTGTCCATACAAAGTTTATTGCTCCAGGTATATGTCCACGTTTCTTATCAATCGGTTCTATCTCTCCTATATACCGTATGTGTTCTCTGGAATCAATAAGTACCTTATATTCCTCTTTTGCTCTTACTTGTGCTGACACTTCCTCATAAGTAGCAATCATATGTGTTTGAATTTCAGGAGAGAAAGTACTCTTTGTAAAAGTCGGGACATCCTTTGAAATTGGAAAATCCTTTTTTACCCATTCTTTATAGCCGCCATCCAAAATATATGTATGGGAATGTCCGATATAGTTTAATAACCACCAAAGTCTCCCAGAAAACGCCCCCTCCCCATTATCGTAGGCAATGACGATAGTTTCTTTACCAACACCTATATTTTCAAGTTTAGAAACAAATTCTTCTATGGCTGGTAATGGATGTCTGCCCCCGTGTTCACTTACTGGATTGGAGAGATCTTTATCTAAGTGAAAATAAACGCTATTTGGGATATGACCTTCTATATACCATTCGGTGCCAGCGTCAGGATTTTTTAAATCAAAGCGACAATCAATAATTCTAACAGAATCTTGTTCAAAATTTTCCTTTAGCCAATCAACACTTTTTACGATTTCCATCTTTATTCCTCCTCTTGTTATCCCTGTTAACCATTAATCAATAGCGGAAAATCTTGTTGATTCCTTAATAATCCACTCAAGTTTATCTAAATTCTCATGCTCTGTTAATAGTGCCGTTTTCCCATCATAATATTCGCCCACTTGTTCTTGTAAATTATCAAGCAGTGTATCAAAATGCTGTTCAAATAACTCTTTATAAAAAGTAAAGAAGGAGTGAATTTGCTCCTTAATAAAAATATTCCCGTGCTCATCCACTAATTGTTCTAATTCTATTCCCATATTCTTTCGTTCATTATTCTCAAAAAAACTTTTGGGATTTTTGTAATATTTTGTTCCAATTTTATTAAGCGCATTATCTAGTTGTTTGAAAGGAGCATGGTAAGTTAATTTTGTATCAATTGCATTTTCCATTTCTTCTTGCAAACGGATTTCGCCATTAATGGACTGAATGGAATGCTGAATTTCTTGATAGCCTTCTTTTCTTTGTTTATAAAATATTTGGTCCAGTCTTACATTTACTGCCCGCAATTCTTGTTCAAATTCAAAATTCAACTGTATTAAAAAGGAAGCAGTAGCAAGGGAAATTTCTCTTTTCTTATTATCCCCTCGTAAAATGGATGGATGATAGGCTTCCTTTATTAATTCCTGTAATCGAAACATGATTCTTTGCTTTAAATAAAAAAGCTGTTCTTCAACTTCCATTTTAAATTTCGCTAATCTATCTTGAAACGTTATTGTTTCAAATTGTGAGAGTATATTCCGTTTTTCTTCCTCCATCCGAGAAAGCTCTTGTTCCGCTTCTTCCTTTTTTGCAAAAGCAGATTTAACTAGCTGCTTTAAAAGTTCAATTGTCCCTTCATATTCTTTTTTAGCAGATTGGAGCATCATTGCTAGCCATTCATATTCAATAAATTCATACATTTTAGCCTCTGCTCTTCCCATCCATTTCCCGTAAATTTCATGCTTATAATAAAGACTAGAAACAGGAAGAATTCGTGGAGAACGTATACCATATAATTGCAGTTGCTCTTGTAAATACTCCTCTACAGCTTCTTGCTCTTCTTCATCCTTCGCTAAATCTATTGCATTAATGACAAAAAATATTTTATCCTTTTCAAAAGCATCCTTTAATCTTCCAAGCTGTACTAAAAAAGCACGATCAGCTTTGGAAAATGCGTGATTATAGTAGCTGACATAAAAAATACAATCTGCTTTTTTCATAAATTCAAAGCTTAACTCCGTATGTCTGCTGTTAATTGAGTCTCCCCCTGGCGTATCAACGAGCGTAATTCCTTTTCTAGTAATACTACAATCAAAATAAACATCTATCGAAGCCACAAAACAAGAGGTTTCTTCTACTGCAACAAAATTCGAAAGCGCTTCTAATCCAACATTAATCTCGCTGCCCAATTGATCACGATGGGCAGAATATCCTTTTACAAAAGCTTGCAGATAGCGAAATTCATTCGCATATCTTTCTACAGGTTTAGCAGCTAGCTTTTTTATCAAATTTTGCGCTGATTCTAATGTACTTGCCTCTTCCTTCACTAACTGTAAATAGTCATTTATCTCTGTAAGCATTTCTGACTCTGTTTTCCATTTAACAATCACCGTTTTATGTGGATGGTCTTTATCTATTGGCAAAATTCGATTTATTGTTGCCGTAGTTGGATTGGGCGAAACGGGCAAAATCGGATAATCTAGTAAGGCATTGGCAAAGGAAGACTTCCCTGCACTAAAAGCACCAAATAAGCAAATAGTATATGTTCGATTTTCAATATTGGCGGCTTTAGTAAGCAAATTCTTTGCTATATGTGTAAATCCCTTTACCTGTTGCAGGTTATTACTTAAAAAACGTAATTGTTTAATTAGTAAATCTGTATCAAATTCATTTCTTTCTTCTCGTTTAATATCCTCAGTCAGATTTCTTTTCTTGTCTACGGCTCTTGCGTTTATGGATGATAATGTTTGGTAAGTAATTTCTTCTTTATCTGAATCTAGTAATCTTTGCAATAGACTCTCATCAACTGATTGTGTGACAAAGAGATGCTTTAGGTTCTCTCTCCAGTCTTGCCATTTAGTCTCTAGCTCTTCCTTTTTTAGCTTACAGTCTACAAATCCTTGCCAGATTTTCTGTTCTTTCCTACGCTCTTCTTTTTCCGTATGTAATTGTCGCTGGCGCTCTTCTTTCCATTGAGTAAATAGTGTCGTGATTTCTTTCCTAAAAGACTGTTTCAAATCATTTTCAACAGTCTCACAATATACCAGAACATAGTTTTCAGAAAGCTGCGCATCCTTATTTACTAACTCTTTTAACCTATGCCTATGTAAAATAGAAGCAAGCCCTTTAATTTTCGGAAAATACTCTGACTTACCGTGTTTCTCAAAAAACTGCGATAATGGCGTTATTAATTGTATTTGAACAAGCTTTTCGAGCTCTGTGTAAAAAGCAAGTAGTCTTTCCTCTCTTTCTTTTTTTGTTTTGTTTTTGCTGCCAAATAATCCTATTTTAAAATTTTTCTGTTCTGTTTCCAAATATGACTTGGCTAATTCACGAAGATTGAATGGCATAATATACGCATTTTTAATAATCGAATGCCACTCGTTTTCTAAAGATACTACTGTTTCGCTTTCTTCCTCATCTATTGTTTGAAGTTCTTTTTTTATTGTACTTAAGGTTGATTCTAATGAATGATATTCTTCCTCCGTTAAACCTGCTAACTCCTCATCTATAGGAGCGATTCTTTCAGCATACTTTGTTTCGATAAAGGCATGATGATCTTTATATAGCTTTTGAAAGGATTCATCCATTGAAATAGGAAGAATGAACTCTTTTTCTTTCATTTTTTCAACAATATAACACTTTAACTCTTTCAACCCTTGATAGAAAAAATTCGTTTCGATTAAGGTAGTAAAGAAAATTTTTTCTGGCTTAATTCCATATGACAAAAAGGAGTCAGAAACACTTTGTTTAAAATGTTGAAATGAAATTTCTTCTTCTCGATGTTTATCCATTTGATTAACGATTAACACAAATTTTTTGCCTGAATCAACTAGCTGTTTCGCAAAATCAAAATTTATTTCGGACTGTACATGATTATAATCAACGACATAGAAAATAATATCTGCAAGATGAATGCTAGATTCCGTTGCTAATTGGTGGGCTTGATCTGTACTATCAATTCCTGGGGTATCCATTAAAATAGCATTCTCTAAAAGGAGTTCCGTATCCAATTGGACTTCTAATTCTTTTATTTCATCCACTCTTTCTGTTGCCTGTAAAACGCCTTTTATATCAAGAACCTCTTTATAAACATCTGCTTGGTTCGTGCAATATGAAACTTTTAACTGTTTGCTTCCTTTCTTCACGCGAAAAATATTAGCCGTTGTCGGAATGGGGCTTGTTGGTAAAACCTTTGTACCAACAAGTTTATTAATCATGCTTGATTTTCCAGCAGAATAATGTCCACAAAAAGTTGCAATAAATTCTTGTCTAGTTGCTTTTTTAATTAGTTCTTTCAATCTTTGCGCAGTTTGTTGATCACTATGTGCCAAAAAATATTGATAAAACGCTGTCCATTTATGTAAGGTGTCTGTATTCGTTGAAAGCATGGATAAACTCCTTTTCATCTATGTATTTCTTTTATTTTAACTATTTTCCACATAACAATAAAGTAAAATTAACTGAAAATTGAAAGCGACCTAAAAAAAGTGAATCTAACCATGTGTTACCTTTAGGGACAGTTACTCTCCAAACTCTCTTCTCCGCATTCTCAAATAACGTCTTACTGATATTAGAGAAATGAAAAAAACTGCTTTCTCTTGTTAGCCAATCCCTATGTAGGTAGGCAAGGGGGACAAGAAAAAGCAGTATTTCATTCATCATCATATGTAATTACTATTATTTAATATCTGTTGCTTTGGTTGTATGGTTTAAAACATACTTCATAACAAATAAATAACTGATAACCGTTAAGCCAATAGGAAAAGCTATCATTCGTTACACCTCATTTCCTTAATGAGAATAATTTTCTATCTCAATTACATATTATCATCAATGAAAATCATTTTCAATAAGAAAAATAGTTTTATTTTTCTGTCCTTTTAGCAAGGGAAATCCATATAAAACAAGTAGTTTAGGAAAAATGTACCATGTGGTATATCCTATTTTCTCAAAAAATATAAACAAAATAGGTCTATTTTATGATAAGATGTTTTTATCTAGAGGATGGGGGAATAGTGTGTGTCATTAACTAAAAGTACAACTGAAATTTTAAACGGAACAATTGAAGCTGTAAAAGGTGTTATTCCCTGTGAACTACAAATTGAGAGGCCATCTGTAACTGTCTCACCATTTGTTTTAAAATCTTTAGGGGTATTAATTGGATTAACTGGAGATTTTCGTGGCAGAATCATTATAGATGGGGATAACCAAGTTTTTGGTAAGCTAGGCGAATCCATGTTTGGTATGTTTTTGGAAGGGGCTATGCTTGAATCATTCTCTGGTGAATTAGGGAATATGATTGCTGGTAATTTATCTACATTTGTGTCTCAAAATGGAATTGATATAGATATAACACCACCTACCGTTTTAGCAGGTGAAACAAAGTTATCTGGTTTTGAAAAAGCACTTAGCTTGCCTATTTCGCTCCAAAACATTGGCCAATTAACCATTGTTCTTATTTTAGAAATATAAAGTTCAACTTCAATCAATGTTTTATCTATCCACATTGATTGAAGCTGAACAATTCTACTTTCCTCTGAATTTTTCCCCGTTTAAAATTTTACTTTCTCACCCATTTGGTTAGGGAATTCAACTGATTTAACATGCAGAATTAACTCAAACAAAAAAATGATTTTTTCATCCTATTTTCCTCTACATTATTTTCTTATTATCTGTATGACTTTGTACTTCGATTTTAATTTTATTCTCCACCTTTTGCCCACAGCATTTGCAAATTGTCTTTTCATTATAGATGGTCAGGCAGTGACTACAATAATAATTCTCCATATTTATCACACCCACTTCTTTATAAACATATATTAGTATATTTATCATTCATGGAATATGTGCCGAAACTAGAAAAGATTAACCGATTTGTTATAATCGATTGAATTGCAATGCTGCTGTAATATAGGGAGCCCTTTAAAATTACCCTCGCTTCATCGAGACCACTGAAAAACTGATAGCTATTGATGATTGGCGTAACCGCCTTTTAAACTTAGATGTGTAAATTGTTCGTTCAGTCAATAAGTGTTGATTATTGCTCTAACTGATATACGTCACTATATTTAGTGTAAAGATAATCAATTAGATATTGAGCATTTAGGCCCTCTCCAGTAACATCTTTCAATATTTCAAGTGGTTTTTTCATTTTTCCGTAGCGATGAATTTTTTCATTAAGCCATTCTTTTATAGGCAGTAATTGTCCTTGTTCTAATAAATTATCGAATTCAGGAAGGTCTTTTTGCATTACCTGTTTTAGTTGCGCTGCATACATATAACCAAGTGCATAGGAAGGGAAATAACCAAAGCTTCCTCCGGCCCAATGTACATCTTGAAGAACCCCTTCCCCATCATTTTCAGGAACCACTCCTAAATAGGACTGATATTTCTCATTCCAAATCTTTGGTAAATCCTTCACTTGTATATCACCATCAAATAAACCTTTCTCTATTTCATAACGAATCATGATATGTAGCGGATAGGTTAGTTCATCTGCTTCAATTCTAATTAAAGAAGGCTTCGATTCATTGATCGCACGATAAAAATCTTCGACAGAAACTTGATCAAACTGACCGTTTGTATGGGATTTTAAGGTTTCATAATTATGTTTCCAGAAGGATAAATTTCTTCCGACAAAATTCTCATAAAATAGTGATTGAGATTCATGAATTCCCATCGAAGTTCCCGAACATAAAGGAGTTCCGATTAAATCTTTGGAAATATTTTGTTCATATAAAGCGTGACCAACTTCATGAATTGTTCCAAATACAGCTACTCTAAAGTCTGACTCATCATATTTCGTTGTTATACGAACATCACCTGGATTGATTCCTGTAGCAAATGGATGAACGGTTTGATCTAAACGTCCAGCATCAAAGTCATATCCTACTTGCTTCAACACTTCCAAACTAAATGCTTCTTGATCTTCTTTCGAAAATCGCTCATATAAGAACTCTGTAGATGGTTTATGACTTGATTCTGCAATTTTATGTACTAAAGGCACTATTTTCTCTCTCACATTAGAAAAGACTTCATCCAATATAGCGACTGTCATACCAGGCTCATACATATCTAATAAAACATCATATTTATTGTTTGTATGTCCCCAATACTCGATAAATTTCTTGTTCATTTCTACTAGTTTTTCTAAATACGGCTGAAAAAGTGCAAAGTCTGCTTTCTCCTTCGCTTCTTCCCAAACACTTTCTGCTTTTGATTGAAGCATAACATATTCCTTGTATTCTTGAGCTGGAATTTTTTTATTGCGATCAAAATCCTTTTTCATTTCCTCTACTGTCTTTCTTGTAATCGGGGATAATTCCTCTTGAACGATCTCTTCAGATAGAACAGTAAGATAGGATTCTAATTGTTCAGAAGTTGATAATTCGAATAATTCAGAAGATAACACTCCGATTACTTCTGTTCGTTGATTGACTCCCTTTTTTGGAGCACCTGTACGTAAATCCCAATAAATTAGAGCGAGCGCTTCATTGTATGCTCCTATCTTCTTCACATACTCCAAAAATTTTGTTTCCATCTCTTTTATATTAATAGACAATATACTCTCCTCTTTTCCATTTTAGTATTCTTTTATCATAACATACCTGTTGGAAAACTAGATATATTATGATATTGGAGTAAGTAAAAAAAATGTACTCGCTTATTTTGAAAAAAATGCCTCATTCGTTCATTCTGAGCTGCAACAAGCAACTATGTGTCCTATTTTTAAGACACACTAATAGAATGACTAATGAGACATTTATGATTAATTGCTTAATTTGGTGTTACAGGCAATGCCTTTAATACAGCATTTTGTACGAGCTCTGTTTCATCGCTATCCATACATAAATGAATGGAGCCCTTATCTTCATGTGTACGTATTAAACGACCAATGCCTTGACGTAGTCTTAAAATCATATAAGGTAAATCCACTTCTAAAAATGGATTTCCGACATTTTCTCGTTTACTTTTATACACTGGATCATTTGGAGGAAATGGCAAGGAATAGATAAACACATTTTCTAGAGATCTACCTGGCACATCTAACCCTTCCCATAAATTCACTGCACAAAGGATGGATTCTTCCTCATTTTGGAAGTTAGAAACAAGCGTACTGATTTCTCTTTCTCCTTCGAAATAGATTGGAAGCGAAAAGTCCTTTGGTAGATTTTCCTTAAAACTAGCCAAATCTTCTTTGCTATTAAAAAGAACCAATGAGCGTCCCTCTGCTTTTATCAACTCTTCATAACAATATTCCTGTTTTTCCATATTCATTTCTTTCTCAAATGACTTAATATGAACATTCATCTGCTCATCGTAATCAAATGGAGAATCAGCAGAAAAAGAAAGATAATCAGATGCTCCGATACTTCTGGCCATATATTCAAATGATTTGTTTTCAGACAATGTTGCAGATGAAAAAATAATTGGTTTTTGTTGGCTAAATACTTCCTCTTGCATAATGTCTTGAACAAGTCTTGGCATAATTACAAGCGTTCTTTCCCCATTCATTTCTTCAAACCATGTAATTCCATTCATTTCCTTCAAAAATAAGCTTAAAGAATGAGATATCTGTTCTAAATACTCCTCAACAACTTTTAAGTCATATTCATTAATAACATACATTTCGCTTTCGAACACAAGCTCTTCCTCTAATTCCGAAATATATCCTGCTAATTTTCTTCCTGCTCGCATTACTTTGTCTGTTTTTTTAATTTCTTGTTTTTCAGAGCCTTCTGCTTTAAAGGAAGCATCTGTTAACTCTCTAAAAAACTGCTCATTCTGATAGATTGTTTCTTCAATAATATTTAATGTTTTTTCACGCACATCATTTGCCATCAATCTAGTTAATAGATTTTCCAAATTTTGTTCTGTTAAACGATAGGTTAACGCATTTTGTGCTGCATATTCTAGTAAGTGACCTTCATCAAAAACTACGCACGCACTATCAGGCAGTAATGGAAGCTGCCCTTCTCTTTTTCTCGATTCTTTTGTCCAAATATGTTCCATATAAAAATCATGGGAACATATGATTAAATCCTTGGCATTACGATAATAATCCCTGTGTAATGTCTGTCCACAACGGTGGCGTTTATCACATGTAAAACAATCTTGCATGGAATCCCATGCCACACCTTCCCAATCCTTATCATTTAGATCTGGGTAATCCTTTCTATCCCCATAAGGAGCAAAGGATTGCATAGAACCTGTTCCGTGAACGAATTCAGGAAGACTGTCATAAATAGAATTATAAGTATCTTCAAAAGTGATTTTTTGATCCAATTTTGTTAAGCATAAATACTGGTTGCGGGATTTTGCCAATCGCACATCAATATTTAATCCAAGAGCTTGCTCTAGCTTGGCAATATCGCCTTCTTTTTTCACAAGCTGTTCGATTAATGTTTCATCTGAACAAGCAATAATTGCAGGCTTGTTTACATATCGAGCATAACAAATGCTGTATAATAAATAGACAAATGTTTTTCCAGTACCGACACCTGCTTCTGCAAAAATCGTTTTTTTATCTTTAAATGCTTTTTCTAATTGATAAGCCATATAAACCTGTTCATCACGTAATTCATATCCTGCTTCTGGAAGAATGTCATAAAAGACGTCACCAATCCATTCTCCCAATTTTTCATAAAATGATTCTGTTTTTGCTACTTCAAATGGCATGCTATTTTGCATGATACCCCTCCGACTTTACGAATTGACTTCCTTTTTTCTCTCTTTGCTATATATAAAATTATCCTTATTTATTTCATAACGAATCCTTATCATAGACAATTTATAACTAATATTCAAGTGAAAAGAGGGTTGCCTTAAAATAATTTGGCACCCTCTCAAACATTTATGGCATTTTTAATTTGTTCTAAAGTAAAAAAATCAGAAAAGAAGAACCTTCAGAGCACCATTTCTCCTTCAGCCCCTATCTCTAGACAAGGAATAAGACATTGCTTGGTGAACTATTTGTTGGGCGTTAGACAGCTTTTGAATCACGCTTTCGTCTGCAACTCCTTCTCCAGCCATAAGATCGATAGAAGAATTCAATGCATCCATAATTTTTGTATAGTCTACTGTATTATCGTTCATAAATATTCCCTCCAGAAAAATACGTATAGAATAAATATATACGGATACAAAAAAAATATACTCATCGAATACAGTTAATCTGTTAAAGGAATTTTAATTTGTTAATCTCTTTTTCGCTTTCCCCAATACTGGTAATAATCTGTTCTGATAAAACCATTGAATAGTTTACGTTTCTTTGTTGCTTTTCTGCCGTAGTGTGTTTCAAACGCTTCATCACTTGTTAGCATATAAATAGACCATGTTTCAAGTGGAGCAAAAGCCTGTCCCATTTCTTGATACATTTTTTGAACAGATGGCTTATCCCCTAATCGTTCTCCATACGGCGGATTCCCCACAATAACACCATTTTCTTTCATTGTGGTAAAGTCTTTTACTTGCATTTGTTTAAAAGTAATTAAATCTCCTAGTCCTGCCTCAAATGCATTTTCTTGAGCTATTTTAATCATGCGATGATCAATATCTGATCCAAAGATTTCAAGTGGCTGGTCATATTTGGCAGTATCCTCTGCCTCTGTACGGACATCCTCCCATACTTTAGCTGGCATCCAATCCCAACTTTCTGAAATAAAGTCACGATTAAAACCTGGTGCGATATTTTGTCCAATTAAAGCAGCTTCAATAGGAATCGTTCCAGATCCACAAAAAGGGTCTACGAATGGTCGATCTGCTGTCCAATTTGTTAGTGAAATTAAAGCTGCAGCTAGGGTTTCTTTTAGTGGTGCTTCCCCTTGATCAGCTCGATAACCTCGTTTATGAAGACCTTGACCTGAAGTATCCATTGTTAATGTAACAATATCCTTAAGGATTGCTACTTCTATTTTAAATAAAGCTCCGTTTTCCTCTAGCCAGCCAGTTTTTTTATAATGTGAGCTTATACGATTAACGATAGCCTTTTTAACGATTGCTTGACAATCCGATACACTGAAAAGTTTTGATTTTACTGATTTACCTGAAACAGGGAATTGAGCATGAACAGGTAAATAATCCTCCCAACGAATCGCTTTCGTCTTTTCAAAAAGTTCATCAAATGTAGTTGCCTTAAATTCGGCCACTTTAATTTTTACACGATCTGCTGTACGAAGCCACATATTTGCTCTTGCAATTGCGGTTTCATCGCCTTTAAATAATACTTTCCCATTATCTACTGTACATTCATACCCTAACTCTCGTACTTCTTTCGCAACTACTGCTTCAAGCCCCATAGCAGCTGTTGCTATTAATTCAAAGTTTCGCATATTATCTCCTTCATTTCACTATAATTTCATCTTATGTATGTTGTTTATTTTTACTTTTATTTTGATACAAGAAATAGTCCATATAAAAAGGATGACCAGATTAAATGCATGACATACTGTTTTAAGCCAAAACGCTAACAGTTTATCAGACACTAATCTCCGTGTCACCCTTGTGATTTTATCTTCATTCTCATCATTAATCAACATAAACGCTTTATAAGCCATGTTCTGTTCCTCTGTACTCATACGACTTTAACATCTCGTACAAAGGCGGTAATCATCTATCTACAGAAATATAATTTCTGTCCTTCTCATCCGTTCATTTCCTCAGAGAAAGTTCCCCTACCATAATTTGGGTTTCTCGCTCGCGGGGTTTACCTCGTTCCACCCTTGTCATTTCTGACAAGGCTACGTCACTGTGGCACTTTCAAGGTATTCATGCCATATCCTAAGACTTAGGCATTTTCCCTGCCGTCAACATAAATATGCTGCCCTAGCTTATTTTTTAACTAGGCACGAACACTACAAGCATCGCAGCCTGTGCGAGCATGGACTTTCCTCTACAAACTAAGTTTGCAGCGATTACCAAAGCGTTTTATTGATACAATAGCTATTATAGTGGTTTTACCAAAGCATTGCAATGGTTATTATAGGTAATTCTTAATCTATTATGCAGCATGACCTGCATTTAGTAAATGTAACTCAATCGTAAAGCTTACTACCAAACACATGCTTTTCTAAATTAGATAATCTTTTTAAAATATCAAAGTTAGTTGTGCCTGCTGTAGTTGGAGGTGGTTGTCTGCGACTAGCATCCTCCACTTGCTTTTTTAAGCGTAAATTTTCTTGTTGAAGCTCTTCAATTTCTTGATGCAATGTTTCATAATCTTTAATAATTAAATCTAAAAACTTATCTACTTCTTCCGGCTTATATCCTCTTACACTAGTTTTGAACTCTTTTTCCAAAATATCTTTTGCTGTTAATTTCATTTTATCTGATAGCATTTATCGCTCACCTCAGTCGATTACCATTTATCTCAATATTTTTTCAAAAATACGCCATTTTGTCAATTAATTCTACTAATACTCTTCATTAAATCTTACTTCTTCCACAATATCTTGTAAATCTGAAAACTGGATTTTACGAATTTCAAAGGTGTTTTTTTCCTGATACATTTTAGCCAATTCGTACAAATATTTGGGACTACCAGGGTTCTCCTCATCATAAAACAGAAGAAGAGCATCACTTTTTTTCAGTAAAAATACATTCTTATCTCTTAATTGCTGTGGATTTTCATATGCTTTCTTGGATACTGAATCAACGAAATCAGCCTGAATCATAATTTCTTCATACCATTCTTTATTTATTTCTTTCCAATTTTGTTCCTGTCCAAGAAATGGAGTAATAATTCCTAGTTTTAAATCAGGATATTCTTCCATTTGCAAATCATAAACAACTTCAGCAGCCCAGAGCTCTGTACCAAGTTGACCACTAATTAATACCCATTCAAGTCCTTCTTCCAGCATTATTTGCAGGTTTTTCCTAATTGCTAATTTTATGTATTCTACAGCTAGTTCGTCTCGTTTAAATATTCCTATCTCAAAAGGCTTATAGCCAGAAATGACGGCTATTTTCATAATTGTACAAGTAACTCCTTCGTATTAACCATTATTACTTTAAAATATATCATAAATAGTTTTTCCCATAAAGAATTTATACCTCCTAAAAGAAGAAGAACACCGTTTTTAGCTCTGCTTCTTTGCTTGCTGATTTCATTATATGTTAAGTATTCGATAAAATGATCGAAAATAATCGTGATGAAAAAAGGATTTTTCCAGGCAATGTTATCTTTTTTCTCCCCTACTGATATTTACGGGAATCATTCTTTTCTTTTTGACTAATAATCTTCCCACCTTCCTTCCGCCACTACTCCTAGTAAAAAGTAAGTTTAAGTGTGGGTTTTAAAATAACTTTTCTATAAATAGAAACAAGGATCTCAAACAAAGATCCTTGTTTTAGCTTACTTATCTTTTTCTAAATGGGAATCCACCAGGCATACCAGTTTGAGCCGGGAACATTTGACCAGTTGCTGTAAATGGAGTTCCTCCAGTTGTTGGCATAGCTGGAGTTGCTGGTGCCATTGGTGCCATTGGAGCTGAACCCATATTAGCTTGAGTATTAGTTACCACATTCTCAACAGATTGAGTGTGTGGGAAGAAATGTTGATGCTCATAGTTCACATGGTTTACAGTAGTAGTATGTGTTGGATGAATATGTGGCACAATATTATTAGAAAAAGTGTTATTCACACAACATTTTGTTGGATGTACTACTGCAGGTAAAATGTTATTTGGTTTACAATGCATAAGAAAATCTCCTCTCAAAAATTAGTTATCTTACACTAACAATTTATGTAGAAAGGGATAATCTTGTACTAATACAAACACCTATTTTGCCGAGAGAACTTTTTACTGCATCATTAATCACCATAATTCCCAATATTATTTGAGTCATTATAATTTTATAAAAGGGCATAGAAGCTGTCTTTTAGTGTTGTAAATAAGATGATGGTTAAACAAATAAGAACAAAAAACATACACATAACCACTTTATACAAGTTCGTTCACTCCAAATTAGAATTTCATCTATGCTAATTTGTATCTTCTATGAAATTATATTGTTGTTAAATTACTAAAATATATTTCATAGAAAAAAGTTTTTAGTATAAATGAACCAATTACTATTTTAATAGGGAACGGGCGTACAAACAACTAGGTTATTGATGGAATAACTGATTTCTATTATTCATTTGCAGTTTTCTTTCTATGCGTTCACTTCTTTTTTGAAGTTCAAACATCATTTTATCTAGCTTATCTTTGTGTTTTACTATTTGCTCTGCTGTTTGGGTATAGTTTAATGCCAGTTGATAGTTTTTCTCTTTATGTTCTGCCATTTTAGCAAGTTCTATTAGTGATTGTAAAACCATTGCAACTTTTGTTTCTTGTGTATATGTTTGAACAATTTTTCTCCAAAGCTCGGCAGCATCCTCTAATCTTTTCTCTCTTTTATATTCTTTTGCTAATAAAAAGGCTGCCTCTAAAACTTCTTCTTTATTTTGCTCCTGAATACTCAGTAAATTTTGTTTGGCAATATCAGTCTGGCCAATTACGGCATACCATTTTCCAACTTCTAACGTTTCTTTGGCACTAATGTTATAATCTCTTCTTAACAATTGATAGCTTAAATGGGTATATAAAGTAATAAGAGAAAGGATATCTATTTCATTATGCTTTAAAATACCAAGCATTCCTTCAGGATTCTTTCGTTCAACAAAGTCAAAATAAATCATGGGGGCAAGAAATCCGGGAATATCATCCTGCCGCTTTACTCCAAGGATTTCTTCCTCCACGATAGACAGCTTTGTTCTATCTAAACGATGTTTCCACATCCGCCTTGCCCCGTGATATAAATCAAAATGACCGAATTCAGGGAGCTTTGGTACATGCTCCTTTATTAGCGTATGTCTTGTTTTTACTTGTGGCCAATCAAAAGCTTTTCCATTATATGTTACGAGAGTTGTATAGTCTACATTCTCTAAAAAACTATTAAATAAAGGCACTTCTGCTCCTGGATGTGGCAATATATGCTGTTTTAGAACTATTTCATTTTCTCGTAATTGTGCATACCCAAGAATAAATATAGTATTTCCCGTACCGCCTCCAAGGCCAGTTGTCTCCGTGTCAAAGAAGAACAGCTCCTTTGCCTGATGCCCTTTTGCTGAAAGAGGATGGTCGTAATTGACTTTATTCCATTCGTCCACAATGTGACAAAACTCCCGAAATGTATAATTCCCATGTGTATAGTCCAGAGGATAGCTTACTTCACGAATTAAACAATAGTCCTGATCTAGCCAATAAGGATAGACATTTTCTTGCTCCCACTGCTGGATAAATGGAATATTCTTTCCCTTTATCTCGATATTTTTAACAGGAGTAGTCTGTTCTTCTTTTTTTATATGAGACTTCATTCTACTTAACTTATTTTTAATCGACATATTATTCCCCTTAAATAGAAAAATTACTTTCTTCCAAGAGCGAAAGGATTCTAATTACATCCCTTTTACTGTTATTTGAATGGCTCTCTGTTCCTATACAAGAAGGACAGCCGTATTCACAAGCACAATTTTTCACCATTTTTTTTGCTTCCTTTAATACTGATGGCATTTCTTCATATATTTTTTTACTTAAGCCGATTCCACCAGGATATTGATCATAAAAGAAGATTGTTGCTTTTTCATTATGCTCTGCTTTTACTTGTGGAACTACATGTAAGTCAGATGGATCTGCCATAACAAGAAGCGGTGCTATATGTTTTAATGCATGAGCAGCACCAATTATGCCTTGTTCGGTTTGTTCTTGATCCCATGCTAATTTTTCTTGTGGAAAAGAAAGCCATGCCGCATTTGTATGAAGCTCTTCTTCAGGCAGAGTAATGGGACCAGAACCTATATTTTCATGTGTTTCAAATTTTATTTTTTTAAAAATTGTACTCATTGCTATAATACTAACATCGCCAAAGCCTGTTTCTGCTTCAGAATAATCGGTTCGATTATCTTCTTCCAAAACCTTTAAAGAGACCGCTAAATTGGCATCTGTATAATAATCGACACTGACTTCACGAACATATGCTTTTTTTTCTTCCCAATCAAGTTTCTCCACTTGATATTGAATCCCTTGATGCATATAAATAGCTTCTTCATGTAATAGAGTCATCGCAGAAAAGCGATCACTTTCTCCAATCACTCTGCTTTTACTACGATCAGAAATGTCAATAATGACTATATTTTCTTGTGATGCAGAACGAAGACTTATATTATGTGCTGGAAAAGAATCATTCATCCAATACCATTTATCTCCATTTTGAAAGAGGATTCGTTCAGTTGTTAAAAACTCGAGTATTTCTGTTATTTCACAATTTCCAAATGTTTCTCCTTCTTTAAACGGAAGCTCGTAAGCCGCACATTTCATATGATCAATTAGGATAATTAAATTATCAGGATTTATCCTCGCTGTTTCTGGATTTCTACTAAAAAAATAGTCAGGATTAGCAACCATATACTGATCAAGGGGACTAGAGCTTGCTACCATAATCACAAGTGATTCATCATGTCTACGCCCAGCTCGTCCCGCCTGTTGCCATGAACTGGCAATCGTACCAGGGTACCCTGTCATCACACAAGCTTGAAGTTGTCCAATGTCTACACCTAATTCTAATGCATTAGTACTAACAACTCCGTAAATATTTCCATGTCTTAAACCTTGCTCAATATCCCTTCTTTCCGTTGGTAAATATCCGCCACGATAGCCACGAATAGATTTTGATCCAAGCTGATACTTAACTAGTTCCTGTAAATAAGTTAGTAGTATCTCAACTCGCACTCGACTTTTGGCAAAGACGATTGTTTGAATTTTATTTTTCAGCAATTCTCCTGCTATCTGCCTTACTTCTAAAGTCGCGCTTCTCCTAATGTTTAAAGGAATATTCACAATGGGAGGATTATAAAAGACGAAATGTTTCTTGCCGCTTGGAGCACCATTATTGTTAATTAGCTTAACACGCTTTTCTGTTAAATTTTCTGCCAATTCCTTTGGATTCGCAATGGTTGCAGATGTACATACAAAGACAGGATTGCTGCCATAGAAGGCACAAATCCGCTTTAATCTTCTCATGACATTCGCAACATGACTTCCGAAAACGCCTCTATAAATATGCAATTCATCAATAATGACATATTTTAAGTTTTCAAATAAAGATACCCATTTTGTGTGATGTGGCAAAATAGCTGAGTGAAGCATATCCGGATTTGTGATGACGATATGCCCTGCCTTGCGAACCTTCTGTCTAATCGAAGCAGGAGTATCTCCGTCATATGTATAGCTATTTATTTGTAATTCAGCACTTTCAATTAGCTCATTTAATTCACTTTTCTGGTCCTGTGCAAGTGCTTTTGTCGGGAACATATACAAAGCTCTTGCGTTTTTATTTTCAGCAATGGACTGGATAACAGGAAGATTATAGCAAAGAGTCTTTCCTGATGCAGTTGGCGTGACAGCAACTACACTATCCCCTTCCCGAATCGCCTGATAGGAGGAGGATTGATGTGTATATAATCGTGTAATGCCCCGCTTTTGCAATGCATCTTTTAAATTAGGTAATAAATCTTCTGGTAGCGGGGCTGTTACAGCTTCTTTCGGTTCGATTGTATGCCAATGGGAAATTTTTTCTTTATAGTCTTCCTTTGTTTTTAATTCTTTCATAATATCTTGAAGGTTTTTACGTACGTTCATTTTGATTCACCTCTATAACCTCCATTCTATCGAATAGACGTTCGATTTAAAAGAGATTTTCAAAGAAAAAAATAACCATTATTTGTTAGTTCTCTTTAACAAATGAATGGATTGCTTTTGCTAAGTCATTGGGAGCTTCCTGCATACTCATATGTCCAGTTTCTAATCTAACTTCAAAAATATTCGAGCTTGATGCAGAAGCTACTCGATCCACTGAAACCACTTTATCTTTTGTTCCCTTTACCAATAAAATAGGCAAGTTAGCTTCATCCACAACATCATTTCTATCTGGTCTATTTCTCATAGCTGCCTGTGTTTCCATAGCAGCTAAAGCATTAGTGCCATAACCAATTGTTTTTGCCTTTTCTACTTCGTTCGTTAACTTAACAAGGGATTCGTCTGCAAATAAATTAGGAACTAGACCATTTACAAACTCTATAATGCCGAGGTCTTGAATTTTTTGAATGGCGTTTAGCCTACCTGCCTTTCCCTCTTCTGTATCAGGATATGCGGTTGAATGAATTAAGCCAAATCCCTTTAAGCTTTCTATAAAAAGATCTGCAAAAGCCAATGTCACATAACCGCCTAGTGAATGTCCAAACATATATATTTTTTCAATCCCTAATCTCGCTAATAACTCCTTAATATCCTTCGCTAAATCTTCTATTTGAAAGGGTTCTCCACTAAAGCTTGAAGTTCCATGTCCCCGTAGATTGACTGCTAATACATGATATTTATCTGCAAGTAATGGAATAATATACTCCCAGTAATCAGTACTTCCACAAAATCCATGAATGAGTACAATGGTTTCCCCTTCTCCTTTTTCTATATAAGAAAGCTCTTCCTTACCAACTTTTATAGTATTCATTTTTACTAACTTCCTTTCTTCCGCTTTTCATTTAATATAGCACTTTTTATAAAAACAGATAAAGTAAAACGTCATTAAAAGCGGTTCATTTGTTGAGCTATTCAAACATTTTCATAAACATGATCTCCTCACCTACTTAAGCCAGATGAGAGAAAAATATTGGATATATCAAAACTCTTCTTGGCATCCTTTTTTCTATTTCTAATTAAAAATGGCAGGGGGACGAAACACCAATTGTATGTATTAGGCATAGTATAAGTAGAAAAAGGCCTATTCAATTGCAGTTTTCTCCCTGAATAGAAAAAGGAAGAAAACATTTATCAACTTATGTTCATGTTTTATGTAAGGAGTGATTTAAAATGTCTTCCAATTTTCCAATTGACCCGAATAAAAAGGAGAAAAATCCTCAAGTTTTAAATGGATTTATGCGTTCGATGAATCAATTTTTCCAAGAAAAGCCAGTGAAAAACTTTCTACAACAAATGGATGAGTTTTTTAGCAATCCATTTCCAAACATGGCTTTTCCCGTTAGTGTGAATGAAACAGAAAGTGCAACAATTATCAAAGCAGAACTTCCAGGAATCAACAAAGAACAAATACAATTAGATATCTTTGACCATCATTTAACTATAAGTGTAAACCATCAGGATATCATTACAGAAGAAAATACGAAAACGAAAACATTTCATACAAGTCAGACGTTTAAAAAAAGCAGCAGAACTATTGCGTTTCCTCACCCTATTGATGAAAAAAAAGTCAAAGCATCCTATCAAAATGGCTTGCTTATCATTAAAATACCGAAACAAAAAGGGAAAAAAATAATGATTGAAGACCAAAGTTCCTAAACCAGATAGAGTAAAAAATTATAATCTGCACATATTAATAGTGGATGCTAAAAGAAGCACACTCTCCTTCCTGAACGCAAGAAGGAGAGGTTCCTTTTCATCCAAAAATTTCTTCTAATCTTACTTCCTGAGGTGATAAGATGAGTTATAAAGATCAATTAGATTCTCATTCTGCGCTTTTTCATCACAATTGGACGAGACCAAAACGTTCTAAGTCCCAAGTAAATGGGCATACACAAATGTCTCAAAACAATATCATTCTAAGAAGTAATGCAAAAGCACACCGCTGGTAAGTAGAGAAAAAGAAATGGAGGCTGTCGATTGACAGCCTCCTTGTTCAATTCTGCTTATACTTTAAAGATTCCGCCGACGCCCTTTACTAAACCCGTAACCTGATTCATCGCGTTCATCATCATTCCAGCAGTATCCATCATCTTATTAAAATCTAATGAACCGTCTTGTGATTTAAAAGAATTCATAATACTTTTCACATTCCCTTGTTTTTTGGGGATAAATGATTGCTTTGGATATGGATTCATAAAGCTTGGATTTTGATTCATATAATTTTGCGAGTAATGGTTCATTTCCGTGTTATCCATATAGTGCAATGGATTTTGGAAAATGTCTTGGGTGCTGCTCTTGTATGCATTTTGCGGGTGATAAAAACTCGGTTGGTTGTTTGGATAATTAGGTTGCATTGGCATATGAAAGTAGTTTTGTCCATTCGCCCCTGCCCCATTCCATTGCCCTTGGTCCATGTTCATATAAGGATAATAATATTGTCTGTTATCGGTTTGTGAATATGGCGTCGTATAAGCGTTCAGATAAGGTACATTTATTCTTTGTGGATTAGATGCTCTATACATGAAAATCTATCCTCCCAAGTTAAAGGTATCCTTCTCTACTATATGATGATTTCGCCTATCTCGTGCATTCATTATCAAAAAACAACTGACTAAATGGCATAGACGAATTACCCTACCTTTAAATAAACGAAAAAAAAGAGAATTTTCATCTCCTTTTGACATTCCCCTATTGTTTTTCCGCTGTTAGCGCATCCAGCAATGTTTGTAATATATACTTTACAGATTTTGCCGAATCAAGAAACCGTTTCTTGCTCGTTTGCGTAAAAAATGCTTGAATCGAAATTATTTCAATATGATCAGACGCTGTATTAATTTGAATGGAACTTAAATAATCAGGCTTTGCTTCGCTGACCCATGCTTTAGCCATTTCCTTCCATTCATCATTAATCTCTTTAATTTGATTCGCAAACGGACGAACGACTTTATAAAAATCCTCATTTACTCCCGATTCCTTCACTTTGTAAAACGTCTCAACTGAATATTCGACTGCCTCTAAAAGTTTCTTTGTATAATCCATCAACTGATGATTTTCGGTCAATTTTGCCACTCCATTTACCTAATGTCGTTAATCCATTTATTTTAACGATTTATTTTGCTAAGTTCAAGTAAAGTGGCATTTTTCTTGCATAAGGAGAAAGGTCAGTAGGATTGCAGACTTTGCTTGCTGAAATATTTTCCCTAAGTGTATCCATTACATTTTCAAGTTCATTTAAAGAAGTGATATGCTCCTCAATAAGTTGCATATTTTGATTTCCCGATTTAAAAAGTGTCTCATCTAATGCATCTAACTCTTCTTGGATTTCTTCTAACATATTCAATAACTTTTCTTTTGTATAAGCAATTTCCATGCAAATCCCTCCAAGCTATTTTGATATATAATCTTTTCTTTTTTTTTATGAACTATCCTCCCTAAGTGACAAAACTAGAAGAGATTCGGCAAAGAAAGTAGATTTTCTTATTCCTCGTTTAAAATTCGACAAAGTAGAAAGATGGACTAGAACCACTTATTTTTTTGGCGAATTAGTTCATGTAACTGCTCTTGTTTATTAAAGTACCAATCCGTTATTAAGAATGGTTCTTTATTATCACCACTTACTCGCCATTTATGCTTAATTTTCTTTTTATACCAATCACCTCTCTCACTATCACGATGATTGACTATTGGAAAAACAGCTCGCAATATTGGTGTTGTATTGGTCATTTTGGGGTATATATATTTTTCATAATCCTTTCTCGACCCAGTATGTTCTCTTTTTCTTGCAAAATCATAGAAGTCTTGATATAAATTATTTTTAAATAATAGGTTTGCTAATGTATTTCCTAGCCTAATTCTCTCATCAAGGGAAGTAAAGTTCGCAACGCTAGCTCCGTATAGGTTCCCATATAATGTTGGAAAAAGTACAGCATTAAAATGTAGTAAATCTTGAAAAAGATAGGGAAGATAATGAAAAATATGATGCTTAATTCTTTCATTTTTAATTACGGGCTTCTGAATAACATTTTGTTCATTAATAATCAAACTGTTCATTAACCTTTTCTTATCCCTATTCTTCCAGAATTCCAGCCATTCTTGTTCCATAAAAGAAGAAACCTGAAAAACTTTTAATAAATGAAACATTGGCGCGTTTATTTTCGTCGAATATTCATAGAGTAATAATTGGGGGTATGCATCTTTAAAAATAAGCCAATTTGCTTTCTCATAGGTTAGGTAAATTTGCTGCCTTTTTTTTTGACTAACTAATTGCGGCAGCCAGAGCCCATTTAAGTCACACATATTCCAGCCGGCATTGCGCGAAACTTGACTGGCAAGAAAAGCCCATTGTATTTCTTGATTTTTGTTATAATAACGAAGATAGGCATTTGTTCTTGATATATTGTCTAAGTTGCACTTATCAGTAATTAGCCTTATTCTAGTTATAAGTTTTTCTTCTTCTATTGGAGAAAAATACGAATTTATACCTATCAAAATGTTCACCTCTTATGAACGCTTTATGGTATTATTGTTTGTTGATTGCAATAAGTTATACTTTGAAAGGATCTTTGTGAGGTGAAAAAATGAAGATTCATTACCCAAATGGAAAAAGATATTCTCCGCTAAAAAACGAGAATATTAAATCACAAAAAAAAATTAGTTATAGTAACAGGGGAATGACTTTAGAGGATGATTTGAATGAAACAAATAAATATTATTTAGAATTTGGGAAGGCAGTTATACATAAAAAGCCGACACCTGTTCAAATCGTTCAGGTTGATTATCCAAAAAGAAGTGCAGCAGTCATAAAAGAAGCCTATTTTAAACAAGCTTCCACTACAGACTATAACGGTGTTTATAAAGGAAAATATATAGATTTTGAAGCGAAAGAAACGAAGCATACTACTTCTTTTCCGCTAAACAACTTCCATGAACACCAAATCAAACATATGCGGATGGTATGTGAACAACAAGGAATTTGCTTTGTCATTATCTCCTTCTCTGAAACAAGTGAAATATTCTATTTAACAGCAGAAAAACTCTTTATGTTTTGGGAAAGAATGATAAATGGCGGAAGGAAATCGATTACGAAACATGAATTAGAAATCAATGGTCACTCTATTAGCCTTGGTTACCACCCTAGAATTGACTATATTAAAGTAATCGATACGATATATAAATTTAACTAATTCCTTTTTGTTTTTCAAAGAAAGGTAGGAATAACAATGACAGATAAATATCAAACGCGAGAGGAGCGTCGCAAGCAACTCGAAGCCTCAAAGAAAAATGCTCCTAAAAAAGCAAAGAAAAAAAGTGGCATGAATTTGTTTAAGCGCGTTCTGCTTATCTTATTAACAATCGGTATTATTGGAATAATTGCAGGTGGAGTAACTTTTGCCATCATGGTAAAAGATGCGCCAGAATTGAATCCCGAAACATTAAAGGATCCAATTTCTTCTACCATCTATGACAAGAATGATAAAGAAATAGCAAAAGTAGGTGCGGTAAATCGCGACTATGTAAACTATGAAGATATTCCTGATTTAGTAAAAGATGCATTTATCGCAACAGAAGATTCCCGTTTCTTTGAGCATCATGGGATTGATCCCATTCGCTTAGGCGGAGCGGTTATTGCAAACTTTAGAGATGGATTTGGTTCAGAAGGAGCAAGTACGATAACACAGCAAGTAGTGAAAAACTTCTTCTTTAACCAACCGCAAAAAACATTAACTCGTAAAGCCCAAGAAGCTTGGCTTGCCCTTGAATTAGAACGCAAATACTCTAAAGAAGAAATCTTTGAGATGTATGTAAATAAAATCTTTATGTCGGAAAATATGAGCGGTGTTAAAACAGCCGCTAAAGTATATTTTGATAAAAGCTTAGATGAATTGACACTACCGGAAGCAGCTCTTCTTGCTGGGATGCCACAGGCGCCGAATGCCTATAATCCGTTTAATAATCCAGAAAGAGCAGAAAAAAGACGTAATATTGTATTATCTTTAATGCATCAGCATGGATATATATCAAAAGAAGAAATGGAAGAAGCTCAAAAAACATCGGTTGAAGATACATTAGTAGCAAAAGAAGATCGACAAACAAACGACTTACCTTACGATCCATTTATAAAACAAGTTATTGCCGAAATTGAGAAAAAATATCCAGATGTTAATGTATATACAGATGGACTAGAAATTTATACAACAATGGATATAGAGGCACAAGACTATGTCGAAGAATTAATGTATGAAGGAGAAATTGTTGAATTCCCCGATGAAGATTTCCAAGCAGGAATCACCTTATTGGATACAAAAACTGGTGGAATTTTAGCTCTTGGTGGTGATCGTGATCCAGATGTAAAGCTAGGAACAAACTATGCAACAGATATAAAGCGACAACCTGGATCTACAGCAAAGCCTATACTTGACTATGGTCCAGCAGTTGAGTATTTAAAATGGGGAACCTATCAAACAATTGTAGATGAACGTACTACTTATTCTGATGGAACATCTATTAGCAACTGGGATAATAGCTATAAAGGGTCTATGACTATGCGAAAAGCATTAGAAATGTCTAGAAATATTCCTGCACTAAAAGCCTTCCAAGCAGTTGGAGCAGAAAATGCTCAAGAATTTGCTGTCAATCTAGGAATTCCATTAGAGAACGCCTATGAATCCTATGCAATTGGTGCATTTGAAGCTAGCACGCTAGAAATTGCAGGTGCTTATAGTGCTTTTGGAAATGAAGGAGTTTATAATACACCACATGCCGTACGCTCATTTAAATTAAAAGATGGCACAAAGATAAATATGGAACCTAAATCAAAAGTTGTGATGCAAGATTATACAGCTTTTCTCATTACAGATATGCTAAAAGGTGTACTCACAAGTAGCGATGGAACTGGAAGTCTTGCTAATATTCCAGGATTGCCTGTCGCTGGTAAGACTGGGACGACCAATTATTCTGAAGAAGAACGAAATAAATGGGGTATTACTAATTCAAAAAGTGTTCCAGATGCTTGGTTCGCAGGATATACAACCAACTTTACGATGGCTGTATGGACTGGTTACACAGAACGAAAAAATCCAATTGAACCTGGTTTAGATCAGAAAGTAGCCCAAAAGATTTTTAAAGCAGTAATGGGCCATATTTCTGAAGATGTAGAAACTGCTGATTTCAAAAAACCAGATAGTGTCGAAACGATAAAAATAGAAAAAGGTACGTATCCAGCTAAATTGGCAAGTCCATACACGCCAAGCAGTCAAATCCTAACTGAGTATGCTGTAAAAGGTAATATTCTGAACGAAGTATCACAGAAATACAATAAGCCAAATGCTCCTACTGGAGTGAAAGCTAGCTATAACGAAAACAGTGATCAAATCGAGTTATCATGGGATTATGGTGATAAAGATGGCATTAAATTTGACGTAAGTGTAAGTGTCGATGGTGGAGCTAGCGAGCAGCTGACTGTTACTTACGATACAAGCATCAAAATTACAAAACCAACGGCTGGTAGTACGTATACCTTTACTGTAAAGGCAATTAAAGATGATTTAGAAAGTGATCCTGCATCTAGTAATATTTCTGTGCCAGAGAAAATCGAGGAACAGCCACCTGAGGATCCAAATGAAACGATAGATGATGAAGAAAATCAAGACGATCCTAATGGCGAAGAATCTGACGATAATCAGGACGAGGAAGGCGACGAAGATTCTGATAATGGCGGAGACAATAACAGCAACAATGAAAATGGCAATAACAACGGAAATGATAACAATAACAATGGAAATGGGAACAATAACGGGAATAATGATAATGGGAATAGTGATGATGTTCAAAACAATAACACCAGCACGACTGACATCAATCAAGATAAAGAGAGAAATAGAAATAACAATCGAAATGACTCTCAATAAACCTGTTAAAGAACCTGTTTCAGCAAAAGAAGAGGACAATTCCAAATGGAAAAGTCCTCTTCTTTTTTCTAAATATTCCTATTTAATTTTACTAATTTTATCGCAAACTGCTTTTCTAACTCTTTAAACAACTCATCCAATTGTCTATAGGAATGATACCCATTCAGCCTTTTTAGGATAAATTCGAGACGATCTTCTAAATTAAACGGTTTTACTTCTAGACTTTTGTCTACTAAACCATCTATTAAATTCACCGGTTTTTCATTTATCCAATATAGGCATTCTAAAAAGTATTCCAAAGCTATTGTTAATCCGTATTGTAGATTTAACGTATCTCTGTTCGCTGCAAATTGTTGTAGCTCCACTTTAAGAAGCTTCCACTCTTCTAGTATCTTATTTACACATTCCTTAACATTTTCTATATTCCACGGGTGAAACGTTTCCTTGTTATAATAGTAATTTGCTTCATGCAAAAAAGCTGGTCTCCTAACAAAGGAATCCGTCTTAATACATGAAAATTCCTTGATCACTGGGAAAGGGCCATATAAGAGCTGTACGGGGACATCTAATTGATTCTTGTCCATTATACTATACCTTTAGTCTTCATTCTTTTTTTGCCTTCTCTACATAATGCTAGCAGCGGACAAGCTTCACATTGAGGATTTTGCGCCTTACAGTGATATCTTCCAAAAAAGATCATGCGGTGATGAGTCACAGACCATTCATCCCTTGGAACTTTTTTCATTAATGTTTTTTCGACTTCTAAAACAGAATCTTTCCATCTGCAAATCCCTAATCGCTTACTTATCCTTTCGACATGTGTATCAACAGCAATAGCAGGCATATTGTAGGCAACAGAAACAACAACATTGGCTGTTTTTCTTCCTACACCTGGTAGATTAATCAATTCATCTCGATCCATTGGTATCTCACCATTGTATTTTTCTAAAACCATTTGGCAAAGTTTTTGAATATTTTTTGCCTTATTTCGGAATAAACCAATAGAGCGAATATCATTCTGCAATTCTTCTAAAGGTACACTTAAGTAATCTTCTGGTGTCTTATATTTTTGGAATAAGTTTTTTGTCACCTTATTAACTAGCGCATCCGTACATTGTGCAGATAAAGATACTGCAATAACCAATTCAAACGGATTGGAATGAACTAATTCACAATGTGCCTCAGGAAACATTTCTCCCATTTTATCTAGGCAATATCTGATTTCATCTTTTTTTAACATGCGATCCTCCTAATTAATAAACTATAAATCTATAAAAAAAAGGTCATCCAAAGAATAAATTGGACATCCTTTCCGAATGATAGTAATCTTACTGACTAACTTATTTAATTTTATTCACCTATTAATTATTGATCCAACCAATTATAAAAAGGTACTGCTTTTTTGTTGGGAGCCTCTTCCCTCTGTTCTATTTTGTATCCAGTAGTTTGATGCTGTCTAAACTTTTTCCCATGATTTTTTGCTTGTTCGAGTGTTTTAATTCCGTTTTTCTTCCATTCAAACAAAATTCGATCAATATATCGAAAGTTTAATTTACCAGAAACAACTGCTTCTCTAAGAGCTGCTTTTATTATTGCCATTTCATGCTGATCATCATCGACCCACATATTTAATGTCTCAATTTCAAAAGGAGATAATGGTCGACCGAATTCATGCTCAAAGCAAGTATATAAATCAGATTCTTCTTTTTCGTTTAAAGCTGCTTCTTCTTTTTTATTATTAAGTAAAAATTGCTCAATTAATTTATTCCAAAGGGGCTCTAAAGAATATCGCTCAAATCGAATCCCTGTATCACTGTTTCCTTCAATTATCTCGATAAAACCTTTTCTAATAAGCTGACTCAATAACTCGCGGCATTCCATACTATCTAAAGTCATTTGATCAGCTATTTCAGACGGGGTTGGAAAATCATTGCCCCGTTCTAAATAGTAATGTATTTGCAGCAAAAGCACTAATTCTTTTTCATTTATCTTCAAATATTTATAGTGTGTTAGAAGTGTGGAAGGAATATTTATATTCCCCTCTTGCAACCATTTTAAAAAAATTGTTTTATTCATAATGACACCTCTAATTTAGTATATCATGTTGGTCAGATGCATGAAATAATGAAAATCACCCAAACCTAGCAATAGTTAACAAAAAGAAGAAGGGAAAAAATAGGATTGGTACAAAAGGTGAAACCTCACACGAATTATCGATGTGAGGTCAACTTTTGAAAAACTTTCCATATTTTTCACCCTATTATTTAATCAAGGATATAGACGATTTAATAATCTTGGGAACGGAATTGTTTCACGAACATGTTCTACGCCTGTAATCCATGCGACCGTTCTTTCTAAACCAAGCCCAAAACCAGAATGTGGAACAGAACCATATTCTCTCAGTTCTAAATACCATTTATATGTTTCTGGATCTAATTGATGTTCTTCTACACGCTTATTTAGGAGATCCATATCATGAATACGTTCAGAACCACCTATAATTTCACCATACCCTTCAGGGGCAATTAAATCTGCACAAAGCACAACATCTTCTCTCTCTGGATGTGGTTGCATATAGAAAGGCTTGATTTTAGTTGGATAATGGGTAATAAACACAGGTTTATCAAAGCTTTCAGCAATGGCAGTTTCATGTGGAGAACCAAAATCATCCCCCCACTCAATATCATCAAAACCTTTTTCATGCAAGAAAGTAATCGCATCATCATAGCTTATTCTCGGGAAAGGCGCTGTAATCTTCTCTAATTTAGATATATCTCTTCCAAGAGTTTTAAGCTCTAGCTGACAATTTTTCAAGACAGATTGAACAACATAGGATACGTATTGTTCTTGAACCTCTAGGTTTTCTTCAAATTCAACAAAAGCCATCTCCGGCTCAATCATCCAAAACTCGATTAAATGACGACGTGTTTTTGATTTTTCTGCACGGAAAGTTGGTCCGAACGAAAAAACCTTCCCTAACGCCATTGCAGCAGCTTCCATATAAAGTTGTCCACTTTGTGATAGATAGGCATCTTCATCAAAGTATTTCGTTGCAAACAGTTCGGTTGTACCTTCTGGAGCACTTCCTGTTAAAATTGGTGGATCTACCTTAACAAATCCATTTTCATTGAAGAATTCATAGGTAGCACGAATAATTTCATTTCTTACTTTCATTACTGCATGTTGACGTTTTGAACGTAACCATAGGTGACGATTATCCATTAAGAATTCTGTGCCATGTTCTTTTGGTGTAATCGGATAATCTGTAGAAGTATGAATCAGTTCCACATTTGTAACAAGTAATTCATATCCAAACGGAGATCGTTCATCCTTTTGTACTGTACCAGTAACATATACAGATGATTCTTGTGTAACTGTTTTAGCTGTTTGAAATACTTCTTCCTCTACATCACTTTTAACAATTACTCCTTGAACAAATCCAGATCCGTCGCGAAGCTGCAAAAAGGCAATTTTCCCACTAGAGCGCTTGTTGGCAATCCACGCACCTAATTTAACCTCTTTATCAACATATTTTGGTAACTCGGCAATAGTTGCTTTAATCACAATTAACTCCTCCAAAAACAAATAAATATATGTACTTAAATAGAGGCGGTTGTTCTATCCATAATAAAGATAATAAATAAACCGCTTCTTCCTACCTGTTTAGCTGATTTAGTAGAAAACATACTAGTTATAAAAAAATATTCTACCAAAACATTATACCTTTACATCTTAAGACAATCAACACTATCGAACATACAATAGGCAACAATAATAGTGTTTATCACTAAATTCTCTACCTGTTCCCATTACAGTATTCAAACAGCAATAAAGAAAAGAGAGAATGCCAAAAAAGAGATAGAAATTTTTTGACATACTCTGCTATAAAGATAAATTAATTATTCACAACCATTTTTTTTTCTACAAACTGTTCCATCCGCTTTACTGCTTCTTCAAGCTTTTCAAGTGATGTTGCATAAGAAAGTCGGATGTAATTATCTGCGCCAAATCCTGAACCAGGCACAACGGCTACTAATGCTTCTTCTAACAAGCCAGCAACAAACTCATCAACTGTTGCATATCCTGTTAATTCTACTGCTTTTTTTACATTTGGAAAAAAATAAAATGCTCCTTTTGGCTTTATGCACGAAAAACCAGGAATTTTATTTAATTTCTCATGTATGATATCTAAGCGCTTATTAAATGCTTGGCGCATTTCTTCCACTGAATCTTTTGGACCAGCGTAAGCTTCAATCGTAGCATACTGAGATGGTGTGGTTGGATTTGAAGTACTGTGACTTGCAAGATTCGCCATCGCAGTAATTATTTCCTTATTTCCTGCAGCATACCCAATTCTCCAGCCTGTCATCGAATGAGATTTTGATACCCCATTTATTACAATAGTCGCTTCTTTAAGTGCAGGAGATAAAGAAGCAATCGATACATGTTTACTATCGCCATAAACTAATTTCTCATAAATTTCATCAGATATAATTAAAATATTATGTTCTAAGCAAACATTTCCAATTTCCTTTAATTCTTCCTCTGTATAAATCATTCCAGTTGGGTTACTTGGTGAATTAATAATAACTGCTTTTGTTTTTGAGGTAATTACTCCTTTTAATTGTTCAGGAGTAATTTTAAATTCATTTGACTCATATCCCTCTACAAAAACTGGTACACCTTCTGCAAGCTTTACTTGCTCTGGGTAACTAACCCAATATGGGGTAGGAATAATTACTTCATCCCCTTTATCCAAAATAACCTGGAATAAAGTAAATAATCCGTGTTTTGCACCATTTGTAACGATAATCTGATTTGTATCATAATCTAAATGTTGATCTTTCTTTAGCTTTGCTGCAATTTCTTTTTTTAATGTTAGTAATCCTGATGCAGGCGTATATTTTGTATGACCTTCATTCATACTTCTAACCGCAGCATCAATAATATTTTGAGGAGTGTTAAAGTCTGGCTCTCCTGCGCCTAAACCAATAACATCATGACCAGCTGCTCTTAAACTCGCTGCTTTTGCTGTAATGGCCAATGTTGTAGATGGTGTTAATGCGTTCACTCTTTGCGCTAATTGAATTTTCATTCCTATTTGCCACTCCTATCAGTTAATAATTTTCAATTGTTAAAAGGATTTCTCCTGTCTCAAAATCTAACCAATGGTAGTTTATTGAGTCCGTATCTGTATGAGAATAAATCTCCCAAACAGGCAGTCCATCATACATCCCTAAGCGGACTGCATTTATTTTTTCTGGTGATTGCTCCGATAATAATATATTAAGTGCTTCTTGTTTGGTTAGCCCATCTTTTTTCAGCTTTTGAGTAACTTGATGGCTTTGTTCATTTATCCAAACAATCATTTCTTCCTTATCATCGTTCTTTCCTTCTAGAATATAATAGGCTTCCTTCCCATTATATAATTGAAAGCTATCAATCTCCTTCATATCTGATTCCTTTTTAGCAATCGTTTCAGCTATTTCTCTTGCGGTTTTTATAGGCTTCATTGCTTGTACATATGTATGAATACTTACACCTATTCCAATAAGAAAAACAACAATAACAATCCATATCCATTTTCTCATCTTATTACATCACTTCTTTAAACCAGTATTTTGTACATAGGTTATTATAACAGTATTTATAAATAGAAAGAAATTATTTTCTATAAATTCGTTGTTATTTGTCGAGCAACTAATTGATTATGTATACTACTTAAACACTTTATACAGGCATTCAAGAAGCAGTACTTTCTCAAACGCCTATATTCACCTTATAAAAATTTACTTTAGCCAGCTTTTGATGAATTTTACCATTTCCTGACTATTTTGTTGCTTAATTGGCACAGTAGGTATAGACTTCAGAAATGTCTCCCCATAAGTAGTTGTAACAATACGGCGATCAAAAACAATAATAAATCCTTTATCCTCTTCCGTGCGAATTAATCTACCAAATCCTTGTTTAAATCGCAAAACAGCTTCTGGAAGGCTATTTTCTATAAAAGGATTGCCTCCCTTATTCTTAATCAACTCATTTTTCGCTTCCGTTAAAGGGTCTTCAGGTGAAGAAAACGGTAATCGCACAATGATTAAACAAGTTAAATCCTCGCCAGGAATATCAATTCCTTCCCAAAAACTATTCGTACCTAATAATATTGCTTTATCATAACGCTGAAAATTACGCGTTAATCTCATTCTACTTCCATTTGTAATCCCTTGTGCCAAGATTGCGTATTCTTCTAAACAACCACTTTCTTTCATATAATCATATGTTTTTTTTAACATGTCATTTGCTGTAAAAAGAATCAGCATTCGACCTTTTGTAGCCTGTGCGATATGGATTATTTGCTCTCCGATTGTAGTAACATAATCATTTAATGATACGGAATTAACTTCTGGTACATCTGTTGGGATAAGTAATTGCACCTGTTTCTCATAATCAAATGGTGAATTAATTTGAACTTCCAGTTGGCTATTTCCTAATCCTAACCCTTTAGCATAGTATTCAAATGAATTATTTACGGTAATTGTTGCTGAAGTAAATACAACACTTTTTTTCTTATTAAAAAAGTTGTTCTGTAAAGTTTCAGCGACAGAAGTAGGTTGTGTATATATTACTGCATTGTTCGGATAATTTTTCGCATCTGTTTCCAACCATGCGATATTGTCCCCTACTCGCAAAAACATCTCCCGCAAATGATTAATATATATATACCAATCATTTAAAATCGACTCAATTCTTTCCACTATTAGCATTTGAGAAGCGCTAAACTTTCTTCCTTGTTCCTTTAATCGCTGTATTTTTTGTACTAATACTTCTCTTCCATCCTTCCAAAGAAAAATAATTCGTTCTGCAACGCTTTTGACAGCATTCCAATCTCCCATGCCACTATTAGTCTTTAATCGATAGCTTCCCCTTCCATCTCTTCTTGGTTGATTCGTTTTTTTCGCATAGCGAAGTAC
This sequence comes from Niallia sp. Marseille-Q9988, assembly GCF_976954375.1. Taxonomy (NCBI): domain Bacteria; kingdom Bacillati; phylum Bacillota; class Bacilli; order Caryophanales; family Bacillaceae; genus Niallia; species Niallia sp. Marseille-Q9988. The sequence goes on along the minus strand of NZ_CDRJSZ010000007.1, from coordinate 84,936 downwards.
AGCCCGAAAAAGTTCATCTAATTCATCATGTAATCCAAGGATAAATTGATTAAACTCCCATTTCTGATGGATATTCGATTCCCCTAACAAGTTTTCTAAATGAAACATAAGTTGCTTTTGATCTGTGGTCCCAATAGCATTAATACTTAAACGCACAGCAATGTAGGAAAAACGAAATCCAAAATGCTTTGTCGTCGTTTTTTCAAAATGATGTCCTTCATCCACAATGACATACTCATAGGAAGGGAGGAGGCGTTGACCTGCTGTAAGATCTTTTAAAAGCAAAGCATGATTCGTTATAATCATATTTGCTTTTTGTGCAGCATTTCGAGTTCTTCTATAAAAATCCTTAGATGCCCATTCCTTTGAAATAGGCAGCGAAAAATTTCCGTCATTTTTTATTTTTTCCCAGTAATTGCTTCCGCCACTTGTTAAATTCAACTCATCTTTATCTCCTGTTTCTGTCTCTGTTAACCAAATTAATATTTGCATTTTTGTAAGAATAATATCATAATTATCTTCTTGCTCTTTTAAAGAAACTTCAAATTTATCTAAACTGATATAATGATTTCTACCTTTTAATAGTGTATAAGTTATAGGAAATGGAAGGATACTTTTAAGCAAGGGCAAATCTTTATGAAAAAGTTGTTCTTGTAGTTGGGTTGTAAAAGTACTGACAATTACTTGCTGTTTATTTGCGATTGAGAAATATGCAGCAGGCACTAAGTAACCAAGAGACTTTCCAACACCAGTACCAGCCTCAATAAGACCATGTCGATTGTCTGATAATGCCTGATGAACAACCTTCATCATTTCTAATTGTCCATCTCTTCTTTGATAAAAAGGAAAAGTATCCCTCATTCTTTGCTCCATTTTTTCCATATCAAAAGAAACAGAGCAATCCTTTCTTTGATCTACTATCAGATTACTAGGCAGTCTTTTAATGGTTAATCCTCGATATATCTCCCAATCATCCCGTATATATTCTATTTTTGATTGTTTTTCTTGAATAAGAGCTTGTAAATAAATATCTAAATCGCTTTTGAGCGAGGAACTTAAGAATTCTAATTGCTTTGTCGTTACTTGAGGCAGTACGTTCAGCTTCTCCAACAATAATAGCAATAGCTCTGCTGTAACATAAGCATCACTATCAGCCTGATGTGGTCTACTATGGACTATCCCTTCTTGTGCAGCAAGATCAGTTAATTTATAGCTATCTGCTGTTGGGTATAAAATTCTTGCTAATTCTACTGTATCAAGAATTGGTCCATAAAACTGCTTAAAGCCAGCCTGTTCTAGCTCTTCATTTAAAAAGGATAAATCAAATAATACATTATGGGCTACAAAATAAGCTTCCTCTAATAAAGAAACAATTTTTTCTGCAACTTCGTCAAAAATTGGTGCTGTTTCCACCATTTCATCGGTGATTCCAGTTAATTCTTCTATAAATGGCGAAATTGGTTGAAGAGGATTAAGTAAAGAAGAATATTCCTCCACTATTTTCCCGTTTTCAATAACAACTGCCGCAAATTGTATAATTCGATCCCCTTTTCTAGGAGAATTACCGTTTGTCTCCAAATCAACTACTACAAATTTGTTACTCATTACGTCCACCTCAAACTTTCAGTCATTCAAACGGTATCATAAAAATGGAAAAAGGGAAAGATGTTAGTTTTATTCTTTAAATTTTTATAAATTATAAAACCCCTACTCAAAGTGAATAGGGGTAATTTATATCAGCATTAGTAATTTACATAACTGTTTTCACTGGTTCTTGATGCAGAATGTTTATTATGCGATTATGTTCATCCATAATTGCTACTTTCGGTTGATGACTGTGTAGCTCTTCATTTGAAATATAACAATATGAAATAATGATGACAATATCCCCTACTTGTACAAGTCTTGCTGCTGCACCATTTAAGCAAATAGTGCCAGTACCTCTCTCCCCTGGGATTATATAAGTTTCCAATCTTGCACCATTATTATTATTAACAATTTGAACTTTTTCATTCGCTACCATCCCGACAGCATCTAATATATCTTCATCTATTGTAATACTACCTACATAATTTAGGTTCGCTTCCGTTACTGTTGCTCGATGGATTTTTCCGTTCATCATTACTCGAAACATTGGGTTAACCCTCCATAATATAAAGTGAAACTTTGTACCTCTATTTGGTTTCTTTCCTTCGCCACTGATGGTTAATGGAGCCATTCGGGCCTAACTTCCTCGAACTCTCCAAAAAGCCAGAGGGAGATACTTATGCGTCTTAACCTTATATTTTAAAGATAATATTATCAATTAATCTAGCCTTACTAAATTGAACGGCAATCGCAATAATAATCTCTCCCGTTAACTGCTTTACATTCTCCAATTGGGGATAGGATAGAATTTCAAAATAGTCCACTTTTCCACTAGATTCCCTTTCAATCAACTCAACTACATGCTTCTTCAATATTTCTAAATTGTCTGTCCCCTTTATTAATTCAGCTCTAGCAAAACTTAGCGATTTATAAAGAATACCTGCTTCTTGTCTTTCTGTTGGAGTAAGGCGAATATTTCTAGAACTCTTAGCTAAACCATCTTCTTCCCTTACTGTGTTAAGTGCAACTAGATTAATAGGGAAATGAAAGTTTTCAATTAATCCATCCACTATTGCAACTTGCTGAGCATCTTTCTTTCCAAAATAAACATTAGTTGGCTGTACTAAATGAAACAGCTTCGTTAGAACGGTTGCAACCCCATCAAAATGCCCAGGTCTTGAACGTCCACACAAACAATTTGTACGTCGCTCTACTTTTACGATTACAGACATTGGTTCAGGATACATTTCTTCTTCAGAAGGATGGAATAAATAATCAACCCCCTCTTCGATTGCGACCTGTTTATCATGCTCAAAGTCTCTTGGATAAGATTCCAAATCTTCATTAGGTCCAAATTGGAGGGGGTTAACAAATACACTCATTATAACTACATCATTCTGCTCTCTTGCTTTTTTTAGCAAAGCTCGATGCCCTTCATGAAGATAGCCCATCGTTGGAACAAACCCAATTGATACTTGGTCTTTTTTTAACTGTGTTGATATCTCCTGCAATTGATGTGGATTACTTAGGATGTTCATTGGCTTTTTCCTCCATATAAGCTTTTTACTTCTTCTGCTTTCATCTGAAAACTATGCTTCATTTCAGGAAATGCTCCAATTCTTACTTCAGATATATATTGATCCAACGCTAGTGAAATTGGATCATTTACGTTTGTATATTGTTTTACAAATTTCGCCACTCGATCAACACCATATGTTATGAGATCATGATATACAAGGACTTGGCCATCTGTGTCACTTCCTGCACCAATTCCAATTGTTGGTATGTCCAGTTGATCACTTACTTCTTTCGCAACTTGCATTGGAACACACTCTAGCACTATCGCAAAAGCTCCTGCAGCTTGGCATTTCAGTGCATTTTGAATAAGAAGTTTAGCCTCTTCAGAGCTTTTCCCTTGTACTTTATAACCACCTAAAACACCAACAGACTGTGGCGTTAAGCCTAAATGAGCCATAACTGGGATACCAGCATTTGTTAAACTATTTATTTGATCGATGACATCATCAGCACCCTCTAATTTCACTGCATTTGCTCCAGTTTCTTGAATTAAGCGAGTAGCGTTGATTAATGTTTCACGGTTTGATATATGATAACTCATAAATGGCATATCAATGACAATAAATGTATCTTTAGCCCCTCGTTTTACTGCTTTCCCATGATGTATCATGTCTTCCATTGTAACTGGCACTGTTGAGTCATATCCAAGAACGACCATTCCTAAAGAATCCCCTACCAATATTAAATCGGTTCCTGCTTGTTCTACTAATTTAGCAGAAGGATAATCATATGCCGTAATCATTGTAATCTTTTGGGCATTTTGTTTCATTTTAAAAAAATCTGTTGTAGTTTTCACTCATTTTCCTCCTTTAATAGGAAGAGGGAATGGCTTAATACGAAAAAAACCTTCTACAAAGAATAGAAGGATTGTCTTTATGTTTCGATTTTTCATCCCTCTGTCCTTGTCCAAATATGGATCTAGGCAGATATAATTATGGTTGTTGCACATTAAAAACAATGGTGCAGTTCATTAAGATACTGCCCGACAAATGAATTATAACAAACCAGCTAAGGGATGACTATGGGCAATTTACGTTTCCATTAAAATATCCGCTGAATAAATGGAATGTACTTCTCCTTGATCATCTTCAAGCAGTAACACCCCATCGTCTGTAATTCCTTTAGCCAGTCCAAAGATACTTCCATTTAACGTATTTGCTCTAACCTTTTGCCCTAAACTAATGGAATAGCTTTCCCATAATAGTTTTATTGGATAAAAGCCTTTTTCTAAGTAAAGAAGATATAGTTTTTCTATTTGCTTCATAATGCCTTGGATAATGATTGCTCGATCCCAACTTGTCTTTGTTTCAAGATAGATAGAAGTGGCACTGGACTGCAGCTCTTCTTCAAAATCTTCAAGCTGCTGATTTACATTTATACCGATTCCAATGATTAACGAATGCACCCTGTCACTATCAGCCTGCATTTCTGTTAGAATTCCTGTCAATTTTTTACCATTCACTAATAAATCATTTGGCCATTTGATATCAGCTTGTACTCCAGTAACATCCTGTATTCCCTGAACAACCGCTACTGCAATAAGCAATGTCAATTGCGGTGTTTTCATAATCGGAATAGCCGGCTTTAAAATAAGACTCATCCATATTCCTTTATATTTAGGAGATTGCCATTTTCTTTCTAATCTGCCCCTGCCGCCAATCTGCTCTTCTGCTACAACTAAAGTGCCTTCTACAGCCCCTTCCAAGGCAAGCTTTTGGGCAATATTCTGGGTAGAATCCACCGTTTCTTCAAAATGAATATTCCTGCCAATATAGGAGGTATTTAAACCAAACAAAATATTATCAGGAACGATTTTCTCTGGTGAGCTAATGATTCGATAACCCTTTTTTCGGACTGCTTCAAGGATAAAGCCGTCTTGTCTTAGTGCTTCGATGTGCTTCCAAATTGCTGTACGGGAACATCCTAAAAGCTCTGCAAGCGATTCACCAGATAAATACTGATTCGGGTTATTAGTAAAAGCCTCAATTAGTCCTTTTCTGATATCTGATGACATTCTCTTAGCCACTCCTTTATTACTTTCTTATCATTTTTAATTTTCCGTTCCACTACTTTTGTTTCAACAAGGGAAAGCATCTCTTTTATCCATGGTCCTGCTTGTTTTTTCGTCCATAATAAAAGGTCATTTCCGCTAATAGCCAGCTCTTCCTTTTTTTTGATTGGCAGCTTTCTATATTGTTCTTCTAATAGAGAGATATTTGGATTAATTTCTTGATTTTTTAGAAGCTGATATATTTTCTCCGTACTAACTGCGATAGATATTGTAGCAAAATAAAGCGAATGATTAGTCCAGGTGACCATTTTCTCTCTTTCTAAAAACCAATAGATTATTTTTTGGATATGCCGTATTTGTTTAACTGGTAGCTTCCAAGCACGCAAAAATGATTCTATTTGCTGTTTTTCTTTTATTTCAATGGATAATAATAATAATAAAACAGCCCATTTTTCAAGTAAATCAAGCTGAGACAGAGAGATATTCACAAACTTAGTGAGCCCTTCTTTACTAGATGCAAGCATCGGCAAAAATGTATACATCTTTGTTTCAAGCAATATAGCTAGAGCATCAGAACACCATTTCCCCTGTAAAAGCTTTTCAAATTCAGTAGTAATTCTCTCCACTGCTATCTTAGAAAGAAGATGCTTATTTTTGATAATGCCTATTAACGTCTCCTCCTCCAACTGAAAGCCTAAGGTACTAACGAATCGAATCCCTCGCATGATTCTTAATGCATCTTCCTGAAACCGCTCATTCGCATTACCAACTGTTTTAATTTCCTTCTGTCTTAAAGCTTCCTGGCTATTAAAAAAATCAATAATACGTCCTTCTTTATTCATCGCTATCGCATTTATCGTAAAATCCCGACGTTTTAAATCTTCTTTTAATTCGCGAACAAACAACACCTTTTCTGGTCTTCGATAATCAACATAAGTAGATTCGGTTCGAAAGGTCGTTATTTCGTATGTATGATTTTTCCATACTACCATTACTGTTCCGTGTGCAATTCCAACATCGATAGTATGGGAAAATATCGTTTTAATTTCATCAGGTGTTGCGGAGGTAGCAATATCTATATCATTAATTTGTTTGTTTAATAGATAATCTCTAACTGCTCCCCCAACAAAATAAGCTTCGAAGCCTGCACTCTCAATTCTCTCCATTATGGGAATAGCGTCATTAAAAGGCTTGATCATTCGTTCCACCAGTTTCTAGAATTGATTTATAAATCTCCACATATTGGTCAACAATAATATCTGCACGGAAATAATCTCTTACTCTTGAAAGAGAATTTTTAGAGAATCTAGCATGTTTTTTACTATCTGATAAAAGATTTACCGAATGCTTAGCAATATCCTCTACATCACCTAGTTCACAAATAAAACCAGTCTCATTTGGAACGATTACTTCTGGAATGCCGCCGACATTCGTTCCTATAACCGGCACTCCACATGCCATCGCCTCTAATGCTACTAAGCCAAAGCTTTCTTTTTCAGAAAGAAGTAGCATTAAGTCACTTAGCGAATACAGCTCCTCTAGATTTTCTTGTTTTCCAAGGAACAAAACTTTCTCTCTTAATTGCAGTTCATCCACCAGTTTTGTTACTTTAGACATTTCAGGACCATCTCCAACAAGCAGTAGTCTTGATGGAATTTGATCTGAAATTCGTTTAAATGCTTTGACGACATCCGTTACTCTTTTAACTCCTCTAAAATTAGATACATGTATGATGACTTTTTCATTCATTGAAATAGCCAATTCTTTTTTCAAATGACTAGCATCTACCTTACGATACACTCTTTCATCAATAAAATTATAAACAGGGACAATTTCTTTATTTGGTTCAATTACTTCATGCGTTTGGGCAATTAAAGAATTCGAAACAGCTGTTACAAGGTCTGATTTTTCAATCCCGAACCGAATGCCTGTTGCTAGTGAAGGATCATACCCTAATACGGTGATATCTGTACCGTGTAGAGTTGTCACTATCTTTACATCTCTATTGCTCATTTGTTTTGCTAATATGGCACAAACAGCGTGAGGAATTGCATAGTGTACATGAAGCAAATCTAATTCTTCTCGATTAATAACTTCTGCCATTTTACTACTCAGTGCTAAATCATATGGTGGATATTGAAAAACAGCATATTGATTTACTTCTACTTGATGATAGTAAATGTTTGGATACATTTTATTTAACCGAAATGGTATGCTCGAGGAGATAAAGTGTATTTCATGTCCTCTCTCCGCCAGCATTTTCCCTAATTCTGTTGCAATAACACCTGAACCACCAACAGTTGGATAGCAGGTAATGCCAATTTTTAATTTTTTCATATGTCTCCACCTAATAAATCTTGATTTAATAATATTGGCTTTGATTTAATAAAGCCTTCCGCATAGGTTACGCCGACTTCTTTTCCAAAAAGTTTTTCTCTTGCCTCGATGGTGTCAATATAGCCATTTGTTAACGGAGTGTCTACACTGTCTTTCCCTTTAACAAATTGGCTTTGATAACAATTTAAACTTGCTTCTTTATGTTTCATAAACTCACTTGTATCAATCACAAAATCTGGTTTATGAAAACCATTTATCATATAATAGTATACATTTTGAACTTTATGTGGATCTGTGTTATTAGCGTGATAATTACGAATGCCTGCTGAAAAAACCGCTTCTTTCACGATTTTTGTACAGTTCCCATGATCCGGATGCCGGTCTTCCCAATAAGGGGAGAAAACTAGCTTAGGTTTGTAGGAGCGAATTACCTCTACTACCTTTTGAATGGCTTTCTCCTCCACATATAAACCTCTATCAGGAAAATCTAAGGTTATTCTATCGAAAAGCCCCAACACTTTTCCAGCTTCCTTTGCTTCTTGTTTACGTCTTTCAACCGTTCCATTTGAAGAAAGGTCGCTTTCTGTCAAATCACAAATGACTATTTTTTTCCCTGATGCTGCATATTTAGCGATTGTTGCACCCATGCCGATTTCCACATCATCTGCATGTGCACCAAAAGCAAGTATATCTATATTAGTTATCTTCGAGTTTTTTTGCCACTGGTTCTGTCTTTCCATGAACTATTTTTCTCCAATCTATATCGCCTTGCTCGAGTCCTCTAATTAATACTTCTCCGGTTCCCATATTTGTTGCAAGAGGGACAGAATAAACATCACATAAGCGGATTAATGCTGTTACATCTGGTTCATGTGGCTGTGCTGTTAATGGATCTCGGAAGAAAAACACCATGTCCATATCATTATTAGCAATGTATGAACCTATTTCTTGATCTCCTCCGAGCGGTCCTGAATGAAAACGATGTACTTCTAATCCGGTTGCTTCCTGAATTCTTGCACCTGTTGTTCCTGTTGCATATAAAGCATGCTTTTCAAATATCTTTTTATAGGCAACAACAAAAGCTACCATATCATTTTTCTTTTTATCATGAGCAATTAATGCAATGTTCATCCTTATTCCACTCCTATTCCATAATATTTTCTAAGCCATAGATCAGTACATTAATTTTTAATACCTCTTCTACTGCAAATTTAACGCCTGACATAAATGATGTACGATTATAGGAATCATGTCTAATTGTTAAGGATTCTCCTTCTGCTCCGAACATTACTTGTTGATGAGCAATTAAACCTGGTAACCTAGTAGAATGGATGCGCATACCATCAAAGTCAGCTCCTCTAGCTCCTTGTATTGTTTCCTTCTCATCTGGATGTCCCTGTTTTTTACTTTCTCGTACTTCAGCAATAAGTTCTGCTGTTTTCACTGCGGTACCTGATGGTGCATCTAGCTTTTGATCATGATGCATTTCCATAATCTCTACATCTGCAAAGTATCGTGCTGCCATTTTAGAAAATTTCATCATTAAAACAGCACCTAAAGCGAAGTTTGGAGCAATAATACAGCCGCGGTTCATTTCTTCACATAATCCTTCTAACTCTTCCAAGTTTTCCTTTGTAAAACCGGTTGTTCCAACTACTGGTCTAACGCCATAGCTTAGAGCTGTTTTCGCATGATGCATACCAAATTCAGGTGTAGTCAAATCAATGAGTACATCTGGCTTTTCTGTTTGTAAACAAGCTTCAATATCCGTATAAATTGGGACATCATAGGAAGAAAAGCCTTCAATCTCTTTTAAGCTTTTCCCTTCATGTTTATGATCTAAAACAGCAACAAGCTCAAATTGCTCTGTTCTTCCTGTTAAATACACAGCTTCTTTTCCCATTCTACCTCTTGGGCCAGCTATTACGATTTTTACTTTATTCAATGTATAATCTCCTTACTTTTATGTATTTTCTTTAGTCTTTTCTTGTCCATCTGTCTTTATCTCGTGTATTAAATTTATGCATGACACGATCATGCGCTTCCTCCAAATCAATATTTAGAGAATTCGCTAGACAGGTTAATACAAATAGCATATCACCAATCTCGTCGGTAATTTCCTTTTCCGTCTCTGACTCTTTTTTGGGCTTCTCTCCATAGTAGTGATTTACTTCTCTTGCTAATTCTCCTAGCTCCTCGGTAAGACGAGCAAGCATTGCTAACGGACTAAAGTAGCCCTCTTTAAATTGACCAATGTATTCATCAACTTCTCTTTGTATATCTTTTACTGTTTTTTCTCGATTCAATATAGACACCTCTTACGTCAATAAGTAATCTTATCCAATTCCATGTTAGCTAATCTGCTCCATTTTTACAAACATTTTTAACGAAGATATGCTTAGATTTAACAAGTATTAAACTTTTACTCGTTTTCTGTTTGTTATTCTTTCTTGAATTTTTTCTCCTCCATTGCCCATCTGAATGTGATTCGATATAATGGATACGCTAATAGCAATGTAATTGTACATAGAGAAAGTAGGCTGAGTTGATGTTTAAAGGTATCAAAATTAAAAATGTCTTATTTATTCTATTAGGATCTGCCATTTTTTCCTTTGGAATTGTTCATTTTAATATGCAAAATAATTTGGCTGAAGGTGGTTTTACCGGTATTACCCTTCTATTATATGCATTATGGAATTGGGATCCTTCCATAACAAATCTACTGCTTAATATCCCCTTATTTCTGATTGGATGGAAGCTATTAGGGAAGAATGTATTCATTTATACTATCATCGGAACGGTAGCGGTATCGATTTTCCTTTGGTTTTTCCAGCTTCCAAGGATTCAATTAGAAATTCCTCTAACAGAGGATCTAACTTTGGCTGCATTATTTGCTGGTACATTTATCGGTGTAGGCTTAGGAATCATCTTCCGTTATGGTGGGACTACAGGTGGCGTAGATATTATTGCTAGATTAGGCTTTAAATATTATGGATGGAGTATGGGAAAGACCATGTTCGTTTTTGACTTTTGTGTCATTACCCTGTCCCTTTTGACCTACTTATCCTATAGGGAAGCAATGTATACATTAGTTGCCGTTTTTGTTGGGACCAGAGTTATTGACTTTCTTCAAGAAGGGGCATATGCCGCAAGGGGAGCAATGATTATTTCTGACTCAAATACTGAGATTGCCAATAAAATAATGCTTGAAATGGATCGTGGTGTCACGGTATTAAAAGGTCATGGTTCTTTCACAAAACAAGATCGAGAAGTACTATATTGTGTTGTAGCGAAAACAGAAATTGTTCGCTTAAAAAGTATCATCACAAGCATTGATCCACATGCTTTTGTATCCGTAAGTGTCGTGCATGATGTAATGGGAGAAGGCTTTACTTTGGATGAGTATAAACAACCACTCGAAAAATAACCAAAAAAAAATGTATTCTTTTCGCATTTCTTTTTTCAAAGGTAAATGCAAAAAGGAATACATTTTTTTATAAATTTCATACATACCTCCATTTAACGAAAAAGGTTGCTTATTTTAAAGCAGAATGAATTTCCGTAACACGTTTATCACTCGGCAATAAATAAGTTAATATTCCTAGCAGCGGCAGCAAACTACAGATAATCATAATGGCTTGTAAACTAAACGTATCTCCTATCACTCCGAAAATCACTCCACCTAGAGCCCCCATTCCAAATGCTAAACCTACAATTAACCCTGATACTAGGCCAATCATGCCGGGAAGCAGCTCTTGTGCATAAACAACAGTCACACTAAAGCTAGACTGTAATATAAATCCGATAATAAACAATAAAGGTCCAATCAGCCAAAAAGGCATATGTGGCAAAAGCAGTGCAAATGGAGCAGAACCAACTAATGAAAATAGAAGAATGGTTCTTTTACCAAAACGATCTGCTAGCGGTCCACCTAAAAAAGTTCCAATTACACCAGCAAGTAAAAATATAAAAACAAAAATTTGCGCATTTTCAATACTTAGTCCAAACTTTTCGATTAAATAAAAATGGAGAAAATTACTGATTCCAGCTCCATACCACGACCGAGCAAATACAAGAAAAATTAGTAAGCATATAGCAACAATAATTTCTTTATTTACAATAAATTCGCGTTTGGCCTGCTGTTTTTTTTGTGGGTTTCTACTATATAATTCTTTTTTATACCAATTTGACACTTGGAATAACACGATCATGCCTAAAGTTGCTAAAAGTGTAAACCAAATAGTCCCGAATTGGCCTGTACGAACAAAGATAACAGCTGTAAATACTGGTGCTAAAGACTGACCAGCATTTCCACCTACTTGATAAATGGATTGTGCAAGGCCTCTTTTGGGACCAGCCGCCATATAGGAAACTCGTGAACCTTCTGGATGAAAAATGGCGGAACCAAACCCGATAAATAATACCGATAATAAGACAAGATAAAAATTAGGAGCAAGGGAAAGCCCGAGCATCCCGATTAAGCTTGAAAACATCGCAATTGGCAATAGATATGGTGCAGGCTTTTTATCTGCAAGCACGCCAAATACTGGCTGCAAAATGGATGAAGTGATATTCAATGTAAAGGCAATCCAGCCAATTTGCGTATAATTTAACGCCATTGATTGTTGGATAACCGGAAATAAAGCAGGCACAACAGATTGCATACAATCATTTAAAAAATGCCCTAAACTTATCGCAAATAAAATCCGATAAACCGTCAACTCTTGTTGCTTTTTCCCTTGTACGTATTCAGCAGTTTGCAAATAAACCCTTCTTTCTTTAATTATTCGTTAATTCCCATTTATCCCCTTTCTCTCTCATGGGGAATATGAAGATAAAAGGGAGATCAACTGTCCGTATAGGTCCGAATGGTTTTATTAACCATCCATTTGGATAAAAGAATCCCTCCAAATGAAAGGAGGTATCACTTTAAATAAATCGCATTGTTTATTATACACCTTCGTTTGTTTCGATTCTATAATTTTTCGAAAAATCAAAATTCAAATTAATCAAATAAAAAAACGATGTAAAAAGATACTTCCTTTTCACATCGTTCTATTAATTTTATTCGTCTCTTGACATACCTGTATAGATTAAAACTAAACGAATCAATTCGAGCACCGCTACTGCTGCTGCAGCCACATAAGTAAGTGCTGCTGCATCTAATACTTTCTTCGTTTCTCTCTCTTCTTCGTTTCGAATGATCCCTAATGAAACTACCTGATCCATTGCACGGTTAGATGCATTAAATTCTACTGGAAGTGTCACAAATTGGAACAATACACCGGCAGCCATTAAAATAATTCCTAACAATAACATTCCTTCAATTCTTGCAAAAATACCAATCATGATAAATATCCAAGATGCATTACTTCCAAAACTCGCAACTGGTACTAAAGCGGAACGAAAACGTAAGAATGAGTATTCTTGCTGATCTTGGATTGCATGACCGACTTCATGTGCGGCAATAGCAGCTGCAGCTACTGAGTGCCCGTGATAGTTATCAGTGGACAATCGCACAACTTTGGAGCGAGGATCATAATGATCTGACAAAACACCTCTTGTTTCTTCAACAGATACATCATATAACCCATTAGAATCCAATATTCTTCTTGCTACCTCTCTACCGGACATTTGTGAGGAAGAAGCTACTTTTGAATATTTTTTATATGCGCTTTTCACCTTCATTTGTGCCCAAATAGGTATGAGAATAATTAGTATAAAATATACAAAAAACATGTTTTTCCCCCTATTTCATCATGTAGTATATTTTTATTGTAAGCAAGAAAAACTTCAAAGTCAAATTTTATCTCTCTTTTGTTTTGCTTGTCTTTTTTCTGCTTTATCTCCAAGATATTTTCGCCATCCTACATATGATAAAGTAAGAATAATGATACTTCCTGTAGAAATAATCACCCACCATAATGAAGGATCCGCCTCATCTTCATACAGCTGATTAAAAACATCCTGTAGCTCCGCTTCTAATTGACCAACTTCTTCTTGGGTCCCTTTTTGATTAAATACTTGTAAACGGTAGGTATTTAGAAACTCGACAAGAGAATTCAGTTCTTGAAATTGAGTGGTTGAAACATCTAGCTTAAGACTAGGATTAATAATTTGATAGAGCGATAAGAACGCATCTAATCTCTCATTAAATCTCTCTTTATCTTCAGAAATGATTGCATCTTTCATATCTCGATATGTTGTCATAACAGGATCTTCCATTTGTGTCCATAAGGGCTGCTCACCTGATGAAACAGCATCTACCGCCAATCGAAATTTCGTTACAGTATTAATCCGTTGATCACTATCTATCGATGGATTGGTTATAGCTTCTATCGCTTCATCATGCGCTCCAGTTAATATTCGCTGTTCATCGAGTGTAAATAGACTGCCATTTACCGTTACCGTACTAAATTGATTCGAAAAATAATCAAGAATTTTTTTAGCATCCTCATATCGTTCTGATCGTACAAGCTGTAATACTTCATCTGAAAGTGTATCTAGTTCATCTAATTCTTTAGCAGGCGTTTTTTGGTCTGCATATACAGAAAAAGAGATAGGCAAAAGTAAAATCAATATCATCAACAACATAACCAATTTAGCCTTCATTCTTGTCCCTCCTCTATCTACTATTAAAAATGTATGATGAGTTGGACAAGGTTAGACTAAAAAAATAATTCTATTGAATTTTCCATTGTAATTGCTGCCTTTTTTTATATGCATATACACCTATTAATAGACTTAGAATACTAAGCCAAAAAGTAAAGTAGCCGATATTTGCCATATATTGATCCAAGACACTATATTTAGGCATCATCTTAAACACATAGTCAATAACATCATTATGTAAAGTCCAAATTGCTACAAGTAGAATATGGATCCATTTAAAACGATAAAAAGGAATATATAACAATCCTTGAATTGCCATTGCCCCATGTGAAAAAATGAGCATCCATGAGTCTATCCCAATTGCTCCTGTTTCAACATAGACAAGAATGTTCATTACTACTGCCCATATTCCGTATTTAAATAAAGTTATTAAAGCTAGTGCTTCTATAAGCGGCCAATTCTTTTTCCATAAGAAAGCTATTAATACAAACACAAAAAAGAGACTTGCTGTCGGACTATCAGGTACGAAGAGCAGAAATTTTGTCGGTGTCTCTGCTAATTGAAACCTGTACCAATAATAGCCATAAGCCGTTCCTACTATGTTAATAATGAGTAACAGCCCTAAAAATGAACGATTGCTTAGTATCATATAAATACTTCTCACACATTTTCCCCTTTTCCATAACTGATCCTCCTATTTTATCACAGTTTAGAGGGCATAGGAAAATCTCAAGAAATTAGAACTTTAGTAAAAAAACAAATCCCGTAAAGTTCGCTTTACGGGAAGACAAGTAACCTTATTTATTTTGAAAGAATTTTAATTGATTCGTTAAGGTATTAAACATATCTTTATCTCCAGTATCTAATGCTTCATCGATTAATTGGAGAAGTTTTTCTTTTTGAAATTTTTCTATGCTACTTACCAAAAATTGTTCAGCAATCATTTTATCTTTTTCGGTTATTTGTAGCTTTTTCGGCATAAATGGATTTTCTACTAGTACAGCTGCGTATTGATGAACTTGATTTGATGCGTAAAAATTCAGCTGAATGTAAATATCTTCATCTCTATTTAGGCGAATATCATGAAAAGACTTTTCTGCATCTGTAGTCATTACATTTTCTTTATAAAACCTAAAAGGTACTTCATCTACACAATGCGTGGACATAATCAGCCCTCTTGGACATTTTTCTGCATTTTCAACAAAATGGACTTTTTCCATCAATTGATCATGACTCATTAAATAATTTAAAATCCAAACACATTCCCGTCTCTTCAATTGATAATGATTTAAAAACCAACGAATGAAGTCTTTTTTTTCATTGACAGATACAGGGGTTTTCATTTGTAATTCCCTCCTCTGCTTGCAACAAATTTTATTATCCAACCTGCTTTACCTGCATCGCTCCTAAGGAAATGACAACTAGAGTGGACCAACAAGCTTTTTGTTTGCCCTTTTCCCATAAATTTAATTTCGCTAAAAGAAAATCCTTTACGAAAGTCACCATGTGAAAAATACTTTTACCCTTTTTCAATTACTTAATTATTCGTTTTCTGTGAGGCGTTGCAAGATTTCAATATACTCTTCATTACTTGGGTCTGTTTGTAATAGCATATTAAAAATTTCGGCAGCATCCCTTCTTTTTCCTTCTTCTAAAAGAAAATATCCATAATCATATAGAAAATCTGGAAGTTCTTTAAAGAAAGTATATGCTAATTGATATTTGTTTAATGCCTCTGAATATTTTTCTATGCCATGAAATGCTTTGGCTGCATCCCAATGCAATTGCGGCTCTTCCATTTCTTGTTTATCCATCAGCTCAATTAACTCGATGACATCCTCAAATCGATCTTGAGTTAAGAATAATTTATTTAATAAAAGCACTGCATCTATAAACTCAGGATCTATTGCAAGTGCTTCTCTAAAATGTTCCTCGGCTTTTTGTTCATCACCACGTTTTAAAGCTAATTTGCCACCATATAAATATAAATCTTTATTAAACTCATCTTGCTTTATTCCTTCTAAAACTGTTTTGTATGCATCGTCAAGCATTTCTTCATGCTCATATGCTCTGGCCAAATACAAATAGAGGGAATGGTAGGATGAATCCAAAGCTTTTACCTCTTCAAAACGATTTATCGCAACCGTATATAGGCTCGCCTGCGAGGCAGTCAAAGCAAGATTAAATAACGTATTTATCTCTATTTTTTCTTCGAGTGCTTTTTCATAATAGCCAATTGCATCCTCAAAGGCTCCCCCCGCACTTAAGTTATCCGCAATCCTTCCGTTGATATTAACTCCAGCAATATTTTCCTGCATTGGTAATACCTTTTGATAGGATTTTATCGCATCAGCAATTTTTCCTTGTTCCGAATATAATTCACCTAAGGCAAAGTCAATAATCACTTCATCTGGTAGGATTTTTTTTGCTTCCTTTAATTTCTGTTCACTAACCTCATACAACCCATCCATTTGATATAAGTCTGCAAGCAATAGTAAAGCTTGAGGAAAAGAGGGATCCTTCGGGTTAATTTTCTCTAAATAAGAAATCGCTATTTCCTCATTTCCCAATTCCATTTCCACTTCTGCAACTAGAACAAGTAATTCTCCTTCATCCGGATACCCTTCTAGTAGTACTAAAAATAGATTTTTGGCTTCTTCCAAAAAACCTAGCTGAAATAGTTCTTCGCCTAGCACAAATCTTTCTTCATTATTGCCCATTTTTAAAACATCTTGATAATATTTTAACGCTTTCTCTTGTTGTCCATCTTCTAATAAAGATATAATTTCATTAACTCTTTCCATATGATAATCCTCTCTAATCTCCTTCTATATTGTTAGGAAGGAAGGTACTTTTACTTCAAGTAATTCACCATAGCCTGGACGATAATACACCTTTGCCCCTGCTCGAATACATTTTCCTTTGTGTATAGTCATTTGTATTCTATCATAATGATAAAGAAACAAATCGTTTTCTTCAATATTTATGATTGATTCATCGTAAGCAACTAAATTATACGTTACTTCGCCACCTTGGTACACATTTCCTTTAAATGGATAAATCCCTATTTTGGCTAAATCAGAATAGTCGACTGGCATTCCTTCTTTTATTTCATGAGGAATAGATGGTATTTTAACATCTCTCATTAAACTTGACCATATATTTTGTGCCATTTTCTTTTCTTGTTCATCTTTTGCTAAAAATATCGGTACGAGTGGTGCATTATATGGAAATAAAGCCTCTTTTATCCATCCCCATGGAATTTGATATAAGGCTTTAATATCTTCAATCTCAATAAATAAAACTGGTACTTTTTCTCTTTTACACATTCGTACAAAACTAGGCGATAATAATGATAAAGGAATCTTTACGGCTGCAACATAATCTATTGCACAATTTAGTAATTGACTGTTTATTTTTTTTAATTGCAAAGCCAATTCTCTTTCTCTCTTTACTTCTATATAAAAGAGAAAGGTTGTACATCCCTTTTTGATCAAGTTCTCTTCTATATACTTTTTTTGTTGTGTACTAGAGTTCATTTGCTTCACTTGGTTATCAAGCATAACTGTAGTGGGTGTCATTATATATGGAGAGCCATCCATTCGCATATATTGATAAGAGTGGAATTTATCTTTAAGTAATTCAATTCGATTATCCTCAATTAGGATAGATGTCTTCTTCAATCTTTGCCTTTTTAATAAATGTATATTTTCGATGATATATCGCATCCTAAATCACCACCTATTCTTTTAAGACAGGCTATGATTAAACAATAGCAAATATTCCATTAATCCACATTTTTAATGGTTTTCTGTTCCAAAAAAAATTCGTCGACAAACGTAGTATGTTCATCGACGACCAATTATTAGTTAGACAATATATGAAGATGTTCGAAGAAAGCTGGATACGACACCGCAATAGCATTCACGTTTTCGAGAATCATTTCTCCTTCACAAATCTGTGAAGCAACTGCAAGCATCATTCCGATGCGATGATCTCCATGAGAATTTACTTTTGCTCCAGTCAGCTTCGTCCCACCTGTGATAATCATTCCATCATCAGTTGCTTGAATATCCGCACCTAATTTCTTTAGCTCCATTACTACAGTATCAATTCTATTAGTTTCCTTAACCTTCAATTCATGGGCATCTTTTATAACCGTAACTCCCTCTGCCTGTGTTGCTAACAATGCAATGATTGGGATTTCATCAATTAATTTCGGGATAATCTCCCCTTCGATAACTGTTCCCTTAAGCTTACTTGACATCACATTTATTGTTCCAGTCGGTTCAAAAGCATCAGCAGCATCTATTTGAATATCGATGCTTGCTCCCATGCTTTGCAAAACGTCTATTATTCCTGTTCTTGTAGGATTAAGTCCCACATTTTTTAAAGTAATGCTACTGTTAGAGACAATACAACCAGCTACAAGGAAAAATGCCGCAGATGATATATCTCCTGGAACATGAATTTCTGTACCAAGAAGTTTCTGGCCACCTTCTACTTGAATTTCATTTTCGTGTCTACTAATTTTCCCGCCAAATCGTTGAATCATTCTCTCGGTGTGATCCCTAGTAGGTACTGGCTCAATCACCGTTGTGATTCCATCTGCATTAAGGCCGGCAAATAATATTGCAGATTTTACTTGTGCACTTGCTACAGGCAATCGATAGGTAATACTTTGTAGATTTCCACCACGTACGGATAAAGGAGTATACTTTCCTTCTTCTCTGCCGTCAATTTTCGCACCCATTTCCCTTAAAGGAGTAACCACTCTTGTCATT
Organism: Niallia sp. Marseille-Q9988; assembly: GCF_976954375.1. Lineage (NCBI taxonomy): Bacteria > Bacillati > Bacillota > Bacilli > Caryophanales > Bacillaceae > Niallia > Niallia sp. Marseille-Q9988. Next base: position 66,027 of record NZ_CDRJSZ010000007.1, on the reverse strand, counting down.
GGTCGTTTGCCTATTGAAGAATCGCCAATTAACGTACTGTGAAAATGTAATCCTGCTAATATTCCCGTTAATAAGCGAATCGTTGTACCCGAATTCCCAACATCCAAAATATCTTTTGGTTCTTGTAATTCACTCATTCCTTTTCCATAGATAACGACCTTTTGGGTATCTTGTTCTATTAATACCCCTAATTTTCGAAAACAAGAGATTGTACTTAAACAATCCTCTCCTAATAGAAAATTTGTTACTGTTGTCATTCCATTTGCAATGGATCCAAACATGATCGAACGATGAGAAATCGATTTATCACCCGGAACTTCAATTTCACCTTTTAACCCATTCCTATTACTTCTTAATGTTAATAACTCCAATACATTCACCTTCGTTCTATCCAATCGTAGTATCATAATTAGAATAAGAAGCGATGCATTTCTGTGCTCTTATTCTATCTGCCTCTGTTTGAAAGCTGATTGCTAGTATTCCAAAAATCTCTTCCCGCGTTTCCATTATTCGAATATTTGTTATACTTATATTTTCTTTTGCTAAATAGCCAGTAATTTCGGAAATTACCCCTGGATAGTCAGGCACATCCACAAATAAATCATAAAAAGCTGGTATGGCACCTTTTTGGTCTTGAGGCAAACCGTCCCTTACTTTTTTTGCTCGTGAAAAATAGTCATATAACTCATCTGCTCGTTCATGTTTAATCAGTGAAAGCACTTTATCCATTTCTTGTTTCCAGTCATTCATTAACTGAATTAATACGTTTTTATTATGTATTAAGATGTCCCGCCACATGGAAGGACTGCTTGATGCAATCCTAGTAATATCTCGGAATCCACCTGCTGCTAACCTTGTAACAAGCTCATGTCTTTCACTAATGTGATCTGCCTGGTGCACTAACGATGCTGCAACTATATGTGGCATATGGCTAATGGCACCTGCCAATAAATCATGCTCCTCTGGAGAAATAATTAGAAACTTTGCATTTGTTCCTTGGAGCCATTTAAGTAACTCTTGAACCACTTGTTCCTTAATACTTTCGTGAGGAGTTAGTAAATAAAAGGCATTTTCAAATAGAATAACTTTGGAAGCAGAGACACCACTTTTATGGGATCCAGCCATCGGATGGCCCCCAATAAAAGTAATACCTTTGTCCAATAACACTTGCGATTTATTTGTAACAACAGATTTTGTGCTTCCGACATCTGTAATTAGTACATGTTGTTTTAACGCTAATGTCGAAAGCAAATCGATGATTTTTTCTGTTTCTTTTACAGGTGTTGAAATAATAATGAGATCAGCAGTTTGTGCTCCTGCCTCAATCGTTGATGCTATTTCATCAATAACCCCTAGCATTTTGGCTAATTTTAAATTATCTCGGGAAATATCATATCCAAAAATAGTACTTTCTGGATGTTCTTTTTTTATACATAAAGCCAACGATCCACCTATAAGTCCTAAACCTATTATGAAGACGCGACCATTCATCCTATCACCGCCTTCTTTTCCCATCATTATTTCGCGACTTTCTGTTCAGCAAGAAACTCCGTCATGACTTGAATCAATCCTTCGTTCTCTTCTTTCGAACCAATTGTTATACGAACTGAGGTAGGGAAATTCAAAGGAACACCCGAACGAACTATATATCCTTTACTCATTAAATATTGGAACACTTCATTTCCATCGATTTTAAAATCAACTAAGAGAAAATTCGTTTGGGATGGAAAGTATGTTAAATTATTTTCTTCACAAAAACGGTATAATTGCTCTAATCCTTCTCTGTTTTTCCGTCTACAAGTTTCTACAAACTCCTGATCCTTTAATGCTTCTTCAGTCGCAATTTGCCCTAATGTATTAACGTTAAAAGGTTCTCTAATTGGATCTAAAGTGTTTAATAGAGTGGCATTTGCTACTCCATATCCAACACGGAAGCTTGCAAGACCATATATTTTTGAAAATGTTCGTAGCACAATAAGATTGCTGAATTTTCTTGTCAGTGAAATAGAATCATAATAATCATCCGCAACTACATATTCGAAATACGCTTCATCTAATACCACTAAGACATCTTCTGGTACCTTTTCTAAGAAAGAAACTAATTCATTTTCTGGAATATATGTACCAGTTGGATTATTAGGACTACATAACCACACTACACTAGTATTTTCATCTATTTCAGCAAGCATCGCAGGTAAATCATGCTCTGCTTTTTCTGTTAGGGGCACTTCTCTAACCTCTGCACCATCCACAATTGCATTATGCTTATATTGACCAAATGTATGACTAGCCATTACAGTATTTAATCCCGGTCTAAGTAGAGCTCTTGAAATCATTAATATAATTTCATCCGATCCATTACCAAGCACTAACTCTTCTGGTGTTACTTTTAGAAAATCAGCAAGCGCATAGCGTAAGTTTGTAGCATATCCATCTGGATATAAAGCATACGAGCCATCTACTTTTTTCAATGCCTCTAAAACTTTCGGAGAGCTTCCAAAAGGGTTTTCGTTGGAGGCAAGTTTTACAATTCGGTCTAAATTAAATTGTTTTTTTACTTCTTCAATCGTTCTACCTGGTTGATAAGCTTTTAAATTTAAAAGCTGCTCTTTCCACTTCATTTTCTTTCACCCCAAAAGTTATTTATTGTTTTGTTAAATCTGGTCTTAATTGAATTGCCTTTTCTAAATAAATATGTTGAATCTCATCCTGATAAAGTTCTGTATTCCAATGCATCATAATACGAATACACTTCTCTAATGAATTGGGAACTGCTATTTCCTTCATACACATTACCGGAACAAATATCCAATCTTCTTGCATACGAATCACTTTTGCAGGAAAAGCTGCATTAATGTCATCCGTTACTGATAAAAATACAGAGGCAACATCGCTCGCTTTAATTTGATTGGAGTTTATCATTTCTTTAAAAAGGCTTTCTGTAGCTGATAATATCTCTGCCTCTACATTATTTTCAACCGTAATAGCTCCCCTAACTCCTCTAATCATCTACTTCCCACCTTTAAATATAGCTAATTCTTCTCTAATTTCCGCTTCACCTATTTCTACTAAAACAGGTTTACCTAATTCTTTTAGTAAGACAAAACGGATTGTTCCATTAATCGATTTCTTATCTTGCTTCATTCGATTAATTAAATTGTTTATTTCTAAATTCACTGGAATATCACAGGTATAACCAAGTAATTGGAGCCACTTTATGTATTCCTCCATTGAAAAGGCTATATCATATTTCTTCTTGCTTAACCTTAATGCAAAAATCATTCCGATTACGACAGCTTCCCCATGCGTAAATTTACCATAGCCCATCTCCGCTTCAATTGCATGCCCAAGCGTATGACCAAAATTCAAAAAAGCTCGTATATTTGATTCTCTTTCATCTTTCTCTACAATAGATCGTTTAACTAGAATTCCCTTTTCTAGTATTTCAGACCAATAAGCTATGTCTACTTTTGATAAGTTATTTATATTAGTAGTCAAATCTTGATAAAACTGTGAATCACTTATTAATGCATGCTTGATCACTTCACCAAACCCTGAACGCAGCTCCTGAATTGGCAGAGTAGACAAAAAGGTTGTATCATAAAAAACCGCTTCTGGCTGATTAAAAACACCAATCATATTTTTTCCAAGAGGATGATTTATCGCAACTTTTCCACCAACTGCACTATCATGAGCTAAAACAGTTGTAGGTATTTGAATAAAGGGAATACCTCTCATGAAGGATGCAGCTACATAGCCAGCTAAATCCCCAACTGCTCCACCACCTAATGCCAAAACTAGTGATTTTCTATCTAAATGTTGTTCTAGCATATAGGTAAGGCAAGCATAAAAAACATCGAATGATTTTGCCTTTTCCCCTGCAGGTACTGTATATGTTATAACAGGGAGAGAGGAAAGTTCTTTTTCTACTGTTGCTAAATGTAGCTTCTTTACGGATTCATCAGTAATAATCAATATTTTCGTTACGTCTTCAAATTTACTTTGAATAAACGAATGTAGTTGTTTAATGACATGTTCCCCAATCCACATATCATATTGTTTCGACGAAGTTTGAATTGAAACAGTGGGCATTAGAATTCCCTCGCATGTTTGTTATGCTCTCTAATATTAGCAACAAGTCCTTCGAAACGATCAGAATAAAATTGATCAACGATAGCTGAAGCAAGCTCCCATGCAATAACATGCTCTGCAACAACTGAAGCTGCTGGCACTGCACAACTATCACTCCGTTCAATACTTGCTGTAAACTCTTCTTTCGTATCAATATCAACACTCTTTAATGGTTTATAAAGTGTCGGAATCGGCTTCATAACCCCTCTAACAACAATTGGCATGCCATTTGTCATTCCACCTTCTAAACCACCTAAACGATTCGTTCTTCTAGAATATCCTGTTTCTTTATCCCAGATAATCTCATCATGGACTTCACTTCCTGGCTTTCTCGCCGCTTCAAAACCAATACCAATCTCGACACCCTTAAATGCATTAATACTCATTATGGCACTAGCAAGCTTCGCATCTAACTTTCTATCGTAATGAACATAGCTGCCGACGCCAATTGGCATACCTTCCACAACTACTTCTACTACGCCTCCAATAGAATCACCACTTGCTTTCGCATCATCAATCGCCTTCATCATTTCAGCGCCTGCTTGTTCATCTAAACAACGGACAGGGGAATTCTCTGTTATTTCCCTAAGCTTCTCGATTGATGCATAATTCGTAACATTGGATTTCACTCCGCCTATTTCCACAACATGGGAAGCAATTTTAATCCCCAATAAAGAGAGCAGCTTTTTCGCAACTGCACCAGCTGCCACCCGAACGGTCGTTTCACGTGCGGACGAACGCTCTAATACGTTTCTCATATCTCGATGACCATATTTAATAGCACCGTTTAAATCAGCATGGCCTGGTCTTGGACGGCTAATTTTCCGCTTAATTTCATTTGCTTCTGCTTCATCGATTGGCTGTTGACCCATAATTTTAGTCCAATGTTTCCAATCATTATTTTCTACAATTAAAGAAACAGGTGAACCTAACGTATAACCATGTCTAATTCCACCACCGATTTCCACGGTATCTGTTTCTATTTGCATTCTTCTTCCTCGACCATGGCCTTTTTGTCTTCTAGCTAATTCTTCATTTATATCTTCCGCTAATAAAGGCATTCCAGCAGGAAGACCCTCTATAATAGTAATTAGTTTGGGACCATGCGATTCCCCAGATGTTAAGTATCTCATATATAAATCCTTTCTCCCTTCAACGCTTTAAAGTAATTATGTTTCAATATAACATACCTATCCAGTTATGAATAGAGAAAAACCTAAAAATCTTTGCAAAATCATCTAAATCTCTTGTAAATTCAAAGGATGACCATACAGTAATTATTTAAACAATGGCAAAACAACGGGATATTCTTGTGGTTGTTTTGCCATTGCTTATATTTTACGATAGAAGAAAGTATCTGCTGTTTCTAAGCCATACTTTGCGGGGGTAAAAATTTGTTCTGTACTACCGACAAAGAAAATCCCACCAGGTCTTAAGGCTTGAGCGAATTTGTGATAAAGCAAATCTTTTGCATCCTCTGTAAAGTATATTAAAACATTTCGACAAACGATTAAATCGAATGGGCCACCAAATGAATCCGCCAATAAATTCTGTTTTTTAAATGTGACGTTTTTTTTCACTTCGTCCATTATTTTATACATCGAGCCTTGCTGTTCAAAATACTTATTCTTTTGCGCCACTGGCACTTCATTTAATGCTCTCTCTAAATACACACCATTTTTCGCACGTTCCAATGCATTAACATCAATATCTGTTGCAAGGATTTGAAAATCCTTTGCCTTCATTTCATTGGAAAGAAGCATTGATAATGTATATGGCTCTTCCCCTGTCGAGCAAGCAGCACTCCATACCTTCATCTGCGCTTTAGCTTTAAGGAGATCGGGCAATATATTTTTCTCTAAAACCTCCCACCGTTTATAATTACGATAAAATTCAGAAACATTAATTGTCATCCGATCTAATAACTCGTCCAATAAATTCTTATTCGTATGTATTGCTTTAAAATAATCTGCAAAAGAAGTAAAACCCCTTTTTTCATAAAGAGATGTCAACCTTCTTTTCATTTGTGCCTCTTTATATAAAGACAAATCTATTCCTGATAATCTATAGAAATTCTTAATAAAATCTTGAAAATCCTTCTCCATGTAATTTCCTCACAACCATCATAAAATCAACTTCTTTTTTAGTATATACGATTTTCCTCAAAAAGGGCCAAATTTTATTCCGATAATTCATATAATTAATCGAAATGTGGAGGCGCCTGTTTATCGTCGTACAAACTGGAGGGCTCTGACTGAGATAAAGGAAACACGGGGAACGCTACCTGATAATATCGTTTATCCACATATAAATAGCTGTCCTGATGAACAGGACAGCTATTATAACCAAAAGTTAGTAAACCCAATTATCTAATAATTTATGATACTCTACTAATTCTTCCTCATCGAAAAATAGGGATATTTCTCTTTGCGCACTTTCTTTTCCATCAGATCCATGAATTATATTTTTATGTTTTACTACTCCAAAATCGCCACGAATGGTACCTGGCAAAGCTTCTAGAGGGTCTGTTTTCCCCATCATTATTCTCGATTTTGCGATAACTTCCTCTCCTTGCCAAACCATTGCAAATACAGGACCAGAAGTGATAAAATCTACTAATTGTGTAAAAAACGGCTTACCTTTATGTTCTGCATAATGCTGTTCTGCTAAATCTTCCGAAATATGCATAAGCTTTGCTCCAACGAGTTGGAAACCTTTTTCTTCAAACCGGGCTATTATTTTCCCCATTAAATTTCTTTGTACACCATCTGGCTTTACCATTAGAAATGTTCTTTCCATAAGCTCACTCCTACCATATGTATTAGACTAGCAAAAATGGTTATTCATGAAAAGAACTTAACACAAAAATTCGAATTTTGCAAAAGAATCTTTAAACGCTTTCATATGTAATAGGTACTGTTACAATTGCTAAAATTTACGTTTACCCAAATATTTTGCTATATTAGCTAGTGCCGATTTGGCTTTTCCATTCGGCAAATCACGAATAGTTAAGAGGGCCTTATTTAAATACAGGTCACTTACTTGAAGAGAACGATCGATTGCATCTGTATTTTTAATGCTTGTAATAACCTCCGTTAATTCCTGTTTTGACATTGCTTCATGGACAGTGATTATTTTTTTGCGAACCTCTTCATTTTCCATTGCAAATAAAACAGGCAATGTAATATTTCCTTGAAGTAAATCCCCGCCTGCTGGCTTTCCTAATTCTTTTTCTGTCCCAACAAAATCTAGTACATCATCTATGATTTGATAAGACATACCAACATAGTACCCGAATTGATGCAACTTTTGCTGGAATTCTTCTTCAACATCCGAAACAATCGCACCTACTAAAGAACTTGCTGAAATTAATAAAGCCGTTTTTCTTTTTATTCTCCGAAAATAATCTCTAATATTTTGATCAAATCGATATTTGTCTTTTATTTGCTGAATTTCGCCGATACAGACTTCCACAATTGTATTAGCAAGTACTCTGTGGGCATCAGGCTTATTAATATCACTCATAATTTCCATTGACCGAGCAAAAATGTAATCCCCTGTATACATCGCTACTTTATTATCCCATTTTGCTTTAATAGTAGGCTGACCTCTTCTTAAATCAGAATCATCTATTACATCATCATGAACTAATGATGCCATATGAATTAATTCCAACGAAACTGCTGCTTTTTTTATTTTATGGATATCATAATTTCCAAATTGCCCTGCAAGCAATACAAATATCGGACGTATTCTTTTTCCACCTGCTTGTAGTAAATGCAAGGAAGACTCACGTAATATAATAGAGTTTGCCTGTACGGTTTCTTCTAATTCTCTCTCAATTTTTTCAATATCCGAATTCAAAAATGAGTACATCATTTTTAATTTCACCAACTACTCACCCAACTTGTATCCATATTTTAAAATAATTATGTATTTCCTTGACATTATTTCTAGTTCTTTTTTCTTATAGTAGCCTTTAATATACTTTCCATTTTTGCTAAAACAGCGGCGAACCTTGTTAAACATTTTCTCCACTTCTATTTAGACTACTCCAGCTATTCCCATATCTAAATAAAATTTTTAAACAGCTAAAAAGCTTTTCTCCCTTACAGGACTTTCATCACTATTGAGATTATTACTTATAACCAAAATGAACTGCAGCAACACCGCCAAAATAAGCTTTATATCCTACTCTCTTTAATCCTGCTTCTTCAAACATCATAGCTAGTTCTTTCATACCTGGGAAATCTCGCGCTGATTCCTGTAGCCATGAATATTCCTTATAGCTTTTAGCAAAAAGTTTACCAAAAATCGGCATAATATATCTAAAATACATATAGTAGCCTTGTCTAAAAATTGGCATTGTTGGTTGCGATGTTTCTAAACAAACAACCATCCCTCCAGGCTTTACTACTCTTCTCATTTCTTTTAAAACAGTTAAGTAGTCTGGAACATTACGCAAACCAAAGCCGATTGTTACAAAATCAAAATGATTGTCTGCAAAGGGTAACTCCATGGCGTTGCCGTGAATTAGCTGTATATTTTTATACTCAGCTGTTTTTTGCTTTCCTATGCTTAGCATATTTTCACTGAAATCAAGACCAATCACTTCCCCGTTAGGGCCAACTTGCTCTGCTAGGCTAATTGTCCAATCAGCTGTTCCGCAGCATACATCCAAACATGCTGAACCTTTAGGCACATTCATTCGCTTCATCGTGTCTTTTCGCCATAATTTATGCTGCTGAAAGCTAATTAACGAATTCATTCTATCATAATTCCCATAAATCTTTTCAAATACATTATGTACCTTTTCTTCTTTAGACTGCTGCTCTTGCATTATTATTTACCCTTCCTCTACGTACAATTGTTGTTTGCTTAGTTTATTCAAAAATCGATAGGCGGTTTCTCTAAATTCTTCTTGCAATGCTGGAAGACTATTTAACAACTCTTCTACACGTAAACTTGCCTCTTTTATATATTTATCCATCATTGCATCTTTATTATTTTTAGTTATTGAATTTAATTTATTTTTATTCTCATACTTAAAAAAAGCATCTACTACCATTGAACTATTCGTTTGATCAAACAACTCTTTTTCTTTGCAAATTCGATGAAGAAACAAAAATTCTTCCACAAAAGCTTTCCATCCATCCATTTGATAGTAGTCGACTAGCTTTTGGATTAATGCTCCTTCAATATCTTTTAGACTTTTTATTAATTGCTCTATTCCCTTTGCGCTATGATGGTAGAAGAATATTTTATTCTCATTAATCACTTTAATGCCTTCTGCTAAAAACTTAAGCATTTTAAAGTCTTCTATTTCAGCTAATATTTTATAGTATTGCCCACTGTATAAATCCCCTGCTAATACCGTTAATTGTCTACTTCGTTCATTTCCCTTATGCATCTTATCATTTGTAACGAGCTCATGGGTATCAAGGGCAATCTGAATAAGTGTAATTGTTGTTGCATAGGTAATAATATCCTGTTTTTTTACATTTGCCTGTAATAAGACTGTTATTGTTAGTAAAAGCTTATGTTCATCCAAAATTGGATTTGGTATATGTTTTTGTAAATAATGATTGGAGGTTTTTTCAACTACTTTGATTTTTACACTCTCTATTAATTCTTGTATAGCCATAATATCACCCTTGTTCCCCATTTATTCCTCTTTCGCTATTATCTATTCATGCCAATCTCTAAAAACTGTCGAAATATTATTCTTTATTATATGTAAAGTTGTTGCTATGACCCGCAGCCTAAATACACTTCGCTTTCCATTGGTCGAGTGCCGAGCCGCTACCATAGGAGTCTACGTGTATTCAGATTTATTAGTTATTGAATTTATTGGTTTTTTCTATTGGAAACACACCAATCTTTTAGAAAACAGCACTAAACAGAACTTTTCCATTTCAATCACATATTTTATTTATTATATCACAAGAGAAAGTAAAGGGGTACAATAGCTACTTTGGAAAGATTCTCTCTTATTCCTTTTTCTCCTTTCATTTCAATCATCATTATTTTATAAAAAAACTCATAAAAAAAAACCGCGATAATTTCGCGGTTTTAGTGAAATACTATTATATGTAATTATTTCACTGCGTCTTTAAGTGCTTTACCTGGTTTAAAAGCAGGAACTTTGCTTGCTGCGATTTCAATTTCTTCACCAGTTTGTGGGTTACGACCTTTACGAGCCGCACGTTCACGTACCTCGAAGTTACCAAAACCGATAAGTTGAACCTTATCACCATCTTTTAAAGCATTCAAGATTGTATCGAAAACAGCGTCAACTGCTTTAGTAGCGTCCTTTTTTGATAGTTCACTTGCTTCAGCAACTGCATTGATTAATTCTGTCTTGTTCATGCCTTTCACCTCCTCCCGAGTGTTTCAAATAAAAGCCTAAAATTAGTTTCATATCTTTATTTGTAAACAAATTAACGGAATTATATACGTCCTACCGAATTTTTTCTTAAATGACATACATTTGTTCACTCAAAGAAGTATTCAAGTATAAAGTAACTTAACCCTTACATAAAGAATAAGAAACCTTATATAACGCTAATTCCTTTAAAAGATTATCATAATCGTTTATGCATATCAAGAAATTTTATGTATTGATAGCGATATTTTCTTATTTTGAAATAAAAGCGTAACATTAAAACCATAAAATTTCCATTTACAACCAAAATTAAAACGTAAAAAGAACTATAACTCCATTGTTTCACTTAAGTAAATGGTGGGTATAAGAATAAATAAAATGCCTCTATTAGGCTTTTTTTATACCAAATTTCGCTTTCTTCTCGAAATAAAATAAAAAAAAAGAACCCTAAAATAGAGTTCTTACAAAATAATTGCTATTAGTCCACCAGAACCTTCATTGATAATTCTTTCTAATGTTTCTTTTAATTTATAGCGAGCATTTTCTGGCATAAGGGAGAGTTTAGCTTGAATGCCTTCTCGGACGATTGAACTTAAGCTTCTTCCAAAAATATCTGAATTCCAAATTGATAATGGATCATCCTCAAAATCCTGCATTAAATATCTGACTAATTCTTCACTTTGTTTTTCCGATCCAATAATTGGAGCAAATTCACTTTCAACATCTACTTTAATCATATGGATAGAAGGCGCTACAGCTTTTAGTCTAACGCCGAATCTAGATCCCTGACGGATGATTTCAGGTTCATCTAAGCTCATATCAACTAAGGATGGAGCAGCAATCCCATAACCTGTTTGCTTCACCATTTTTAATGCGTCTGAAATTTGATCATATTCCGTTTTTGCATGGGCAAAATCTTGCATTAATTCTAGTAAGTGGTCTTTTCCTCTAATTTCTACCCCGACAATTTCTTTTAAAATGTCATCATATAACTCATCTGGTGCAAATAGATCAATTTCGGCAATCCCTTGGCCCATTTCAATGCCAGCTAGACCAGCATTTTCAATAAATTCATATTCACTAAATTGAGAGACAACTCTATCTACATCTCTTAATCTCTTAATGTCTTTTACTGTTTCTTTTACTGCTTCTTGGTAATTATCTCTTAACCAATGATTTTCTCTTAATACCATTACCCAGCTCGGTAAATTCACATTTACTTCCAATACCGGGAACTCGAATAATGCTTCACGCATTACATTTAAAACATCTGCTTCACGCATACTTTCTACACTCATCGCAATTACTGGGATATCGTATTTTTCAGAAAGCTCATCCTTTAATGCTTCCGTATTGGGATGATATGGCTGTGCACTGTTTATAATCATAATAAACGGCTTCCCAACCTCTTTTAATTCCTCAATTACTCTATTTTCAGCTTCTAGATAGTTACTTCTTGGAATATCGCCAATAGTACCATCTGTTGTAATAACTACTCCAATTGTACTGTGCTCTTGAATTACCTTTCTAGTTCCTATTTCAGCAGCTTCATGGAATGGAATTGGTTCTTCATACCATGGTGTATTTATCATTCTAGGCCCATTTTCATCCTCATATCCTTGTGCTCCAGGCACTGTATAGCCAACACAATCAACAAGCCTAATATTTACTTCTAACCCTTCATCTACTTTAATAGAGGCCGCTTGATTTGGAACGAACTTCGGTTCTGTTGTCATAATCGTTTTTCCTGCTGCACTTTGAGGAAGCTCATCTTTTGTTCTTGTTCTTTCCCCTTCATTTTCCATATTCGGAATTACGACCAATTCCATGAATTTTTTTATAAAAGTTGATTTTCCAGTACGTACTGCACCTACTACACCTAAGTAAATATCACCGCCCGTTCTTTCGGCAATATCTTTAAAAATATTTACCTTTTCCAAGTGATCCCCTCCTGAACTTTTCCTAGTACATGGGATAGAATTATCCTTTTAATACTATTAGACAATATATATTTATGATGTTGTCCTATCTCTTTATGACTTATTTTTTATTTTCCCCTCCTTTTTTTTGCTAGTTTTTATATTTACTTAGCAAGTTAGTTGTTTATGAACGTAAAAATGGTACCCATCCATACGTTTTTTATTTGATTCTGAAATTTACCTAATTCATAAAAAACACTCATAGATAAAATAAAAAACCTTCTCTTCAATATATACATGAAGAGAAGGGATATGACATTTTTGTTTGGAAAAAAGATAGAAAAGAGACAAGGAAGGGAAAATAATATTAATCAGCCAGTCTTTCTAGTTAACCAACATGTTTCAAGGTTTTCACACATCTCTATAATAAAGCATTTAAACTAAATCATCACTATGATTTAAGCGAACTTCCATTTGTGGATGCTTTCTTTCCTGACACCTAATGGGTAGTTGAGGCAATTTAACCTTCACGGATAGTTTTATCTTCCACTTTCTTCCTCAAATTATCCTAAGCTTTCTGTTGCTTCTTCCTGAAGTTTAAAAATGGGAAAAATAAAAAAATCAAAGTAAAAAGTAGGGGAAACTTTTCACTTTGATTATCCATCAACTATTTGACCCATACCCTGTTCATTCCACTAGGTTGCTTCAAAACATTTTATGTTATTACATCCATTTTCGAACCATTAAAACGCCTATATTTGCTTAAAAAGATTCCTTTTTCATCCTTTTATAAGAAAGGATGAAAAATACACATCTTTTTCTTATTCTATGTACTGAGAGGCAAGGATGTTTATTAAATCTTCCATTTCATTCGTTTTTCCTCTTGCCATTAAGCTCTCTACGGCAGCTTTTGCATCTTGATCATTAAATAAAATCTGGAATAAAGCATTCGTAATAGGCATCGTAACACCATATTTTTCTGACAGCTGATGTGCAGCTTTTGTAGTCCGAATTCCTTCCACAACCATACCCATTTGAGCAAGAACTTCATCTAACACTTGGCCTTTTCCAAGCATGTTACCAGCTCTCCAGTTTCTAGAATGGACACTTGTACATGTAACAATTAAATCTCCAATCCCAGTCAAACCTGCAAACGTAAGGGGATTTGCTCCCATTCTTGTTCCCAGCCTAGCCATTTCAGCAAGTCCTCTTGTTATTAAAGCTGCCTTGGCATTATCACCAAATCCTAAACCATCTGCAATACCTGCACAAACTGCAATGATATTTTTTAATGCTCCGCCAATTTCAACACCTATAAGATCTGGATTTGTATAAACCCTGAAATTATGATTAATAAATAAATCTTGAACAAGTTCTGCTTCGGTCATATTCTTGGATGATACTGTAACGGTCGTCGGATGTCGAAGACTCACTTCCTCTGCATGACTAGGACCTGATAATACAACAATGCTTTTTCGTTTACTTTCTGGTATCTCTTCCTCGATAATTTCAGAAATACGCATTAACGTTTCAGGCTCAATTCCTTTACTAACATGAATGATTGTTTTTGGTTCGTTTATATATGGAAGCAATTGCGGAATAACCTCTCGCATCGCTTTTGTTGGTATAGCTAAAATAATAAAATCAACATTGCGAACACTTTCTTCTAAAGATGTAGTTCCGACTACTTCTTTAGGTAAGGTTATACCTGGTAAATATTTATTATTTTGATGCAAATTATTGATCTCTGCAATATTTTTCTCATCTTTACCCCAAATACGAACAGTATGACCATTATCGCCAAGTACTAATGAAAGTGCTGTTCCCCAACTGCCAGCACCAATCATCGCTACAGTTTTTTGAATTTTCATCTTCTTTACACCTCTATTATTTTCTTTCTCTTGCAAAGATTTTAATCGGTGTTCCCTCAAAACCAAATGCATCTCTAATACGATTTTCTAAAAATCGCTCATAAGAAAAGTGAAGTAATTCTGGATCATTGACAAAAACGACAAAAGTTGGTGGTCCAACCGCAACCTGGGTAGTGTAGTATATTTTCAATCGTTTACCTTTATCGGTTGGAGTAGGATTCATCGCTACAGCATCCATTATAACATCGTTCAACACACTTGTTTCCACTCTACGAGTATGATTTTCGCTAGCAACTTTAATCATCGGTATTAATGTATGAATCCGTTTCTTCGTTTTTGCTGAAAGGAAAACAATTGGAGCATAATCAAGGAATAAGAAATGTTCCCTAATATTTTGTTCAAATGTTTTCATTGTTTTCTCATCTTTTTCTACTGCATCCCATTTATTCACGACAATAATCACTGCTCTTCCAGCTTCATGTGCATATCCAGCAATTTTTTTATCCTGTTCAATAATTCCTTCTTCTCCATCAATAACAACTAAAACAACATCCGATCTTTCAATTGCTCGCAATGCTCGTAATACACTATATTTCTCTGTAGATTCGTATACTTTTCCTTTTTTTCTCATTCCTGCTGTATCGATAATAACAAACTTTTCTCCGTTAACCGTTACCTCAGAATCAATTGCATCTCGAGTAGTACCAGCTACATTACTAACGATTACTCGATCTTCTCCTAACATTGCATTAACTAAGGATGATTTCCCTACATTTGGTCTCCCAATAAGAGAAAATTTAATAATATCATCACCGTAATCCTTTGTATCATGCTTAGGAAAATGCTTTGCAGCTTCATCCAATAAATCACCGAGACCTAAACCATGAGATCCTGAAATTGGAAATGGTTCGCCAAATCCTAATGCATAAAAATCATAGATTTGTTCTCTCATATCCGGATTATCTACTTTATTAACGGCAAGAACAACTGGCTTTTTAGCTTTATACAATATTTTTGCAACTTCTTCATCGGCAGAAGTAACCCCTTCACGACCATTTGTTATAAAGATAATAACATCTGCCTCTTCTATTGCTATCTCCGCTTGCATACGTATTTGATCTAAAAATGGTTCATCCCCAATATCGATTCCACCTGTATCAATAAGATTAAAATCATGGTTTAACCATTCTGCAGAGCTATAAATACGATCTCTCGTTACTCCTGGTATATCTTCCACAATTGAAATACGTTCTCCCACTATCCGATTAAAGATAGTCGATTTTCCTACATTCGGTCTTCCAACTATCGCAATAACTGGTTTAGCCATCGCTATCATTCCCTTCACACATAATCATTCTATCCATGCCACATGATTCCTTAAAAAAATAGTAACTAAGTAATCACAGTGTTAAAGAACATTCTTAAATTATTTATTACCTTTATAACATAAGTACATGAAAATATAGTACTTCCGCTTTTTAGTTTCGTGGATATTAGAATTCTTTATCATTCGAATTTGTTGTTTTTTAGGCTGAAATCACACTCTTATAAGCAAGATTAAAAACAAAATGAAAAACTTATTCCTAAGATTCTAAACATAATGAAACCAATAATCGATTGCTCAAGTAATACCCTTTAACAAAAAATAGTAAAAATAGGGGCTAACCCTAAAATAGAGAAGTAGACCCCTAACTAAAACAGTTTATCAAAGAGATGTTATCCAAGCAACAGAAAACTACATTTCTTTACAATAATCATCATTTTTATAACTTTTTCACAATGTATGCGCTAATTCGTATATATTGGTTTTTATAAAATATATACGCTCCCTTACACCCTAATCTTTTATAAACTAAATCCTATTGAAAACTTCCTTCTTCATTGGAAAACTTTATCTAATTTGCATTTAATGCTTTACTATAATATAAACTTCCTCCCCAATTTTATGAGCAATCCCATCTAATATAGCTTCTAGATTAGTGGCAACATTCTCCATCTCAGTCGTATTTTCACAATAATACACACCGTTTCCTGGTGCGACTTTGCTTGGATTAGTTGTAATGGAGGCTAAAATGTATTTTTCTAAATTCATTCTATCTCTCCCTCTCTTTCTAAGCGTTTACTGGGCATCCGAATGGCATTTTCTAACGTTGGCACGGCTCCAATAATACTAATCGCCTTTTTTTCATTTTGTATTTGAGGTAGCACGAATACAGCCACCCTTCCATCCTCTAAATCCCGTTTAGCTAATGGTACTAATGCGGGTGTTCCAGAGTCTCGATAGACACCAAGAGCAGTAGTCACATCATATAGAATTGCCTGCCTCTGTCCTAAATTTGCAATGGTAGTTCTGGCATTAAAATTTTTAGGAGTCAAGATAAAGCCCATTCCATACTTTAAGACTTCCTTCTGCCGCTCTGGCAAACCAATATTCATAATATAAATGGTATCTACATATAGACCCGAATCATCAAACATTGGCTTTGCATATGAAATATCTACAATATCCTTTAATTGACCACCAGACATCAATTTTTTCGCTATGATTACAGAGATGATTGCTGCAAGAATACCTGTCCATATATTATAAATAATATAGCCAAAGGTGCTTAAAAGACCTGCAAACATTACCAAATAGTTCCTGCTTTCAAAAGCAATAGCAATTCCTTCAATATACGTTTTTCCTCTTGGAACCATTTCGAAACTATCCAACTCCGTAAGCGTATTTCGTTCCATATTTCTAACCTCTCGAAATTGAGAAGCTGCAACAGTTAAGAAAGTTACTGCTGTATAATCTTTGTTTAAGATTGCAGGAATGGCCACGGAACCCAGCCCTGCTGCTATGAAGCCTAGCGCGATATGAATAATTTTCCCATGCAAATAAGTAGGATATTGGCGATAATCTGTTCTTAGCATATACATTCTTAATATTGTCCCAACAATTACTCCAAGTAAAATTGGATAAGTAAAGTTACTCATATATTTTTTTGTCTCTCCTTTTCAAGCATAAATACATGCTGTTCCCATTTTACTAGTGTCATTCTTATATAAAATAGGGATAAGAATCCAACTACACCAGGCATTAAATAGTCAAAAAAGCTCAAAGAACCAATATAATATTCCATCTGATAATTTCTTAAAATGCTACTCAATAATATTTCTCCAGTGCTACTTCCAATTAGCAAAATAAGTATTTGACAGACTATATTTTTATGTAAAAGGATAACTAGGACAAACAATATACTTACTTTAAGCCAAGGTCCTGGAATAAATACCCAGATAGGATCAATGATTGCCATCAGTTCATATGTGGCATAAGCTAACATCGTAAAAAAGGACGCTATGATAATATAAATAGTCGTTTTCCATCGTAAACGACCAGTAGAATAAAACGAGATAATTAATATACTCAAAAGTAAAACAGAACTACTTATTTCATGCCACTCCCATTTAAAGGGGCTTAAAACAATTGCTATTAATACATAAATGGAATATTTAGTTCGCTTCGGATTATCTTTTTGTAAAAAAAACGTCGTAACAATCCAGATAAACCATGCACAAAATAAAAAGATTGATCCCTCCATTATACTCACTCTCCTAATTCCCATTATGTCTCGGCAGGATGTAATTTAAACGAAAAAGATACAAGTAAACAAAGGAAATATGTTGCTATGCAAAAGGAATTTTTTTCATCATGTAGTTTCGACTATTCTGTAGAATACTAAAAAGAAACTTCCATTAAGGAAGTGAACGGACCATGTCATGAATGGAATCAATTAATTATTTTGGGAGGTAAATTCTATGGCTAAGGATAGACAGGAAAAAAAATTAAAACAAAGTAACCGAGTAGAGTCTGACCGTGACCAAGCACTTCATTATAATGGTTCAACTCGATTACAAAGTCCTGAAGAAGGCAGATTATTAAACGATAATAAGTAGGCATTGCAAAAAGGGTGACCTAAAAAAATGGCCACCCTATTATATCTTCTTTCTATTTAACGAAACAAAGAAATTAGTTTTTCAACTTTTTCAATTGTTCTCCAATCATATCACCTAATTGGAAACCTTTTGATTCTTCAGGAAGCTCATACACTTCTTCCTCATCCACTTCTTTCTCTGTAAGTTCTTTAATACTTAGTGAAAGGCGTTGGTCTTCTTCGTTAACATCTAAAACTTTCACTTGAACTTCTTGACCTTCTTTTAGCACTTCATGTGGTGTTCCAATATGTTTATGGGCGATTTGTGAAATATGCACAAGTCCTTCTACCCCTGGGAACACTTCAACAAACGCGCCATATGAAACAATACGCTTAACTGTTCCATCTAGTACACTACCTTTTTCAGCACGATCTGCAATGTTCGCCCATGGTCCTGGCTGTGTTTCTTTAATAGATAAAGAGATACGGTCATTATTACGATCTACACTTAGTACCTTCACATTTACTTCCTGACCTTCTTGAACTACATCTGTTGGGCTAGAAATATGTTCATGGGACAATTGAGAAATATGAACTAATCCATCAATGCCTCCCAAGTCAACAAACGCACCAAAATCAGTAATTCTTTGTACAGTACCTGTTAGTGTTTGGCCAGCTTCAATCGAGTCAAGAAGATTTTGCTTTTGCTTACTTTTCTCTTCCTCTACTACAGCGCGATGGGATAGAATAAGGCGGCTTTTATCTTTTTCTAGTTCGACAATTTTAAAAGAAATTGTCTTACCTTTGTAATCAGAAAAGTCTTCTACATAATGAGCTTCTACTAAGGATGCAGGTACAAAGCCTCTTACACCAAGATCAACAACAAGTCCGCCTTTAACAACGTCTTTTACTTCTGCTTCGAAAACTTCACCTGAATTAAACTTCTCTTCAAGTTGATCCCACGCCTTTTTGGCATCGACTTTTCTTTTTGATAAAACAAGGGCATCCTCTTCCACTTTAATAACTTCTAATTCAAGCTTGTCTCCTTCTGACACAACATCACTTGCTTTTTCAATGTGCAAGCTTGATAATTCACTTATTGGAAGTATCCCATCAAGTTTACTATCACTGATTGCAACAATTACCTGTTTTTCTTCTACCTTCGTAATCTGACCATTTACTACGTCTCCAACAGAATAATTATTTACAACTACATCATTTAATTCCTCAGACATATGTACTCCTCCTTCGACTCTACCTGCATAAATATTTGTTTAAAAACATCCTGCAGCTTAAATAAATTTATCATGCATACGAATTTTAAGAATTCTTCTCTTTAAACTTCTTACAAACTTGTTTTTTTGTCAAGCAAGAAACACTAGACTAGTTTTTAAGATTAAGTGGATCTTCTATCTGTTAAAATTAATTGCTTATTTTTTCTCTTGTTAATTCCATGATTTTATCTACTACATTATAAATAGATAAAGAAGTTGTGTCGATTTCAATCGCATCATCCGCCTTCTTAAGGGGGGCAACTTCACGTTCTGAATCTAATTTATCCCTTGCAGCAATTTCCTGTTTTAATTGTTCTAAGTCAGATTCATATCCTTTTTCTATGTTCTCTTTATGTCTTCTAAAAGCTCTTTCATCAACAGACGCTAAAAGGAATACTTTCACCTCAGCAGTAGGAATCACATGGGTGCCGATATCTCTACCATCCATTACCACTCCACCATTTACTGCAAACATTTGCTGCCTTCTTACCATTTCTTCCCTTACAAGCTTATGCTTCGAAACGATAGAAACAGAGTTCGTTACTTCACTTGAACGAATTTCCTTTGTTACGTCTTTGCTATCTAAGAAAATTAATTGTCCTTGCTCACCTGGGAATAATTCAATCACAGTCTCATTTAACATATTTATTAAATTCTCTTCTTCTTCTAAATTCAATTTATGATTTATTGCCTTATAGGTTAATGCTCTATACATCGCACCTGTATCGATATAAATATATCCTAATTGTTCTGCGACAATCTTTGCAACCGTACTTTTCCCTGCAGCTGCGGGGCCATCAATTGCAATGCTAATTTTCTTTTCCATAAATCCTCCTGAACTACTGGCTCAAATATACCAATTATCTTATTAAAATTCTCCATAACCGTTGTTGGCTTCTAAAGAATATACAATCCTTCTTAAAAGCAGCATCTCATCATTAGGAGAGCTAGCCTTAATTTGGCTTAACTATCTTTTATTTTAACATATTTCTTTTCATTTTTTATCACTAATATCGGCTTATTTATGTAGCATTTTTGTATATAACAATTATAAGAAAAAAAGACAAATTTCTTCATTCATGTTTTATTTTCTTCCAAAAGTCTCAAGAAAGGATATAAAATTGGAATCCATAACTCCTTCATATTGGGTAATGGTTCTTATTTCCGGGATAATATCCCACATATGAAATATTTGACCAACTAAAAAAAAGACGATTTGAAGCAGGATTATCTTTATTATAATTCTTTCTACCGTTTTCATTCGAAGCACTCCTTTTACTAGCCACTACTACAATCGTAGAGAAGAAAGTAAAACTTCCTAGCGATCATCAATACGAATTCATCCTATAAAGTTAGTATCGGAGTTTTAGTATTCCTTTATTCAGATTTCAAGCCCTTTCTTTTTTAAGGATAATTGGCGGTCAAAACTAAATCTTAACATCGACTGACGATCCACTGGCTCAATATCTAAAAATTCAATAGACATTTTATTGCTATTTTCATTGTAATCAATGATTTTTTTAATCTCCGCATCTAGATGCAAATAATTATACTCTCCGTTCTGTAAGGGTAAGACTAATGAAACTTTTATCTTACTATTTTCCTCTAAGTATATTTTTTTAGGAACAATAACCGCAGCTCCCCCTGCACTAAAATCTAAAGATACCGTTGTGAATGGCTGAAAGGAGTTCTCTACTTCCATTGGATGAATAGCCATATCAATACTTGTTTCAATCCGTACGAATTGTCTTCGCTGAATTTTAATCATTTGATCTATGCTAGGTAATGAAAGAATTAACACCGGTACATTATTATCTTTTTTTCTTCCGATTACTTCTGAATGAAATAAATAAGCGATTCCTTCATTTGTAACAAAATTCACTCTTAATTGAGCACCATTCATTAGAAAAATCAGCTTATTTGTTTCAAGATGAATGGGATATTCAATATAAAGGGATTTTTCCTCCATTCCTAAAACACGGCTTTTATATTGATCAACTTTTTTTTCTCCATGAATCGGTTCAATAATTAATGTATCTCCAATTGAAATCACTTATCTCACACTTTCCTTTTTTTGGATTATATCTACCTTTATTATGTACTTTATTTTTATTTAATTGTAGCACTTCTATCCGTAAATAGTTCTTAGGACTCATAAATATACTCTATACACCGAACTATATACCTACTTTCATGTATCATTATTGCATGATTAAATTATATTTGGCAATACCACCTTATGGAGCGTCTTACTGGAGTTTAAGAATAAGAGAAAAAAACTGTCAACCTTCTCCTTTTTAGAGCCTGTTGACAGCTTTTTTATTTTTATTATACTACTTCTTCATAAACTGGTTCAGCATTCTTTAATTTTTCAACTTTTTCTTCTGTTCCATTATCGGCGTTAATATAAATCCGATAAGTATCTTCTCCTAATGTTCCAATAAATTCATAACATAACACTTCTTCATTAAGATCATTAAGGATTATTGCTAATCCATCATCCATAATATTAACCTGTTTGTTGATTTTCTTTAATGCATCTTGTTTAGATATCACCGGATCTTTTATTTCTCTTTCTGTATTTGCCATTAAATAATCCTCTGCTGCAAAGCCAATGATATTTCCATTATCTAATGCAACTTTCATTTTTATGCTATCTGGATATATTTTTACTCCATCGACTTCTGTTACAAAATTAAACACACCAATGTTTTCATACTGCATACTTTCAAATAAAGCTAAGTTTTTAAAGTTATGATCCTTTAAAAATTTCACAGCATTATTATTCGCTTCATTAAGGCTAATTTTATCTTTTTTTACATCTCGAGAAACAATCGACCATATTGGATATCCACCTTGTTTTGTTATATCCATATTGGCTTCTATATCTGTACCTTTTTCCTTTAATGTTACACTATAGAATCCATAATTTGAACCTTCTCCACTTTCAGTGACTTTCACATCTACAGGATTTTTAAATTCAGCAAATTCTTTTGCAATATTTTCTGCTTCTTTTTCAGAAATCTTCTTTCCTTTTAAATGTTTGAAGTTTTCGTCCTTTTTTTCCATATTAACATTTGTTACTCCAAAACTTGTTTCCTGATAACCTTCCACTTTATTTTCTACGGTTTTCAAACCATCAATAATGGTATTATCTAACTGCTTATCTGTGGCTAATGCCATTTCAACATCCATCCAGCGGAGATTATTTTCCAGAACTAGATGCTGAACATTTCGTAATTCATCTTGGATATCTGCTGCTTCTTTATACAATTCATCTAATTTCTTATATTCATCATCAGATAATGGTTCTGAATTTAAATCTCTTACAGCAGTACGGTAACTAAAGTCACCAATGTTTGCTAGGAATTCTTCTGTTTTATTAAATGGTAGCAATGTTAATGGCAACTGTCCCACATCTGAATGTGCTTCAGATGTAATTCTCCATACTTCTGCCAATGCAGGAGAAAGAGATTCTTGTGAATTCATTGCTAATGTTGTACCAATTTGGTCATGAAGTAAATCTACTTGATACGTTAAATCATGGAAAGCCCTTTGATAGTTATTCTCTGCATTTAATAATACTGCATTTTTCTCTTTGTGTTCTTGATAGCCCCAGTAGGCTACTCCTGCTATCCCAAGTGTTAATACTCCTATTAATATTCCTCTTAACATTCATCTCACCCCACTATTTACAAAATATGTGCTTACCTATTTGTTTAATTTGTGGTCGACCCCAAATCCATGCACTAGTTGCTGTATCCGGATTAAAATAATACAAAGCATGACCCGTTGGATCCCATCCATTTATCGCATCTAATACTGCTTCTTTTGCTCTTTCATTAGGAGTTAGCCATATTTGTCCGTCAGCAACCGCTGTAAACGCACGTGGTTCAAAAATGACACCAGAAACGGTATTAGGAAATGTAGCACTATTAACTCTGTTTAGAATTACTGCTGCAACAGCTACTTGGCCGACATATGGCTCACCTCTTGCTTCACCATATACTGCATTAGCCATTAATTGAATATCATTTTGTGAAAATCCACTTGGTACGTTTGCTGCAGTTGGTTCTTTCCCTGTAGTATTTTCGCCACCATTTGTATTAGCTGTATTTTGTGGTGCTGGAGTGTTATTATTCTCTGTTGCAGTACCTCCCTCACCAGCACTTGTCCCCGTACCATTCTGGTTTCCAGAAGTATTATTTTTCGGGGTTGCTTGGCCACCATTACTTGCTTTCTTCTGTGTATCACTTTGCTTCTTAGCTGTATTATTACTTGGCTTTTTCTCCGTTTTAGTATTAGGTTTTTTTGTTTGCTTTTGCGTTGTCTCTTTCTTAGCAGACGGAGTCTTTTGCTTTTCTAAATCAACTCCACCATAATGGGAGAACTTTTTTCCACGGTTAATTTGTTCTTTTACAAACTGTTCATTATATTTGGTTGCACGAAGTAGCTTATCTTTCGTCTTAGTGCCAGCTAAACCATCAATTGGCAATCCGAATTCATACTGAAAGTTTCTTAATGCCCAATATGTTTGCCAACCAAAAACACCATCAATCTTTCCATTATAATAGCCTACGTATTGCAGTCTAGCCTGTAATTCAATAACATCATCCCCTACAGCACCATGCTGTATAACTTGTTCAGAAAATGCATGCACTTTTTGATCATGAAAAGGGAATGCTAGTAGTTCTAACAAAACAAAAAGGATGACCGATATTTTTGTGAGTAAAAACTTTTTATTCATGCTTATTACCCCCATAACTAAATACTATTAACATTAACAGTATTTTTTGTAGCAAATGGTTTTTTATACAAAAAAAGTAGAGTGAAGTTATTCACTCTACTTTGTTGCCTTTTTATATTGCCACTCATCCCTATTCCATAGAGGTTTATGAAACCATTTTTCGCATAATGGTAAATTTTCCCCTCTATTCCTTTATACATTCATGTTCCTGTCATTTTTTGTATAGGTTCATTACTTAACTCTCGAGCACTCTTTACCTTTCGAAGTCCTAGCCACCATAAATAGAGCATAAATGGGGTAATAAAAATCAGCCAAATTTTCTCCCAGGATAATATATAATCATAAACACCATGAAGGATGAAAGGAACAAGTAAAGAATATACCAACCATTTCCCTCTTGGCACAATGAATTTTCCTTTACCAAAATAATAGCCCATAATGACTCCAAATAGTGCATGACTGGAAACAGGGAGCAATGCTCTTCCAATAGCATATTCTAGTCCGTTTGCCACTAGATAAAGAATATTTTCCATGGTCGCAAATCCTAATGAAACGGCAACTCCATACACGATTCCATCATAAGGTTCATCAAAATCAGCATGCTTAACTGCTGTATAAAAAAGAATAAACCATTTAAAAAATTCTTCTAATAGGCTGGTGGTAAACAGTGCACTCCAAATACCTTCTGGAATAACATTCTCTGTTTGTAACACATATTGTATAAACATGATTGGAAAAACAAGTAGTGCGCCTGAAATAAAAGACCGCAAGACGAGTGATATTGGTTCTGAACCATATTGATCTTTTAAATAAAAATAGCTTAATAATGCTAATCCAGGCGCTATTCCGGCTGAAAAAATCGCCAACATGTCAATTCCCCTTTTCCTCTGTTTAAGGAGTATTCGGACCTATCTATTTTTTTCTAGGATCGCTTTGGCAATTTGCTCACCGTGAAATCTTCCATTTTCGATAAAGATTTCATTTGCATCATTTCCTGCCGCAATTACCCCAGCAATAAATATTCCATTCCTATTCGTTTCCATCGTTTCTGGGTCAAATATAGGTCTCCCTGTTTCTTTCTCGATTTCTACACCCATTTTTTTTAAAAATTCATGATCAGGATGATATCCAGTCATCGCAAACACAAAATCATTTTTTATTTCATGAATTTGGTCATTCACTTCATAAAGAAGTGTCGTTTCTTTAATTTCTACGACATTTGCTTCAAATTCCATTTTGATAATCCCTTTTCTCACTAACGATTCAAATTCGGGCAAAATCCATGGCTTGATACTGGAAGAATATTCACTGCCTCTGTATAAAACTGTTACTCTTGCGCCAGCTTTCACCAATTCAATTGCTGCATCTACGCTTGAGTTTTTCCCGCCTATGACCGTTACATCATGATTGAAATAAGGGTGTGCCTCTTTAAAATAATGCATTACCTTTTCTAACTCTTCTCCTGGAACATTCATATAATTTGGATGATCATAATATCCAGTTGCAACGATAATATAGGGAGCAATATATGTTGCTTTTTCCGTTTTTACAATAAATGATTGCTCTTCTGTTTTATTAACTTCCAGAACTTCTTCGAATGCATTAATGCGAAGCTCTTTTCTTTTTGCTACTTCTCGATAATATACTAACGCCTGATTTCTATTAGGCTTATATTGTTCTGTTATAAAAGCTACTTCACCTATTTCCAGCTTCTCACTTGTACTGAAAAATGTCTGATGAGTAGGATAACCATGGATGGCATTTACAATATTTCCTTTTTCAATAATTAGTGGATTTATATTTATTTTCTTTAAAGCGATTGCTGCTGCCAGACCGCATGGACCAGCACCAATGATAATAGCCTCTTCTCTTTTCAAATCGTTCACTCCTAACATTTTACCATAAGGGTAAACTTCCTTAAGAAATCCTTTTCTATTAATGAATATGGAATCGCTATGTGGAAGAAATTTACCCTAAAAAGTGCCAAAATAAAAAATCTCCTACCTATAAGGATAGGAGATTTTTGTAAATTGAGCAATAGATTTAGCCAATTTTATATCCAACCGCGGAATCTAGATGCTTCCGCCATTTTTCTAACCCCCACCATATATGCTGCCAATCTCATATCTACACGACGCATTTCGGCAGTATCATAGATGTTTTTAAAGGATTTGCTCATTACTTTTTCTAATCTTTCTTCTACTTCTTCTTCTGTCCAGTAGTACCCTTGATTATTTTGAACCCATTCAAAATAAGAGACAGTAACTCCTCCAGCTGAAGCTAATACATCAGGAACCAATAATATTCCTCTTTCCGTTAAAATACGGGTAGCTTCCAATGTTGTAGGTCCATTTGCCGCTTCCACCACAATACTAGCTTTTATATTATGAGCATTTTGTTCTGTAATCTGGTTTTCAATCGCTGCAGGAACTAAAATATCACAATCTAATTCCAGTAAATCTTTATTTGAAATTGTATTATTAAATAAATTAGTAACAGTCCCAAAACTATCTCTTCTATCTAATAAATAGTCAATATCCAAACCTTCTGGATCATGCAATGCTCCATATGCATCTGAAATACCAATTACTTTTGCACCAGCATCATGCATAAACTTAGCCAAAAAGCTGCCCGCATTTCCAAATCCTTGTACAACAACTCGTGCACCTTCAATAGATATGCCTCTTCTTTTTGCGGCCTCCCGAATACAAATGGTAACACCTTTAGCAGTAGCAGTCTCTCGTCCTTGTGATCCACCTAATACAAGTGGTTTCCCTGTAATAAATCCAGGTGAATTAAATTCATCAATTCGGCTATACTCGTCCATCATCCATGCCATAATCTGTGAATTAGTAAAAACATCTGGAGCAGGAATATCTTTCGTCGGACCAACAATTTGACTAATTGCACGTACATAACCTCTGCTTAATCGTTCCAATTCCCTAAATGACATATCACGAGGATCACAGACAATTCCACCTTTCCCACCACCGTAAGGAAGGTCCACAATTCCACATTTTAAACTCATCCAAATGGAGAGTGCTTTCACTTCTGTTTCTGTAACATTCGGATGAAAACGAATACCACCCTTTGTAGGTCCAACTGCGTCATTATGCTGAGCGCGGTAGCCTGTGAAGATTTTTACAGTTCCATCATCCATTCTCACAGGAATTTTAACTGTCATCATTCGAATCGGCTCTTTTAATAATTCATACACTTCATCTGAGTAACCAAGCTTGTTTAAAGCTTTATGAATTATTGTTTGTGTTGATTTCAAAACATCGTGTTGCTCTTCTACATGATTCTTCTCGTTAGATTTGTTGGCTACCATTAATAAATCCTCCTAAAAAACTACCAGTTTATAAACTGTAGTTCTTCTTTATAAGAATAATTATTTAGCTTCTTTTATAGAATCGAAAACATAAATGATTTTATTATTTCTTGTTTATTTGCTAATTCAAAGCATAGTATACTCTTTTACCTGCAAGATGCAAGAAAATTCGTCAGAAAACTTGATACAGAATCAACTAACACATAAGCTATCTGATTTTGCCAGCTTCAGGCATATTCTCCATCAATAAATCCATTTTTTACTGTGGATAACTGTTTTTTATTTCATATTCTACTACTATCAGTATATTCAATTAAACGATTCTTTGTCCTACCCCACCCTCATTTAATTATCATTAATTCATTTGTCTATAAACTAATTTCTTTACTCGATAAAATTACTTGAGGCCAAACAAAAATGATGGGAAGGATATCCCCATTTCATTTTAACACTTTCAACAGGTTTTACCAATCATCAACTTGTAAATTTTTATGTAGAATATTTTCTAAAATCACAAAAAAAGATAGATGATTTTATTTGCTTTTAAAGCAACTTTATTCTAAAAAACATAAGAATAAAAAGGAAAATCATTCTATCTCATTTATATGTAAAGGAATTTTCGTATATGTTGGTTGCTATTAGCCACAGCCTGAATACACATATCTTCAAACGAGTGTCACCTGTCTAACCGCCCATCCTCGTATGATTCTACGTATACAGGCTGCTTTAGTATTTCTAACAAATTAGAAATACTGTACTAGCGTCTCAATAGCATTATCGCTTATTATCGTATTTCCATATTCTTCAATAATGTATATACTCTTTAAACTACTTTCCCCATACTCACTTAGAATAGCAATCATTTGTTCTTCTTTGTACGAAGAAATATCTGTAAAGCATAAATAATATATTTCATTTAGATTATATAATGAACCGCCAGTAAAATTATTTTGCACTAATTGTTTCCCTGCGTCAATAACATCCTCTATATCTATGAATTCATATAATATATCCACTGTTTCTTCTACAGTTACTTGCATCTCTAAAAAACCTTCTGATAAGATTTCTTCTGTATCCAATTCATTTTCTGTTATGGTTAAAATCATTACCATACCTTGAGCTTTCATTGAAAATATTTCAACAGCTACTGATCCATGTATCTCCATATCAAATAAATCATTTGCTTCTTCAAGCATTTCATGAAAAAAATACTGCCACTTTATCGAGTCTTTCCATATATCTTCCTTGGTCAATCCACGTTCATACAGATCATCGGTGGTCAGATGGATTTTAATTCTATTACTATTTAATCTCTCCAAACGCATGACTACGCCTCCTGCTCCTTGAAAAAACTCTTAATGCAGTTTATGAAAAGAAGGAGTAATCGGTGAGTAATATTATTAAGTGAGATTATTTAAAATGAAAAAGCCAACTATTCAAACTGTTGGCTTAAAAAATTATATTTCTTCCTCATTCTGTTTGTGTTGAATTCTAATAATATGTGTTTCTGGCTTTGCCCCTAATCTTAAAGGAATACTTGTTGTGCCGTATCCATTACTAACAAACAAAGTAGTCTTTCCGATTAGCTTTGTTCCACCTAATTCATATGGTCCAAAACCAAATATCCGAATTTGGCCACCATGAGTGTGACCACTTAATACTAAAGAAATTTGATTTTCTTCATCTAATTCTTCGATTATTTTTGGATTATGACTAATTAATATTTTAAAGCTATTGTTCTCTACCTGTTGAAGTGCCGTTTCTAAATCATCATACTCTAACGAATAATCTTCTATTCCAATTAAAGACCAGCCTTCTCCATTTGATGACATAAAAGATACTGCTTTATTATCCAACAAAACGATGTCTTCTTCATTCAACAAACTCTCTAATGCATCCCGATCTATTTCATAATCATTATTTCCCCAGACAAAATAAACGGGTCCAATTTGTTTCAGCTTGCGTAAATTTTCCCTTGTTTGCTCCAAGTTTACCCCCTTTTCTAAAAGGTCTCCACCTATTATTACCAGCTCTGCTACATCAATCACCTCATTGATTATAGTATCGTCAATGGTTCTTCGGTGTATATCCGAAATAAAAAATAGCGTTATTTCATGGATCGATGAAGGAAAGTTAGGAAAGTAGAATAGCTCATATTTCACATTATTCTCATTCGCGATATTTTTCATATAGATAAGGAATGCAATACAAAAAATTACAAGCAAAATAAAGCCGCCCAATAAAAATACCATAAAAACCTCCCCGTATTACCCTTTATGCTGATTCCTTTATTTTAATACAATTTCAGCTTGTTTTACTAATTTTAAGAATACCATTTCCTTTTATTTCGATTAGCTAAATGGAAACAAAATATTCCTATTTTTTAGATTTCACTTGTAAAAAAAGCAAGAAGGAAAAGTTGAGCTTCTATAAAAGAAAGCATGTAAATTAATTTCTAGACATAAGATGTAAAGTATACCAATTATAAAGGAGGGAAATTATTATGCCTTCATTTTACAGAGAATATCATCCTTTTATCAGTCAGTTTGATCCCTGTCCACCGATAAAAACAAAAGTGTACTCAACGCCGCCCAATTTATTTCTTGGTTTTCAGCCACCACACCTTCCTCAGTTTAGTCCAATGGAAGCTTTAAAAGCAGGCACTCTATGGAAAGCTCTTTACGACCCTTACTACAGTCCATATGAGAAAAAAATAAGGGAGTGAAAAAATTATGAAGCAGCTTCCACCTGAATATTATCAATTATTAGAACAGCTCCAAGCCGTCGACTTTGTACTAGTCGAACTAACCCTATACTTAGATACCCATCATCACGATCAAGATGCTATTAATCAATTTAACCATTATGTAAAAGAACGAGAAAAATTCAAAAAGTTATATGAAAGCAAATATGGACCTTTATTGCAATTTGGAAATAGCCCATCTGGTTCACCATGGGATTGGGATTCACCCCCTTGGCCTTGGCAAGTGTAAACATACTTCAAATATTTAATTTTGCGATAAAGGAGAAAAGAATATTATGTGGTTATATGAGAAAAAGTTACAATACCCCGTTAAAGTGAGTACCTGCAATCCAATGCTTGCAAAATTTTTAATTGAACAATATGGAGGTGCAGATGGTGAACTTGCAGCTGCATTAAGATACTTAAATCAGAGATATTCCATCCCTGATCGTGTTATTGGATTATTAACAGACATAGGAACAGAAGAATTTGCTCATTTAGAAATGATTGCTACGATGATATATAAATTAACGAAAGATGCTACTCCAGATCAACTGAAGGCTGCAGGTCTTGGTGATCACTATGTTAATCATGACCACGCCTTATTTTACCATGATGCTGCAGGCAATCCTTGGACAGCAACCTATATACAGGCAAAGGGAGATCCAATTGCTGATCTATATGAAGATATAGCTGCAGAGGAAAAGGCTAGGGCCACATACCAATGGATCATCAATATGAGTGATGACCCAGATTTAAATGATAGCCTCCGTTTTCTTAGACAAAGAGAAATCGTACATTCCCAGCGTTTTAGAGAGGCAGTAGAAATTATTAAAGATGATCGGCAGCAGAAAAAGATTTTTTAAGGTTATTTTCTGTTTATATTCAAAAAGATACCTCCCTCGTAGGTATCTTTTGTTCTTTATAGCCCTCTTCATATCTTACACCTTTTTACTTTGCTTGATGAAATAAATTTATGTCGTAGAAATCTTTTAATTTATTATACATTTCATGTCGTCTGTTCCACGTTTCACTATTCCCAAATAAATCTTTACTTTTATCAATAAACTCGCAACGCAAGTCATGGAACTCTTTTTCTGCTTTATCCCTCTTTTGTCTCAATACATTCATATATCCAAATACTCCGATTATAAACAGAAGAATATAAAGATTAATGCTTTCTTCCACATACACGGAAAACATAACAGCAAATGAATGGGAATAGGGTATAGCAATTTGCTTATAAAGCCAAAGAAAATAACAAAAGGTCGTAAAGATAGTACACCACATAATGAGTATGTGACGTCTTTTTAACAGATCAAATTTTTTCTTTTTCTCGATTATTTTTAGGATAACTTTTTTAGTTGTTCCATCTAACACATAGTCTTCAGGGAAGATTGGACTTTCCAAAGTCGCTCCCTCCTTTAAATAGCACAATTTTAAAGTATCTGTTCTTCACATAGACCTCATGTGTAAGCAACATAACTTATCAATCGCTTTATAAATATATATGTAGTTAGTGGACAAGTTAGAATTAATTAATTATTGTTCAAGTACAATTTTTAACGTTTGTCCTAACTGAACTTGGTCATTTGTCATATTATTAGCGGATTTTATTTTTTCGATTCCATCCCCATTAGGGAAATATTTTAAAGCGATTCGATATAAATTTTCTCCTTTTTCGACAGTATGATATACTATCTTCTCATTTGCATTTGCTTGCTCCATGACCTCTTCCGTTTCTTCATTTTTTGGCGGATTCTCACTTGTTTGTTCCGATTCAGTCGTTTCCTTTGTTGCTTTATCCTCTTCTTCTACCGTTTTTTCTTTTGAATTATCTGTAGGTACATCTTCCTCTTCTTCTGTTTCGGTTGTATTACTATCTATCACTAATTCTTCTTGTTCTCCTTCTTCCGTTTTGTCCTGATTTGATTTATTATTGGATGGATTTTCTTTTTGTATATTTACATTTTCAAATAAACTAGAAGTATTTTCTGTTGATAAAAGATTAGAAAAATCTTTTCCATTTAATAAACTATTTATTAATAATAAGACAACTGGCAAGAGCACAAATATAAATGCTAATAAACTAATTATTGGAACTTTAAATTTTTTCTTTTTATTTTTATGAACAGCGCTTCTTGAAGGCAATGACGATTCTTCCGCTCGTTCCTCGGATTTTTCCTCTTCCTTTGTCACCTTTACTAAACGTTGTTTCTGTAATTCAGCTTGAACCCTATATGGATCTTCTTTTTTCATTTACATCCCATCCTAACAGTTCCCCAATAAGTGAGCTTTTCCTCCACCGAACATTCACTTTGATACGCAAATTTCCTTTTGAAACAAATTAAACCGAATAATACAGCCGAGCAGGAAATCAATAAGAAAATGCATAATCACTGTAACCCAAAGATTTTCTGTCACTTCATATAAGACTCCAATAACAATACTTACTAATACAACATTAGCAAATAAAAAAGGATTGAATAAATACCGATAATGCATAATAGCAAAAAGAAGACAACTTAGAACTAGCCCTAAATTAGACTGGATGACACCACGAAAAAGTAATTCTTCACTAAATGCTACTACTAATGCTATGAACGCAATATGAAAAGGATGTCTATCTTGAAAAATTCGTTTGTTCACACCACTATCATCATGATAATGAGTAG
Source organism: Niallia sp. Marseille-Q9988 (assembly GCF_976954375.1). NCBI lineage: Bacteria > Bacillati > Bacillota > Bacilli > Caryophanales > Bacillaceae > Niallia > Niallia sp. Marseille-Q9988. The sequence goes on along the minus strand of NZ_CDRJSZ010000007.1, from coordinate 33,034 downwards.
TAAACCGATTCATCAACCAAATATCCAATATTACAACCACAAGTGCCGCAATGATTCCAATTATAAAATCTGTCCATTCATACTTAAATAACTCGGTAATTGGAGGATTCCATCTAAATATAATCATATGTAGAAAGAAAGCTATAATTAATAGGATAACTTGGGTCATATATACATTTTTCAATAGATCACGATCTGTCAATTGGTTAATTAACTCCATATATTTTGCTTTATTCATTTTCATACCCTACTTTTTTATATTTAAAATAAAAGCTAACTGCTCTTTCCAATCAACTTGTGGCATATCCTGTCTATTGTTCTTACTTTGAAAGAAATCAGATAACTCCAATCCACATCTGTCACAGCATTTTTCTTTTCTTTTGCTTTTGTACTTTTCTCCGAAATATTCCATAATATACTTTCTTCTACATGTTTCAGAATGTAACCAAGCTATCAGTTCTTGTATTTTCTGTTTTTTTACTTTCACTCTTTCTTCACGGAACTTACAATATAATTCTAGAGAATGCCACAATTCTTCCATTGATTTATTTTTTGGCTCAATATATGATTCCAAAACTCGCCACTGTATTTCAGAAAAAAGCATTTGTAACTGATAACTTTCATTTTTCATCCAATCATCAAATGTTCGGTATTTCCTTAAAAGTGCTTTCCATTTATTAATCTGAAGCTCATCTGGCAACTCCGATTCAATTAACTGATAAGCAATCCATTCATCGCCTGGTGTATAAAGAACCATCGACACACTCTGGTTCCCATCCCTTCCTGCTCTTCCAATTTCCTGAAGATAAGATTCTAATTGTGTAGGCATATGAAAGTGGATAATAAAGCGGATGTCTTCCTTATTAATCCCCATTCCAAATGCACTTGTAGCACAAATAACGTCTAGCTGACCAGCTTGAAATTGTTGTTGCACGAGGATTCGGTCTTCCTGTGACATTCCTCCATGATAGGCCATTATTCGTTTCGAAGCTCTTTCTTTTAAGAAAGCAACAGTCTGTTCAGCCAACTTTTTACTAGAGAAATAGACGATTCCCTGCCCATCAAGCGCTTGAATATTTGCAAGAAGCTTCTCCATTTTTTCTTGGGTATGTGCTAATTCTTCAATATTAATAGCAATATTAGGTCGATCAACAGAATAAATAATCTCCTCAACATTTTCTAGATTTAACGACCTCTTAATATCCTTGCGAATTTCTTCTGTAGCTGTCGCTGTCAAAGCTAATGTCAAAGGATTATTCAATTTTTGTCGAATTTTTCCTAATTTTTGATAATCTGGTCGAAAATCATATCCCCATTGTGAAATACAATGTGCTTCATCAATTACAAATAAGCAAATCTTCATTCGTTGAAAAATTTCAAGGATATGAGTCATAGAAATCATTTCTGGGGAAATAAAAATATACTTGTATTGGTTAATTCGTTTAAGTACCCGTTGCTTTTCTCCTGGTGTTAGAAAGGAATTTAAAGCAACTACTCTTTTTTCCCCTTTCATCTTCATTTGTTCTACTTGATCCTGCATTAAAGATAAAAGTGGAGATATTATGATGACGGTACCTTCGAGAAGCATTCCGGCAAACTGATAACATAACGACTTTCCTGTTCCAGTTGGCAGCATCGCCAGCGTATCTCTATGATTAAGAACCGACGCAATCGTTTCTTTCTGTCCTCCACGAAATTGGGTTAATTGAAAGTACTCTTTTAGTTTGTCTTCTAATTTCATCATGAATCACCATACCTTGCCATCACCACACGTATCTCAAAATAAGAGACATCTGGTAATTGTTGCTTTATTACCTTTAATGATTTAGACGATGATTGCTCGATGCTATCTTTAATTCTCGTCATTTTTTCCTCGCTCACCAGACTATGAACTGGAAATGCAGGAACATTTAATAATACTTCAATAATATGGTCTTCAATTGTACTTTGTTTTAAATTTCTTAAATGAACAATTTCCTCTATATTATGGCCTTTTTGAATAAGATCATATGTTTTTGCTGTTGAAGCCGTTAACGTATAATTTTTTTTATTATCTTCAATCATATAACATAATAAGGAATAGTCCTCCTTATTAGAAAGGATTCTTTCTATCATAAAATGAAGAATAGCAAGAAAAGATAACTGATATAAGGAGGGATCCATTTTCATTTCTAATGCAGCTTGATCTGACGTAAGACCTATTTTTTTTAAACCTGTTAATCTGTTAATCAGGATTGCTGGATTTATTTCAATCTCCTCAAGACATTTTACTAAATCTTTATAAAGGTACTTATTAATGTTACTTCTATCTATAGCTATTGAATGGAGAGTCTCTTTCAGCCATAATTGGGTCACAGGATTTCTTTGTACTGGTATATATCGAATACTGTTTCCAGACAAATGGGAAGCAACTTGTATAAATAAAGACAATCTCTGCCAAAAAGGCTCTGTAATGGCATGAAATTTCCAACCATTTAAATAATTTGGAAGTGGATTATCCTTTAACAAATTCTCCAACTCTCCCTTTCTAGTATCATTAATAAAATAATGATTATCTAAAGACTGTACAAGCCATTTTTCCTTATATAATGTTTGAATAACTTCCTCTAATTGCTCTCTTGCTAACATAGGAAAGGACTGATATAAGGAGGTTAACTGAAAGATATGAATATCTTGGATTGTTTGGGATGATTTTTTGCCATTTAATATATGAAGGATGGAGTATATGGTCCTTTCTCCATTCATTTTATATAAACAGTTAAGAATAATTATTTTCAAAAAGGACATACATTCATCTTCCTCTATATTCGACAAATTTTGTTGAAATTTGTTTGTAATATTTCTTTTATTTTAACATGAATTCAATTATTAAGTGAACTTTGATCTCCCAACATATAATATTTTTAGTGAAGCGAGCATTAATCTTTCTAAAAACTGCTTGAATTTTTGACTATTTTAAGAAAAGTTATTCTGACTTTCTACTTTTTCTGTCTCTTTTTTATTGAAAAGTTAAAGATTCAGTCTTACAATAAGATAATAGTAAGGAGTATGCTAGTCATGTATATACTCCGTATGAATAACACTGGAGGTTTTTTTACTCATGGCAAAATATACAATTGTTGATAAAGACACATGTATTGCATGTGGAGCTTGCGGAGCTGCGGCGCCTGATATTTATGATTACGATGACGAAGGTATTGCATTCGTTATGTTAGATGATAATGAAGGAACAGTTGAAGTCCCTGAGGTATTACTTGATGATATGTTAGATGCTTTTGAAGGTTGTCCGACTGATTCTATCAAAGTTGCGGATGAATCTTTTGATGGAGATCCACTAAAATTCGAATAGTTTTCTTTATCATAAACAAAGCAGAAAGGAATTATGTATCCTTTCTGCTTTTTATTTATTAAGCCGTATAAAGTGTAATAGATGATACTCCCTATAGGATTAGCGAAAAAAAGGTGACCTACTAGGCGAAAAGAGGGCACTGAAAAACTGCAATTTAACCATAATTGTTGGTGGCCGACTTTTAAATTTGGGTATTTCATTCTTTTTCAAATAAATCACCCCATATTTAATTGGGAGAAACTATACTTTTCGTGCAGCCTCACGGAAAGCGCAGTGTATTCAAACTGCGAGTAATAGCAACAGACTGTTTTGAAACCTTCTTGATAAAACTTAAAACACGAATGGTTATACGTATATTACCGCATAACCATTCGTGTTTATCGCTAGCTGACATGCTTTTTTCCCTGTCCCTTAAGATTAAACATTTCGTGATGGAATTTGTTTATTAATCCATACACCCATTTTTGAAAATACTAACGTAAATATTATTGAAATAATTATCCCTTTTAATAAATTGAATGGAATAATTGCGGAAATAATTGTTTGTCTTAATATAGTAGTATCATTCGGAATTTTCATTAACGCATTATAGAAAGGTAGCATGATAAAGTAATTAAATAGACTTAATAAAGCAGTCATGATTAAAATACTTAATGTTAAACCGATAGCCATCCCTTTTTTTGACTTAATTTTATTATAAATAAAATAGGTTGGCAGTATAAATGAGATTCCAGCGATAAAATTAGCAAAATGACCAACTGGAATTCCTGTTTCACTTCCTGTTATTAAATAATCCAATATATTTTTTATCAATTCAACTAATATTCCTGCTACAGGTCCTAAAATAAGTGCTGCAACTAAAGCTGGAATATCACTAAAGTCAACTTTTAAGTAGCTTGGAAATGGTGGAATTGGAAATTTAAGCATCATTAACACATAAGCTAAACTACTCATCATCCCAATCAAAACATACTTTCTTACATTCATTTTTTTCTTCATTTTCTTCTCTCCTTCTTTTTAGGATCCATCTACCTAAGAAGAAAGATTCAGCAATTTATTAAGAATACTGCAAATAAAAACCCTCAAGCTAAAGATATACTTGAGGGAGTAGTTTAAAGGTTGCATTCTTAATAAACGTTCTAAAAAGCTATTTTGAACGATTGCAGAACCTCCATCTTCTCCCATCCAGACTTTACTGTCGGTTTTGGAATTTCACCAAATCAACCTACCGAAGTAGGGTCACGGACTTTGAGTGCAAGACTCATCACCGTCGGTCGGGAATTTCACCCTGCCCCGAAGATAGACCAATATTAATTTGTTGTTTTACAATTGTTATTATACATGAAACAAACAATATTTGTGAAGAAGTTTGCTTAGAACTTCATTTATTGTTCACAATTTCACATATAAAAGACTTATTTTCACTCAAAAAGAGTTCACAAAATACTATTATTCTTTAACTTCGGGATAGTATCTTGTGAACGCTTTTTGCCGTTAGCCTTTTTTAATAAAAGGATTCGGTTGATTCCTCTCATGAAAGAAACTAACTCACTTTACCTATTCCTATACATTCTAAGTAAATTCCTCATTTTTATCTTCTATAAGATACTCACTGCTTTTTAGATATATACTTGCCTTCTTATATGGTATCGTTGTATATTCTGAGTCATCTTCTTTCTCCAATTCCAGCTCCATTTTCTGCATGCTTCTCTTTATATACTCTTCTTCCAACTTTTTTTCTTCCTCTAGAAGCAAATTTTTTTTAGGAGAGTGAATGGGTTCTGTTACTACATCCTCTACCTCTTCTTGCACAGCTATTTTTACAGTCTGACCTACTTGTACATTTCCTAATACTAAAATTGGATTTATTGCATTTTCTTTTGTAATGGTCCACTCTTTATTATGTATTTCAAAATGTAAATGTACACCAGAGGAATATCCTGTATTCCCCATTTCACCAATCAATTCCCCTTTTTTTACCAATTGTTTTTCCTTTACATGCAGTTTATTTAGATGAGCATAGACCGTTTCTAAGTCATTTTCATGTTTAACAAAAATAACATTGCCATAGGATTGAGAATAATAGGATTTTGTTACGACCCCTTCATCTACCACATACACTTTGTCTCCAAGATCTCCTGCAATATCTATTCCTTTATGTGTCCCATTTCTTGTATTAAAGGTATCTGTTATTATTCCTTCACTTGGCCAAGTCCATGCTTTTGTGCGGTCAGCGAGGGAAAATGCTTTTGCTTGTGAATGCTTGCCCCCTAAAAACAGTAAACTTATAAATAATAGCATAATAGCGGCTATAAGTATTCGCCTAATATAGTCTCCCATTAGTATCCTCCTTTTCCTTTCGTATCAAAAGACAGTCTTGTATGGAAAATTTGCATGAAGAGGTCCATTTAAAATTCACCTATTGCAATTGACATTTACATAGATTCCTACTCTTCATATACAGATATACAATAAAATCAATTTTTTTACTAAACATGCATTGTATCTGTTTGCTCCTATTAAAATGTATTAGCAATTCTTTCTTTTAACTAACAGTCCCTACTGTTTCTACTCTTTCAACTTATGAGTACATGTTAATTGTTAGAACTATAGAATAGGCAGCTGTAAAATCTTTCCCTTCTGTCACTTATAGTTGTTTAAAAAGGCAACAAAAATTATTTTATTCATTTATTCTTTTTTTATCCTATTTTGTTCCAAGCTTTGATAAAAGGATGAATATATTTTCTCAAAATAGCTTCCTTTATTAATTTCATGGGCACTGAAAAAGTATAGTTTCTCCAAGTTAAATAAGGGTTTATTGATTTGAAAGCGAATATTAAGTTGGTTTGGAGAGGCGATAGCTCGACTCCTATGGGAACTGCGAGAAAGTCCGAGACCCTGCAGGAACGCAGTGACGAAGCGGCTCGGCGCTCGCCCCATGGAAAGCGAGCTGTCGCCTCGGAAAACAAATGAAATACCTAAATTTAAAAGTCGTCCACCAACAATTATCATTAAATTGTAGTTTTTCAGAGACCTCATTAATTTCATGGGGTAGCACCATTTTCATAAAATTAATTTGACCAAAAACATAAAAAAGAAGCGTCCAATAACTACGCTTCTTTTCCCTTTATTCTTTTATATCCACTCTATTTGCAGCAACTGGAACAGCTAATTCTTTCGTTAATTGAAATTCACCAACTGCTTCAACTTTCGTATTCTCAAACTTAACTGTTGAGTATTTAAAGTCCTTTGCAGTTAAAAGGATAGATTCGATTGCATATAACGTCTTCTGATCCTCTTCCATTTTACTTTCATTTGACAAATGGACAATTAACTGCCTTTTCCCTTCGTCCTTTGAAACCTTATCAATATCAATTGTATCAGGGATTGATGCTGTTAATCCATGTGTTTCCATATCATCTTCCATTGCATCAAAAGCATTTTCAATTGTATCATAAGGTTTTTCCCAAGGTACATATAATGGTTTCTCTGTTGATTCATCTTGCAAAAGGAAGTAAGCACGTTTTTCCAGCGGACTATATTCAATAGTCGTTTCTTTTCGATTACCGAGCTCAACTCCTAGTTTTCCGTCTGTATAAAACATCATTTTCTTTGCACCAATTGTCTGCAATTGCTGCTGAATTAGTGTATTAAAAAAGTCCTCAGAATGTGAACCAATGTTCGTCAATTTTTGTTTCGTGTCTACTTCGATGGTATTATTACTTAAATGATAAGTAAACAGCTCTGGACTAATTGGAAAATAGTCACTTAACTGTTTATTAACACCAATCATTTTATCTATATTTTGAACATATAAATCAAACCTAGATAAATGATTCGGATTTTCAACTAAAATGCTAACAGGAACAATCACTTGGATATTTTGATCAGGAATTGGATAGGTTATTACCTCAGAATCACCTACGTCTTCATGATATATAGCAACTTTTGTAAGAGCCGGTGAGGCCATTTTCGTTTGCCGATCCGTAATTTCAGAATTTTGTATTTCATTTTCTTCTACCTTTTCGGACACACTATTTTTCATTAAAGCAGAATTATCAGCAACTTTACTTTCGCTCTCCAATGATTCATTGCTGTCCAAAAAACTTTGACTAATAATAAATAGAATCATCATTGTGCATACTGTCGCCAATATTGGCATGAATACTCTTGTTTTGTGAACAGATTTCTTTCTCATTTGGATAGTATGATAAATAAATTCCGGGCTCCGTTCATCTTTAATAGATGGCAATTGCTTAAGGGTTTGCTTGATTTTTTCATCATTCCACTTTTGTTTCGGCATAAGAATCCTCCTTCCCCCCGTTTTCCTCTAAAAAGGTCCGTAGTGCCTTTAATGCTCTGTGCTGTGTTGTTTTCACTTTACTTTCTGTCCATCCAAGTGTTTTCGCTGTCTCTGATATGGAAAGTTCTTGAATATATCGAAACACAATAACCATTTTCTGGTCTACTGTACAATATTGTAACGCATTGTAAACACTCTTCATTTCTTCCGATTGCATGGTAATTTCTTCTGGAAGAAATCCATCTGCTTTTATTTGCTGTTTGGACCAGTCAAACTTATCAATAATACGCTCTTTCCAATTCTTTTGTTTACGAAAATGGTCGATGGCAACATTTCTAGCAATACTAAATAACCAGGTTTTCTCCGTACTCTTACCCTCAAAGCGATGATAGGAATTTAGAACACGAATATAAACTTCTTGTACTAAATCTTCTGCCGTCTCCTTGTGATTTACCATATAAAATAAAAATTGAAAAACGTCATGATGATACTTAGTATAGATTTCATCAAAAACGGAGTTCATCTTTTCCCCTCCCCCGTTCAATATATTAGTCGTAATTTAGTGTCATTAGTTTCAGTATTTTATAATTAATTCTAGTTTCTTTTACTTATTCCTTATAATGTGCAACTATCATCAGTACTTTTTCTTCATCCCATACTGATAGTTGAAACATTTTGAGCACTCACATACAGTTGATCTCCCGCCTATTTTTCATGAAATTACTTAGCAAGCGTTCCGTCTTACAGAAGTTTAATAGTGGAATAAATATAATAAAAGGGGGTCAAGAAAAGTTTACCCTTACAAGTTATACTTGCATGTAGTAACATTCCTACATACAAAATGGAAAAATAGCTTGTAGGGTCAAAATCCTTCCATGACACCCCCATATGTTCTATTATGTTAAATTGTTTCTCATGAATCAAGAAGAATCGGCACTTTCTCTAATTTTCTTCTTTATTTCGAGGTAAAAAGATAAAAAATGTCGTCCCTCGACCATATTTACTGTAAACAGAAATATCGCCACCATGGGCGTCAATGATATTTTTTACAATAGCTAATCCTAGGCCAGTCCCTGCATTCCCTCTTGTTCTTGCTTTATCTGCTTTATAAAAACGTTCAAAAACATATGGCAAATCTTCCTCAGGAATACCTGCCCCTGTATCCTCCACTTCTATATATACTCCGTAATCATCAGAACGAGCACGTAAAGAAACAGTACCCTCACTCGGCGTATGTCGTAAACTATTATCCATTATATTGGTTAAAACTTGCTCGATACGATCTGGATCCAGCTCATATTCACCGATATCTTCTGAAATAAAAACAGTAAAAACTATTTCCTTCTCTTTCGCAATTGTTTTAAACTTTCTTGCAACGCGGTTTATAAAGCTATTTAAATCAACTTGTTCTTTTCTTAGTTCTAAGTAGCCAGTTTCCATTCGGGCTAAATCTAGAAATTCATTTACTAAGCGCCCCATTCTTAATGACTCATCGTAGATTATCCGTGCCATTTCTCTCTTTTCTTCCTCTGATTCAGCAATATTATCTACAATTGCTTCACTATATCCTTGTAACATACTTATCGGAGTTCTAAGTTCATGAGAAATATTCGCAATAAAATCAATCCGCAACTTATCTAATTTCCGTTCCTCTGTCATATCGCGAATAACCACAATTGCTCCCCTAATATCCTTTTTATTATAAAGGGGACTAACAATCATAACCCAGTTTCTGCCTTGTAAAGTGATTTCATCTATTTGTTCGTTACCAGTATGGACGGCAAGCTGAAATAATTTCTTCAGTTCATTAGGAATTTGCGCATGCATATCACTTAATTCGCCTTTTTCATAATACCAGTGTTGCAAGAATTTTTCTGCTGGTGGATTGGTAAGGAGCAAGCTCCCATTTCGATTAAGTGTTAGTACCCCATCTGCCATTCCACTTAAAATATTATCCAACTGTTCTTTTTCTTGGCTTAAGGCGTTCATATTAAAATGTAATCTTCTTGCCATTTCATTGAACGCAATCGAAAGTTCACCGATTTCATCTTGCGCCATTATAGGTACCTTTGTCGAAAAATTCCCTTGAGATACTTCAAAGGCAGCTTCTCTCATCTTTCTTAAAGGCGCAGTAATTCTTGTTAATAAGAAAAACGCAAATATCGTCGTTAAAATAACGGCAATAACAGCAGCTAATACGATAAATTTAGCTGTTGACTGCTTAGATTCATTCATCGATTGTAAAGACTGATAAATAAAAACAGCCCCATCATTCCCATTAACATGTAGGGGAGAACCTACGATTGCTACCTGCTCAGGTGTATCATCCTTATTCTTCCATCTTGTCATCACAACGGTTGGCTCATTACTTGATGCCACGTTTTTTAATGCTTCATTTTCTTCAATGTAAGAAACGGAGAGTTCCTGTAGACGACTCTCTGGATAATAATAAATTTGGTCAGGAGAAGAAATGATGAATGCTCCAGTCGAATGATCTAAAAGTTCCCCTACAATTTCTAATCCAGTCTGATTATTATGTTCTTTCATTATTTCTGATATTTTAGTTGCTGTATTGGTTAATTCAGTTTCCGTTTGCTCTGTATAATATTGCTCAAAATACTCCAGTAGCATGATTGTAAGAATCGTTAAAACAACGGAAACCAGCAATAAAAAGGTTATCCAAAGCTTAAATACTACGCTTCGCCAAAACTTCATCCATTGTTAACCTCAAACTTATAGCCTACTCCCCAAACAGTAACAATCATGCTAGCTGCCTCTTCCGAAACGCGATTAAGCTTTTCTCTTAATCTTTTAACATGTGTATCCACTGTTCTTAAATCACCAAAAAATTCGTAATGCCATACTTCTTTTAATAGTAATTCTCGATCAAATACCTTATCTGGAGACTTAGCTAGGAAATATAATAGTTCATATTCCTTTGGAGTTAAGCTTACTTCTTTACCGCTAGCTAATACACGATGTGCATCATGATCAATGGTTAATGCTGGAAATATGATGACGTCCTTTGATGAGCTGTCACTTTGTTCAAATGTAGTGGTGGTTGAACGTCTCAAGAGTGCTTTTACTCTTAAAACTACCTCTCTAGGACTAAATGGCTTTACAATATAATCATCTGTACCAACTTCAAATCCTTGAACTCTATTTACTTCTTCCCCTTTAGCAGTAAGCATGATAACAGGAGTAGTTTTTTTCTCTCTTAACTCCTTGCATACCTCCATACCATCTTTTCCAGGCATCATCAGATCGAGTAAGATAACATCATAATCAGTGTTTAATGCCTTAGAAAGAGCGCTCACTCCATCTTCCGCTTCCTCTACAGTAAACTCTTCTCTTTCTAAGTACATTTTTAAAAGACGTCTAATTCTTTCTTCGTCATCTACCACTAGGATTTTAATTTCCTTCTCCATCGTTCATACCTCCTAACAAAATACACGAAACGATATATTGTCCTATTATGTTTCGTATGTTACATGTATAAATAAATGCAATGTATGTTATGGACTATTATTTATACTGCAGTTTTCCAATTAAATAGTAAATTATTTAGATGATTTCTCTTATTTGTCACATTTATTATAGCATTATTATCATGCAGATATTGTTATCATCCCATTGTCATATGTGACACTTTTATGAACTTTTGTTGATTTACCTATTTATAACAGAACAAATGAGAAAGCTTTTTCTGATATTCAGTGAATAAATAGAAGCAGCAGAGGAAAGTCATTGTATTAAATAAACTCTCTCCAGCTGAAATCATATATATAGTATAATTACCCCTTCTTTTTCTGTGCTTCTGCTCTCAATAACTTCACTTCATGTGCAGTAAGTTCCCGAGCATCTCCAGGTTGTAAACCATTTAAATTTAAGAAAGAATATCTTTCTCTTTTTAATTTCATAACAGGTGTTCCAATCGCCTCAAACATTCTTCTTACTTGACGATTTCTTCCCTCATGGATTTTCAACTCAACGATACTTGTTCCTTTTTTCTTATCGACAGACAGGATTTTTGCTCTTGCTGGAGCAGTTTTTCCATCCTCTAGCATAATGCCTCTTTCCAATTGCTTTACTTTTTCCCGCGCTGGTATTCCCTTCACTTTAGCAACATAGACTTTTTCAATTTCACCCTTTGGATGCATCATTAAATTAGCAAATTCTCCATCGTTCGTTAACAAAATAATGCCAGATGTATCATAGTCTAGGCGTCCAATTGGATAAATTCTTGCTTCTATTTCAGTGAAATAATCTGTGACGACTTTTCTCCCTTTATCATCATTAACACTAGAGATTACTCCTCTTGGTTTATATAGTATGAAATAAACAGGTTCTTCTCTTTCTACAGGGATGCCACTTACTTCAATTTTATCGTTAGAACCGACTTTTACGCCTAACTCTTTAACTGTTTTTCCATTAACCCTTACTTTTCCTTCAAGGATTAATTCCTCTGCTTTTCTTCTTGATGCAATTCCTGCATGTGCAATTACTTTTTGTAGTCTTTCCAACTCTATCACCTCATCCAATTTCTCAACAGTAAAAAATGATTGATCGTTTTTATAAAGTATTTCTAAATGTTTATCCTATTTTTATAGTGTCAATTTATTAGAAAATAGACTAATTCAAAACGCTTGATCGTTCTTTTTTTGCCATTCCTATGAATTATGACATAAATTGATGAAATTTCAAAGAAATCTTTGAAATTAGGGGGTGCTACTCATTAAATACTACCAAAATTAAAAACCATTTTTAGAACTCACTTAGAGAGAATCTGGTAAACTAAAAAACAAAAAAAATGCCTTAAGACAAAGTTCCTAAACAAAAACTTCACCTAAGACATTTTGTTGTTATTTTCCAAACATTAAAGTTACCACAACAATAGCAGCGATAAATCCAACAAGATCTGCTAGTAATCCGACTTTTAGGGCGTCCCCCATCTTCTTTATCCCTACAGCACCGAAATAAACGGTTAATACATAGAGGGTTGTATCTGTGCTTCCTTGTATGACAGAAGCAAGCCTTCCAATAAATGAATCAGGTCCATAGGTAGAAATTAAATCGCTTGTCATTCCTAATGCCGCATTTCCTGAAATCGGTCTAATAATGGCAAGTGGTGCTACTTCAGATGGAACCCCGATAAAGTCTAATACCGGCTTGAGAAAGCTCATAAAATACTCTAATGCCCCAGATGCACGAAAAATAGAGATTGAAACGAGCATTCCTACTAAATATGGAATAATGGAGAAAGCAATCTGAATTCCTTCTTTTCCACCTTCTACAAAGCTTTCATAAGTTGGAACTTTTTTAAATGTCCCATACAGTAAAATAAACCCAATGAGGGAAGGAATCATCCACAATGAGATTAAAGAAATTATTTCCATCACTCATCACCCTTTCCGCATTCTCTTATGGTAAAAATAGCGGTCAATCAAAATCCCACCAATACAAGAGAAAATGGTTGCGATAATGGTTGGTCCTACTATATCTGTTGGAGACGCAGAATGATAGTTCATTCTAATTGCAATAACCGTTGTCGGAATTAAAGTTATACATGATGTGTTTAGGGCAAGAAAGGTAATCATACTGTTACTGGCTGTATTCTTGCCACCATTTAATCTTTTCAACTCTTCCATTGCTTTAATTCCTAATGGTGTTGCCGCATTCCCTAATCCAAATATATTTGCAATCATATTCGATAATATATACCCCATTGCAGGGTGATTCTTTGGAACCTCTGGAAATAGCTTTGCTACAATTGGCCTAAATAGGTTTGTAAGTTTTCGGAGCAAGCCTGCCTGCTCCGCTATTTTCATCATTCCAAGCCAGAAAACAAGTACACTAATCAGGCCAATACATATTGTCACTGCTTCTTTTGCCCCAGAAAAAATTGCTTTATTAACCTCATCCATTGTCCCATTAATAGCTGCAAAAACAATGCCAATTATAGCAAGGGCAGCCCAAATATAATTAACCATCCTTGCCAACCCCAGTCATTGCCATAAACATATTCTTGAAATAATCTAAAAAGCTTTTGGTTTCTTTGTTCTTATCATGTTTAAAATGAATAGGGACACTATCAACAAGCTTATCATCTAAATATATTTTTGCTTCACCAACTATTTCAGGTACATCCTCCTGATTTCTTTGCCAGTCTTCCTTTAGTTTTGTTAGTTTATACTCTACCTTAAATAAATCTTCCTCTTTCTTTGTCACAGGGAATTCAACAGCTGATTTTAAATAAATTTTATTTTTATAGAACTTATCTTTAACTGCTTTTATTTCCCCTTCCTCTAATACCTGTACCATTTTATATTGCTTAAAAGCCGTTTCAAACAGATTGATATGATCGTCCCAGTCATCAGGATCATTTAAAGTGACAGCAATATATGACACTCCATCCTTTTCAGCCGTACTAACTAACGTTCTTTTTGCTCTCTTTGTATAACCAGTTTTTCCTCCAGTTGAATATTCATAAAGACTTGTTAATAGTTTATTTTTATTTTTCCAGACACGATCCCATTTATCATTGGAGCTTTCAGAACGATAGCTTTCTGTTCCAGCAATTTTTTTATATGTATCATTGTTCATTGCATAGCGGGTAAGTAATGCCATATCATATGCTGAAGAATAGTGGTCTTCATGATCATCAAGTCCATGAGGGTTAGCAAAATGCGTGTTTTTCATTCCGATTTCTTCTGCCTTTTGGTTCATTAAATAGACAAATCCATCTAAACTTCCACCAACAGTTTCCGCAATTGCAACTGCAGCATCATTTCCTGAACGAAGCATTAAGCCATATACTAAATCCTCTAATTTAATTTTTTCCCCTTCTTGTAGATAGATAGACGATCCTTCTGTTTTTATGGCCGTACTACTGACAGTCACAGTCTTATCCAATTTTCCAGACTCAATTGCAAGAATGGCTGTCATTATTTTTGTTATACTGGCAATTCTTCTTTGCGTATATGCATCCTTTTCAAAAATAACTCGTCCAGAATCTTGTTCCATTAAAATAGCACTTTGAGCGCTCACGTACATTTGTGCACTGCTTTTTTGTGGAATAGCAAGGAACAGAATGGAGGTAATGATAGTAAAAATAATAATTTTACGTGATTTCATTTAACACAACCTCGTCTCCTTTTATGATTTGTACAAGTTTATGAAAAGAAAGACAGGCATATGACTATAATTCATGCTTTACTAGGAAATAAAAAATATGCAGCCCAGTATACTGCGCTACATACCAAAGATAGCTTTATATTTTTTTACATCTTTTTGCAAATTTACTAGGCTTTCCAGTTAATAAGGTCTCCACTTTAATTCACTTGCTTTTAAAAATCTGTTTTCAACATCTTTCCAATTAACGATATTCCACCAATTTTCTACATACTTTCCTCTATTATTTTTATACTGTAAATAGTAAGCGTGTTCCCAAACATCTATTACTAATAATGGAATGGTATCCCATTGTGTTAAAAGCATATGACGCTCAGATTGAAGAACTTCTAAATGCCTTGCTCTTGGAGACCATACTAAAAGCGCCCAGCCAACACCCTCTACCGCTTTCGCTGCTTCTGTAAAGTGCAGCTTAAATGCTTTGTAACTACCGAAATAATCCTTTATCTCTTCCAATAACGCCCCTTTTGGCTCCCCACCGCCATTGGGACTCATATTACTCCAAAAAATCGTATGGAGATAATGTCCTGAACCATGAAAAGCAAGCTCTCTAGACCAATGTTTCACAAGTGTAAAATCATTATCCTTTCTTGCTTCTTTCAACTTTTCCTCTGCCTTGTTTAGCCCATCCACATAGGATTGATGATGTTTCTGATGATGCAACTCCATTATTTCTTTTGAAATATAAGGCTCTAGTGCATCATAAGCATAAGGTAGTCTTGGCAATTGATGTTTCCCAACGGCTATGTTTGGCTCCTTCATAAATATTGTTCCAAGCTGTTGTCTTTGTGCAAAATAGCTTTCCATCTGATCATGGAGCTCCTCTGCCTCGTGTTGTATTTTAATTAATTCTTCTGTTTCAATGGGTCTTCTTTGAACCCCTTCCATTAAATACGAAAACTTATCAAGCCTTTTCCATATACTTTCTTCCTTTTGTACTTCTTCTGCCTCTAATAAGCTTTTTAATTGCTGGTTCCAAATCAACACATTTCTTACATATTCATTATAACTACTCATCTATATGTCAACTCCATTCCTTCGAAAATCGTTCTTATAAAAGGTATGACAATAAAGGTGGCATCATGTCTTTAAAATGCAGTCAGCGCATATCTTCTAGGACAGTAATTCTATTAAAAAACATAATACACGCTTTCTGCGGGTGATAACCAAAAGCGTCTATTCGAAAAAATAAAAAACCCAAACAATTATACGAAATTTTTGTTAACATCTCGTATAATTGTTTGGGTTTATATTTGGTCGGAATACTTAAGTACCAGCGTTTTTTAATCTTCTATTTGCTGAAAAGATTCAAAAAACAAATCTGCTTCTTCTTGATTAAACTCTTCTTCTTTTTCTGTTAATGGAGGAAGTTCTCCTAAATTCTTCAAGCCAAAATGATCTAAAAATTCCTTTGTTGTTCCATAAAGGATTGCTCTTCCTGCCCCATCTGCCCTACCAACTTCTTTAATTAGCGCTTTAGCAGCCAGTGTATGAAGTGGTCTTTCTGTTTTAACCCCTCGTATATCCTCAATTTCCGCCCTTGTAATTGGCTGTTTATAGGCTACGATTGCTAACGTTTCTAATGCAGCCTGCGATAAAGTGGAAGCATGGGGAGATTCCACTAACTTCTTTAAATAATCCGAATGCTCCTTCTTTGTGGCGAATTGATAAGTACCAGCTATTTCAATAATGGAAATTCCTCTGGATTTATCTTTACGATAATTTTTAATTAACTCATCTACTAATTGTTCGACCTCTAATTGCTCCAAATCTAGGACATGCATTAATTGCTTGATCGTTAATCCTTCATCTCCGGCAGCAAATAAAAGACTCTCAACAATCGCTTTCCAGTCATTCACTTTCAACCTTTTATTCAACTTCCTTTCCCATTACAAAAATATCTGCGAAGTTTCCTTCTTGTTCCACAAATATTTGTCTTCGCTTTAAAAGTTCTAGTATAGCCAAAAAAGTCACTACAATATGTGATTTTGTCGCAACTGGAAAAAGTTCATCAAAAGATGTTCTCCCTTTTCTATTACGTAAGAAACCAACAATTTCATCCATTCGACTTTCAATCGGTATTTCTTGCCTCGTGATTTTTGTTGCAAGTGGCGCCTGCAACTTTTTTCGTTTAAGCAATTTTTGAAAGGCAGCTAGCATATCATATAAAGAAACATCTAATTCTTGCTTTGCCATTTCCTCGGTCTTTAAGCTGAAATCTGATAAATCACTCGGAGGTTTTGTAAATATAAGCCCTCTTTCTAATTCCATCTCTTTTAAATCGTCGGCTGCCTCTTTAAATTTCCGATATTCTACTAACCTTTCAATTAAGTCTTCTCGTGAATCCTCTTCCGGTTCATAGATCATATCGTCATCAAGTAAATCTTCCTCGTGCTTTGGCAAGAGCATTTTGCTTTTAATTGCTAGAAGCGTTGCTGCCATCACCAAGAATTCACTTGCTACATCTAATTGTAAAACCTGCATAGCATGAACATAATCTAAATATTGTTCGGTAATTTCTGCTACGTTAATATCATAAATATCAATTTCCAATTTATTGATTAAATGAAGAAGCAAATCTAGCGGTCCTTCAAAACTATCAATTTTCACATTATACTGCATCATTCTCACCAAAATCCTAATAGAATACCCTTAACTTAATAATGATAGTATTAGTATAGAGGAAACACAATAGTTATCCAACAGAAAAATCATCCAATTCACTATTTTATAGCTTATCATTACATTTTTTTTCATTTATCGATATAATAACAACCAGAAAGATAGCATTTTCTAAGCTTAGTTATTAATATAATGAAAGTTATGTACAAAGTTGGCTTTTATCTTTAAGCCCAGCTAATAATAAAGGAGACGATTATGTATCCAAAAGAATATCTGCAATTTCTTGTTCATTTTCATGGGGATCAAGATTTTTTTGAGTGTCATGAAATATTAGAAGAATACTGGAAAAAGGTCGATTGTCGGAATAAGGAATCCATTTGGGTAGGATTCATCCTCATGGCCGTCTCTGCCTATCATCATCGAAGGGAAAATTTCAAAGGGGCACATAAAACAATCATGAAAAGCAGGAAGCTTTTAGAAAAACACAAAGAAGGCTTACATGCGTTAGGACTTGATGGGGAAGGCTTACTCTATTTATTAAGGCAACAAGAAAAAAATATCGCGCAAACCCTTTTATTTCGTCCTTATCCGTTACCTATTTCTGATTCCCACCTAGAAAAACAATGTAGAAAGTTGGCACACTCCATGGAAATCAGCTGGAATAACCAAAAAGATATCCCCATAGAAATTATACATCGCCATTTAAAACGTGATAGAAGCCTCGTTATCCAGGAGCGCGAAGAGGCTATTCAGAAGCGTCAAAGAGAATAGGCACTATTTTTAGCCAATTAAAAAGAGACTATTTCAGACAGGAAAAACGTTAGATGTTTTTTCCACAACTGAAACAGTCTCTTCTACTATTTATCTACTTGAACACCATCGCTACACTTAGATAAAAAATTCACAATTAATTCATTTGATTTCATTGTACGATTAGGATAAAGCCCTTTAACAGCCTGTACCATGGATTTCCCAACACCTTGGTGTCTATGAGATGGATTTACAGATATATGATGAATCGTAATAGAAGCTTCGTCTTCAAAAATAACACCGATTAAACCAATAATATCTTCTTCATCTTTCCACAGAAATAATTGCCAGTTTTCATCCGTCTCATATTGTTTAATTGTTTGTTGTAATACTTTTAAATCTTTTTCTGTAGGCATAAAAGATAATAATCCCATTGCAATCTTTTCAAATGCCTTTTTATATCGAATAATCATTAATATCCCTCATTATTTTTAAAACATAGTCATTAACAGTTTTCCCATCAAGAATAAGATTCAATCAATCTTTCCTGATCTAAAATCAAAAAAATATTCATCTGCACCGAAGTTGCCACGAATTTATTATCATCTTCTTCCCTCTTTTGCAAGAATTATCTAGGACCGGCCAAAAAAAATTATATATGTTATTGGTTCTATCATACATAAATTAGTGATATTCTTCAATGAAAATCTTATAAGCATTAGGATTCATTACCACATATGCCCAATTACCTAATTTCTTTTAACATTCTTTCTAATTCTTACACCAATAAGCTTCCTTTTTAACAAGTAATGTAAACGTAAAAACTCGATGTTAAAACTCTAGTTAATACTATATAAAATATGCACGCATCTACAAAAAAGCTACAAAAAACTTTATTTTTTCAAGCATTATGGAGAATAATAAAGGGAAAGAAAAAACAATATGACTATAAATAGGAAACTTATTACTATTTATATACGTCTATTAGATATAGTCACTTGATATTAAGTAACTATATGCTATTTCTAAGAGATGGGCATATAGTCTACTTAAAACTAGTACATCAGAAGGAAATACAGGAGGGAATTAAATGAAAAAAAATAAAATACTACTATTGATACTTGCATTCTTACTAGTGTTACCAATACCAGCTTACGCAGATGTTGCAGTAGGCGATATGATTGTTACACTAGGTGAGAATTTAACAACAGAGCAGAAGCAGCTTTTATTAACCGAAATGAATGCTCCTGAAGATGCCGAAATCATAACAGTTTCCAATCAAGAAGAACATCAATATTTAGGAAATTATATCTCAAAATCGTTAATTGGTACTAGAGCGATTTCCTCTTCTGCGATTACAATTGGGGACAAAGATACTGGTATTCAAGTAACAACGAAAAATATAAACTGGGTTACTGATGAGATGTATATTAATGCATTAATAACTGCAGGTGTAAAAGATGCAAAAATTTATATTACCGCTCCTATTGAGGTTTCAGGTACTGCTGCCTTAACAGGTATTATTAAAGCATATGAAGTGTCAACCGATACCGTAATCCCCGAAGACGTAAAACAGGCAGCAAATGAAGAAATGGTAGAAACAGCTAATTTAGGAGAAGATATTGGACAAGAAGAAGCTACTGCTCTAATGGCAAAAATTAAAGAACAGATAGCGGAGGAAAAACCACAAACGGTTGAAGAGGTACAAACAATCATACAAGATTCTGCGAAAGAATTAAATATCACTTTAACAGATGAGCAGTTACAGAGCCTTATTTCTTTCTTTAATAAACTAAAAGAGCTTAACATAGACTGGAATCAAGTAGGAAATCAACTAAGTGAAGCGAAAGATAAACTCACTGGATATTTAGAAAGCGAAGAAGGAAAAAGCTTCTTATCAAAGATTAAAGAAGTCTTTGCAAGCATAGTGGATGCAATTAAGTCTTTCTTTTCTTAATGAGCCACAAAAAATCCGGACAACCATACGAAATTTCTGTATAGTTGTCCGGATCTTTTATTTGCTTGATAAAAGGCTGCTTCGGTATTGTTCCATTACACACCGGTAGCCAATGGAGCGACTTCATTTTTCTGCCTGACTATTTTAAAAAACTTAGATAACCGAGTTAATTTCATAATTCAATCTTTTAAAGAAACACAGACTTACAGAATTTTATCTCCTATAAAATTTTTAAGCTGCTTGTTGCTTACTTAACTTACGGTTAATTCTATCTGCTCCTAACTTGGAAGCATTGTAAACAAGCGTTACGAGATCAAAATGGACTTTCGCTCTTTTCCCAGTACGATAACGAACATTGTTGAGCTGGAAATAACCTTTAAGATAGGCATTTATTCGCTCAACCGCTGTACGTTGTTTAAAGATGGTTTTCCAAGTTTTTGATCCACGGGCTGGTGCGGTATATCTTCTAAGATCGGTTGTGATTTTTACTTTGTATACTTTCTGGCAAAGACCATCATTCGCTAACGGACAGTCTTTACACTCTTTTGGACGTATATATTTTAATGTTTCATACTTATGATCAAAGCTATCGTAACGGTAAGAATGCTCTCGAACACATGTAGGGGCGAAGTGCTTATCAAATCCAATAGGTTCGGGTTCATTCCGCTTATTATAAGCAATCACAGATTGATGGCCCATTCGATAAATTTGGGTATAAATCGCCTCAAAATCATAGCCTGCATCCATTGTTTGATAACGTAATGAAGGAAACAAAACGTGTTCGTGAAGTCCTTTTAATAAAGGAATCGCAGCTTTTCCATCATTTAAATTAGCGGAGGATAGAAGAGATTGAAAGATATACTGGCTCTTTGTCCCTACAGCTAAATGAGCTTTGTAGCCATACCAAAAAACATTTTTTCCTTGGCTGTTTTTCTTGATTCCCCACTGAGGATCTTGAGGAATTTTAGCTCGAAGTTCATCCAGAGGAATATCTAGTTGTTCTTCTATTTTCTTGTCATAAAGTGGAAGATTAGCTTCTTGTTCCGCTTTTTCCATAAGCCATTGTTCACGCTCTTCTTTTGATTTACGTCCACGTTTTTTCGGTTCTTGTTTCAGCTGTTCTTCCTTTGGAGGTGCTGCATCTTTGGCTAGAACATGAGTGGCATCAATGGCAACCGTGTCATCCTCGACAAAGCCTTCTGAAATGGCTTGATGGAGCAGTGTTCCTTGCACATTTTCAAGAACATCGGATTCACAAAGAATAGTAATCATTCTAGAATAAGCTGCTTCTGAAGGGATAGAGTCGGAAACTAAAAACCCACAGTCGAGGCGGAAGATCATGTCATGTTTTAATCGTTTCACTAAATCCTTAATAAATGGAATTCGTTCCGTAATTCTAGCGATGAGCGAATAAATCATCGCTGCATAGTTTAGCTCAACAGGCCTTCCAAAACGCGATTTCTTCGTTACCACAGCGAAGATCGGTTCAATGTCAATGGTAGAAAAAACAGCTTCAAACCGTTGGGTAGGTTCTAAATGATATAATTCTTGTAGGTCAAATAGGCTTCCTTGTCGTATAATAGTCATAGGGAGTCTTCCTCCAGTCTTATTAGTTTGTGTGGTGCTTACTAAATTCGACATTTTGGGGAGGTACTCCTTTTTTTGTGTCTCTGAGACCTTAAGGCTCTAAGCGTTAAATTTATGAAATTGATTCAACCAGTATGAGAAAGTAGTTTTAATTAAGCACTATATTTGAGATTTTTCGTCTTTATAGATTGGCTAATTAATTTTTTCCAACCTCTATTTTTTTAAAGAAGCAGCTTCTTTATACGGTAAATCTAATCGTAATAAATCTTCAAATGTTTCTCTTTTCACTACTAATCTTGCTTCCCCGTTTTCCACAAAAACTACTGGAGGTCTTGGAATCCGATTATAATTATTTGCCATGGAATACCCATACGCACCAGTACAGAATACAGCAAGGACATCTTTGTCATCCGCCTTTGGTAAAGGCAAGTCCCAAATAAGCATATCACCTGATTCACAGCATTTCCCTGCAATTGAAACTGTTTCATCTGGTGTTTGTAGAGGCTTATTTGCAAGAACCGCTTCATATTTTGCTTGATATAAAGCAGGACGAATGTTATCACTCATTCCTCCATCAATCGCTAAATAATTTCTGACATTTGGGACTTCTTTTCGTGAACCAATTTGATATAGTGTAGTCCCAGCATCTCCTACAAGAGATCTTCCTGGCTCAATCCATATTTCTGGCATTTTCATATTCAGATAGCTTACTTGTTCTTTAACTTCCTTAATGATTACTTCTACATATTCAGCGGGCTTGATTGGTTGGTCTTCCTCTGTATAGCGAATACCAAAGCCACCACCTAAATTTAAGACCTGTGACTCAAATTCATGCTTCGCTTTCCAATCTGTTAAATGCGCCATTATTTTTTTTGCAGCAAGTACAAAACCTGTTGTATCAAAAATTTGGGAGCCAATATGGCAATGAAGTCCTAAAACTTCTAAAAATGGTGACTCTTTCGCCTTCAACAAAGCGGCCTCTGCTTGTCCATTCTGCAAGTCAAATCCAAACTTTGAATCTTCCTGCCCTGTTAATATATAGTCATGCGTATGTGCTTCAATGCCAGGAGTTACCCTTAAAAGAATAGACACTTTTGTCTTTTTTTCTTCACATAATTGATGAAGCATTTCAAGTTCATAAAAGTTATCAACGACAATACAGCCAATCTTATAATCGATTGCCATCAATAGCTCCTCTTTACTTTTATTATTCCCATGAAAATGTATTCTTTCTACAGGGAAATCAGCAGCAATAGCTGTATATAATTCACCACCAGAAACAACATCCAATGATAAGCCTTCCTCATTTGCTAGCTGAACCATTGCAATCGTAGAAAAGGCCTTACTTGCATAAGCAACTTGCGCTTTCACACCTAATTGGTCAAACGTTTGCTTAAACCCTCTAGCTCTTTCTCTAATTAATTCAACATCATAAATGTAAACTGGTGTTCCAAATTTTTTGACTAATAAAAGCGTATCTACGCCACCTATTTCAAGATGACCAGCATCATTTACTTTTGAAGTTCCGTAATAGTGCATTGATTCCCCTCTATTCTTCCATAAAATATTATAAATGCTCCTAATCACAAACAGACAGTCTAAAGAAAGCACTTGTCTGTTTGTGAAACTTATTTCTATCCCGCCAGGAAGGCCATAACACTCACCATCAAATCACGATTTAAAAAGATTGAAGAGGAATACAGCTCGTAAAAAACGATTCATTCAACTAACATTTCAAGTTAGGTAAAATGCCAATTGATTGAAGTTTCACTTTATTATTAGCTCACTTTAATTATCCAAATGTACCATAATTTCAGGCAATTCTCAATAGCTGATCATCTAATTTTACCAAAGAGAACGGACAGTTATTCACTCTCTAAGGAGCTTTAAATAATCTGCCCGTTCTCGCTCACTACTATTCAAGAATCAAATTGCCTCTTTTTTTGCTTACGGCTGCTTAAAACGATCTTGTGGATGTAAATGACTAGGTCTAATTCTGTTACCTGGAACCGTACGGCGTAAAAGAATTTGTGCAAAGGCTTTTGGATAAAAAGGGATAAACGGCCATAAATAAGGGACATTTAATGTTCTTGTCCGGATTAGAAATAAAAGATAGACAGTTATTCCAATAAAAAAACCTGGTGTATGGAATATTGCTACAACTATTAATAAAATTAATCGTACAAGTTTGTTCGCTATTCCTAACTCATAACTAGGTGTAGCAAAGTTACCAATTGCCGCAACTGACACATAAAGAATAACCTCTGGAACAAATAAACCTACATCTATTGCGATTTGTCCAATTAGAACTGCGGCAATTAGTCCCATTGCGGTTGACAGTGGTGTTGGCGTATGAATGGCTGCAATCCGCAAAAATTCTAATCCTAGATCTGCAATAAAGATTTGGACGACAATTGGAATATTTGTTGTTTCATTTGGTCCAATAAAAGATAGTCGCTCTGGTAATAAGGATGGCTCTAATACAACTAAAAACCAAAGAGGAAGGAAAAAAATCGAAGCAAAAACACCTAAAAATCTAACCCATCTTATAAAGCTACCAATTAATGGTGCTTGCCTATACTCTTCTGCATGCTGTAAATGATGAAAAAAGGTTGCTGGTGTAATAATGACACTTGGGGATGTATCTACATAGATAACCACATGTCCTTCTAATAAATGAGTCGCCGCTACATCCGCTCTTTCGGTATATCTAACTAGAGGATATGGATTATAGCTTTGCTTTAATAAAAATTCCTCAATTGTTTTATCCGCCATCGTTAATCCATCTGCTTTAATATTTTTCAGCTCTTTTATGACAATGTTAATTAAATCAGGATCTGCTACTCCATCAATATAACCAACAGCAATATCTGTTTTAGAGCGCTCTCCTACTCTCATAATTTCAAAGCGTAATCGCTCATCTCTAATTCTTCTTCTTGTAATGGCTGTATTTACGATAATATTTTCAACAAAACCATCTCGTGAACCACGAACTACCTTTTCTGTGTCTGGTTCTTGTGGCATTCTTCCTGGATAGCTTCTGACATCTACCACTAACCCATGATTATAGCCTTCTACCACAATGGCAATTAATCCTGAAAGTACTTGATCTACTAATTCATCCATTTTTTCAATCGGCTGTACACTTTGATGAACAAGTTGATTTTCCACAATATCAAATATATTTCTAGCTTGTGATTTTCTATCTGTATCATTTAAGAATAATAGCTGTTCTAATAATTCAGCAATTAAGACACTGTCACATAATCCATTCACATAATATAAATGGACTTGTTTTTGCATTACCTTTATTTTGCGGACTCCTAAATCAAAACTCGTACCAAGTCCGACCCGGTCTTTCATATATTTTTCCACATTATCTAAATCTTCGTATATCTGCACCTTTTTTTCAGTCTTACTGCTCATAAAAACCACTTCTTTCTAATATATATTCAACTGCTTTTCTCGTAATCGGTGCTCCTTTTTCATAAGAATCTTTTTTCCCCATTTTCCCAATGTCGCCAATCCCAACTACAAGTGGTAAGTTTAACTCATCTAAGACATATACAGTATCTCCATTCACTCTTCCCAATTCGATTTCAGGAATTCCATATTTATCGACACCATAGGGAGTCAGTTCTCCATCTTGGTCAATCGCAACATCAATTTTCGTCCATTCTTCTCTTCTCGTCCTGCTTGCCACTGCAATAACTCCCAACACTTCTATATCAGGATGTGTAGCTATGTATTTCAATGCTTTTTCACCAGTACCTTCTCCAACAAACCCACTATCATCAAACATAACTAACACCGGATCCTGTTTGGCTTGCTTAATAAGACTTAAAATTTCCTTGCCGCTATGCTGGCTAGGATTACCAAATGAAGTAGATATACATCTCCCGCCTACTTCCTTTGCTACAATCTCAACGGCTCTTTTGGCATACTCATCTCCATCTGTAATAAGGATTACTTTTCTCCTATTATTCATTCTTTATACTTCCTTTCCGTTTCTAATATTATGGAATAAAATAGATCCAATGAAACAAGGAGCCAAAGATCTTACCAAAAACAAGAGCCATCATTAAAATTAATAATCGATCGTCAATTCCAATTCTTTTAGCTAAAAGGGGAAAAACATCTAAAACCTCTGTTAATGCGGCCGCAATCATTCCCACATATATTCCATCTGCCAATCCTATTAGAATAAGGAGAAAAGCCGGTAAAGAAAAAGTAGGTTCTTGTAAAAATGCGATTGTACCTAAAACAGCTCCTAAAACAGCAGCCCATTCATATGCATAGATTTTACTGAAGGTTTTAGTCAATTGTGTCAGCCTAGGAATAATGCCAAATACAGTTAAAAAAGCAACATATCCAGCACCAACCGTAATTCCCCAGGCTAGCCCTACAAAAATCACAAAAAGAATACTAATGATCATCTACTTTTTTAATACTTTCTTTATTTTCATGCATAATCATATATTGATCTAGGGACTGCTGATAGTTAAACACTTCTACTTCTAACGGGCTCGGCTCTTCATTTAGGCGCTTTTTAAAAACATGATTAAAAAATATTACCATTCCAAGTCCTAATCCGATTGAATAAGGTATTTGAAAAATTAATGGTTTTTCTATTTCCTTACCGGTAATCATCATATAAATGCGCTGATGAACCGTCTGCATACTTACATCTTCATGGAAATTCATAATCGTCAATCCAGACCCAATAAACAGCAACAACCACACTAGTATAAAAAACGGAAGGGCTACTTTTTTCTTTTCAAAAACTACCTCTATAATTGTTTGCGCAGGGCCAATCAATTGAATTTCCAGGTCTTTATATCGCTTTTTTATCTCACGGATAAGTCGTGTACTGTCTATGATAATAATATTCTTATCCTGTTCTGTTATATGGTAAAGACATACATTTTTTAGTGACGACAGCAGTTCATCTGTGGCAATGATTTGCGCAAGATCCTGTAGGAATATCCGTTCATCTGACTTTTTTTGAATACGATGCCTCATCCGAATATATATCGTCTCTGCCATAAGTTCCACGTCCTAACACACATTGTTTTCCTATTAAATGTAGTATTCGATAATCTTTTATAAAATATGATGGACTTCTAAGTGGTAATTTTTTCTTCAACCATATAATACTCCTACTCTCGATCCATTCCTCTCAATATATTGCTGTTCATTTCTTACGTAAAGCCAAATAAAAAAGTCGACAATCCTCCTATATGGAGATTTGCCGACTTTCCCATTTATAAATCCATCTGATCTTTCATTTGCAGTAAAATCTTTTTTTCTAGCCTAGAAACCTGCACTTGAGAAATACCTAGCCTTGTTGCTACTTCTGACTGTGTTTGATCTTTATAATATCTTAGATAAACAATCAGACGTTCTCTTTCATCTAATTCACGGATTGCTTCCTGCAAAGCAATCTTATCAAACCATTTGCCTTCATTGCCATCATCGATTTGATCCAATAAAGTAATAGGATCCCCATCATTTTCATAAACTGTTTCATGAATGGAGGATGGCGTTCTTGCTGCTTCTTGCGCGAGAACGATATCTTCTGGAGGTATATCTAAAAACTCAGAAAGTTCCCCAACTGTTGGTGTTCTGCCGTATTGCTTCGATAATTCGTCCTTCGCCTTACGAATTTTATTGCTTAATTCTTTTAACGATCTGCTTACCTTTACTGTTCCGTCATCACGGATAAATCGTTGAATTTCTCCAATAATCATTGGAACAGCATAGGTTGAAAATTTAACATCATAGCTTAAATCAAATTTATCCACTGATTTTAATAGACCGATACATCCAATTTGAAATAAATCATCTGGATCATAGCCTCTATTTAAAAACCTTTGCACGACTGACCAAACAAGACGCATATTTTTCTGAACGATTGTATCTCTTGCTGACTGATCTCCATCTTGGCTTCGTTTTATTAAGTCTTTGACTTCATGGTCTTTTAGATACGTTTCCTTCTTATCTTTCTTTACCTCCACATCCATAGACGATTCTCCTTAATTGCTTAGCATTTTGCTATTCATTAAATGCTTACGCAGACGAATCTCTGTTCCGCTATCTGGACTTGATTGAATTTCGATATCATCCATAAAGTTTTCCATGATGGTGAATCCCATACCAGATCGTTCAAGCTCTGGCTTTGTCGTAAATAATGGCTGTCTTGCTTCCTCTACATCGAAAATTCCTTTCCCTTCATCCCTGATCGTTAAATCAATGTATGAATCTTCTAATATAACCGAAATATAAACAATTCCACTTGGATCATTTTCATATCCGTGAATAATGCAGTTTGTCACTGCTTCTGATACAACTGTTTTAATTTCTGTTAATTCATCCATTGTAGGATCAAGCTGGGCTATAAAAGCTGCTACCGTCACACGTGCAAACGATTCATTCTGGCTCAGAGCACTAAATTGAATATGCATTTCATTTCTCATTTTAAGCTACCCCCAATCGTTGTAGGGCAAATTCTTCATTTGTTTCTAGCTTCATAATTTTAAACATACCTGACATATCAAATAAGCGCTGTACACTAGGGGAAATAGCACAAATTACCATTTCTCCTCCAAGCTGCTTTATTTGCTTGTATCTGCCCAAGATAACACCTAAGCCAGAACTGTCCATGAATGTTAAGTTTTCAAGATTTAACACAATGTGACGAATATTATAGCTCTCTATGGCAGAAGTTGCTTTTGTACGCAATTCTTCCGCATAGTGATGATCCAATTCCCCAGATAGACGTATACAAAGTACATTGTTCTTTACTTCCAACTCAATATTAAGACTCACAAGAATAGCCTCCTTATTTGGTTTAAAGAAACTATTCTAGATTTATATAGCTTTTCCTTCTCCACAGACAAAACTAGTGTTCATTCGCTAAAAAAAGAAGGAATACAAATTATTTCGACAAGATGGAAAAAAGATTATTCTGTTTTTGTAAACATACCTGCTGATCGTTTAAATAACGTCCACCATTTTGCTTGTTTTACTTCTTTTTGAGCAACCAATGGACTTGTAACTAATGTTTTACCATCTTGCTTATACGTAATTTCTCCAATTTCTTGTCCTTTTTGAATGGGAGCTTTTAAGTTTTTATTCATGGTAATTACTTTTTCTAACTTATCTATTTGCTCCCCTTTTTTCGTTAGGATGGAAATAGGTTCACTAGTTACCGCCGTTACTTCTTTTTCTGAACCTTTGCTTACCTTTACTTTACCAATTGCCTCTTCTCGTTTATGCAATGGATGTGTTTCATATTGACTAAATGCGTAATCAAGCATTTTGGTTACTTGAGCATTTCTTTCTTTAGATGTTGGCGCACCGAAAACAACTGCAATTACTCGCATTCCATTTTTCATAGCAGTTGCTGTTAAACAGTATTTAGCTTCAGCTGTAAATCCAGTTTTCAATCCGTCTACTCCTGGGTAAAACTTCACAAGACGATTCGTATTAACGAGCCAAAACTTTTTATCTGTATCTTCCCTTAAATAATCTTCATAGGTACCGGTGAATTTTGTAATATCTTCATATTTCAATAGCTCTTTAGCCATAAGCGCCATATCTTTTGCAGAACTGTAATGATCTGCTACCGGCAACCCTGTCACATTTTGAAACTGAGTACTTTCTAAGCCTAATTCTTTTGCTTTTTTATTCATTAAATGAACAAATTCCTCTTCAGAGCCTGCTAGTCTTTCTGCAACAGCTACTGCTGCATCATTTCCTGAACCAATAGCAATTCCTTTTAGCATTTCCTCTGTTGTCATTTCTTCTCCTGGTTCTAAGAAAATTTGCGAGCCTCCCATAGATGCCGCATGCTCACTTGTACGAATTTTCTCGTCTAGCTTTAATTTACCTTGATCAATCGCTTCCATAATAAGAAGCATTGTCATTATTTTCGTCATACTTGCTGGGGGAAGCTTTTCCTCGCTGTTTTTTTCATACATGATTGTTCCTGTATCACGATCAATTAAAATGGCTGATTTTACATTATCAACTAGCTCTTGCTTTTTCTCAGCTGCTAATGTGCTTGGTGCCAAAATTGATGTCATAAAGCAGGTAATGATTAACATTGATATGATGCGTTTCATCTATTGACCCTCCATTCTATATAGCCTCCATTTTTTCCAAAAAAGACAAGTTTATACAGCCAATCAGGAATATTCATAAAATAATTAGAATAGCCCTAAATGAAGATAGAAAGAGTAGTGCATATTATAGGAAAAGTTAGGCTAGTTTGTTGATCTAGGTTATAATTAATGGAGATTAAAGGAGGAAAACAATTGATTCATTTAAAAACACCAGAGCAAATTGCAAAAATGAAAAGAGCAGGAGAAATTCTTGCAGATTGTCATAAAGAAATAAAAAAATTAATCAAACCAGGCATTACTACCGAAGAAATTGATGTGTTTGCCGAAAACTTTATTTTACAAAGAGGCGCCACTCCTGAACAAAAAGGGTATCATGGTTATCCTTTTGCAACATGTGCATCCATAAATGATGTGATCTGTCACGGTTTCCCTTCCAAAACAATCTTAAAAGACGGAGATATTGTTACGATAGATATGGTAGTAAACTTAGATGGATGGCTTGCTGATTCTGCCTGGTCTTATCCCGTAGGAAATGTCTCAGCAGATGCAAAAAACT
The DNA here is from genome assembly GCF_976954375.1 of Niallia sp. Marseille-Q9988. NCBI lineage: Bacteria > Bacillati > Bacillota > Bacilli > Caryophanales > Bacillaceae > Niallia > Niallia sp. Marseille-Q9988. Next base: position 2,593 of record NZ_CDRJSZ010000007.1, on the reverse strand, counting down.
TATTAAAAACAACAGAAGAAGCCTTATACATAGGAATAGAACAAGCGGTGATTGGAAACCGAGTGGGAGATATCTCTCATACCATTCAAACGTTCGCAGAAGCTAAAGGGTATGGCGTAGTTCGAGATTTTGTCGGGCATGCAATTGGAAAAGAAATGCATGAACTACCTCAAATTCCCCACTATGGTCCTCCAAAAGTAGGGACACCTCTTAAAGAGGGAATGGTTATTACAATTGAACCAATGTTAAATATCGGCATGTATCATGCCAAGGTTGATTTAGACGGATGGACAGCACGAACAGTTGATGGAAGTCTATCAGCACAATATGAACATACTATAGCTATTACAGCTAATGGACCGGTTATTTTAACAAAACAATAAACATACTCCCAATGGCTTCCTTTTCGCCATTGGGTTTCTTTTTTATTTTTTTATAAAAAAATGAACTTTTTATACGGAAAAATACTCCTATATATGAGAGGTGAACACATGAATGAGAAAAAACTCGTACAAAAGGCAAAAAAGCAAAATAAAAAAGCTTTACTTCAGTTAGTAATGCAACAAAAGGATGATTATTATCGTTTAGCCTATTCATATATGAAGAATCCTCATGATGCAATGGATGTAATGGAAGAAATGATTATCATCTTGTATGAGAAAATTGGGCAACTAGAAAAAATCGAATCCTTCTATAGCTGGAGCAAGACCATTTTAGTAAACCTTTGTAAAACAAAATTAAAAAAACAGCATAAAGAGTTACTTGTCGATGATATTGAGCTCCACTCTAGTACAACTCAAACAATAGACCCCTATAAATATAAAGCAGAGACGATGGATATAGAACAACTGCTATCATCCTTAAATCCATATCAGGCGGAAACAATTAAATTAAAATACCTACACGATTTAGATAATGCAACCATTGCAAAAATCACGAATGTCTCTGTTGGAACGGTAAAATCAAGAATTCACAATGGATTAAACCTATTAAAAAGGGTCTATGGGAGGCATGATGTATGAACTCAATTGAACAGAAATTATTAGAGGAACAAAAGAAGTTAACAGACATAACTGCACCTCCAGAATTAGAACAAAGACTAGCGCAAGCGCTTTATGCTAAGCAAGTTAAATTTTTTCCTTTTAAGCGATGGGTCCCATTATCAGTAGCCGCTATTGTCTTAGTCATTTTTATTACTTACCAATCAAATGCGATTGCTTATTACGGTAAAAAGCTATTAGGGTTTGATACGCTTATGACCCAATCATTAAAAAATTTAAACGAAAAAGGATTTGGGCAAAATATAGAGCAATCTTTTTTATTAGAAAATGGTACTACATTAACGATCAATGGACTTATGTCTGATGAAAATAGATTGGTTGTCTATATTACATTAGCAAATGAAGACGGTTTACCAGATGATTTAGATCGTATTTTTACCCCTCAGAGCATTACTGGCTTTTTTACGAACGCCAATATTAATAGCTCTTACTATGAAATAAGTGATGATAAAACAAAAATGACGGGAATTTTACAATATGATTCTATTAATGCTTTTTCAAAAAAACTTCAGCTACAATACTATTACTGGAAAAATGATACCGAAATAATCGAGGGGACGGTTACTTTTCCCTATAATCACAAAGAAGCATTGCAAACAAAAATGAAGCAATCTATTAATAAAAAATTAAAAGTCGATAAAGGAACGGTTAATTTTAAAACCATTACAGCTACCCCCACTCAAACAGTAATAGAAGGAACATTTAATGTCGAGAATTATGACCGACTTAGTCATGGCTTTGAGGGAGTAGAACTAATTGCCAATGGCAAACCTTTCCCACTAGAAGGATATGGTAGTTCTTCAACTTTTGGAAAAAACAATACATTTTCCATTGAATATGGTGGTTTACCAGAAGATGTGACTTCACTCGAAATCCATTTAAAAAACTTTATTGGATATAAAGAAATAAATAAATCCATTTCTCTTATTGGGGAAGAAAAAAAGAAAGTGATACCATTAGAGAATGGGGAATTGACGATAAATGACATTCAATTAAAGGATGAGTTAATGATACGTATTTCAACGAGTGATTCTATTCTATTAGATAAAGTAAGTATTATCAATGAGGCTCAAGAAAACATCCCTTTAAAAACGACAACGAATCAACAATTAGCCAAAAACAAAGATGGAACAATTATTAATGAGCGAACATTACTATTTGAAACAAACGCTAAACCTTTGGAACTTCATATTGGTGGATTGCATTATATGAAAGAGTATAATAAAAAAATAGATATTCCCTTAGAATAAACGAAAAGACTCACAAAGTATTAGCTATGAAACATAAAATAGCCTCATACAATTTGAGGCCACTGAAAAAGTGAATTACCTGGTGAATCGGTAGTTACCAAACCTTTCTAACTTAGTGTAGGTTTTTGTTTTCCGAGGCTTACCGCACGACTCACCGGGGCGAGCGCCGAGCCGCTTCACAGCTCACGCTCCTGCAGGGTCTCGGACTTTCTCGCATCTCCCGTAGGAGTCGAGCGGACGCCTCTCCAAACCAACTTATTATTCGCTTTCAAATAAATAAAA